>NZ_JBVIDS010000003.1:0-769453 GCF_055572255.1 Streptomyces sp. NPDC030799 | reverse complement strand
ATCAGCAGCATGATCGTGCCGTGCATCGTGAACGCCTGGTTGAACTGCTCGTTCGACATGATCTGCAGGCCCGGACGGGCCAGCTCGGCGCGCATGATCAGCGCCATCACGCCGCCGATCAGGAAGAACGCGAACGACGTCGCCAGATAGAGCGTGCCGATCGTCTTGTGATCGGTGGTGGTGAGCCACCGCACCGCCCTGATGCCCCTGATGTCTCTGATCCTGTTCACGCCCCGCCTGTGTCCACGCCCCGCCCACCGGTCACACTCGGACGACGCGATGAGCATCACGGAAGAAGGGTGTGACGATCCGGGCGGTGCCGGACACGAACCGAACATGAGCAACGACGAGATCTTCGCCGCTGCCTATCGCGAGCACTACTGGGCGGTCAGCCGCTATGTCGCGCGGCGACTGCCCGGGCGGGCCGACGAGGTGGAGGAAGTGGTGGCGGAGGTGTTCACGGTCGCCTGGCGACGGCGGCGCGACCTCCCGGACGCGCCGCTGCCCTGGTTGTACGGGGTGGCCCGCAACTGCCTGGCGAACGCGATACGCGGCTACGGCCGCAGGCGACGGCTGCTGCACCGACTGGGCAACGACGAGGCCGCGCACGGCCGGCACGTCGTGGACAGCCCCGATGCGGAGGGCCCCGGCGCCTGGGTGCACGAGGCGCTGGCCCGGCTGTCCCCGGCGGACCAGGAGGTGCTGCGCCTCACGGCCTGGGAGGAACTCGGCACCGACGAGATCGCGGTCGTCCTGGGCTGCGGCACACGGGCGGCAGCCATGCGTCTGCACCGGGCCCGGAACCGCCTCCGTGTCCAGATCGATCGGATACGCCCCGCATCGGCGGCCGACCCGCCACCGGCCGCGACGCCGCTGCCGGCCGACGGACGACCCGACACCGTGCATGCTGTGACCACCGCCCGCGCGACGCCCGCGCAGGAGCACGGTCACGGCCCGCGCCCGCCACGCGCTGCGAGCGTCCACGGCGCGAACCTCAGCAAGGACCACCGACATGCCTGACGACCTCGAACTCCTGCGTCGCGCCAACCCGGTACGGGCCGACGGCCCCCACTTCGGCGACGGACCGCTCGACCACCGCGCCCAGCGGCATCTCGACCGGCTGCTGGGCGAGGAACGCCCATCGCGCCGCGCAAGGCTGCTTGCGCCGCTGCCCGGTCGTACCCCACGCGCCCGGCTGGCCTGGGGCCTCGCCGCCACCGCCGTCGTCCTCGTGACCGCCCTCACCGCTCTGCTCGGTGGGGCGAGCACTCCCGCGGCCGTCGCCGCGCCGCGCCCGCTGGCCGTCCAGGTCCACTCCACGCCCGTACCCCTGAAGGACATGACGGCGCTGGCCGACGCGGCCGCGGCGGACGGCTCGCCGAGCCTGCGCAAGGGGACGCATGTGCAGGTGTGGGCCCTCGGCATGAGCGACGACGAGCCGCCCGTCACCCTCCCCGAGGAACGTGTGGTGCGCTGGCGGGCGGACGCCAGTCACACCGAACTCGTCGTGGCGACCGACCCGCGCACACCCGGCCGCCCCGTCCTCACCGACGAGGGCGACGAGCCACGCCTCGTGACGGACGGTCATGTGCTGAGCCGGACCACCTACCCGCCGAGCTGGAGCGACGCCCCGCCCGAGGCGCCCCCGCCGCACACCGCGGCGGCCCTGCGCGCCTATCTCACCGAGATCGCCCGCCCCGGGATCAACCGCGGCACGGCCCCGCTGAGCACCGGCGAACTCTTCGACGCCGTCGGGGAACTGCTCGACAACTGGACCCTCGGTGCCCGCGAGTCGGCGGCTCTCGTCCGGGTGTTCGCGCAGGCCCACGGGCTGCGGCCGGCCGGGCAGGTGACCGACCGGCTCGGCCGCCCCGGCCAGGCCTATGTGTACGACGCCGGCACCGTCCGGCGCATGCTGATCCTGGAACCGCGCACCGGCGCTGTCCTCGGCATGGAGGCCACCTTCGTCAAGGACGACCCCGAGTACGGCGTGAAGGCCGGAGATGTCATGGGATACAGCGCCTGGATGCGCTGACCTCAGCGCTCACCTTCTGCGCCGACCTCATGCACCGAGCTGCCGGGCGGCGGCCTCGACGGTCTGCTCCAGCAGGGTGGCGATCGTCATGGGGCCGACACCGCCCGGCACCGGCGTGATCAGCGAGGCCCGCTCCACCGCGGAGTCGAAGTCGACGTCGCCGACGTTCCCCGGGTTGTAACCGGCGTCGATCACCACCGCGCCCGGCTTGATGTCCTGACCGCGGATCAGCCGCGGCCGGCCCACCGCGGCGACCACGATGTCCGCCTCCCGGACCGCCGCCGACAGGTCCGCCGTCCGCGAGTGGCAGTACGTCACGGTCGCGTCCCGGGCCAGGAGCAGCATGCCCACCGGCTTGCCGAGGATCGCGCTGCGGCCCACGACCACGGCCCGCTTCCCGGCGGGATCGACGCCGTACTCGTCCAGCAGCCGCAGGATGCCGCCGGGCGTGCAGGAGACGAAGCCCGGCAGGCCGAAGCTCATCGTGGCGAACGAGGCGAAGGTGACGCCGTCGACGTCCTTCTCCGGAGCGATCGCCTCGAACGCGGCCCGCTCGTCGATGTGCTTGCCGGCCGGGTGCTGGAGCAGGATGCCGTGCACGGTCGGGTCGGCCGACAACTCCCGCAGCGCGCCGACGAGTTCGCCGGTGGTCGTGGTGGCGGGCAGGGCCACGTGCCGGGACTCGATACCGGCCTTGCGGCAGCGGTTCTGCTTCATGCGGACGTAGGTCACGGACGCCGGGTCCTCGCCGACGAGCACGGTCGCGAGACAGGGCGCGGTGCCGGTCCGGGCGGTGAGGCCGGCGGCCTTCTTCGCGGTGTCCTCGACGATACGGCGGGCGAGGGCGGTGCCGTCCATGAGACGGGCCTGGGTCATGCTGCACACTCCTGAGCTGGATCGACTCTCTCGCCCAGGCGCGCGGCATCCACCACGGACCGCTCCCCGGTGGTACTCCACCTCAGCGCCAGTCACGGCCCGGGTACAGCGTAACCGAGCACCCGCATGCCCTTCGGCCCGCCCGGAAGCCGGCAGCTTTCGCGGATGCGCCCCGGGCATCCGCCCGAGGGCCGTGCGGGCAGAGAAGGTCCAGGTCAGCCCGGAGGTGACCTGGACCGTGGAGAATCTCCTTCCGGCGTCTGTCATGCCGGTGTGCGCGGCTACTCGTCCCAGGCCTACTCGTCCCAGGCCTGGATGAGCAACTGACTGGCTATCTTGCCGTCACGCAAGGTGACCATCGACTCGGCGAGGACCCGGGTGCCGTCCCCGTACTGGCAGGACTCGGTGAAGGCGGCGTGGTCGCCCTGCACCACGCACTGGTCCAGCTTGTGTGTCATGTCGCGGCTGTAGATGTCGTCCAGCAACTCGGCGATCTGACCCCGGCCGCGCAGCACGGTGGGGTGGCTGGGCTGGTGGTTGTGGTCGACGATGCGGATCTCCGCGTCGTCGGCGTAGAGCGACAGAAGGGTGTTCCCGGTGTTCCCTTCTATGCCCCGGCGCAGTGCCTCGGTGTCGAAGGCGGAACCTGTCGCGGTGCCCATGGTGACCTCCTTCGGGCGCCCGCGGCCCGGCGGGGCGCGGACCACGCGGACCCCCACCCTTCGAGGTTCCTCCGGCCCGGCGGCCACGGCAAGCGCAGCCGTACGCCTTCGCCTGGCAACGGCCCTTGCGGGCCCGTACGCTCGGCCCCGCCCCCGTCACGGCTCTTGCGGGCCGGTGCTCGGCCCCGACCGCAGCAGTGCCCAGTCCCGGGACAGCGCGAAGGCCGCGGTCGTGCCGCCCGGGAGACAGCCCGTGAGGCAGTCCGGGAGCAGGCGGGTGAGCTGGTCCGCGGGGCCCAGTTCCCACCAGGTGCGGACCCCGCCGCGGTGCAGCAGGCCGACGGCCTCCGCGAAACGCAGCGGAGCGCGCCGCACCCAGAACTCCGGATCGGCGGTCTCGACACCCACCGGCCGGGCCGTGACGTCGCAGACCAGGGGGAGACGCGGCGCCCGCGGGTGGAGCGTGGCGAGGGTACGGCCGTACGCGGCGAGGATGCCGTCCGGCCCGGCGGAGCGCGGCCCCCGCGCCGGCGGGCCGCCCAGCAGGCGGGCCAGGGTACCGACCGCGTGACAGGCCTCCGCCAGGGAGAACACACCCGCGGCGTACGCGGCGGCCATCCGCCCGGACGCGTGCCCGAACACCACGTCAGGACGGACGCCCCAACTGCGCAGCAGCCGGTACTGCGCCGCCTGGAGTGCGAAGAGGGCCGGCCCGGCGAACGACTCCCGGTCCAGCAGTGCGGCCGTGCGCGTACCGTCGGCCGCGCACATCACGCAGTGCAGCGGGAGTTCGAGATACGGATCGAGGCGGGCGCAGATCTCGTCGAGCGCGTCGGCGAACACCGGGAAGGCGTCCCGGAGTTCACACGCCGTACCGGGCCGCGGTGCGGCGCCGGCCGAGAACAGGAATGCGGTACGTCCGGTGCGGCCGTCGACAGGCATGCCCCCATTGAGGCACGGCCGGGTCGGGTGCACACACCAGGCAAACTCCCGCAGCCTGCAAAAAGATTGCCATCATAGAATGACGTTATTCGGTCAAATTCTTACTGAATTTGAACCCTTCCCGCAGGGTGAGGGCCCGCCGCTTCGCCCGGCCGCTTCGCCCGGCGGCCGGAAAGATCCACGGTCATCGCCGTGGAACGTCCCGCCGTCGATCCCTCGCGCGTAGGGTCGGCAGGGAAGGCAACCGAGGAAAGGGCCAGAGAATGGCGCAGGAAGTACGCGGCGTGATCGCACCGGGCAAGGACGAGCCCGTACGGGTCGAGACGATCGTGGTGCCGGATCCGGGACCCGGCGAGGCCGTGGTGCGCGTGCAGGCCTGCGGAGTCTGTCATACCGACCTGCACTACAAGCAGGGCGGCATCTCGGACGACTTCCCCTTCCTGCTCGGCCACGAGGCCGCCGGTGTCGTGGAGGCGGTCGGCGACGGCGTGGCCGATGTGGCACCCGGTGACTTCGTCATCCTCAACTGGCGTGCCGTGTGCGGGAATTGCCGGGCGTGTCTGCGCGGCCGGCCCTGGTACTGCTTCAACACCCACAACGCCCGGCAGAGGATGACCCTCGCGGCCACCGGGCAGGAGCTCTCCCCGGCCCTCGGTATCGGCGCGTTCGCCGAGAAGACCCTCGTCGCCGCCGGCCAGTGCACCAAGGTCGACCCGGCCGTCTCCCCGGCGGTCGCCGGCCTGCTGGGCTGCGGCGTCATGGCCGGGATCGGTGCCGCGATCAACACCGGCGGCGTCGGCCGCGGCGACAGTGTCGCGGTCATCGGGTGCGGCGGGGTCGGCGACGCGGCCATCGCCGGGTCGAACCTCGCCGGCGCGGCGAAGATCATCGCCGTCGACATCGACGACCGCAAGCTGGAAAAGGCCCGCACCCTGGGCGCCACGCACACCGTCAACTCCAAGGAGACCGACCCGGTCGCGGCGATCCGCGAGCTGACCGGCGGCTTCGGCGCCGACGTCGTCATCGAGGCCGTCGGCCGCCCGGAGACATACCAGCAGGCCTTCTACGCCCGCGACCTCGCCGGCACGGTCGTCCTCGTCGGCGTCCCCACGCCCGAGATGAAGCTCGAACTTCCCCTGCTGGACGTGTTCGGACGCGGCGGCGCCCTGAAGTCCAGCTGGTACGGCGACTGCCTGCCCTCCCGGGACTTCCCCATGCTGATCGACCTGCACCTGCAGGGCCGGCTGCCGCTCGACGCGTTCGTCACCGAGACCATCGAACTGGACGAGGTGGAGAAGGCGTTCGAGCGGATGCACCACGGTGATGTGCTGCGTTCGGTGGTGGTGCTCTGATGACCGTGCGCATCGAACGCCTCGTCACCTCCGGGCAGTTCACCCTCGACGGCGGCACCTGGGACGTCGAGAACAACGTGTGGATCGTCGGCGACGAACGGGAGGTGATCGTCATCGACGCCGCCCATGACGCCGAGGCCATCGCCCGCGCCGTCGACGACCGGCGCCTGATCGCCATCGTGTGCACGCACGCCCACAACGACCACGTCAACGCCGCACCGGCACTCGCCGACCTCACCGGCGCCACCATCTGGCTGCACCCCGACGACCTGCCGCTGTGGAAGCAGACCCACCCCGACCGCGACCCCGACCGGCATCTCCTGGACGGCCAGGTCATCGAGGCGGCCGGCGCCGACCTGACCGTGCTGCACACCCCCGGCCACGCCCCCGGCGCGGTCTGCCTGTACGACCCCGGGCTCGGCACCGTCTTCACCGGTGACACCCTCTTCCAGGGCGGCCCGGGCGCCACCGGACGCTCCTACTCCCACTTCCCGACGATCATCGACTCGATCCGCGACCGGCTCCTCACCCTCCCCCCGGAGACCAAGGTCCTGACCGGCCACGGCGACGCCACCACCATCGGCGCCGAGGCACCCCACCTGGAGGAATGGATCCGGCGCGGACACTGAGAACCCGCCGGCAACCCCGACAGAGGATGTCCGGCTCTCCCGCGCCGGCGAACGGCGACAGCAGCCGAAGCACACGGGAGGCCGGACACGCCAGGACCGCTCAAGACCAAGGTGGCGCCGGGCTCGGGAGCGCCCCGGTGGACCGCACCGACCGCGAACAAGGGGCCGCCTGGACGTCTTCGTCAGGAAACTGCGCGCGCAAGCACGACGCACCCGCACCCCGCAACGGTCAGGGACACGGCGCTCATCCACCCCCACCCATTCCCTTCCGCAGCCGCCCCAGCAGCTCTCGCGCCGCCGGCAGCATGGGGCCCTCCGAGCGCCACGCCAGGGCCACCCGACCGCGGGCGCGGGGGTCGGCCAAGGGCAGGGTGATGAGGCCCGGCCGGGGGTCGAGACCCGGCAGGACGGCGACCCCGAGGCCGCGAGCCGCCAGCCGGCGCAGCGCGTCCGGGGTCGCCGCCTCCACCGCGATCTGCGGCTGGAAGCCCGCCTCGGCGCACAGCCGCTCCAGTACCCCGCGCATCCCCGTTCCGCGCGGCAGACTGATCAGCCGGTGCCCGCGCAGAGCCGCCGGCGGAACGGCATCGGCGCCGTCGTACTCGACGAACAGGGGGTGTCCGGGCACGGCCGCCGCGACCAGCGGTTCGTCGATCACCACGTGCAGCCCGATGCCCGCCGGCGGCGCCGTACCGGCCACACCGATCACGGCCAGGTCCAGCTCGCCCCGGCGCAGCGCGGCCAGCATCCGCTCCGAGGTGTCCTCGGTGAGGGTGACCTCCACCCGAGGGTGTGCTTCATGGAAGCCCGCCAGCTGCCCGGCCACGTCGAAGGCGTGCGCGAGGGTGCCGGGGACGAGACCGACGGCGACCCGGCCGCGCAGCAGTCCCGTGTACTCCTGCACCGTCTGCCGTACCCCCTCGACGGCCGCGAGTGCGGCCCGCGCGTACGGCAGGACCGCCTCACCCACCTCCGTCGGCCGGACCGAGCGGCCCGAGCGGTCCAGCAACGGCTGCCCCAACTCCCGCTCCAACTGCCGTATTTGCGCGCTCAACCCCGGCTGGGCCAGATGCAACCGCTCGGCGGCCCGCGTGAACCCGGCCTCCTCCACCACGGTCACGAAGTACCGCAGCTGCCTCAACTCCATACCCGCAACTCCATAACCGATCATGCTAGATGCGAGACACAGCATGTCTTGGACTTCCGGCTCCTCCGCCAACACCCTGGAGTCATGGGGAAAGCAGCACGCACCGCGGCGGACGCCGCCACCACGGCCGCCGCCATCGCCGCCGAACGACGAGAACTGGCCGATCTCTTCGAGACGTTGACGCCCGGCCAGTGGGACGCACCCAGCCTGTGCGCGGGCTGGCGGGTACGCGAGGTCGTCGCACACATGTCGATGGGGTTCCGCCACCCGACCGCGCGGGTGCTGTGGGAACTGGTGCAGGCGCGCGGCAGCCTGCACCGTACGACCGACCGGCTCGCCCGCCGCGACGCGACCGCCCACTCCGACGCGGAACTCGCCGCCTTCCTGCGTACCCACGCCCACCACCCCTGGACGCCCCCCATCGGCGGCCTCACCGCGGCCCTCGGCCATGACGTCGTCCACGGCCTGGACGTCACCGTCGCCCTCGGGCTGGAGCGCGACATCCCCGCGGACCGGCTGCGGATCCTCCTCGACGCGATCGACCCGCGCGCCTTCCGTGTCTTCGGCACCGACCTCACCGGCGTACGGCTGTGCGCGGACGACCTCGACTGGTCCTTCGGCTCGGGCGCGCCCCTGTACGGCCGCGGCCAGGACCTACTGCTGGTCGCCTACGGCCGCAGGCTCCCCGCCGGGCGGCTGCACGGTGACGAAGTTCACCGATTCGTCACAGCCTGACCGGAAACGCAACCCCCACGCCCCCTCGCAGGTCTAGTAGTCCGACATTGCGGGAATCGCGCAGGGAGGCACCCGGGGCAGGCCCTGGGCGACAAGGGGAGAAGAAGAATGCACATGGGGGACGTACGCAGACGAGGTGTCGTCGCGCTCGGCGTCACGGCACTGGTGGCACCGCTCACACTGGCGCTCACCGCGGCACCGGCCCAGGCCGCGAGCTGCACCTCGCAGACGGGGCCGTACCAAAGGCAGGTGGAGAAGTTCCTCGGCCGGCCGGTCGACGGCAAGCAGTCCGCCGCCGACTGCACGGCCATCCAGGCCTTCCAGAACAAGCACGGCATCACACCCGCCGTCGGCTACGCCGGACCGGTCACCTGGGGCGTGATGGACCTCATGAACAAGCAGAAGGCCGTCGGGAACAACCCAAACAAGGACGGCGCGTGCCCGGTGAACAAGGGCCGGATCGCCTGCGTGAACCTCACGCTCCAGCTCAGCTGGATCCAGGACGGCAAGAAGCTCGTCTACGGCCCCGTCCCCGTGCGCACCGGCCGCAAGGGCTACACCACCCGCACCGGCCTGAAGAAGATCTACTGGCGGGACATCGATCACGTCTCGAACCTCTACAACGTGCCGATGCCCTACAGCCAGTTCTTCGACGGCGGCCAGGCCTTCCACTCCGTCAACCTGAGCATGTGGAACCCGCCGGGCTCGCACGGCTGCGTCAACATGACCACCAAGAACGCGAAGGCGTACTGGTCGCTGCTGAGGACGGGCGACGACGTCTTCGTCTACGGCCGCAAGCCGGGCACCTGAGCAGTCGGGGCCGGCACATTGACGTGATGAGCAACACGGTCCGGAATGTCCGTATCGGGTGCGCTTGCTCACAGCGTCTTCACGCCGGTCGGCATATGCTTCACAGCATGTCCACCACTGTTGAAGCCGCCCCCGAGCGATCGGCCGCGGAGGTCAACGAGGAGATCAGGGCCCTGTGGCGCCGGTCGGGCGGGACACTGACCACCGAGCAGCGCGCGCAGTACCAGCGCCTCGTGATGGAGTGGGCCGCCGCGACCCCGCGGTCGCAGCGGGCGGCCTGACCGACCTCGCGCGGACCGCACCGAAATCCGTACCAGGGCACCCGTGAGCGCACGGGTGCCCTTCGCACACCACCTCCAGGGCTTCCTCAGCCCCAGGTCGCCGAGTAGTACCGCTGATACGCCTTGCGGTCCTGCTCCGCCCGGATGTAGCGGGTCGCCACCAGCGCGATCAGGCTGCCCGCGATCACCAGCAGCCCGGGGCCGACGTTCCGGGTGTCCGTCAGCCGCGCCAGGAGGGTCTGCCCCGCTGTGCCCGTCACCGGTGCCGAGGAGCCGGGCGAGGCCGCGCTCGGTGCGACCGCACCCTGCGCGGCCGAGGCGGACGGCGCGGGGGAGGCGGAGCCCTGCCCCGCGGCACCGGCGTTCTGCGCGGACACGATCAGCTTGACGTTCAGCGCCGTCATCGCCTTGGTCACCGGCTGGAAGAACGTCGTCCCGCCCGTCGTGCAGTCACCGCTGCCGCCCGAGGTGACACCGAGCGCGATCCCGTCGGAGAACAGCGGACCGCCGCTGTCGCCGGGTTCGGCGCACACATTGGTCTCGATGAGTCCGGTGACCGTCCCCTCGGGATAGTTGACGGTCGCGTTCAACGCGGTGACCGTCCCGTCGTGCAGACCGCTGGTGCTGCCGCTGCGGAAGACCCGCTGCCCTACCGCCGCATCGGCGACACCCGTGATCCGCACCCCGTTGCCGCCGCCGATCGCGACGACATCGGCGCCGTCACCGGCCTTCCCGGAGGCGTACTGCACCAGCGAGAAGTCAGTACCGGGAAAGGCGCTGTTCACCGTACGGCCCAGCTGCTGGTTGCCCTGGTTGTCGGCGAACCACGTCGATCCCGCGGGACCGCAGTGACCGGCGGTGAGAATGAAGTCGCTCTGCCCGTTGGTCACGTTGAACCCCGCCGAGCAGCGGCCACCGGTCGACAGGATCGGCTGGGCACCGTTCAGCCGCGTGGTGAACGTGCCCTTCATGCGCTCCATCCGCACAAAGCCGCCGATCCCCGCGGCGACGTGGCTCATCCGGGACCAGTCCCCGGCGGACACCGTGCTGTCCGCGCGCACCACGACCCGGTTGGTGCGGTAGTCCACCGCCCACGCGGTGCCCGCCACGCGCGGCGCCGCACGCAACGCGGCCGTGGCCGACCTGAGTTCGTCCATGCTGTGCGACACGACCTTCGCCGCTGCTCCCGCGCGCCGTACCTCCCGCGCCGCCGCCTCGTCGGTCACCGCCACGACCGGCCGCCCGTCGGCGCCGATCCAGTTGCCCGCCGTCCGTGCCGTGCCCAGCCGCGCCACCAGCGTGGCGCCGGGGTCCGCGCGGCCGGCGGCCGAGGCGAGCGGTCTGGCGGCGGCCGGAGGCGTCTCGCTCGCCATGGCCGCCTGGGCGACCATCGCGCCCCCCAGGAGGAGTCCGCCGACCGCCGCCAGGCGTGTCACCCGCCTGACGATCCGTCGTCGTGCGTGCCGCATGCAGGGCTCCCGAAGCCGAACCGTACGCGCGCTGCCGAGGGCCGGCGGCGCGAGGCCCTCGGGTCGTCGAGGGCCCGCACCTCCATACGCGGCCCGCAGCCGCCGCGTTCACCGCCGGCCGGGATCTGTGCTGCCCGGGTTCAGTTCTTGCGGGCCACCCCGCCGAACATCGCGACCTCCTCCGGCTCGGCCCCGTGGTCGTGCTCGGGGCGCCAGCGCGAGCAGGACACGACACCCGGCTCCAGCAGTTCGAGACCGTCGAAGAACCGGGCCACGTCCTCGGGCGTGCGCTGGGTCAGCTTCGGTGTGCCGTGCTCGTTCCAGAACCTCACCGCCTCGTCCACGTCCGGCATCGACGGGTGGGTGACGGTGTGCGACAGCACCAGGTGACTGCCCGCCGGCAGCCGGTCCGTCAACTGCCGTACCAGACCGTACGGATCCTCTTCGTCGCCGATGAAGATGACCACGCCGAGCAGCATCAGCGCCACCGGCTCACTGAAGTCCAGTGTCTTCGCCGCGTGTTCGAGGATCGCGTCGACGTTGCGCAGATCCTCGTCCAGATAGTCCGTACGGCCCTCCTGCGTGCTCGTCAGCAGGGCACGCGCATGCGCGAGGACCAGCGGGTCGTTGTCGACGTACACGATCCGCGACTCGGGCGCGATGCGCTGGGCGACCTCGTGCGTGTTGTCGGCGGTGGGCAGCCCGGTGCCGATGTCCAGGAACTGCCGGATGCCGGCCTCACCGACCAGGTGGCGTACGGCCCGGCCGAGGAACAGCCGGTCGGCGCGCGCGTACTCGCCGATGCCCGGGTGCAGTTGGCGGATCTGGTCGCCGGCCGCGCGGTCGACCTCGTAGTTGTCCTTGCCGCCGAGCCAGTAGTTCCAGATCCGGGCGGTGTGCGGCTGGCCGGTGTTGATACGGGCGCGCAGCGACACGGCCACGTCGTCGGTGGCTGCCGGGTTGTCGGTCACGTGGGTCAGCTCCTGGATACGGATGAGATGCCTGACGAGGGTTGCACCGTGCAAGACGCAATCTAGACGCCCGAGTTGATCTCCGCCCCGCGCGTCCCCGATTTCCGCCCGTGCCCGCTGCCCCCGCAGCCCCTATCGTGAGCCTCATGACGAGCATCCCGCACGGCACTCCCGGCGAAGGCGACCCGCTGCGCGCCCTCGGCCTGGAGCAGCTGCGCCGTCGTACGAGCATGAAATGGCGCACCTACCCCGAGGACGTGCTGCCGCTGTGGGTGGCCGAGATGGACGTACCGCTCGCCGGGCCCGTGGTCCGCGCCGTGACCGACGCGCTCGCACTCGGCGACACCGGGTACCCGGCGGGCACCGCCTACGCCGAGGCGCTGGCCGCGTTCGCCGCCGCACGCTGGAACTGGGACGGGATCGCCGTCGAGCGCACCGCGATCGTGCCGGACGTGATGCTCGGCGTGGTCGAGATGATCAAACTGGTCACCGGGCCCGGCGATCCCGTGATCGTCAACCCGCCGGTGTATCCGCCGTTCTTCCAGTTCGTCACCCACATGGACCGCCGGGTGGTCGAAGCCCCGCTCGGCGCGGATCGGCGCCTCGACCCGGCCGCGCTGGAGGAGGCGTTCCGGCAGGCGACCGCCGGTGCCGGCCCCGCCGCTTCCCGGCGCGCCGCCTACCTGCTGTGCAGCCCGCACAACCCCACCGGCACCGTCCACACCGCCGCCGAACTGACGGCCGTCGCGGCCCTGGCCGAGCGGTACGGCGTCCGGGTCGTCGCGGACGAGATCCACGCCCCGCTCGTCACCCCCGGCGTCCCCTTCGTGCCGTACCTGAGCGTCCCCGGAGCCGAGAGCGGACTGTCCCTGATGTCGGCCTCCAAGGGCTGGAACCTGGCCGGTCTCAAGGCCGCCGTCGCCCTCGCCGGACCGAAGGCCGCCGCCGACCTCGACCGGCTCCCCGAGGAGGTCGGCCACGGTCCCAGCCACATCGGCGTCATCGCCCACACCGCCGCCCTGCGCGAGGGCACCGGCTGGCTGGACGCCCTGCTGGCCGGGCTGCAGGCCAACCGGACCCTGCTCGCGGCCCTGCTCACCGAGCACCTGCCCGCAATCCGCCCGCAGCCCGCCGAGGCCACCTGTCTGGCATGGCTCGACTGCCGCGCCCTCGGCCTCGGTGACGACCCCGCACAGGTCTTCCTCGACCGCGGCAGGGTCGCCCTCAGCTCGGGCCTGCCCTTCGGCACCGGCGGCGCGGGGCACGTACGGCTGAACCTGGCGACCTCTCCCGAGATCCTCACCGAGGGCGTACGGCGCATGGCGGCGGCCCTCACGTGAACGTGCGGTCATGGAAGCCTGACGGTGCAGTCATGGCGGCCTGACCGGGCGGTCACGGAAGCGGCCTGGCCTCCTAGACTGCCCGGCATGGACGACACGCGGCTGGACCGGCTCGGCTCCGGCAAGTACCTGCTGGTGACCAGCTACCGCAAGAACGGCACTCCGGTCGCCACTCCGGTCTGGGTGGTCCGCGACGGTGACACCCTCGGGGTCTGGACCGCCGCCGACAGCTTCAAGGTCAAGCGGATACGGCGCCGCCCCGACGTCCTCGTCGGCCCCTGTGACCTGCGCGGCAACCCCACCGGCGAGCAGCTGCCGGCCACCGCGGAGATCACGGACGCCGCCACCACCGCCCGCTACCGGGACCTCGTCGCCCGCAAGTACGGCATCGTCGGCCGCCTCACCCTGCTCGGCAGCAGGCTGCGGCGCGGCACGGACGGCACGGTCGGCATCCGGGTGACCCTCGCCGAGTGAGGGCCACCCGGAACCGGCCCGCTACGACGCGTCCAGCACCGATCCGGACAGCACCAGCCCATCGGGGCGCGGCTCACCGGTCTGCATGTCGATCTGCTGGAACCGCACCGATTCCGTCTGCTCCCTCACCCGGTCCTTCACCGTCGGCACGGTGATGTCCGCGCTCGTCCGCCCCGCCGGGATGTCGACCCACAGGGTGAGACCGGCGACCTTCGAAAGAGGCCGCTCCGGGTCGGGCTTCGCCCCGGCGGTGTCCCGCAGCCAGCGCGCCGGGACGTCCTTCGTGGACAGCTCCGGCGCGGTGGCCGGCACCACCGCGAACATCGCGCTCATGTCCACGTCGACCGCCTTCGACAGGGACAGCCGCCACTTCAGGGAGTGCCCCTCCGTGACCCGGCCGTCGACCGGCGTGACGGTCATCGCCGGAGCCGGATCGTCGTCGTGGACGGTGATCCCGCCCCGGTAGGAGCCGACGACCGCCCCGCGGACCGCCTTGACCAGGACGTCGTACGTCACGTCCGTGCCATACCGGGTGTTGCCCTTCACCTGGACCGGTACGTCGATGTCATGGCCGCCGGGGTGCACCGTCACCAGCCGGTCCTTGGCCTTCCCGGTGGCCGGGTCGACGACGTACACCCGGACCTGCCCGCTGCCGTGGCCCGACACACGCACCGGAACGCGGTAGGTGCGCACGCCCGAGTCACCCTCGTCCACCGTGCGGCGGCCGATGTCCACGCGGGGCAGCCGGGCCGCCTGTGCCGCGGGCGTTCCCGGCCGCCAGCCCCATGCGTCCATCAGCCAGGCCTGCCCGGACGCCGAACGCGCCGTCAGCTCCAGGGACTTGACCGAACCGAGCGACAGCCCGGCGCGGGTGGCCGCCGTCAGCGGCACCCGGAACTCGCGCGCCCAGTAGGACGTGGTCCGCTCGCTGCCGGGCAGCCCGTCGGCACTGATGCGGCCCAGCCCGGCCGTACGGCCGGAGGTGTCGGTGAGGGACACGTCCATCCGGGTGCCCCGGGAGTTCGGCGGCACGAACAGCCGCAGCGCCAGCGCCTTGGCGCCGGACAGTGACACGGGCTGCTGCAGGCTGATGCGGGCCGGGGCACCGGCGCGTGTCCAGCGCAGCGCGATCGCGTGCCGGCCGGTCTCCCGGCCGGTCTCCCACCGCGCGAAGTGCGGCGACGCGCCCTTCGCGCCCTGCTCCAGACAGGCCTTGGCCGGGCTGGGATCCACCGCGTCGCACAGCCGGGCGCCGGTCACCGCCACCCCGCCGTCGGGAAGGAACCCGGCACCCCGGCGCGCGCCCACCGCGTGGCTGAGCACCCGCGCCGGATCCGCCGACGGGGCGCGCTTCCCGGAGCCGTCCAGCAGCGGCCGCACCCGGTCGTCGCCGGCGAGGAACAGCCGTGCGGCGGCCGCGATGTACGTCGAACCGGCCCGGTGCTGCTGGTCGGCGGTGAGCCGGGTCGCCGCGTGCTTGCCGCAGACCCGGTCCGGGTGGTCCGGGTCGTCGGAGAAGTCGTCCTCGGCGGGGGCCGCGGCCTGGCCCGGCGTCCACTCGGAGTTGAAGAAGTTGTGGTCGGCGCCGATGACGTACACGGCACTGTGCAGCGCCCTGCCGTTGCCGACCGCGCGGGTGCCGTCGACGTAGATCTCGCCCTGCAGGTCGGAGACGTCACCGTCGCAGCCGGGCAGGATCGTCACGGACGGCACGTCGGGCACCGGGTTCTGGCCGAAGACGGTGGGGCCGACGAGGACGGTGCCACGGATGGTCCAGCGGACCGGGCCGGGAGCGCCGTCCTGGTCGGCGGGCGGCGGATAGAGGCTGTCCAGGGCTGCCCGGTCGACACCCTCGCCGCCCCGGGAATGCCCGACGAGCAGCACGCGCGACAGATCGGCGCGGGGCGACCGGCGTACGACGGACGGCGCGGTCTCGGGGTGTGCGGCCCAGTCCGCCCACCGGGCCAGGTGCAGCCGCACCAGCGAGGAGCGGGCCTGCGCGCCGCCGTCCTCGGCCGCGGAGTCCTGGCCGTTGATCCCGTTGGCGGAGACCGAGACGGTCACATAGCCCTGGGAGGCGAGGAGTTTCTGGTCGCGCAGATAGCCGCGGTGACTCGGCACGGGCTTCATGCCGGCCCTGCACGGCCAGTCGCCGGTGATGTCCTGGCCCTTGTAGCAGGTGAAGTGGCGGCCGTGCAGGAACAGCGCGAGCGGACGTCTGCCGGACGCGCCGACCGGGGCGACGACCACCCCCCGCATCTCCACCGGCGCCGAAAGGCCCGGCAGTTTCACCGAGTTCAGGCTGTACTCGCCGGTCCGGGTCCGGTACGGACCGGGCTTGCCGGGATCGACCTCGTTCGCGGGCAGCGGGGCCGGTGGCCGGGGCGTGGACGAGGCCCCGGGTCTGTCCGGCGCGCCGGTGGTGGTCCGCGCGTCCAGCCGGCGCCCACCGGACCACACCTGCAGTCCCGCCAGCTCCCGCCGCGCCGTGGCCCGGTGTCCGTCCAGCGGCAGCCGGAAGGTGCGCCCGTCCGCACCGGGCCGGGGCACTCCCAACAGCCGGCCGTCCGACCGGAATTCGACCCTGGCGTCACCCATCGGCACCGGCCGGTCCGACCGCCACACCAGCTGGGGCGCCGACCGGCCGCCGTCGACCCGCCACCCCGGTGGCAGCGTCCCGTCCCCCGAGGAGGTCGACCCGCTTGTCTGTGACGGTGGTTGAGCCTGGGCCACTGCCGCCCCTGGGGATGCCCCCGCCACCGCGAGCAACGCGGCAGCGGTCACCCATATGCGCCGGGCACGGACCACTGTTCCTCCTTCAGCCCCCGAATTCGGGCTCCCATCCGTCCCGGGAGCCCCTCGCTTCCGGAGGACGGAAGGGGGAGTTTGCGGGTTGCCTGTGAAGGAGACGTGGTCGATCGGATCGGGCCACTACGGCAATGGGGGTGGATCCGGCGAGTCGGCCGGGATCCGCGCCTCGGCCACCGGACGCGCCGGGGCGCTCCCCGCGCCGTCAGGTCCAGGCGCTCCGGTAGGCCTCGTCCAGCAGCTGGAAGACCGGCTCGCCGCGCACCGGATCCTGGGCGGTGGACAGCCGGACCCGGTCTCCGCTGTGGATGCCGACCGGCGGACCCATGACCCGGCCCCGTACGACGAACCCCTCGGCCATCTCGATCAGCGAGACATTGCGTGCCGCGGGCGTGTTGCGGTGCACCACGGTGGAGTGCCGGACCGTGCCGACGCCCTCGCTGCGCTCCGTGCGCAGCTCGCTGCCCTGGCACACCGGACACAGCAGCCGGTGGTACATCGCGGTGCCGCACCACGTGCACCGCTGGAAGACGATGGCCTCCTTGGAGTCCGCGGAGACGGGATCGAGAACTCCCGCCGCGGAGCCGGATGCCGGATGCGAGGCGTTTGCTGAGTGGTGGTACACGCTGGTCAACTCCCTGCGCTCGGCCGGAATCCCGCGTGTCCGGCGCGCACCGGGCACACGCGTGCGCGGCAGCCGTGCCACCGTGCACGCCGACAGAGTATGGCACTCAGTGTCACTCGTAAAGGCACTCCGTACCCCTATTTCATGGACGTGTGCCCTCAGCCGCGGCCCAGAGCCGCCTCCAGCTCCTGCACCACCCGCCACAGCGGGGCGTCGCGGCGGGAGACCAGCACCACCACGTCGTCGGGACGGCCCTCCGGCTCGCCGCCCGGCACCGGGCCGGTCGGGGCGGGCCGTGCGGCGGGCTCGGGGGCGTGCCCGAAGACCTTCTGCACATGTCCCAGCGCATGGTCCACCGCCGCGCCCGGGTCGCCGAGGCCGTCCGCACGCAGCCAGGAGCGCAGGGCGTTGTTGTGCGCGGCGACGACCGCAGCCGCGACCACGTCGGCCCGCAGCATCCCGTCGGGCCGTCCGGCGAACCGCCCGCGCAGGTACTCGGCGAGTGCGCGCTCGTAGCGCCACACGACCGACAGCTCGTAGGCGCGCAGGCCCGGCACCTGCTTGGTGAGGCGGTAGCGCTGCACGGAGAACGTGGGGTTCTCCGCGTACATCCCCAGTACCAGGCGGGCCGCGTCGCACACCCGCCGCACCGGTTCGTGCTCCTCGCCGCCCGCGGCGAGGAAGGCGGTCATGTCGGCCAGGCAGCGCTCGTGGTCGGGGAAGACCACGTCCTCCTTGGAGGGGAAGTAGCGGAAGAACGAGCGTCGGCCGACCCCGGCGAGAGCCACGATGTCGTCCACGGTGGTCTGCTCGTACCCGCGTTCCAGGAAGAGCTGGAAGGCCGCCGCGACGAGGGCCTCCCGCATCGGCGGCTTCGCGGCCGGCGCCGCGCTGCTGGAGCTCATGAAGGGGAACGTAGCACCCGGAAGGGCATCATGACACTCAGTGCAGGTCGAGTGGCCTTGCGGGGGAACTGAGTGCTATGAGAGCGCCCATCGGGTGGGTGACGGGCCGGGTGACAGCGCAGCGGACCCCGCGCGGCACCGCGGACCGCACCGCGACGTAACCTTTCTCCACCGTGCCGCGACCGGCCCGTGCCGGCAGGCATCCGCCTCCGGGCGCCGGGCGACCGGCCGGCCCGACACCGGCGCACCGCCCGAGGAGATGCCCCATGCCCGCCGCCCGCCCCCGCCTGCTCTACGTCACCGACCTGGCGTACGAGGCCCGCGGGCGCCGCTACTGCGACGAGGACATCTTCCTCACCTCACGGCTCCGCGCCCGGTTCGACCTCGCCCTGTGCCATCCGCAGGACGCCGCGGCGCTGATGGACGGCTTCGACGCCGTGATCGTCCGCAACAGCGGGCCCGTCCTCGCCCACCGGAGCGCGTACGACGCCTTCCGCGCCCGAGCACTCAGCACCGGCACGCGCGTGTACAACCCGCTCACCGGCAAGGCCGACATGGCCGGCAAGCAGTACCTGCTCGACCTGAGCGCCGCCGGTTTCCCCGTCATCCCGACGGTCGGCCGCGCCGAGCACCTGCATCTGCTGCCGGCCGCCGAGCGGTACGTGGTCAAGCCGATGCTCGGCGCGGACTCCCTCGGCCTGCGGACCGTCCCCGCCGATCAGGTCGCCGCGCTCGCCACCGGCCAGATACTGATCCAGCCCTGCGTCGACTTCGTCCACGAAGTGTCCTTCTACTTCGTCGACGACGACTTCTGGTACGCCCTGTACGCCCCGGACCCGGAGCGCCGCTGGGAGCTCGAACCGTATGCGGCCACCGCCGCCGACCTGGAGTTCGCCCGTCGTTTCATCGACTGGAACGACCTCGGCACGGGCATCCAGCGCGTCGACGCCTGCCGCACCCGCGACGGCGGCCTCCTGCTGGTCGAACTGGAGGACCTGAACCCCTACTTGTCCCTCGACGCCCTGCCGGAGGAAGCCAGGGACGCCTTCGTCACCGTGTTCACCGCGTCCCTGGACCGGTTCGTACAGGGAGCGCTCAGCCCAGCCTGACCGCGACCCGCTGGGTGGCCCCGGCCGTGCCCGACAGGTCCCCGAAGGCCAGTGTCAGCGTGGCGCCGGTGGCCGCCGAGGCGAGCGTGGCCGGCGCGGACGTCACCGCGGCGACCGCCCGCCGCCAGGTCAGAGTGAGGCTCGTGCGCATGCGCATCGGATCGCTCACGGCGATCACGGCGGTGCCGTCCTGCCTCTCGCTGATCATCACACAGCACGGATCGCTCGCGGTGAGCGTTCCGACCGATCCGCCGGCCCAGAAGTTCACCCCGGTGAAGCCGAGCGAGGGGACGGTCACCCCTTGCCGGCTGTTCGTGTTGGCCGGCACGCTCAGCCAGTTCGCGTCCGCGGCGCGGGCCCGGGTACGGGCCGCAGTGGCACCCGGCAGCAGGAGGTAGGCGTACGACGCGTTCGCCGGGTCGGTGCCGTGATCGACGTACATCGTCAGGTACGTGCGGTTCAGGACAGTGCTGGAGCCGCCCTTGTTGAGCGCGGCCCAGCTGCCGTCGCGGGCGTCGCGCAGCGCGCGCACCGTCGCCCCGCCCGGGAAGACATAGCCGCCGTGCCCTCCGATGTGCGCCCACTTCGCCCCGGTCAGTGTGGCCGACCAGGGGGAGGAGGCGGGCTGGACCGTGCCGTCCACCGTGAACGGCGCGCCGCCGGCCGGGCCGAGGTTGCGGTTCTCGACCGTCGTCTCCACGGCCGTGCCGTCCGCGCATGTGATGCCCGCGCCCAGACACACGACCGCGTCGTCCAGGAAGAACCACGACTTCTTCGCCACGAGCGTCGACTGCAGGCCCTTGAGGTGCTGCCCGACGGCGGCCCACTGCCCGTCCGTGGCCCCTCCCACCCAGTTCACGTCCGGCTTCGCGGCACCCCAGTCACCGCCCGCCGCGTCGGCCAGCACCTTGCGCGAGACGGTCGTCCCGGGCAGCCGGTACGGGTCGACCGTGGGCCAGAAGGCGTCGCTGTACTGGCCGTTGCCGAAGGTGCCGCCCCACCAGTAGAGCATCCCGGCACCGGTGTGCCAGCCGCGCAGGTTCTCGCCGTTGCCGGTCTCGTAGTAGGTGATCCGCCTGTCGGCCATGCTCAGCGCGGCCGCCCAGCCGGGCCTGCGGTGTGTCGCCCGCGCCATGGACGGAAACAGCCGGTGCCCGGTCGGCTCGGCCACCGCCGTCACCGTCCCGTCGTCCTGCACTCCCTTGAGCCGTGCCAGATGCGGCAGGCTCAGCACCGGGTCGGCGAGCGGCGGGCTGTAGTGGTCGCGCTGCATCCAGCCCTTCACCAGAGCCCGCCAGCGGGCGTTCTCGGCCGCGCTCGCGCCCTGCCCGAGCAGCACGATCGCCCCGAGGACAGGGTGGCCGCGCACGTGATCGTCCTGCTGGATCCGCTGCGGGTCCGCCGCCGCGAGCCCACGGCTGATCGCCCGGCCCGCGACAGCGTCCATGACCAGGCCGTTGTAGAGGAACGGCGCCCAGGCGTGCTCCACCGCGTCGAACACGATCTGCCGGTTCGGGTCCGTCACCGCCCAGCTGGAGCCCGCCAGCAGCGCGAACAGCAGCCCGAGCCCGCCGAGCATGACCGAGCCGTACGAGCCGGTGTACGGCACCGTCGTGTGCTGGATGAACGAGCCGTCGGCGTACAGCCCGTCGCCGGAGGTGACGTACGGGAAGACGGGGGAGAGGGCATCGCGGGCCAGCGCCACCTTCGCCGCGCTCGCCCCCACGATCCCGCGCAGGGCCAGCACCCGGCACAGATCGACCCGGTTCGCGCCCGTGCTGGTGCCGCTGTAGCTGCCAACCGCCGAGTCGGGCACGAAGTGGTCCACCGCGGCGAGACAGCCGGCGAGCTGCGCGGCCGACAGGGCGTTGTACATCAGCACGCACACGTCCAGCAGCGCCTGCGGGGCGCCGATCTGCCAGCTGTACCAGTTGCCGTACCATGTCCGGTTCGCGTTGTAGACGTCGTCGTGCAGATGGTCCAGGCCCGTGAGGATCGCGTCCCGCAGGTCCGTGTCGCCGGTCAGCCCGGTCCCGGGCTGGCCGTAGGCCTGGGCGAGCGTGCTCAGCCGGGCGTAACTGGTGTGCATGTTGCCCGAGCGGCCGACCGACTCCTGGTCGGTGTCCGGACCCGGGTCGGCATAGACCAGGTCGGGCCACAGGGAGCCGGCGGTGGGAACCATCGTGGCCCGGTGCCGGCTCGCCGTCCTCCCCAGGCCGGCGAGCCTGCTCTTGAATGGTTCGGCCGTGGCGCTGAACCCCTCGCCGAGGATCAGGGCGCGCCACCTCGCGCGGAGTGTCGCGAACTCGTCCGACGCCGCAGGCGCGCGGGTGCCGAGGCCCAGGGCGAGCGTGGTTCCCGAACAGACGGTCAGAAAGCCGCGGCGTGACCAAGGAATCGTCATGTCGGCGCTTTCTAGCATGCGCTTTCTCAAGGGCTCGACCGTTCGTGCGGAGTTGAGTGTTCCGATCGCTCGATGGGGTGACCCGAGGCCGTTCGGCGGAGTGGGCCGCGCGCTTGAACGGGGGTGTCGTCCGGACCGTATCTGAGCACGGGGAGCTCGTGAGTCCCGTCCGTACGGGACGGAAGGAGAGCCAGGTGCCGACACCGCTCGAACCTGAACGGCCGCATCCCGGACGCATCCTGGAACCCGTCCGGGTGGTGCGGCTCCGCAGTTTCGACGCCCTCGCGGAGCTCATGCGCGAGATGGAGACCGGCCCGGCGCGAGCGGCGCCCACCGACGAGGCCAAGACACAGGAGCTGCCGCCCGTGGTGCCGGCGCCCGTCCCTCCCGGTGCCGCAGGCCCGAGCCGCGGTCTGCGTCTGCCGGTCGTCGCCGGGGCCCTGGCAGCCGCCGCACTCCTCGGCTTCGGCTGTGCCCTGCTGCTCCCCGTGCGGCACGAGGCCGCCGCGAGCGCGCATCCGCCCCAGCCGGCGGCCACGGCATCACCGCCCGCCACCACGCCCGCACCGACACCCACCCCCACCCCGCCCCCCGCAGCCACCGCCACCACCGATCCCGACGGCCCCGGCACCCTCCGCCAGGGCGACACCGGCCCCGAGGTCACCGACCTGCAGCGACGCCTGCTGCGCGTCCCGGACGTCTATCGCGACGGCTCGGTCGGCGGCACCTACGACGCGACCCTCACCGCAGCCGTGGCCCGGTTCCAGCTCTGGTACGGCATCAGCGGCGACGAGACCGCCGTCTACGGCGACGACACGCGCCGCGCGCTTGAGTCGCGGACCGGCCCCGGCGACGATGCGTGAGCGGCACGCGGAACACCGGGCAGCGCGGGCCGCACCCGGCCCTCGCCACGTGAGCCGAGGCCGGACCGGAGCGGCGGACGGGAGCGCAGGCCATGGCGGACGTGGACGGCACGAGAGGCGAGGGGGCGGACCTGGGCGGCGGGGCAAACCCGGGCGGCCGAACGGATGCGGGTGGCGTGGCGGACCCGGGTGGAGGGGCGGACCTGGGCGGCTGGACCGACGCGGGCGGTGGAACGGATGCGGGTGGTGGGGCGGACCCGGGCGGCGGCGTGGATGCGGGTGGCCCGGCGGACCCGGGTGGAGGGGCGGACTCGGGCGGCGGAACGGATGCGGGTGGCCGGGCGGATGCGGGTGGCGTGGCGAACCTGGGTGGCGGCGTGGATGCGGGTGGCCCGGCGGACCCGGGTGGAGGGGCGGACTCGGGCGGCGGAACGGATGCGGGTGGCCGGACGGATGCGGGTGGCGGTGCGGACCCGGGCGGCCGGACCGAGGCGGGTGGCGGAACGGATCCGGATGGAGGGGCGAGCGGCGGGTCGGGGGGCAGCCGGGCGCGCATGGCCGGACGGGTCGACACGGCCGGCATGGACGGATTCTTCGGCAGGCTGAACCCCGACATGTGCGTGGTCACGGCCGTGGCCGACGGTGAGCGGGCCGGGTGTCTGGTCGGCTTCGCCTCGCAGTGCTCCATCCGGCCGCCCCGGTTCGCCGTCTGGCTGTCCAAGGCCAACCACACCTACCGGGTCGCCCGGGCCGCGCAGCACCTCGCCGTCCACCTGATCACCCGCGACCAGCGGGACCTGGCGGAACTCTTCGGCGGCGAGACCGGCGACGAGATCGACAAGTTCGCGCGCGTGGACTGGGCCGAGGGGTACGGCGGCGCGGTGGTCCTGCGCCAGGCGGCGGCCTGGTTCACGGGCACCATCCTGCACCGCACCGACGGCGGCGACCACGTCGGCTTCGTCCTGGACCCGGTGGAGTGGGGCGAGGGGAGGGACGGCCCGCTGCTGCGGCTGTCCGACGCGGCCGGCATCGACGCCGGTCACCCCGTGGACTGACCGGATTCGAACGTCGTGCAACGCTTCGGGAAAGATGCCGGCGGGAGCGGCGGCCCGGCCTCATCCTGGTCAGCCCGCGGCCGACGGTCGCGCGCTCCGCCGTACCACGACCGAAGGCCAGCCCGATGACCGGCTCCCGCATCCCGGGCCTGCTCGTGCCCGCCGTCTTTCTGCTGGCGCTGGTCGTCGGCCTGTGCTGGTACTGGCGCCACCGTGACGACGACTGACGGACGACGGGCACCGGCTCGCCACCCGGACCCGACACTGTTCCGCCGCCCCGCGCGCCGACGCCGCCCCGCACCCCAGAGCCCTGACACCGGCTCCGCCCACCCGGAAACCCTCACAAGGGCTCCGCCCACCCGGAAACACTCACACGGCCCCGGCACCCCGGACCGCCACCGCGTCCTACGCGTCCGTCTCCGTGTCCGCCGCCTCCGCGCCGTCCGTCACGCCCTCCAACGGCATTCTGATGTCCAGCACGCACACGTCGTCCCGCCGCTCGTCCGCGAGCATGGTGGCGAGCAGGGTCTCCAGGGAGCCCGACTCGCCACAGCCTTGGGCGCGCACCGCCTCGGCCAGCCGTTCCAGGCCGTTGTCGAGGCCCTCGCCGGGGCGTTCGACCAGGCCGTCGGTGTACAGCAGCAGCCGGTCCCCGGGCTCCAGGTGGAGTTCCGCCGACTCGTACGCGGGGGCCGCGGTCGCGCCGAGCAGCATGCCGCCGGGCCGGTCGAGGTAGTGCACCTCGCCGTGGCGCACGAGCAGCGGCGGCAGATGACCGGCCTGCGCCCAGGCGAGGACGTGCCGGCGGGGGTTGTACCGAGCGAGCACCAGGGTGGCGGTGGTCTGGGTGTCGCGGGAGTGCAGCAGCAGGTAGTTGAGCCGTGTCAGCGCGCCCGTCAGCGAGGAGCCGGTGGTGACCATGCCCTTCGCGGTGAATCTGAGCTGGGCCATCGTGGCCACGGCGCCGATGCCGTGACCTGCTACGTCACCGATCACGAACAACGCGTCGTCATCGGGCAGTTCGATGGCGCTGAACCAGTCGCCGCCGACGTGGATACCGGACTGCGCGGGCAGGTACGCCACCTCGACGCGCAGCCCCGCCAGCCGCACCGGCTTGCTCGGCAGGGGCAGCAGGGCGTGCTGCAGCCGGGCGGCCAGGGCCCGTTCGGCCTGCAGAATCCCGCGCTGCAGCAGCATCGCCCGCTCGCTCTCCACCAGCGCCAGTTCCGCGCTGCGCTGCGGGGTGAGGTCCTGGACGAAGCCGTGCACCTCGACCGTGGTGCCGTCCGGCGCAGTGACGGCCTCCGTGACCAGCCGCAGGTGCCGGACACCCCCGGGTGTGTCGATGCGGAACGGCACATCGAACGGCCGGGCGTGGCGGACCAGTTCGGCGATCGCGTGGGTGAGCGGGCCCGTGTCCTCCGGCAGGGCCAGGTCCGGCAATTGTTCGAGACCGAGCGGCGGCTGCTCGGGGTCCCGGCCGAGGACGGCGTACGTCTGGTCGGACCAGGAGATCTCCTCGGTGATCAGGTTCCAGTTGGCCCAGCCGAGGTTGCCGAGCCGCTGCACGTCGAACAGGCGCTGCTCCTGCCGCTCCGGGGGGTCGTGCCGCAGCCAGGTGACCAGCAGGCCCTCACCCAGCGGCGCGGCCCGCACCGAGTAGGTGGCGGTCACGGGCACCTCGCCGACCACGTCCTGGTACACGAACGGCTCGCTCTCGAACGGCACTCCCGTCTGCAGGGCCTCCAGATAGCCGTGCCACAGCGGCTCTCCCGCGACGGACGGGTAGCTCTCCAGGACGTGTCTGCCGAGCATCTGCCGGCCGGTCCGGCCGAACACGTCGACCGCCTCCGGGGTGGCGGCCTCGATCCGGTAGTCCTCCACCTCTCCGGTTGCGGCGCGCAGCGGCGTCAGCAGGATCGCCGCGCCCGGCAGCGCGTCGAACACCGCCTGTACGGTCTGGGTGACACCGTCACCCACGCGCTCCTGGGAGGAGTCGAAGGCGCGCAGCCGGCCCGCGCACAGCCGGGCCACGGCCCGCAGCAGCTCGCGTTCCCGCGGCACGAACGGCCCGCCTCGCCGGCGCAGCACACCGAGGGCGACACCTGCGCTGTCCCCGACCGGCACGGGCAGCCAGGCCCGGCTGGGCCAGCGCTCCGGTGACTCCCCGAGCAGCAGGAGCCGGTCGCCCGCCGCGACGAGGTCCTCCAGCCACTGCGGCTCGCCGGACCGCAGGGCGTCGAGCGGGACCACACCGGTCACCGGGGGCACGTATCGCCACTGCGTGGCGAGGGTCGCGTCGATGCCCGCATGGCCGATCAGTTCGAGGCCGCCCTCGGGAAGCCGCTCGTACAGCATCACGGCGTCGGCGTCCGTCTCGGGCGCGACGTGGTCCAGCAGGCACTGGGCCAGCTCGTGCGGTGTGCCGACGCGGACCAGGTCCCGGCCGATGTGTCCGAGTATCTTCGCCAGCTCCACCGTGCCGGTGGGCGCGACCTGCCAGGTGCCGACGGCCGGCCGCGGGCCGGGCGGTGGGGCGAGCGGCTGCTCCTTCGGAGGCGGCAGTGCGCCCAGGGTGAGCCAGCACTGTTCGAGGAGCGTGCGGTTGCCGTCCGCGGCCCGCTGCAGCAGGTCCTCGTGCGCGGCTTGCGCAGTACACCCGGTGACGGCCATCAGCACGCCCTTGGCCCGCTCCAGGACCGCCGAGGTGGCGGCCAGGTCCCGAAGCCGTTCCAGCTCCGCGCGCTGCCGCGCCACGATCTTGGCCAGCGCTGCCGGATCGGCGCCGGTGGGGTGCACGGGCTCGCTCGTCACGCGACGAGCATGGCACATTCGGGCGCCTTCGATCACTCGTCTGCCGGGTCGGGATTCCGATGGGCTTGACACGGGCTGCGCAGCATCGGGTCGTACGGGGGCTGCCGCGGACGCCGGGCGGCACCCGGAGGCCGCTCGCACGAAAGGATGCGAACCGTGGGACGCCGTTGTCCGGCGGGGGCGGGACGGGCCGCGGATCAGCGGCCCGTGCCCCTGGCGGCCAGGGCCTCGCTGACCGCGCGGACGCTGCGGGCGATGTGCTGCAGCTGCAGGACTTCTGCGGCGTACAGCTTGATCGTGTGCTCGATGACCGACTCGGGCAGTCCGAGCATGGGCAGCTCGGCCCGTGCGGTCTGCAGCGCGGTCCTGGCCACCCGGATCTCCTGCTGGACCTGCAGCTGGGCGTGCCGGGCGAGCAGGACGGGGTGGCGGATGAGGGCCGGATAGCTGGCGTAGCGCGCGGGGATCAGCTCGCGCAGCCACTTGGCCGCCGAGCGCTCCCAGTCGTACGAGCCCGGCGTCTTGACCTGACAGGGCCAGTCGTGGCTGATACGGGTGCTGGTCAGAGGCATGATCATCGCTTCCGGTGGGCGGCGTCGTGAGGGTGGTCCGACGGGTGCGGGGCGGCCCCGGCCTAGGGGATGGCCGGGGCCGCCACGGGCGCGTCGCGCAGACGACACGCCCCGGTACACCCCCCGCGCCGACGTGGGTAGGGGACGGCGGCTGGGGGTGTCCGTGCGGGGACCCCGGGTGTCGGGAACCTGCGCTGCGTGGGGACGTGCGTACGCATGGGCGGTCCGTCGGCTTTCTCGGGGCGGTGTGCAAGCGGTGAGTCCGCGGGTGAAGTATTTATATATACCGTTCGCTTTGCAAGACGTATGAAAACATTCATGCGTGATTTGTCGTGGAAGATCCCCGTCCAGGGCAGGTGGACCGCAAGATCTTCACGACACCCGGCGCACAGGCGCACGAACTGCTGGGTTCAGTCCTTCATGAAGAACTGGTGCTGGTCGGAGAGCTGCTCGTACTTCTCCAGACGGGCCTGGGTGCGTTCCGGGTCGGCGTCGGTCATGGCCTGCAGCAGCGCGGCCGCCATCAAGCCGGGCGCGGCGTAGGAGTCGAACACCAGCCGTGAGCCGGTGCCGGTGGCGAAGGTGACATCGGCCTCGTCGGCCAGCGGCCCGAGCGCCAGGTCGGTCACCAGAGCGACCTTCAGACCGGCGCCGCGCGCCACGCGGACCGCCTGGAGCGTCTCCTGGGAGTGCCGGGGCATGGCGAAGGCCAGCACCCACGTGCCGCCGGCCTCGCGGCACTGGAGCAGCGCGTCGTAGGCCACGCTGCCGCCCCGGGTGACCAGCCGCACATCGGGGTGGATCCGGCGGGCGGCGTAACCGAAGTACTCGGCCAGCGACTCGGAGATGCGCAGACCCAGCACCGTCAGCGGGGTGGAGCGGGACAGTTCGCGGCCGACCTGGATGACCCGGTTGGGGTCGGCGAAGTCGCGCCGCAGATTCTCCAGGTTCTCGATCTCGGCGTCGACGGCCGCCTGCAGTTCGTTGGCCCGGTCCTCCTCGCCCGGACCGCCGGCCAGGGTGCTCAGCGCGATCGCCTGGAGCTTCTCGCGCAGCGCGGGGTAACCGCTGAAGCCGACGGCGGCGGCGAAGCGGGTGACGGAGGGCTGGCTGACCCCGACCCGGTCGGCCAGCTCGGTGATGGACAGGAACGCGGCCTCGGTGATGTGCTCGATCAGGTACTGGGCGATGCGCCGCTGGCCCGGCGACAGACGCGGGCCGTCGAAGAGTTCCCTGAGCCGGGAGGTCGGTGCGGCCTCGGCCTCGGGCACGGCCTTGCCCGAGGTGATCGCTGACGCCTGCGCGCGGGCCTGCTGCGGCGAGGGCACCGGTCCGCCTCCTTTGTCTGCCACAAGCACTCAACATAGCTCACCGACCGTGGTGAACAGGGGCTTGAGCAGGAGGTTTCAGCGCCGGAAGAGGCTGATCGAATGCCCCACCGCACCGGCCGGCCTGCTGCTTTCGACCAGCTCGGCGAGCCGTCCGCGCGCCTTGGCGAGCGCGGAGTCCGACACCACCAGCAGCCCGTGCACCCGATCCGGCGGTACGGTGCGCGGATCGGCGGCGTGGATGCCGTAGTACGACGGCACGCCACTGCCCTTGTACACCAGCCACACCCGCTCGCCCGGATACCGCTGCCGGAGCCGGTCGGCGAGCCGGCCCAGGTCCTGTCCCCAGTCGACGTTGGAGTCGTGCAGCAGCCGATGGGTGTTCGCCGGGCCGCCGAACGCCTCGTTGGAGTACGGCAGGTAGTACGGGAACGTCCGCGCCGAACTCGCGGCCGTGCACAGCACCAGCACGGCCGTCGCGGCTGCCGTCCACCGCCGTCCGGTCCGCGGCACACAGGCCCCCGCCACCGCGAGGAACACCGGCACGAACAGCGCGTACCTCGTCCCGAAGTCCCGCGACCCCGTCATGGCCGCCGCGAGCAGCACCCCGGGCGGCAGCAGCAGATACGGCGCGGCGGGCCGCAGCCGCCGCAGTGCCACGACCGTCACGGCACCGGCCGCGCCCAGCGCCAGCAGCCCGAGCGGCGTCTTCACCAGCAGGGCGGCCGGCAGGTAGTACCAGAGCGCGCCGGTGTACAGGTGCCCGAACAGATAGCCCTGCCACGGCTGGTACTCCAGCCCGAACTGCACCCGCATCCCGGCCCGGTACGCGCCCGGCACCGGCAGCAGGTCCACCAGGCGCCCACGCAGGCCGTGCAGGACCGGCACGGGCTCGGCGGGCGTGAACCGCAGCCGCGGATCGACGGCCAGATACGCGGCCCAGACGACACCGACCGCCACCACCAGCACGATGCCCGCCCCTGCGAGCGCCGACAGCGCTTTCCGGCCCCGCCCGCCGGCCGGTCTCGGGAGGGTGGGCAGGGGTGTGTGGTGGTGAGTGTCGGCCGTGGTCGGGAGGGTGGGCAGGGCCTTGCGTCGGTGCTCGACGAGCGCGCCCGCGAGTGCGGAGAGCAGCTGCCGTCCCCGCCCCGTGCCGACGTCCGGCCTGCCCGGCGGAACCAGCGGTCTTCGGTCGGTGCCCGTGTGCACGTCGCCCGGCGGGGCCTGTGGTCCCCGGTCGGCGCTCGTGTGCGGACCGCCTGGCGGGTACTGCCGCTCCTGAACGGTGCCGGTGCCCGGCGCATCCGTCGGCGGAACCTGTGGTCCCAGGTCGGTGTCCGTGTCCGGTCTGCCCGGTGACGCCTGCGGTCCCCGGCTCGCGGTGAGGACGGACAGCGCGGCCAGGCCCATCAGTACCGGTACCGCCGGCAGTGCGCTCATCTTGGTGGCGACGGCTGCGCCGAGGGCCGCGCCGGCGAGCGGCAGGTACGGCAGGGGCCGCCGCCGGGCCCGCCACACCAGCCAGGCCGACGTCAGGACGAACCCGGCCATCGGCACGTCCAGCGTGGCCAGCGAGCCATGCGCGATCAGGTCGGGCGAGAAGGCGTACAGCGCGAGTGTCAGCAGACCGCCCGCCGTGCCCGTCAGCTCACGGGCGAACGCGAACGCGACCAGCCCGAACAGCAGCGTCAGCACGATCACCGGCAGCCGGGACCAGAACATCACCCGCCAGGGGTCGTTGCCGGACTCGTACAGCAGATGCCGGCCCACGTCCCCTTGAGTGCCGGTGTACGACGGGTCGTAGTGCGGGTCCGCCACCGCCACGCCGGCCGCGATGAGCAGCTTGCCGAGCGGCGGGTGCTCGGGGTTGTAGCGGATCCGGTGCTCACGCAGATAGTCGGTGGCCGTAGCGACGTACACCGGCTCGTCGATCGTCGGGGTCTGCTGGACGGCCGTGGTGACCATCGCCGCGGCCATCTGCGCGAGCAGCAGCGCGGCCAGCAGCGGCACCAGCCACCGCCGGTGGCGGCGCAGCCGGGCGTAGGGGCGGACGGGGGCCGGCCGTGACGGCTCCTCGGCCGGGGCCTCCCGGGTGAGAACCAGATGCTGTGCGCGCGTCATCATCCGCCCCGCGGTGGCACCGGCCGAGGGCCGGCGGGAACGGCAGCGGGCCGGATCATGGCCCTACTGTCGCACCGCTCCCGCCGCCGGAGGCGTCACCGCTCCACGAGTCGTACCGGCAGACCTTCCGCCGTGTACACGGGTACGGCCCGCAACCGGTCGGAGTTCACCTCGATCCGGGTGAACCGGCCGCGCAGCCGGGACGCGTCCGGCACCGGCAGGGTGCTCCCCCCCGTCCGCGGCCCCTCGGCGTCGAGCCGCAGGGACGGCACCGCCGATTCGCCCGGCACGGCGAGGTGCCGGACCGTCAGCGGTGCCGTGCGGCCGACGCGCAGGGTGACCTCCAGCGTGTCCGCGTCCTGCGCGTACGAGCCGCGCACCCGCAGCCGCTCGGCCACCGCCGCGTGCCGCCCGTGACCCGCGTGTCCCCGTGCGCCAGGGCGTCCGCGGAGCCCGCGACCGGCACCGTTCCGCCGGTGTACCGGTTGCGGCCGGTCAGCGTCAGGGGACCGGTGCCGTGTCGCGCAGCCCCCGGTGATCTGCACGTGGCCGGGGGTGGACGCGGGGCGACCAAAGCACGCGAACGCGCCCTTCGGGGCGTTCAGGCGACCGGTACCACCAGGTCCGCCCGCCCCCGCGTCATCGCCACCAGTTCGGCGTTGCGCTGGTCCGTGCCCTGGACCCAGGCCACGGCCCGCTCGTGATCCTTGCCGAACTCCTCGTGCCGGGCGACCAGTCGGCGGATCCGCTCGTCCTCGTCCGCCTCGCAGAACCACACCTCGTCCAGGCACGGCCGCACCCGCGCCCACGAACCGTCCGTCAGCAGAAGGTAGTTGCCCTCGGTCACCACCAGCCGGGCCGTCGGCGGCACCGGGATCGCGCCCGCGATCGGCTGCTCCAGCACCCGCTCGAACCCGGGCGCGTACACCACCTCGTCGGTGTCCTCGCGCAACCGCCGCAACAGTGCCGCGTACCCGGCCGCGTCGAAGGTGTCCGGCGCCCCCTTGCGGGCCCGGCGGCCGAGCCGGTCGAGTTCGGCGTCGGCGAGGTGGAAGCCGTCCATGGGGACATGCGCCGCCCAAGGCGGCCCGTCGGCGTTCAGGGCGCGCACCAGATGCTCGGCGAGGGTGCTCTTGCCCGCACCGGGGCTGCCCGTGATGCCGAGCAGGGCGCGCCGGCCGTCCCGGGGGAGTGCGCGGGCACGGGCGAGGAGATCGTCGAAGGTCAGCGGCACACAGCAGAGTGTGTCACCAGGAACGCGCGCGCTGTGTGGCGTGCGCCACTCACTGGACGGTGCCGCACGGGGAACAGTGCTGGGTATGACTCAGCTCGGTCTCCCCGACGGAATCCAGGCCTGTCTCTTCGACCTCGACGGGGTCGTCACCCGGACGGCCGTCGTGCACGCGGCCGCCTGGAAGGAGACGTTCGACGCGTTCCTGCGGGACTACGAGGGGGAGCGCGGACGGCCGTTCGACCCGGTCGCCGACTACGACGAGTACGTCGACGGCCGTCCCCGCGCCGACGGCGTCCGCGCCTTCCTCGACTCGCGCGGCATCCACCTGCCCGAGGGCACCCCCGGTGACCCACCGGACACGCGGACCGTGCACGGCCTCGGCAACCGCAAGAACGTCCTGCTGCTGGAGAAGATCCGCACCGGCGGGGTCGAGGCCTACGAGGGCACCCTGCGCTATCTGGCGGCGGTCCGCGCCGAGGGGCTGCGCACGGCGATCGTCTCCTCCAGCGCCAACTGCCAGGACGTGCTCCGCTCGGTCGGCGCCGAGCACTTCTTCGACGTACGGATCGACGGCGTGGTCGCCGCCGGACGGCACCTGCCGGGCAAGCCGCACCCCGACACGTTCCTCGCCGCCGCCCGTGACCTGGGCGTCGAGCCGCAGCGGGCCGCCGTCTTCGAGGACGCGCTGGCCGGCATGGACGCGGGCCGCGCGGGCGGCTTCGGATACGTCGTCGGCGTGGACCGGGTCGGGCAGACCGACGCGCTGTACGCCCACGGCGCGAGCGTCGTCGTCGAGGATCTCGCCGAGCTGGGAGGCAAGCAGTGATCACCGACCGGTCGTACGCCGTCGAACCGTGGGCCGTCCGGGAGACCGCCCTCGACCTCGACGTCCTCGCCCAGAGCGAGTCGGTGTTCGCGCTGTCCAACGGCCATGTCGGCTGGCGCGGAAACCTCGACGAGGGCGAACCGCACGGCCTTCCCGGCAGCTACCTCAACGGCGTCCACGAGGTGCATCCGCTGCCGTACGCGGAGGCCGGCTACGGCTACCCGGAGTCGGGCCAGACCGTCATCGACGTCACCAACGGCAAGATCGTCCGACTGCTCGTGGACGACGAGCCGTTCGACCTGCGCTACGGCCGGCTCGTCTCGCACGAGCGGGTCCTGGACCTGCGCCGCGGGGTCCTGGAGCGGACCTGCGAGTGGACCTCCCCGGCGGGCTCCACGGTCCGGGTGCGCTCGACCCGGCTGGTGTCGCTGACCCAGCGCGCGGTGGCCGCGATCGCCTACGAAGTGGAGGCCGTCGGCGGCCGCAGCCGGGTGGTGATCCAGTCCGAGCTCGTCGCCAACGAGTCCCTGCCCGAGTCCGACGGCGACCCGCGCGCGGCCGTGGCGCTGCAGTCGCCGCTGGAGCAGGAGGACCACTTCGCCTCCGGCAGCCGGCTGCGGCTGGTGCACCGCACCCGGCGCAGCGGCCTGAGGGTGGCCGTGGCCGCGGACCACGTCGTCAGCGGCCCGGAGCGCACCACCACCCGCAGCGAGAGCGGCAGCGACGTGGCCCGGCTGACCGTCACCTCGGTGCTGGAACCCGGGCAGACACTGCGGGTCGAGAAGCTGGTCGCCCACGGTTGGTCCGGCACCCGTTCGCTGCCCGCGATGGCCGACCAGGTCGACGCCGCGCTCGCCGCCGCCGCGCACGACGGCTGGCAGGGCCTGCTGGCGGACCAGCGGGCCTGCCTGGACGACTTCTGGGCCCGCGCCGACGTCGAGGTGGAGGGCGACGAGGAGGTGCAGCAGGCCGTCCGCTTCGCGCTGTTCCATGTGCTGCAGGCGGGGGCGCGCGCCGAGCAGCGCGCCATACCCGCCAAGGGCCTGACCGGCTCCGGCTACGACGGGCACGCCTTCTGGGACACCGAGATGTTCGTGCTGCCCGTCCTCACCCACACCGCGCCCGCGGCCGTCGCCGAGGCGCTGCGCTGGCGGTACAACACCCTCGACGAGGCCCGCGAACGCGCGGCCCAACTGGGGCTCGGCGGCGCCGCGTTCCCCTGGCGGACCATCGCCGGGCCGGAGGGCTCGGCGTACTGGCCGGCCGGCACCGCCGCCTTCCATGTGAACGCCGGCATAGCCGACGCCGTGATCCGGTACGTCGAGGCCACCGGCGACACCGCCTTCGAGCGTGAGGCCGGTGTGGAACTGCTGGTGGAGACGGCCCGGCTGTGGCGCTCGCTGGGCCACCACGACACCCGCGGCGTCTTCCACATCGACGGCGTCACCGGCCCCGACGAGTACAGCGCGGTCGCCGACGACAACACCTATACCAACCTCATGGCCCGGCAGAACCTGCTCGCCGCGGCCGACGCCGCCGAACGCCACCCGCGTGAGGCGGACCGGCTCGGCGTGGACGAGGAGGAGACCGCGTCCTGGCGGGACGCCGCCGAGGCGATGCACATCCCGTACAACGACGAACTGCGCGTCCACGAACAGCACGCCGGGTTCACCCGCTACCAGCGCTGGGACTTCGCCGGCACCCGCGCCGACCAGTACCCGCTGCTGCTGCACTTCCCCTACTTCGACCTCTACCGCAAGCAGGTCGTCAAGCAGGCCGACCTGGTGCTGGCCATGTACACCTGCGGCGACTTCTTCGAGAAGGGGTACGGCAAGGAGGGCGCGGAGGGTGCGGAGCAGATCGCCCGGAACTTCGCCTACTACGAGCCGCTGACCGTCCGGGACTCCTCCCTGTCGGCCTGCTGCCAGGCCGTCATCGCCGCCCAGGTGGGCCATCTCGACCTCGCCTGGGCCTACACCACCGAGGCGGCGCTGATGGACTTGCAGGACCTGGAGCACAACACCCGCGACGGGCTGCACATCGCCTCGCTCGCCGGTACCTGGATGGCACTGGTGGCGGGCTTCGGCGGGATGCGCCGCGACGGCGAGAGCCTGCGGTTCGCGCCGCGCCTGCCCGAGCGGCTGAGCCGGCTCGCCTTCAACGTCGAGTTCCGTGGCCGACGGCTGCGCGTGGAGATCGGCGCGGACAAGGTGACGTACGCGCTGCTGGACGGGCCGCCGCTGAGCCTGCGCCACCATGGCGAGCCGCTCACGGTGGACACCGAGGAACCGGCCGTGCGGGCCGTGCCACCGGTCGTCCGCCGCCCCACGCCGGAGCAGCCGCTGCATCGGGCGCCGAACGGGGGTTGAGCGCGGCGCTGCGCGCGGAGTGCCGAGAAACACGAAGTGCCCGAACACGCCGTCGGCCGTCTGCCGCGCCATCGGGCCCGGTCGCGCAGTTCCTCGCGCCCCTGCAGCGCGCTTTCAGTCCGGCGCGCCGGACAGCTGCCGCAGCAGGTCGCCCGTCGCGCCGCCTCGGGTGCCCGCCCGGTCGGTGAAGCTCAGTGCGGGAGCGACCCGCCGGGCGATCGGCGGCGCGACCGTCGACAGCAGCAGCAGCAGCGCCGGCGCCGGCGCCGGCGGGCCGTACACGTCGGACGTCATGCGCCGTCTCCGGCGAGCAGCTCGCGCAGCGCCCGCTCCTCCTCGGGGCTCAGGCCGGTCACGAACTGCTGGAGCGCGGCGATCGGGTCCGGGCCCCGGTCCAGGGCCTCGTGCATCGCCTCGGCGGTCAGCTCGGCCGCGTTCTTCGCCGGGCGGTACGCGCCGCGCCGCCCGTCGGCGTCCCGCAGCACCAGCCCCTTGTCGTAGAGCCGTTTGAGGATCGTGTGCACGGTGTTGTAGGCGAGTGCGCCGTCGATCTCGGCCTGGATCTCCGCCGGGGTCAACGGCCGCTCGGTCGCCCAGAGAGCGGCCAGGACCTCGCTCTCCAGCGCGCCGGCGCTGCGCCGCTCCGCCCTGCCGCGGGACCCTGTGCCAGCCATGCCCCAACCTTACAGCGCGTAGTGCCGTCGACCGGATGGCGTCGTCCGCCCGGTTGAGCTCGGGGATTTGGGATAGTTTGTCGATGTTTTCCCTGCGGGGTGACAGGGGTCCGCACACCGAGGGACAGAAGGTGACGATGGCCGGCAGCGCGCACGCCACACTCGCCGGGCTGCGGCGCGAGCGGTCACACCGCACGTCCGGCGGCGCCCGGCGCACACGGTGCACGGTCGCGCTCGCGGCCGTGGCGGCGGCCTTCACCCTGGCCCAACTGCTCCTCGTCCCGCCCGGCATGGGCCTCGGCTGGGACGAGACGGTCTACGTCAGCCAGGTCAGCGCACACGCCCCCGCCGCCTTCTTCAGCGCGCCCCGCGCCCGGGGCGTCTCCCTGCTCGTCGCGCCCGTCGCCTCCTGGTCGTCCTCCACGCCACTGCTCCGGATCTACCTCGCGGTCCTGTCCGGGCTCGCCCTGTTCCTGGCCCTGCGCGCCTGGCGCGGCCTGTTCCCGGTCCGCGTCCTCGCCCTCGCCGGCGCCCTGTTCGCCTCCCTGTGGGTGACCCTCTTCTACGGCCCGCAGGCCATGCCCAACTACTGGGTAGCCGTGGGTGCCCTGGCCGCCGTCGCCTGTTTCCTGCACGCCCGCGCCGGCCGGGGGCGCTTCCCGTACTGGGGCCTGGCGGCGAGTGCCGCGCTCATGGCCTGGATGCGGCCCATGGACGCCGTCTGGGCGGTGCTGCCGCTGCTCGCCCTCGGCCTCGCCCGCCGCCACTGGCGGCCCCTCGCGGTGCTGCTCGCCGGGCTCACGGCCGGTGCCGCCGAGTGGGTGATCGAGGCCTGCGTCAGCTACGGCGGCCCGGTGCGCCGACTGGCCGACGCCTCCGCGATCCAGGGCGGCCTGGGGGCGCACTTCGCCGTCGTCGACCAACTGCGCAGCCTCGGCGGCCGGACCCTGTGCCGGCCCTGCACCGGCGACCTGCCCCACCCGCTGGTCACCGTCTGGTGGTTCGTCCTGCCCGTGCTCGCCGTGCTCGGCCTGACCGTCGCCGTCCGCGCCCGGCGTACGGCGGCCACGCTGCTGCCGTTCGCCTGTGCGGCGGCCGCCGCCTTTCCCTATCTGTTCCTCATCGACTACGCGGCCCCGCGCTTCCTGCTGCCCGCCTACGCCCTGCTCGCCCTCCCGGCCGCCGACGCCCTGGCCCACCTGGCCGGCGCACCGCGCCGGCCCTGGCGCCCGGTCCCCGCCACGCTCGTCGCCCTGGGACTCGCCGTCCATCTCGCGGTGCAACTGGCCGTGCTGACGCACACGGTGGCCTCCACCACCGCGCAGCACCGCGGCTGGTCCCGCACGGCCGCCGCCCTGCACCGGCTCGGTGTCCGCCCGCCCTGTCTGCTCACCGGCAGCGAGGCCATCCCGATCGCGTTCTACGCCGGCTGCGCCTCGGCCGCGACGAGCGGGCACAACGCCAACAGCACCGAGAACGGCATCGCCGGTACCGCCCGGCGGATCCCGGCCGCCGTACTGGTGCCCGCCGGTTCCGGACCGCCCGGATACGCCCGCGACTGGGCGGCCGAGCCCTTCGACGGCGGGCGGCTGTACTTCACCGTGCCGGAGAGCGGCCGATGACCTCACCGGCGCACCTCGCCGTCTGTCTCGGCCGGCGCCGCGCCTGCTGGCACGCGGGCGTCCTGCTCGCCGTCCTGCTCGGCGGGCTGTACCTGGTCCGCCGGCACTGGCCCGCACTGGAGAACGGTGCCTGGCGGCTGGCCGAGGCCGACCAGGGCTGGCTGCTGGCCGGCGCGGCGGCGGCCACCGGCACCTGGGCGGCCTCGGCGCTCGCCCAGCAGGGCGCGGTCGTACGGCGGCTGCCCGGACGCCGGCTGGTCGCCGCCCAGTTCGCCGCCTCCGCGGCGAACCACCTGCTGCCCGCCGGGCTCGGCGCGGCGGCGGTCAACCTGCGGTTCCTGATGCGCTGCGGACTGCCCGCGGGCCGTTCGGCCAGCGCCCTCGCCGTCAAGGCCACCGCCGGCGCCACCGTCCGCCTGGTGCTGATCGCCGTGCTCGGTCCCGCCTGCCCGGGGCTGCTGCGCCTGCCGCGCCTCACTCCCACGGCCCTCGCCGTCACCGTCGGCGGTCTCGCCCTGCTCGCGGCCCTGCCGGCGAGCCCCTGGTGGGGACGCTGCCGACGGGCTCTGTCGGCCGTCCTGACCGACATCCGCACCCTGCACGCCAACCCCCTGCGCGCCGCGGCCCTGTGGGGCGGCTCCGCGGCCTTCGCCGCACTGCACTGTCTGGTCCTCATCGCCGTCACCCGGGCGGTCGCACTGCCGCTGCCCCCGCTCCAGGTGGCCCTGCTGTACCTCGCCGCGAGCAGCGCCGCCGCACTGCTGCCCACCCCGGGCGGCCTCGGCTCCCTCGACGCGGCGCTCGCCCTCGCCCTCACCGTCTCCGGCGCCCCCACGGTGGCCGCCGCCTCCGCCGTGCTCGGCTACCGGCTGCTGACCGTGTGGGTGCCGCTGCTGCCGGGGCTGTTCGTGCTCGGGGTGCTGGTGCGGCGCAAGGCCCTGTGAGAGGCGGGGAGTTTCCCGCGCGCCCGCCACAGGTAGGAGTCGGATGTCACGTGCCGCCACACGAGGGGGAGCAACATGTCGGGGAACGACACTGCGGGGCTGCCGAGCGAGGCGTTCTTCACACCGGGGACGTCGTCCTTCACCGCGTTCCTGGCCGCCCACCGGCCCGGGCTGCTGCCCACCGCGCGCACGCTGCCCGACGGGATACGCACAGCCCCCGACCGATTCCCGCACGGCACGACCGTGCTCGCCCTCACCTACCGCGACGGCGTGCTCATAGCCGGCGACCGGCGGGCCACCATGGGCAACCTCATCGCCCAGCGAGACCTGGAGAAGGTGCACCCCGCCGACGACTTCACGGCCGTCGCCTTCGCCGGCACCGTCGGCCTCGCCGTCGACATGGTGCGGCTCTACCAGGTCGAGCTCACGCACTTCGAGAAGATCGAGGGTACCCCGATGACCCTGGCCGGCAAGGCGACCCGCCTCGCGGCCATGATCCGGCAGAACCTCGCCCAGGCCATGCAGGGCCTCGCCGTCGTCCCGCTGCTCGCCGGATACGACCTCACGGCGCCCGAGGGCGGACGCGGCCGCATCTTCGGCTTCGACGCCGCCGGCGGTCTCTACGAGAAACAGGACTTCTACGCCGAGGGCTCCGGCTCCCCGTACGCCCGGGGCGCCCTGAAGAAGCTGTACCGGCCCGGCCTCACCCGCCGCGAGGCCGCCCTCGCCGCGCTCCAGGCGCTGTACGACGCGGCGGACGACGACTCGGCCACCGGCGGCCCCGATCTGAACCGCCGTATCTTCCCCGTGGTCTGCGTCATCACCGCGGACGGCTTCGAGCGGCTCCCGGAACCGGAGACCGAGCAACTCAGCCGGGACATGGTCGAACAGCGCACCACCCGCCCGGACGGACCGCACGCCCTGGCCTGACCCCGAGCCGCGCCCGCGCTCAGGATGCGTTCAGATCTCCCCCGGCAGCGTCGGCGCCATGACCTCACAGACCTCTGCGACCACGGTCGCCGCCACCGGCGCCGGCACGCCGGGCCGTCGCACGCACGGGCACAAGTTGCCCGGCTCGCGGTCGTGCTCGTGGTGCAGTTCCGCACCAGGTCCCACCGTCGCGCTGATCAGCGTCGTCGGCACCCTGGTCAGCGACAACCTCACCGACAACATGGGCGTGGCGCTGCAGACCACCACGACCGTCTTCACGATCGTCCTGGTGATCGTCTTCGCCACCTGGTACCGGGCCGAGCGACCCGCAAGGACGTCACCGAGGAGCGGCCGGAGAGACCGTGTCGAAGTCCTCGTCGTGCAGTGCACGACGCGGCACGTCACGCAGGGCGTGATCGTCCTCGACGATGAGGATCCTGGGGCGCATGTCTCTCCACCGGCCCGTCGGCCGTATCGCTCGGGTGGGACGTGCCGTGGTCAGGGGGACGGGGGACGTATCGCCCGGCCTGCCACCGGGCCGCCGCGCAGCCGAGAACGCCGAGCCAGCCGACGGCGAACAGCCAGCCGCCGGCCACGTCGGTGAACCAGTGCACGCCGAGGTAGGCCCGGGTCAGCCCGACGCCCGCTCCCCAGCAGGCGACCAGCAGACACAGCAGGGTCCGGCCGCGCGGGGCGCGCAGGCACAGGGCGAGGATCAGCAGCCCGGCCGTCAGGGCGGCCGTGGTGGTGTGCCCGGAGGGGAACGACCACCCGGACGCGTGGGTCTGCCAGTCCCGGCTCGCCGGCCGGGCCCGTGCGACCAGGTCCAGCACGCCGTACCGGACCGCCTGGCCCGCGCCGAGGCAGAGCGCGCAGAGCGGCACGGCCGTCAGCCGCTGCCCCGCGGAGCGCCCCGCGATCAGTCCCGCCAGGACCACCAGGACGTACGGCACGACACCGGTGCCCGTGGCGGTCAGGGCGCGGGCCACCGCCACCGCCACCGGCGGACGGTGCCCGACGGACCAGGACAGCAGGCCCTGGTCCGGATACAGCGGGCCACCCTGATGGCTCACCACCAGCGCGGTCAACGCCGCGAACGCCATCCAGGCGACCAGGGCCGCCGTGCCTGCCGCGTCCGCGAGCCTCCCGGGCTTCATGCCGCCCTCGGCACCAGCAGCGGACGTAGCCAGGTGCCCGAGAGCCGGTCCGCGAGACCCGTCGGCCACCGCCGCAGGACGGCGGTCGTCGCGAGGTGACCCACGAGCCCGCCGAGCGCCGCCCCCGCGACGACGTCGCGCGGATGGTGCACCCCGACCCACACCCGGGAGGCCGCCATGGCGAGCGCGCACACCGATGCCGCCGTGCCCGGGCGCCGGGAGACGAAGAACAGGGCGACCGCGGCGGCGAACGCGATCGCGGTGTGATTGCCGGGGAACGACCAGTCGCCCCGCGCGGGACACGCCTCCGGCGTGCGCAAGGCCGGCCGGCGGCACGGCCGGTCCTCGGCCACCGGCGGCTTCACGGCCCCGGTCACCCCGAACGCCGCCCCCACCGCCACCGGCACCAGCAACGCCGTCATCGCCGCGGCCGCCCCCTCCCGGCGGGCCCGCCACCGGCCCGCGGCCATCAGCACCGCGAACACCGCCGCCCAGTACGCCGACCACACCACGGGCGGCCCGTCGACGGACGAGCCCGACAGGGTGTACGTCATCCGCGGGCCTCTTCCTTGGCCGCCCTGCGGGAGCGCAGCACCTCGGCGGCGACCGGGAGCAGGGACACGAGGACGATCAGCGCGATCACCGGCAGCAGGTACTTGTCGATGTTCGGGATGGAGGAGCCGAGCGCGTATCCGGCGAGCGTCAGGCCGAGGCTCCAGAGGAGTCCGCCCGCCACCTGCCAGAGGGTGAAGGTCCGCGCCGGGACGCCGAGCGCGCCCGCCATCGGGTTCAGCACCGTGCGCACCACCGGGACGAACCGGGCCAGCACGATCGCCTTCGCGTGGCCGTACCGCCCCAGCAGTTCCTCGGCCCGCCGCGCGCCCTCGCGCAGCTTCGCCGACCGGCTGCGGGCCAGCAGTGTCCCGCCCGCCTTGCGGCCGAGCAGGAACCCGCACTGAGAGCCGGCCAGGGCGCCGACGGCCGCCGCGACGAGCAGCGGCCCGAGCGACAGGTGCACCCCCTGGTCGGACGTTCCGGTGCACAGCAGTCCCGCCGTGAACAGCAGGGAGTCCCCGGGCAGGAAGAACCCGATCAGCAGGCCCGTCTCCGCGAAGAGCACCACGCCGACGCCGAGCACGCCGAAGGCGGCGAGCAGCGAGTGGGCGTCGAGCACATTGACCGCGAGCTGTGACGCCAGGTGGGGGGAAGCGGTCATCGCCGTACGCCCTTTCCTTCGACTGCGACAAGATTCGACTACACATTTGTAGACGTTCTATCGGGCCACTGACGAACCGGGAGTGACGACAGTTCCCGGCCTTTGCCCGTCCATTGCCGCTTCATGACCGGCTGACTACACGGCCGTCGTCATGATGGTCCGCGAAGGTAAGGCTTGCCTTCACTAAGTGCCGGGGAGGGCAGCAGGGCATGTGGGACGACGCGTTTCCGAGTTTCCTGATCGGACTCAGGGAGGGACTCGAAGCCGGACTGATCGTCTCCATCCTCGTCGCCACCCTGGTGAGAGCCGAGGCTCGCTCCCGTCTGCCCCAGGTGTGGACCGGTGTGCTCGCCGCCGTCGCCGTGGCGATGAGCTTCGGTGCGGTGCTCACCTTCACCGCCGCGTCCATGCCGCAGACCGCCCAGGAGGCGTTCGGCGGCACCCTCAGCGTGATCGCCGTCGCGTTCGTCACCGCCATGGTGTTCTGGATGCGCCGCTCGGCCCGCAACCTGTCCGGCGAGCTGAAGGAGAAGGTGACCGGCGCCCTCGCCATGGGCTCCGGCGTGCTGATCCTCACCTCCTTCCTCGCGGTCGGCCGTGAGGGCCTGGAGACGGCCCTGTTCCTGTGGACCACCGCGCGGGCCGCCGGCGAGTCGGCCGGACCGCTGACCGGCGCCGGCATCGGCCTCGTCCTCGCGGCGGGCCTGTGCTGGGGCCTGTACCGGCGCGTCCTGAAGATCAACCTGACGAAGTTCTTCACCGCCACCGGCGCCGTACTGATCGTCATCGCCGCGGGCGTCCTCGGCTACGGCCTGCGCGACCTCCAGGAGGGCGGCGTCCTGCCCGGCAAGGCCGCCTTCGCGGTCGACCTCGCCGGCAGCGTCGACGCCGGCTCCTGGTACAGCACCCTGGTCCAGGGCGTCTTCAACCTCACCCCGACCATGACCTGGCTCCAGGTGGTCGCCTACGTCGGCTACCTGGCCGTCGTGATGACCCTGTTCGTGCGCGGCGTGCGGGCCACGGCCCCCGGGCCCGCGAAGGAAAGCCCCGTGGCCGGGCCGAAGGCCGCCCGGCCCGAACGGCGCCGGCCGGTCTGGGTGCTGCCGGCCGCCGTGGTCGCCGTACCCGTCGTGATCGCCGGACTCGTCGTCGCCCTCGCCCGCCCCAAGCCCGCCGGCGACCAGACGGTCGCCGTCTCCGAGACCGAGTGCGGCAAGGGCTTCACCGCGCCCGAGCCGGGCCGGCAGACCTTCCAGATGCACAACACCGGCGGCAAGACCTCCGAGGTGTACCTGGTCGACCCGTCCACCGGCGCCGTCTACGGCGAGATCGAGGGCCTGGCCCCGGGCACCACCCGTGACCTCGTCGCCACCGTCGCCGGCGGCACCTACGCCTGGCGCTGCGTCCCGACCGGCGGCAAGGCCGTCACCTCCAAGCCGGTCACCGTCAGCGGCGGCGGCGCGGCCAAGCCGGTCGTCCCCGTCTCCGAGCAGGACCTCGCCGCACCGCTGAAGGCGTACAAGGCGTACGTCGAGCAGGGCCTCGCCACCCTCGTCAGCCAGACGCACACCCTCGACGACGACATCGAGCACGGCCACCTGGACAAGGCCCGCACCGACTGGCTCACCGCCCACCGCACCTACGCCTCCCTCGGCGCCGCCTACGGCACCTTCGAGGACTACGACCAGAAGATCGACGGCCGCGCCGACGGACTGCCGGACGGCGAGCGGGACAAGGACTTCACCGGATTCCTGCGGATCGAGTACGGCCTGTGGCACGGTCAGTCCGCCAAGGACCTCACCGCCCCCGCCCGGCAGCTCGCCGCCGACGCCGCAGGACTGCAGAAAGCCTTCCCGAGCCAGGACTTCGACCCCGGCGACCTGCCGCTGCGCGCGCACGAGATTCTTGAGAACACCCTCCAGTTCGAGCTGACGGGCGACACCGACGAGGGCAGCGGCACGGGTCTTGCCACCGCCGACGCCAACCTCGCCGGCACCCGTGAACTGCTCGCCGTCCTCAAGCCGCTGCTCACCACCCGCGCCCCCGGGCTGCTGCCGACGGTCGACACGGACATCGCCCGCCTGCAGAAGCTCCTGGACGCCGCCCACCACGGCAGCGACTGGACCCCCGTCGACAGGCTCGCCGCCGCCGACAAGCAGCGCCTCGACGGCGCCACCGGGCAGCTGCTGGAAGACCTCGCCCCGGTCCCGGACCTCCTCGAGATCCGGAAGTCCGCCTGATGACCACCGCGCCCCCGCACCCTCAGCACCCCGAAGGGAACCCGCCGATGCCGACCGCCGACACGCCGACCTGCCCCGCCGGCCCCGCCCGCCGCTCCTTCGTGCGGACCGCCCTGGGCGCCGGTGCAGCCGGAGCGGTCCTGGCCGGCGGCGGCTACGCCCTGGGCGAGAGCGGCGGCACGGCCCAGGCCGGCACCACCCATGCGGACGGCAGCGCCAAGGTCCCCTTCCACGGCGCGCACCAGGCCGGGATCATCACCCCGGCACCGGCCGCCGCCACCTTCGTCTCCCTCGACGTCATCGCCGACGACCGCAAGGGCCTCACCGACCTGCTGAGGACCATCACCGAGCGGGCCCGCTTCCTCACCTCCGGCGGCGCACCCACCGACCTGGGCGTCGGCGCGCCGCCCTCCGACAACGGCATCCTCGGCCCCGAGATCCCCTCCGACGGCCTCACCGTCACCGTCGGCGTCGGCGCCTCCCTCTTCGACGACCGCTACGGCCTCGCCAAGGCCAGGCCCGCCCGGCTCACCCCGATGCGGACCTTCCCCAACGACAACCTCGACCCCGCCGAGTGCCACGGCGACCTCTCCCTGCAGATCTGCGCCCAGAGCCAGGACACCGTGCTGCACGCCCTGCGCGACATGGCCCGGCACACCCGCGGCGGCATGCAGATCAAGTGGCGCATCGACGGCTTCCAGAACGCCCCGCGCCCCACCGGCGCCCAGCGCAACCTGCTCGGCTTCAAGGACGGCATCGCCAACCCGGACGTCACCTCCACCCGTGAGACGGACAAGCTGATCTGGGTCGGCGACGGCCAGGGCGAGCCGGCCTGGACCCGGGGCGGCAGCTACCAGGTCATCCGGATCATCCGGATGCTGGTCGAGTTCTGGGACCGGGTCTCGCTGAGCGAGCAGGAGAAGATGTTCGGCCGCCGCAAGGACACCGGAGCCCCGCTCGACGGCGCCCAGGAGACCGACATCCCCAACTACGCCAAGGATCCGCACGGCACCGCGATCCCGCTCGACTCCCACATCCGCCTCGCCAACCCCCGCAAGGCGGAGACCGACGGCTCCCGCATCCTGCGCCGCGGCTACAACTACGACCGGGGCGTGGACAACGTCGGCAACCTCGACATGGGCCTGGTGTTCTGCTGCTACCAGCAGGACGTCAAGCGCCAGTTCGAGGCCGTGCAGACCCGGCTGATCGACGAGCCCCTGGTCGACTACATCTCCCCGACCGGCGGCGGCTACTTCTTCGCCCTCCCCGGCGTCCGGGACACCACGGACTGGCTGGGCCGGGGCATGCTCTCCGCCTGACGCCGGCCTGCCCGGGCACCGGCGGGGTTAACCACCCGGCTGCGGGAAACGCGGACGAGGACCGCCCGCGAGCCGCGAAGGAGGCGACCATGAGCGACCAGCAGTCCGGACAGACCCCGATGGCGGACGACGCCTACCAGCCCACCGGTACCAACGAGGAACAGGAGGACGCCGGTCCCCTGGACCTCCAGGACGCGGTCGACGAGCGCACCTACGACGACATCCTGGACGAGGGCTACTCCCCGCCGGAACGCCCCCTCGGCGTCACCAGGCAGGGCACCACCGCCGCCGAGCAGCACGAGGGGGAGACCCTGGACGAACGGCTCGCCCAGGAGGTACCGGACGCCCAGCCGGCAGCCGGCGACGACATCGGCGACCTGCCCGGCGGCGAGGGCGAACCCCTCGACCCCGAGGCCGGCGAGTTCCGGGCGGGCCGGCTGGTCGCGCCCGACGAGGGCGCCCACCCCGACACGGTCAAGGAGGAGGTCGCGCGTGACGTGGGCATCGACGGCGGAGCGGCAGGCGCCGAAGAGGCAGCCGTACACGTGGTGGACGAAGAAACCTGAGCCCGGCCGGGCCCGGTGGTCCCGCATGAAGGCGCGCCGGGCTGCGAAACAGCAACCGGGGCGGCACTACCCCAGCCGGTCGACCTGGCGGAGCCGATTCGTCGCGTCCAGCGCGGCCACCTTGTACGACTCCGCCAGCGTCGGATAGTTGAACACCGCGTTGACCAGGTAGTCCACGGTCCCGCCGCACCCCATCACGGACTGCCCGATGTGAATCAACTCCGTCGCACCGGAACCGAAACAGTGCACCCCGAGCAGCGTCCGGTCCACCGGGGACACCAGCAGCTTCAGCATGCCGTGCGCATCACCGATGATCTGCCCCCGGGCCAGCTCCCGGTACCGGGCCACGCCCACCTCGAACGGCACCCGGCCCTCGGTCAGCTGGTCCTCGGTCCGCCCGACGAAGCTGATCTCCGGGATGGTGTAGATCCCGATCGGCTGCAGCCGGTGCATCCGCCCGGCCGGCTCCCCGCACGCGTGGTACGCCGCCGCGCGGCCCTGCTCCATCGAGGTCGCGGCGAGCGCCGGGAAGCCGATGACGTCACCGACGGCGTAGATGTGCGGCACCTCGGTGCGGTAGTGCTCGTCCACCGGGATCCGGCCGCGGGCGTCCGCCGCCAGCCCCGCCCTGGCCAGGTCGAGTTCCTCGGTCAGGCCCTGCCGGCCCGCCGAGTACATCACCGTGTCCGCCGGGATCTTCTTGCCGCTCTCCAGCACGGTGAGCGTGCCCCGCGGACGGCGTTCGACCCCGGCGACGGTCTCGCCGAACCGGAACGTGACGGACAGGTCCCGCAGGTGGTACTTGAGCGACTCCACGATCTCGACGTCGCACAGGTCCAGCATCCCGGGCCGCTTCTCCACCACGGTCACCCTGCTGCCCAGCGCCGCGAACATCGAGGCGTACTCCATGCCGATGACCCCCGCGCCGACGATCACCATGGACCGCGGCACGCGCTCCAGCGAGAGCACGTTGTCGGAGTCCATGATCGTCCGACCGTCGAACTCGACGCTGTCCGGACGGGCCGGCCTGGTGCCGGTGGCGATGACGATGTGCCCGGCGCTCAGGCGCCGTTCCCGGCCGGACAGCTCGGACAGGGCGATGGTGTGCGGATCGGCGAAGCGGGCCGTGCCCGAGTGGACGGTGACGTGGTTGCGGGCGAGCTGGCTGCGGACGACGTCCACCTCCCGGGCGACGACGTGCCGGGTGCGCGCGGTCAGATCGGCGACGGTGATGTCGTCCTTCAGCCGGTAGCTCTGCCCGTACAGATCACGCTGGGTGAGTCCGGTCAGGTAGAGCACCGCCTCGCGCAGGGTCTTGGACGGGATGGTTCCGGTGTGCAGGGACACTCCGCCGAGCATGTCGGGGCGGTCGACGACGGCGACCCGGCGGCCGAGCTTGGCCGCGGCGATGGCGGCCTTCTGACCGCCGGGTCCGGATCCGATGACAAGCATGTCGAAGTCGGGCACCCTCGGGAGTCTGACAGCCCTCCGGCCCGCGACGGAAGGCGTCGCCGCCGTCGAAATCCCCCGGAACCTGAGGGAGTTGGCACCTGCGTCCGCTCTCCTCGCCCCTCCTGCGCCCCGGGAGGACAATGACGCCATGGGCCAGCGACCCCGTGACCTGAGCGCTCCCGCCCGGCTGGCCGGCCCCGACGAGGGGATCGGCGCCGACGAACTCGCGCTCGCCACCCGCAACCACGGTCTGCCCCTGGAAGCCCTCCGCTACGACATCACCCCGCCCGGACTGCACTACGTCCTCACGCACTACGACATCCCGTACGTGCCGCACGCCGATGCCTGGCGGCTGGCCGTCGACGGACGAGTGCGTACGCCACTCGATCTGTCCCTCGCCGATCTGCTGTCGTTCCCCCAGGTCACCACCCGGGTGACCCTGGAGTGCGCGGGCAACGGACGGGCGCTGCTGACTCCCCGGCCGGTCAGCCAGCCCTGGCTGGTGGAGGCGGTCGGCACCGCGGACTGGACCGGCGTACCGCTCAGGCTGCTGCTCCGGGAGGCGGGTGTGGACCCGGCGGCCGTGGACGTCGTCTTCACCGGCGCCGACCACGGGATCGAGCGCGGTGTCGAACAGGACTACCAGCGCGCTCTGCCCCTCGCCGTGGCCGTCGGCGACGACCCCGAGGTGCTGGTCGCCACCGCCATGAACGACGCGCCGCTGCCGCCGCAGCACGGCCGGCCGCTGCGGTTGATCGTGCCCGGCTGGTACGGCATGGCCCAGGTGAAGTGGCTGCGCTCGGTCACCGTCAGCGGCGTACCGTTCACCGGCTTCCAGCAGTCGGTCGCCTACCGGATCCGGCGCACCGCCGACGAGGAGGGCGAGCCGGTCACGCGGATCGCGCCGCGTGCGCTGCTCGTCCCTCCGGGGTTTCCCGACTTCATGTCGCGCACGCGGGTGGTGCGGCCGGGGCCGGTGCCGCTGTGGGGCCGTGCCTGGTCCGGTCACGTGCCTGTTTCGTCGGTGGAGGTCAGTACGGACGGTGGTGGGACCTGGCAGCCGGCCGTCCTCGACCCGGTCCGGCAGGGGCGACGATGGGCTTGGCGCGCCTGGCACTGCGACTGGGACGCGTCACCCGGCGAGTATCTCGTCGGCGCGCGTGCGACCGACCCGGGTGGTCATACCCAGCCTGTTGCTCAGCGCTGGAACCGCGGTGGCTTTGCCAACAACGCGGTGAGCTGGCTGCGGGTCGTCTGTGTCGACGCCTCTTCGCCGTAGGGGCTCGTGCCCGATGGCGGGTGCGGGTGGTGTGTGGTACTCGCGCCCGGCGGCAGAGCCGCATGTTCGCACACGGCCCCGCGCCCCTTCAGATCGGCTGTTGTGCCCCCGTTCGATGCCCCCGTTTGACATGAGCCCTTGATTCCCCGGACCGCCCTACGGCAGCAGCCTCTCGATGGCTGTCGGGCCCTCCTTCTCCATCTTGCGTCGTGCCCAGGCGAGGTTCTTCGGGTTGACGTCCCTGCCCGCCGCCATCACCAGGTCCTCCGGGGTGATGTCCCGGGAGGGAGCGGAGTGGAGCAGGGCGTCCGGGGTGCAGTGGTCGTCGGACGACCGGGACTCGTCAGGTGTGGATGTCGACATGATGCCTCCTCCTCGGTCCGGATGACCGCATCCGTGCCGGTGCCGCCGAACGGGGCACACTCTCACCATTGCCCGCATCCGCGCACCCTGCATCTCCAGGCGCCCGGGAAGCGGGTGACGAGCGCCTTCCCAGCCCGCGGCAAAGCACTCGCTCCTAAGCTGGAAAACATCTCGCACCGCTCACCGGGAGGCCGCAGATGGCCGAGACCCCGTTTCCCGAGGACGTCCGCCCCAGTCCCCGCTATCTGCCGATCGCCGAGCACGGGCTCATCGGCGACCTGCGCAGTGTGGCCCTGGTCGGGACGAACGGCACGATCGACTGGTACTGCTGTCCGTCCTTCGACGCCGCCAGCGTCTTCGCGGCGATCCTCGACGCCGAGCGCGGCGGCTGCTTCGAACTGGCCGCCGCCGTACCCGCGCGTACCAAGCAGTTCTACTTCCCCGACACCAACGTACTGATCACCCGGTTCTTCACCGAGGACGGCGTGGGCGAGGTGCAGGACTTCATGCCGGTGACCTCCGACGGCCCGGCCGGCACGGGCGAGGCGGGGCGGCACCGGCTGATCCGGCGCGTGGTGTGCGTCCGCGGCACCGTGCCCTTCCGGGTGCTGGTCGCCCCCCGTTTCGGCTATGGCGCCGTCCCGCACACCCTGAAAACCGTCGCCGGCACCGTCGTCTTCGAGTCCGCCGAGCGGTCCCTGGCGCTCACCTCCACGGTCGTCCTGGAGTGCGACGCCCGGGACGCGCGCGCCGACTTCAAGCTCGCCGAGGGCGAGACCGCGGTGTTCGCGCTGGACCAGCTCGGCGCGGCGGTGGTCCCCCGCGGCTGCGCCCACGCCGAGGCCGAGCACGAGTTCAACGCCACGGTCGCCTACTGGCGCCGCTGGCTGCACCAGTCCCGGTACCGGGGCCGCTGGCGCGAAATGGTGCACCGCTCCGCGCTCACCCTGAAGCTGCTCACCTACGCCCCCACCGGCGCCATCGTCGCCGCCCCCACCACCAGCCTGCCCGAGCAACTGGGCGGCGAGCGCAACTGGGACTACCGGTATGTGTGGGTGCGCGACGCCGCCTTCGCCGTCTACGCGCTGCTGCGGCTCGGCTTCGCCGGCGAGGCGGAGGCGTTCATGCGGTTCCTGACCACGCACATCACGCCCTGCGACGGCTCCGCCTCCGCCCCGCTGCAGATCATGTACGGCATCGACGGCCGCGCCGATCTGCCCGAGCGTGTACTGCCGCACCTGGAGGGCCATCTGGGCTCCGCCCCGGTCCGGGTCGGCAACGCCGCGGCGGGCCAGCTCCAGCTGGACATCTACGGCGCGCTCATCGACTCGGTCTACCTCTACGACAAGTGGGCCCAGCCGATCTCCAGCGGCCAGTGGGACGACGTGTGCCACCTGGTCGACTGGGTGTGCGACCACTGGGACCAGCCCGACGAGGGCGTGTGGGAGACCCGCGGGGGCCGCAAGAACTTCCTGTACTCACGGCTGATGTGCTGGGTCGCCATCGAGCGGGCCATCCGCCTCGCCACCCACCGCGGGCTGCCCGCCGACCACCGGCGCTGGCGCCAGGCCCGGGACGCCATCTACCGGCGGATCATGGACCGCGGCTGGTCGGAGCGCAGGCGCGCCTTCGTGCAGTACGAGGGCGGGGACGTCCTGGACGCCTCCCTGCTGATGATGCCGCTCGCCAAGTTCATCGCCCCCACCGACCCCAAGTGGCTGTCCACCCTGGACGCCCTCACCGAGGACCTCGTCTCCGACTCCCTCGTCTACCGCTACGACCCGCAGGCCAGCCCCGACGGGCTGCGCGGCGACGAGGGCACCTTCTCCATCTGCTCGTTCTGGTACGTCGAGGCCCTGGTGCGGGCCGGCCGGCTCGACGAGGCCCGGCTCGCCTTCGAGAAGATGCTCACCTACGCCAACCACCTAGGCCTGTACGCGGAGGAGATCGGCCGCACCGGCGAGCAACAGGGCAACTTCCCGCAGGCCTTCACCCATCTGTCCCTGATCAGTGCCGCGTTCAACCTCGACCGCGCGCTCGGCTGACTCGGCTGTGTACCGCCAGGTCGCCCGGGTACCCGGTGCCTGCCAAGGACGACATACACAGGGTCCGCAGAAGGAGGAGGCCCGATGACCAGCACCAGCGAGACCGGTGGCGTCACCGGCACGCGTGACAAGAACTACGACCTGATCTGGTACGTCGAGGCGTGCCTGGACAACGCCCTGCGTCTGGAGACGTACATCCAGGACGCCGAACGCGAGCATGACACCGAGCTCGTGGACCTGTTCCACAAGGCACAGGCCGACAGCCGCAAGGGCGCCGAGATGGGGAAGCAGCTGCTGCGCTCGCGGTTGAGCGCCTGACCGCCTCCTCCACTCAGGCGAACCGGGAACCCGGAACGGGTTCGGGAACTCGGGACGGGTCCGAACGGGTCCGGTGAAGCGACGGGTCCGGTGGTGTGGCACGCGCACCGCGCGCTGTCGCCCACCGGACCCGTTCCGTCTCCTGGCCCGGCGTCCGGGGCTGGACAGGGTGTCAGGGCTGGGGTCGGGGCAGGGGCTGTTCCGCCCAGATGATCTTGCCCTGTCGGGTGTACCGGGTGCCCCAGCGGTCGGCGAGCTGGGCGACCAGGAACAGACCCCGGCCGCCCTCGTCGGTGGTCGCCGCGTACCGCAGGTGCGGCGAGGTCGTGCTGCGGTCGGAGACCTCGCAGATCAGCGTGCGGTCGCGGAGCAGCCGTACGCCGATCGGGCCGCGCCCGTAGCGGATGGCGTTGGTGACCAGCTCGCTCAGGATCAGCTCCGTCGTGAAGTCCAGCTCCGTCAGGCCCCAGTCGGCGAGCCGCCGGGTCACCGACGACCGGATCTCCGACACCGCCGCCGGATCGGACGGCACCTGCCACTCGGCGACCCGGTCGGGGCCCAGCACCCGTGTGCGGGCGACGATCAGCGCGACGTCGTCGCTCGGCCGGGCCGGCAGCCGGCCCAGCACGGCACGGCAGGTCTCCTCCGACGAGGCGCCCGGCGTGCCGCGCAGAGCCTCGCTCAGCAGATCGAGCCCCTCGTCGATGTCCCGCTCGCGGTCCTCCACCAGCCCGTCGGTGTACAGCACCAGCCGGCTGCCCTCGGTCAGCTCCAGCTCGGCCGTCTCGAACGGCAGCCCGCCCAGCCCCAGTGGCGGCCCCGCGGGCACCTCCGGGAACTCCACCCGGCCGTCGGCGTGCACCAGCGCGGGCGGCGGATGCCCGGCCCGGGCCAGGGTGCAGACCCGCGCGACCGGGTCGTAGACCGCGTACAGACAGGTTGCGCCGGTGATCGCCGCGGCGCCGTCCGCCGCGGTCTCGTCCTGGTCGATCCGGCCGACCAACTCGTCCAGCAGCCCGAGGAGCTCATCGGGCGGCAGGTCCAGCGCGGAGAAGTTGTGCACCGCCGTACGCAGCCGGCCCATGGTGGCCGCCGCGTGCAGCCCGTGCCCCACCACGTCCCCCACCACCAGCGCCACCCGCGCACCGGACAGCGGCAGCACGTCGAACCAGTCGCCGCCCACCCCGGCCTGCGCCGGCAGATAGCGGTAGGCGATCTCCAGCGCACCCTGCTCGGGCAGGCTGCGCGGCAGCAGACTGCGCTGCAGGGTGACCGCCATGCTGTGCTCGCGGGTGTACCGGCGGGCGTTGTCGATGGACACCGCCGCCCGCGCGACCAGCTCCTCGGCGAGGGCCAGCTCCTCGGCGTCGAACGGCTGCGGCTTGTCGGCGCGCCAGAAGTTCGCCACGCCCAGCACCAGACTGCCCGCCCGCAGCGGCACCGTGATCAGCGAGTGGATGCCGTACGCCAGGACCTGGTCGGTGCGCTCCAGGTCCTGTGCGCGCCAGCCCGGAGCATCGCCCAGCCGGGGCACCAGCACCGACTGCCCGGTGGTCAGGCTGCGCGCCTGCGGTGAGGTGGCCACGAACCGGATCCGCTCGCCGACCGGGTACAGGGGTTCGTCCTTGCGGATGCCGACGCAGGCGGCGCGGCGCAGCGCCGTGCCCGGCCTCGGCTCCTCGCCGTGCAGCACCGCGTCGAACAGATCGACGGTGGCGAAGTCCGCGAACCGGGGCACCGCCAGCTGGGCCAGTTCCTCGGCGGTACGGGTCACGTCCAGGCTGGTACCGATGCCCACCCCGGCGTCGTACAGCATGTTCAGCCGCTCCCGCGCCACCTCCGCACGGCCGGACAGAGCGCGCAGTTCGGTGGAGTCGCGCAGCGTGGTGACGCTGCCGGCCGGGCCGCCGCGCAGGTCGGTGGGGCGCTGGTTGATGGCCAGCAGCCGGTCCTTGACCAGGTGCACCTCGTCCGTGGCCACCCGGCCCGAGGCCAGCAGCGCCGCCGTCTCACTGTCCAGACCCAGCTCCAGCACGCTGCGCAGCTCGGCGTCCTCGGGCAGGTCCAGCAGCCGGTGCGCCTCGTCGTTCGCAAGCAGCAGCCGGCCGTCGCCGCCGACGATCAGCACACCCTCCCGGACCGCGTGCAGCACCGCGTCATGGTGCTCGTACATCCGCGTCATCTCATACGGTCCGAGGCCGTGCGTCTGGCGGAGCAGCCGTCTGCTGACCAGGGCCGTGCCCGCGGTGGCCAGCGCGAGCGCCGCCGCTGCCGCCGCGAGCAGCAGGGGCAGCTGCTGGGCGGCGGCCCCGCCCACATGCGCGGTGGTGATCCCGGCCGACACCAGGCCCACCACCTTGCCGCCCGCGTCCTTCACCGGCACCACGACCTGCACCAGCGGGCCTATCGTGCCGGTGACGTGCTCGGTGACCGTGCCCCCGGCCAGCGCCGGGCCGATCGTGCCGACGAACTTCTTGCCGATGCGGTCGGGCTTGGGGTGCGTGTAACGGATGCCGTCGGTGTTCATCACGACGACGAAGTCCACGCCGGTCGCCTTACGGGTCGCCTCCGCGCGCGGCTGCAGCACGGCCGTGGGATCGGGCGAGCGCAGCGCGGCGACCGTGCCGGGCGCGTTCGCGAACGTCTGGGCGACGGCGAGCGACCGGTTCTGCGCCTCCAGATCGCTGTCGTGCCGCACCTGCAGCACCTGCGCCACCACCGCCGAGACGACCAGCAGCAGCACGATCACCACTTGGAGGACGAACACCTGCCCGGCGACGCTGCGCCCGGTCACCGCCGACCGCAGCATCCCGGGCCGGGCGCCGTTCCCGCCCGGGCCGTCGGGCCCCGGGCCCTGCGGTGCGCGCGCGTGCCCGAAAGGACGGGGCGGCCGAGTCGCAGGCCTGCCGGGCAGTCGCACCATGTGCCCATGTCTACACTGCCCGGCCCCGTCAGGCGAGACTGCGGCCCGCGGCGATCCGGTCACCGGTGACTCGGGGGAGCCGAACGGCGGGCGGCGAGCAGCAGTGCCACGTCGTCGGGGCGGTCGGCGGCATGCCGGGCGGTGGCCGTGAGCCGGTCGGCGACCCCGGCCAGCGACCGGCCGCCCCGCCGCCCGGCCGCTGCCCCTGCCCTGTTCAGCGCCAGCCGCAGCGCCGTGATGCCGTCGTCGATGTCCGCGCCCGGCCGCTCCACCAGTCCGTCCGTGTACAGGGCGAGGATCGCGTCCGGCTCCAGCACCAGCTCGGTCACCGGGTAACGGGCTTGCGGGTCCACACCGAGGACCACACCGCCCGGGACGTCCAGCACCCCGGTCGGTCCGCCGGGCGGGCGCAGCAGCGGCGGCGGATGCCCCGCCCGGGCGATCCGGGCCCGGCCGGTGGCGGGGTCCAGCCGCAGATAGCAGCAGCTGGCGAACTGACCGGGGTCGAGGTCGATCAGCAGGTGGTTGGTGCCGCTCATCACCTCGTCGGGCGGCCGGTCGCCCAGCGCGAACGCGCGTACCGCGCTGCGCAGCTGCCCCATCGTGGCCGCCGCCTGCACCCCGTGCCCCTGCACATCACCGATCACCAGCGCCAGCCCGTCACCGGCCTCGACCACGTCGTACCAGTCGCCGCCCACGTCCATGCCCTGTGTCCCCGGCAGATACCGGCCCGCGGTCTCCACCTGCGGGTGTGCCGACAGCCGGCGGGGCAGCAGAGCCTGCTGCAGACCGCGGGCGAGGGCCGCCTCGCTGTCGTACCGCTGCGCCCGCTCCATGGCGTGCGCGATCAGCCCGGCGAGCGCGGTGAGGACCGTACGCTCCTCGGTGCTGAAGCTGCGCTGCCCTTCGAAACCGAGGATGCAGGAGCCGACCGGCCGGCCGGACGCGATCAGCGGCAGGAAGGCACGGGCGCCCTCGTCGGCGTCCAGCGGGATACCCGGGTAGGCGGACGCGATCTGCTGCATCGACTCGAAGAAGAGCGGCCGGCCCGTGGTGAGGGTCTCCACGCCGGGCACACGCGCGTCGAGCCCGATGCCCTCGAACGGTGCCAGGAATCCCTGCGGGAAGCCGGTCTCCCAGGCAAGGTAGAGATGCCGCTCCTGCAGCAGGTAGATGGCGAGGCGCCGGCCGCCGAACGCGGGCAGCAGCTCCTGCATCACCACGGCCGACACCTGCCGGGCGGTCACCGCGTCCGTCAGCGCGATGGCCAGGGCGATCGGCCGGTACAGCGGGGCCATCGAGTGGTCGGCCGCCGCGGTGTCCTCCGGGACATGCTCCTCGACGACCGGCTGGGTCGACGTGTCCATGCGGCTGGCCGGGACGAGCGTGCAGGTCAGCAGGTCCTCACCGGGATGCACCGACACGGCGAGCCAGTCGCCCGCCCCCGGCTCGGCGCGGTCGCCGGCCGGACGGCGCACATGGAAGTGCACGGGCTCCGTGGCCAGCAGGGCGCCGCGCAGATGGTCGTCGTACGGCGGACCGGTCAGCCACGGCATCGCCTCCCACAGCGGCCGCCCGAGCAGCCACTCGCGCTCCCGGCCGGCGAGCCGGGCCGCGGCCTGGTTGGCGTACACGATCAGACCCACCCGGTCCATGCAGAACACGCCCTGCGGCAGCAGATCGGCCGCGCCCTCCGCGGAGGCGGCGGGACCGGGCTCGAACACCACCCCGCCGACCCGCTCCACCGGCCCTTCCCCGGCAGCAGGCCACAGATGCAGCAGCCGCGGTGTGCCGTCCCGCCCCCGCAGGCACAGGGGCACCGCGGGCGGCTTCCCGGCGGCGGTGTCGCGCAGCGCGGCCAGGATGCGGTGCGCGTCGTGCGGGGCCACGGCGTCCGCGAGCGCCTCGTCACTCCCCACGACGTCACCGGGACGTATGCCGAGGAGGCCGTGCAACCGCTCGTCCGCGCGTACCGCGCAGCTCTCGGGATCCCAGTCGAACCGCGCCACGACCGTCTGCGCGGGCCGGCTCGCGGGCGGCCGTACGCACAGCGGTTCGCCGTCCCAGACGACCGCGCCGGCGTTCCCGTCGGCGAGTGCGAGCAGCTCGGCGCCCAGTCCTTCGGCCAGCCGGGCGAGCAACTCGGGGTCCAGCAGCTCGTCCGCCGTGTCCGCGACCGCCGGACGCAGCACCGTGAGCACCCCGAGCGGTTCGCTCCCGCCCGGCACCGGGACGTGCACCGACCCGAACGGGAACGGCAGACCCGCGGCGAACTGCGGATACCTGCGCACCGTCTCGGCGGCGTTGGGCAGCACCACCTGCACACCGAGGCGATAGGCGTCGGCGACCGGGAACGGACGGCCGACGTGCAGCCGCCACCAGGGCCGGAACAGCGGACCGGGCAGCCCCGCGAGCACCGCGAGACGCAGCAGGCCGGGGGTACCGGACCGTAGATACACACCCGCCACCCGGCCGCCGGCCGCGCCGAGCGCGCCGGTCGAGGCCTCGGCCAGCAGTGTGGCCAGCCGGGTCCGCGTGCGGACCACCTGCTCGCCACCGCTGTCAGCCATCGCCCCTGCCTCGTCCCGTGCGCCTTCGGGTGGATGACACAGCAAGAATGCGCCCCGAGGACCATGCGACGCACCTGGGAGGGGGTGGTGAGCCGACGGAGTCCGCGCTGACCGACCGTCTCACACCAGTGCCGCACCGGAGTGGCGGGCCCACCCACCGGCTCCTAGTAATGGACTGCGTAATGCCGCGGCCGTGTGCGGGGGCGCAGCCGCTGCCGCACCCTGCGACTGGAGCCGAGATGACGACCCCCTCTCCGTCCCCCCGTCCCCACGAGGCCCTCATACCCTCCGTGCCGGTCCTCACCCCGTCCCCCCAGCTCCTGACGTGGCCGGCCACGCCGCCGGAGCCGCTTCCCCAATCGCCCGACGAGAGTCCTCCCGACGGCCCCCGCGAGCTGTCCGCCGGCACCACGCACGCCGGCACCGCGCATGCCGACCGGCCGGGCGAAGACATCCCGGACGACGGTGCCCCGCGCCAGGGCGATCTTCCGTACGACGATCCGTTGCAGGGCCTGGTCCGCGCGGCCGTCGCCGACCGCCCGCTCGAGGAGGTCGTCCGGCTCATCACGCTGCTGGAGAACTCGCCCGAGCACCCCCGGGCCACGGCCGACGCGCTGCGCGCGATCGGGGTCGACCGGCCCGTGGAGGACCTCGCCCGCCTGGTGGCCCTGCTGACCGAGCCGCCGCGGGACACCGGCAGCGCCGACGAGGTGATCCGGGCCGCCGCCGAACGCCGGCCGCTGGACGAGGTCGCCCGACTCGTGCAGCTGTTGCACCGTGCGTCCGTCGAACCCCACTGCGGTCAGGCCGCGCTGCAGGCCGCGGCCGCCAACCGGCCCGTCGAGGAACTCGCCGAGCTGATCGCCCGGCTGGCCGCGGACCGTCCCGGCCACGAGACCCTCCTGTTCGAGCCCCCGCTGCCTGCGTCGCCGCCGCCCGTCACCTCGCCGAGTGAGACTCCGCTGCCCGAGCGGTCGTACCCCGATCCCGCCGCCCTCGCATCCGCCGCCCTCGCGTCGGCTCGCCCCGCCTCGGCTGAACCGGCTTCGGCGGGCCCCTCCTTGGCCAAACCCTCCCCGGCCGAACCCCCCTCGGCCACGCCCGACGGCACCCCCGCGGCCACCGGCGGGAGGGGCGGGCCGGAGCCGGAGCCGGACCGGTCGGCGGAGGGCAGGCCCGCCAATGGCCGGCCGGTGCAGCTTCGCCCGGCGAAGGGCCAGGGCCAGGACGCCTGGAGCTCCCTGGCTCCCCCGTGGGGCGTGCGTGGCGCCGCGGTGCTGGTCTTCCTGTGCGGGGTGGCCCACGCCCCGCGCTCCTGGCCCGGACCGTCCCACGGTGTCCTCCCGGCCACCGTCCTGGGCCCGGTCCTGTGCGTCCTGCTGGCCCTCGCGCTGCCCGCCCGGTCGCCGCAGGCCCGGCTCGTCACGGCGACCGCCGCGCTCGGCCTCACGGCCGCGCTCGCCGCCGGACAGCTGCTCGGCAGGTGGTCCGGCGTGCCCGACCCGTCCCGGTCCTGGGATGCGACCCTGGCCCCGCCGTGGCTTGCCGACACCACGGCAGCAGTGGCCGCGCTCGCGGCCCTGGCGGTGCTGCTGGGCACCCTGGTGGCGAGCGACGCCCGCCGTGCGGGCGCGGGCTGACCTCGGACCGCGGGGCGCGCCGGTCCGTCGGCCCGGCGCCACGTTCCCGGCGTTCACCGGGCGCAGTACCGGACGACCGTCCACCCGGGCGGCCGCCGGGGCGAACGGGAAGGCGTCCGCCTCCAGGCACACTCGCCACATCATCGGCGTGGACACCGGCCCAGCCCCGCCGCACGCCGTCGGCGAGCCGTGCGGCGGCGTCGGACCGGCCGGGCCCGCTCCAGGCAGGGGGCCGGGTCGGTGTCGGCCGTGCGGACACGCTCCGCCCGGCCGCCGTCCCCGGTGACGACGAAGGTCACCGTCTGCGGCCTGGCCCGCCGCAGCACCTCCGCGGTCGCGCCGGCCACCACGAACCTCGCGCACAGCAGCAGTCCGCCTCCGCCGCGGCCGGCGCCCCGGCCGTTCGAAGCCCCACCGTTCAGGGCTCGGTCGGACCGGGTGGCAGCGGTCGGGCGGCGCGCAGGCTGCGCAGCGCCAGCAGCAGGACGGCGATGTCGTCCAGGTAGACGGGGTCGGGTAGCAGGTCGGTGGGGAGCAGCAGATAGGCGACGGCGCCCCAGAACACCCAGCGCGGCCCCGTCGGCAGCCCGGCCCGCTGCAGCATGCGACGGGCGCGCACCAGCCGCACGAGCAGGCCGATGGCGACGACGAACAGCACGGCCGCGACAACGGCGCCGATCACGAGCAGGGTGGTGGCGGAATCCATCCGGCCTCCTCCTTCCGGCCTCCGAAGAGACGGCTACGACGACTGCCGGCTCCTACGGACAGGGTGTGCGCCAACTCCGACCCCAAACCGGGTCACCACCGTGCAGTCTCAGAACCGTTGCAGTCACGACCGTGCGGTCACAGTGGAGCCCGGGAGCCGTCGTGACCGTCCCCGCGCGGGCCGCCGGTCGGCGGGACCGGCGGTGACGACTGCCGCTCCGTTCCGTCCACGTCCTCGGCGGGGCCCTGCGGGGCCGGCGGGGCAGGGCGGCGGGCCTTGGCCGCGGACCTCAGCCTCTCGAACGTCCGCGTCAGCGGCTGCAGCGCACCCGGCGTCCGCGGCTCGGGCCGCTGCTGCGGCAGGGCGGGGGCGGGGACGTCCCGGTAGGCGGCGAGGGCCTCCAGGGCCTGCTCGGCAGCCTCCTTGTACAGGTCCCGGGACTTCGTCATCGCCTCCAGCGCCTCGGCGTACACGGCGACCAGCCGCCGTTCACGCTCCAGTTCCTCCTGAAGGGTCATCAGGGTCCAGTTCTCCCGCAGGTCGGTCAGCGCCTCCTGCACCTCGCGCGGCAGCGGCCGGGGCAGGGCGGCGAAGTGCCGCAGGGCCGCGACGAGTTCGGCCGGTTCGGAACCGTCCAGGAAGACACTGCGCACGCGGTGCTCGTGGCCGTCGTAGCCATCCGGAGCCGGATCCGGAGGCAGCAGTACGGCGCCGCCGCGCGGCACCTCGACGCCGAGGTCCTTCAGCGCCCAGTTGACGGCACGGAACTGGTGCGGCGCGGCCCGGTGCTCGACGATCCGGTGCCTGAGGCCCGGCGGCAGCAGCCGGGCCAGCGGCAGCCGGCCCTGCTCGTCCGGGGTCATCGCCTCGTGCACGACGACGTTGACGCACCACGCCTCGCGCGCCGCCTCGCGCAGCCTGCGCCGCATCTCCTTGTCGTCCGCGGGCAGCGGGTTGACCTGCCGGAAGCGCACCCCGGCGAGCGTGGCGTGATGGTCCCAGGAGCCGTCCTCGCCGGTACCGTCCGCGGGCCAGAACAGCGTCGCCGGTGAGGGCCACGCCTCGTCCCAGGGGCGCTCGGCCTCCGCGACGAGCCGCCACTCGTGCCCCTGGGGCCGGCTCTCGCGCGCCACGAGGGTGAGCCGGGCCCGCACGGTGACCGTGCCGCCGGCCCGCCAGCGTGCCTCGAAGACCCGCAAGCCCGCGTCCGGGGCCCCGGGGGGTGCGGCTTCGGGCGCTTCGCCTGCGGGGGGTTCGGTGAAGTCGTCGATGTCCCCGTTCTCCTTGTGCCGGCGCAGGGTGCGGCGGACGACCTCCTCGGGGGCGGGACCGGTGTGGCGGCCCCGGGCCGCCCAGAGGGTCTGCGGGATGGTGGCGCGGTCGGTGGCGGAGTTCGACATGAGCCAATCTGCTGATGGGGGCGGGTGCGTCTCCCAGTATCACCGCCGGCCCGCGCGTCACGTCGTCCGGGGCCGGGAGGCGGCGCGTGGCGGATTTTGCACACCCCCGCGCACGGGACGCGCGCCGTTCACCCGGGGCGCGTGGGGCATGCGTCGGCCGGCCGTTGTTCACACGTGGTCGTGCCGTCGTACGCCGCCCAGAATGGGCGGGCGAACGGGGTCCGCCCGCCCATCCGCTCAGGGGCGGGCCCCGTTCACGGGGTATGCGGTGCCGTGCCGTCGATATATATCGGCAGTCGATATATTCTGGCTCCATGACAGCGAAGAGCATGACCCGGGCGGCGTTCTTCGTCCTCACCGCGCTCGCCGACCAGCCCCGGCACGGCTACGGCATCCTGCGCGAGACGGAGGAACTGTCCGGGGGAGAGGTGCAGTTGCGGGTCGGCACGCTGTACGGAGTGCTGGACCGGCTCACCGCCGACGGCCTCATCGTGCTGGACCGGGAAGAGGTCCAACAGGGCCGGCTGCGGCGCTACTACCGGCTCACCGACGACGGCGTCGCGGCCCTGGACGCGGAGGCCGAGCGGATGGCCGCCGGCGCCGGCGCGGCCAAGCGGCGCATCGCCGAGGGCCGCCGCGCCGGCACCGCCGTCCGCCCCGCGGCCGAAGGCCGGTCCGGGCTCGAACCCCCCACCGCACCCGGACTCGCCGGAGGTTACGCATGACCACGCTGCTGGAGGCCCGCTACCGCGCCGTCCTGCGCCTGCTCCCCGCCTACTACCGGCGCGAGCGGGAGGAGGAGATGGTCGAGACGTACCTGGGCGACCTCGACCGCGACACACAGGACCAGAGCCGGCCCACGCTCGGCGAGGTGGCGAGCATCGCCGCCCTGGCGGTGCGCAGCCGCCTCGGCGCCGCAGGGGCGCCCCGTCCCTACGTCCTGCTCGGCTCGGGCGCCCGGCTCTTCGCGCTGGCCGCCGTCCTGGTCCTGGCGGCCTCCGCCGTCGTCGCGCCGATCCTGCAGCTGACCTGGTCGTTCACCCGCGGAGGCGCTGAACGGCGGGTGCTCCTCTCGGACTTCACCGACCACGGGCTCCTCGGCGGAACGGTCGCCCTCGCCCAGTGGATCCTGCCGCTGGGCTGGACGGCCGCCTACTTCGGTCTGCTGTACGGCCGTCGCCGTCTCGCCCGGACCGGTGTCCTGGTGGCCGCACTGCCCACCCTGTGGCCGCTGGTGTCCTCGCTGACCGGGGCGACGGTCATCACGGAGCCCGCGTTCGTGGTGACGCTGGCGCTCCTCGCATGGTTGCCGGCCCTCGTGCTGTGCGCCGCCCACCACCGCGACGCGCCGCCGGCCCGGCTGCCGGCCGGCACCCCCGGTCTGGTCTTCATGGCGGCGTGCGTGGTGACGGGCGCGTCCCAGGTGCTGCTGCCCAGCGCCGCCGACCTGGTGTGGGGCCCCGGCAACTGCTTCGTCGCGGGCGCCCTCGGCTGGCTGCTGTGGAGCGTGCGCCGTGCGGAGCGGGTCGCGCCGGGCGGTGCGCTCGCCCTCGCCGTGCTCGGCCTGCTCCTCCTGGCCGTGCGCATCGCCGCCCTGTACCCGTGGCTCGGGCTGCCCGAGGCCGCCGGGTATCTCCGCGGCGACATCGCCCAGGCGGTGGCGCTCGCCCTGCTGACCGTGGTCCTGGCGGTGGCCGGCCGCCGAGAGCTCGCTCCACGCTGAGCTGCCTCGGCGCCGGTGCATGCGCAACCATGCCCTGCTGCCCTGCCGCCCGCGGAACGCCGCCGTTCGCGAGGGGGCCGGCGCCTGGCGCCCGCCCCCTCTTGAGTCCTGCGGAGTACGGACTTACGCCCCGCTCTCCCGCAGCATGTCCTCACGCTCGACGATCTTCACGCGCTCGCGGCCCTGCGGCTCGCCCAGGGCCCGCTCGGCGGCGTCCAGCTTGTACCAGCCCTCCCAGGTGGTGAAGCGGACCTGGCGCTCGGCGAGGAAGGCGTCCACGGCCTGCGGGTCGGGCGAGGCGGGCGTGTGCAGCCGGCCGCCCGCGTAGTCGTCCAGCAGGTTGGCGACGGTCTCGTTGGCGTCCCCCTTGGTGTGGCCGATCAGACCGATGGGGCCGCGCCGGATCCAGCCGGTGACGTAGGTGGACTGCAGAGGGGAACCGCCCTCCTCGATCACCCGGCCGCCCTCGTCCGGGACCGTGCCCGTTTCGAGGTCCCAGGGCAGCTTGGGCAGCTTCTCGGAGAGGTAGCCGACCGCGCGGTACACCGCCGTGACGTCCCAGTCCTTGAACTCACCGGTGCCCTTGACGTTGCCGGTGCCGTCCAGGGCGGTGCGCTCGGTGCGCAGGCCGACGACCTTGCCGTCCTCGCCGAGGATCTCCGCCGGGGACTCGAAGAAGTGCAGGAACAGCTTGTGCGGCCGGTCGCCGGCGTCACGGATCGCCCAGTTCTCCAGCGTCTTGGCGACCATGTCCGCCTGCTTGTTGCCGCGCCGGGTCTCGATCGAGCCCTCGTCGTAGTCGATGTCCTCGGGGTCGACGATGACCTCGATGTTCGGCGAGTGGTCCAGCTCGCGCAGCTCCATCGGGCTGAACTTCGCCTGGGCGGGGCCACGGCGGCCGAAGACGTGGATCTCCAGGGCCTTGTTGGCCTTCAGACCGTCGTAGACGTTCGGCGGGATCTCGGTCGGCAGCAGCTCGTCCGCCGTTTTGGCGAGGATGCGGGCCACGTCGAGCGCGACGTTGCCGACGCCGAGCACGGCGACCTTCTCCGCCTGGAGCGGCCAGGTACGGGGCACGTCCGGGTGGCCGTCGTACCAGGAGACGAAGTCGGCTGCGCCGTAGGAACCGTCCAGGTCGATGCCGGGTATGGACAGTTCACGGTCGGCCATCGCGCCGGTGGAGAAGATCACCGCGTCGTAGAAGGCGCGCAGGTCGTCCAGGCTGATGTCGGTCGGGTAGTCGACGTTGCCGAACAGGCGGATCTGCGGCTTGTCGAGCACCTGGTGCAGGGCGGTGATGATGCCCTTGATGCGCGGGTGGTCGGGGGCGACTCCGTACCGGATCAGGCCGAACGGGGCGGGCATGCGCTCGAAGAGGTCGATGGACACACCGGGGTCGGCGGCCACCTCGGACTTGAGCAGGGCGTCGGCGGCGTAGATCCCGGCGGGACCGGCTCCGACGATGGCTACCCGCAGGGGGCGCGGCATGATCAGGTTCCCTTCGAGCGTGGATGGCGACTCGATCAAGGAGCCTAAACTAAGGCACGCCTAAGTTGGTACGGGGGTCAGGTCTATGACCTCATAAGTGGATCTTATGAGGTGCCCAGCGATGCCTTATGGCCCGGGGTGCGGGGACGGCGGTGGCGGTGACGTGGCGGTGACGGGCGGTGGCGGATGCGTCGACAGCCACCCCGGGGAAGGTCCCTTGGCCGGTCAGGCGGGTCGCACGATCCGGTGGATAGCCGACTCTCCGGCGCCGTAGACCGACTCCTCCCGTATAGACGATCCCGGGCCCGGCGCGTGCACCATCATGCCGCCGCCGACATGGAGCCCCACGTGCCGGTCGTCGTCGAAGAAGAGGACCAGGTCACCGGGCTCCATTCCGGCGAGGGTGACCGGGGTGCCGGCGAGCGCCTGCTGGTGCGCGGCGCGCGGCAGCGTGACCCCGGCGGCCTTCCAGGCGGCCTGGGTGAGGCTGGAGCAGTCGTACGAGTCCGGCCCCGTCGCACCCCATACGCACGGCTTCCCGATCTGCGCCCGAGCGAACGCGATGGCCTTGGCGGCCCGCGCGGCCCCGGGTGACTCGGGGAGGGGCGTGAAGGAACCCGTACCGGTCCCGGAGGCCCCGCCGGCCGACCAGGTGGACCAGGTGTCCTCGGCCGGCGTCGCGGTCACCGCTCCGTCCGGTGACGCCCACTGCGGCTGCTGCCACTGACCGGTTGCGGGGTCCGAGGGGGACTGCGTGGGCGGTGCGGCCGGGACGGGCACGGCGGTGAGCGCGGTTGGCGGTGCGGGTGGAACGGGCGCGGCTGCGAAGGGGGTTGGCGGCGTGGGCGAAAGGGAAGCGGGCGGCTCGGCCGCGAGGGGCGCGAGCGGTGTGGCCGGGTCGGGCATGGCCGGCGTGGTGGTCATGGGTGTCGGCGGTGTGGCCTCGACCGGCATGGCCGGTGTGTGTGTCGGCGGTGTGGCCGTGAACGGCGTGGGTGGTGCGACCGGAACGGAAGTGAGCGATGCCGTCGTGGCCGACTCGGGCGGCATGGGCGTGGCGGACGCGGGGGGTACGGCCAGAGCGCCGACGAGCTGGGCGGCGTACCGGGAGATCACATCGCTGGCGGCGGCGAGCTTGCGCTGGTTGGCGGCCTTGGACGCGGCGGGGGAGGGGCGGCCCGGCGCGGTGGGGCCGGGGAGCGCCCAGGGTTCCTGCGCCGGACTGTCCTGGGGCGCCGGCGGCCCGGTCACCGGGAGGACCGCCGTCTCGACGGGCCCCGGGCCGGCCGGCTCCACCGGAAGACCGGGCCCGGGAATCCCCGGCGCCGGCCGCGGTGCATCGAGGTCGGCCGGTACTGCCTGCGCTTGCGTACCCACCAGGGCCGCGGGGCCGGGCAGCGTCAGTTCCGGTGTGCTCGCGCCGCGCGCTCCCGCTCCGGCAAGACCGGTCAACTCGCGGGCTGCACCGGGCAGTTCAGGCCGCCGGGGAGCAGGCAGCGCGGCACGTCCGCCCTCTCGCGCAGCCCGGGCGAGCTGCTCGGGGTCCGGCGCCGGGCCGGCCGTCAGCTCGGCCACCGCGCGGTCGGCGGCCCGCTCCAACGCTTCGGACCGCCGAGCCGGCAGACCCGTACCCAGCGCGTCCGGTGTGCCGCCCGGACCACCACCGCCCATCCGGCCAAGGGAACGGCCCGTGGCCGGACGGGCGGGGAGCCGGTCGGCGGGCAGTACGGCGGGGACGGTCGGCCCGAGCTTGGCGCGCGCCATGTCGAACCACGGCCGGGCGACCTCGTCGAGAGCGGGATCCGGCCGCCGGCCCGACCGCTTGGCCAGCGGAACGCCCCGCGAGCGCGTCACCGAGGCCATGGCCCGGGTCGCGTTGTAGTTCCCGGTCGCGTTCTCGGCCTGATCGTAGAGGGAGTTGATCCGCTGCCGGACCTCGTCCCGCTGCGGAACCTCGTCGCGGCTCTCCGGCGCCATGGAAGACATGCTCCTTCCTTGCCCCTCAGGGCAGTTGGGCCGTCTCGTCCGGCTCCGTCGAGTGCCGGGCGGCCTCGCGTCAACCTAGCCAACGTGTGTACCTCGTGTGAAGGTTGAGGCGTGGAATGTCCGATACGTATTTGTGATGTTCGTGGTGACGTTCGAAGGGGAAGAGGAGAGACCCCTGTTTCCCTGTGAGATACCGATGAATTCTCGAAGCCGTTGAACACATCGCCGCCGCCTTCCGTATGAAGCCGGGGAGCTCCATGCCCGACCGGCGCACACACCACACAGGGGACGACCTTGGCACGCAACAACCGCAGACGCCCGACGGGCGCACGACGCGCGACCTTCGCAGCGGTCGCCCTGATGCTGGGCGGAGGTGGCCTCGTCGTGGCGAACGTCTACGCCTCGGCGACCGAGGGCTGGGGTGGCGGGTCCGGTGCGAACGGCACCGGCCATGTCCTGTCCGCGGGCATGGCGACGATCGACTGCCCCGATGTCGGCAGCCGGCTGACCGCCGTACCGGACGCGGCCCGTTCCGACGTGGACCGCGAACTCGCCCTGCTGGACCGGCAGTCGGCGGCGGCGTACCGGCAGCTCCAGCAGCAGTCGGGGCAGGTCACCGGGCAGGCCACGGGACAGGCCACGGGGCACGCCTCCGGTTCCGTCGACGACACGATCATGAACCCGCTGAAGGAGCAGCGGGCCGCGGTGATCGGTCGGATCGCCGACGCCCTCGGCCGGGCGGGGGAGCGCCCGCAGGGCCTGGACGCCCTGGCCGCCTGCACTCTGCGGCCGGCCGGCGGCGGTGCGGGTGACGGCGCTCAGACCACCGCCGCCCCGACCGGGGGCACCCAGCAGACAGGCGCCGGCCAGGGCGGCAACGGACCGGTCGTCTCCGACTACGCGGACATCACCTCCGTACAGCCCGGCCTGCCGGCCCCGCCCCAGCAGGCCGACGCCTCGCGCGGCACCTTCTCCTCCGACTGCGGGGTCAACGCGAACGGCCTGTTCAACTCCGACAACGTCATCGTCGCCCCCGGCGTCTCCAACGGTGCCCACCACTTCCACGACTACGTCGGCAACCAGGGCAACAACGCCTTCGCCGGCGACGACGACCTGGCGAAGGCCGACACGAGCTGTGCCGACCAGGGCGACAGGTCCACGTACTACTGGCCGGTGCTGCGCCTGCAGAACGGCACGCAGGAACGCGACGCCGGATCCCCGGGCGGCGGCACCGAGGGCAACGCGGGCCGGATCGTCACGCCCAAGCAGGTCACGCTGACGTTCGTGGGCAACCCGCACGCCAAGGTCACCGCCATGCCACGGTTCCTGCGCATCATCACCGGCGACGCCAAGGCCTTCGTCAACGGGCCCGGCAACGCCAACGCGTCCTGGAGCTGCACCGGTTACGAGGACCGGCAGCTGAAGGACAAGTACCCGCTGTGCCCGCCGGGCAGCGACGTGGTGCGCACCTTCCGGTTCCAGAGCTGCTGGGACGGCCGCAACATCGACAGCGCCAACCACCGCACCCATGTGGCCTTCACCGCCACCGACGGCTCCTGTCCGGCCGGTTTCCGCCCCATTCCGCAGCTGGTGCAGCGCATCGTCTACGACGTCAAGGCGCCGAGCCTGCAGGACGGCGGCCGTACGGTGCCGCTCTTCGCGGTCGACTCCTTCCCCGAGCAACTGCACAAGCCCGTCACGGATCACGGCGACTTCATCAACGTCTTCGACGAGGACCTGATGCGCGACATGGTCGACTGCATCAACTCCGGCCGCACCTGCGGCCGCGGCGGCGACGGCTCCGGTACGACGCCGGCGCCCACGGCGAGTTCCGGCTCCGGTGCCACGGCTGCCCCGGGCGGCGGTGTGACGGCTGCCCCGGGCGGCGGTGCGACGGTCGCCCCGGGCGAGGGTGCGACGGAGCAGCCCGGTGGCACCGCCACCTCCGCGCCGGCATCCTCGGCGGCCCGGCCCACCGAGAGGCCGAGGACCGACGCGACGACCACTCCGCACCGCCCCACCCGGCAGGAACAGCCCGCGAAGCAGGAAGACCCCGCCGAGCAAGGTCGGTCCGCCAAGCCGGCTCAGCCCACCAAGGGGGACCAGCCCGCGCACCAGGACCGGCCCTCCCAGCAGAACGGCGGCACCACACAGCACACGCCCTCCAAGCAGGGCAGCTCCACCGAGCCGGCACCGCCCACGCCGACGTCCACGCCCGTCCAGTCCCCGCCCACCCAGTCCGCGCCCGCGCAGGCCACCGCCGCCGGACACGTCCCGCCCGCCTCCGCGCAGCCGCAACCGCAGGGCAAGCAGGGTGCACTCGCGGAGACCGGGGCGCATGTGTGGCCCGCGGTCCTCGGCAGCTTGCTCGCCCTGTCGGGCCTGATCATGCTGCTCCGGGCCAGGCGCCTGCGCTACTGACCGCCGCCGTCAGCACCGCTGCCCGCGACGTCCACGACCGGCCCGGCTCCACGGGCCGGTCGACGACCGTGGGATGAGTGCTGCCCGGCGGGTGTTCTCAGCTCAGCATGAGTGTCTGCTTGGCGAGTTCGTACGCGGGCCGCATCGCGTCGTGCTCCTCGCTGTCCATGCCGCCGAGGTGCAGGACGACCGGGCCGTCGGGCGTGCTGACCGCGAGGGCGGTCTCCTTCTTCGTCTCTTCCAGGAGCTTGCTGGTGTAGAGGTACTCCACCTCCACGCCGCTCAGCCCGCCGCCGGTCTTGACGGAGTGGTACTTCTCCTTGCTGACGTTGTCCTCCGCGGCGACGAACCGGCGCAGCACTGCGCCCGCGTCGGCATCCCCCGGCTTGCCGGTCCACACGCGCAGGAAGCCGATGTGGCCGGCCGGCTTGGCGTCGATCTCGCAGGCCGTGGTGACCGGGCCCTGGCGCAGCAAGGCGTCGGCGAGTGCCCCGTTCAGGTCGCCGTCGGAGCCCTTCGAGGTCTTCGACAGCTCCTTCTCGGCGTCGACCGGCTTGGCCTTCCAGCCCTTGGCGATGTCGAAACGGACGGGCAGTTCGCAACTCGAACCGGCCGCACCGATCGAACCGCCGCTCGCCGTCGCCGTCCCCCTGGCCCCCTCGCTCCGGGCGCTCGGCGATGCGCCGGAAGCGCTCTTCCCGGGACCGTCCGCCGACTCCGCGCACCCGCCGAGCACCGCCGCCAGCGCCACCGCCATGACCACTCTGCCCCACATGGACCCCACCCCGACCTGCACGTCCTTCTCCCCTCCTGTTCAGGGGCGTCACTGTAACCGAGGGCACCGGCAACGCCGAACGCCCTTCTTCGGGCCGGCCGGGCCGGTCGGTCGGTGAGGCAGCGGCTCGGGAGAGGACCGGACATGCGTGCATCCGTACCGGTCACGGCAGCCCCTCCCGTCCCTCCCGTGCACCGGCTCCACCCCGCCGCGCCGCCCGCCGCGCCCGCCGTTTGCGAGAGGACACGGGCGCACGGCAGGGTGCGGGGTGTGCCTACCTTGCTGATCGTCCATCACACCCCGTCGCCCAACTGCCAGGCGCTTTTCGAGGCCGTCGTCTCCGGCGCCACCACACCGGAGATCGAGGGCGTCCGGGTCGTCCGGCGGGCGGCCCTGTCCGCGACCGCCGCCGACGTCCTGGAAGCCGACGGCTATCTGCTCGGCACCCCGGCGAACCTGGGCTACATGTCCGGCGCGCTGAAGCATTTCTTCGACCAGATCTACTACCCCTGCCTGGACGAGACCCGGGGCCGGCCGTTCGGCTACTACGTCCACGGCGGCAATGACGTCACCGGTGCCGTCCGCGCCATCGAGGCCGTCACCACCGGCCTCGGCTGGCGCCGTGCGGCCGACGCGGTGACCGTCACCGGCGAGCCCGGCAAGGCCGACACGGAGGCGTGCTGGGAGCTGGGGGCGACGGTCGCGGCAGGGCTGATGCCGCAGGCGTGAGGGCCGGGCGGGCCCGTCGGCGCGGGCACCGGGGGCCGACCGAGCGCGCCGGTGGGAGCCCGGGCCTCCGCTGCCCGGACCGATGATGGCCCCACCTCCTGGCGGTGATTCCGGTGCCGCCCGCCCCGTTCCCCTCGGTGGACCCGTTCGGCCGCCGCACGGGTGAGGTGGCGGCGCGGTGCCGCGGTGTCACGGGACCGGCCCGCACCGCTGCCGGGGCTGTCGGCGAGCGGTCGTACGAAGAGGCCGACGGTGGCCTCCTCGGTGAAACCGTTGCGGCGCATCAGCCCGGCGGAGGCGGTGTTGCGCCGCTCCACGCCCGTGACCACGCACACCGGCCCGGCCGCCGCGAGCCGTCACCGTCCAGCATCACCAGGCAGGCCGAGTCCGGCGCGTCCAGGTGCCCTGCACCGGCCGACAGCGACCGGCCGGTGCAGGGCATGGCATCGGTGCCGTACACCCGGTGACCGAGGTCGAGAACCCGTACCCCGGGACCCGCCGCATCAGGGTTTGCGGGCCACCCCGACGTACACCGGCTGCTCCTCGCGGACCCGCATCCCCGGCTCCGGGTGCCAGTGCGGGGCCGACACGACCCCCGGCTCGTACAGCTCCAGGCCGTCGAAGAAGCGGGTCACCTCGGTGAGCGAGCGTGCCTGGACCGGGGTGCCGCCGGCGCGGTAGACCGCCACGACCCGCTCCCGGACCTCCGGGTCGAACTCACCGCTGCCGTGGGACAGCAGCAGGTGGCTGCCGGACGGCAGGGGGTCCAGCAGCGTACGGACGACGCCGTGCGGGTCCTGCTCGTCGGTGACGAACGGCAGCAGCGCGATCAGTGACAGGGCGACGGGCCGGGTGAGGTCCAGGTGCTCGCGGGCGTACTCCACGATCCGCTCCGGTTCCCGGACGTCGGCGTGCACATAGGCGGTACGGCCCTCGGCTGTGCCGTGGAGCAGGGCTTCGGCGTGCCGCAGCACGATCGGGTCGTTGTCCGCGTAGACGACACGGGCGCTCGGGGTGACGGCCTGGACGATCTGGTGCAGATTCGGCTCGGTGGGGATCCCGGTGCCCACGTCCAGGAACTGGTCGACGCCCTGGCGGGCGACGAAGCGGACGGCCCGGTGCATGAACTCACGGTTGGCCCAGGCCGTGTCCTTGACACCCGGGAACAGCTCCAGCACCCGCTGTGCGGCTTCGGCGTCCACGGGGTAGTGGTCCTTGCCGTCCAGGTACCAGTCGTACATCCGCGCCGAGTGCGGCTTGCCGGTGTCGATGCGCTCCGGGCTGAATCCGGTGTCTGTCACGTCGGCTCTCCAGGAAAAGTGGGGGGTTGATGGCTCGCGACGCCGGACGGGCGGGCGAGCGGGTGGTCAGCGGCAGCGGGAGGCCGCCGTACTGTCGTGGCGGTGCCAGACGGCATCGACCACACGGCCGTCAGGAAGGGTGTGCCGGGGCGGTCCCTCGTCCGCCACGAAGCCGGCGCGGGCCAGGGCCCGTCGGCTCGCGGTGTTCCCGGGCTCCGCGCCCGCCCGGACCGTGGTCAGTCCGGCATGCGTGTGGGCGAGCGCCGCGCCGGCGCGGAACAGCTCCGCGCCCAGGCCCTGGCCGCGGCAGGCCGGCGCCAGCCAGCCGCCCATCTCGCCCGTACGGTGCTCCAGTTCGAGGGCGCCGGCATAAGCGAGGTCGGATCTGCGCACACAGACCAGGAGCAGCGGATCGTCCGGGCCGGGTACGTACGGCTGCGCCAGCTTCCCGGGCACCCGGCGGCCGTCGTCACCGGCCGGCCGCCAGGCGAGCAGGGCCCTGCGGGTGCCGGGATCCGGGAGGACCTGATCCGCCTGGGTGCCGAGCCAGCGCTGTGCCTCGGCATCGGCGCCGGCGGCGAGCGCCGCCGCCACGTCGAGCCGGGTCCGGGGCGTGAACAGCAACAGCCGTTCGGTGGCCAGGGCGTGCCGGCCGCATCCGGGCTCGCACCGCCCGGGCGCGGGCAGCCCGGATGAGGCCCGCCTCCGGCGGATCATCGACCAGACCATGCACACCCCCGGCGGAACGCTCCGCGTGACGGACCCGGAACCCGCACGAGCCCCGAGCCCCGACGGATGCGGGCGCCCCGCACCGGCGGTGAATTTACCGGGCTTCGCGGGCGGATGGGGTGCGGGCGGGGGTGGTTTCGGTCCAAGGGCGGCGGTGTGGGGCGGTGGGGCGAGCGGGCGCGGCGCCCCGTGGCCACCGCCCCGCTCCGCCGGGGTGTTGCGGCGCTCCGGTGAGCGGGTCCCGGGTTCAGCCGGCGTGTTCCTGGGAGCCGGGCTTGGGGCGGGTGCGGGTCCAGGAGGGGTCGGCGGACGGAGTGGGGACGGGTGCGGTGTGGCGCATGGGAATCCTTCGGACGAGTGGGGGACGGTCCGTGGCGGGCAGGGGGGCGGATCGGGGGGCGCGGTTTCAGCCGTGGTCGGACGGCAGCTCCGCCCAGACGACTCGGGCGGGCCGACCGGACAGCGGCGTCACGCCCCAGGCGAGGCTCAGCGCGTCGACGAGCAACAGCCCGCGCCCGTGCTGGTCGTCCGGTCCGGGGCGGCGCGCCACTGGTGGCGCGGCGCCGCCTTCCTGGTCCTCGACCTCGATCCGTATCCGGTCCGCCGTGTCGTGCAGCCGGCAGGCGATCCGCCGACCGGCCGTGTGCATCAGGGCGTTCGTGACCAGCTCCGAGATCACCAGGACCGCGTCGTCCCGGCGGTCCTCCGGTACGTCCCAGGCGGTCAGCAGATCCTGCACGACACGGCGGGCCGCGCCCACGGCCGCCGGCCGGGCCGGGAGGTCGAAGGCGGCGGCGCAGCGGGAGGTCGGGGCCCTGGAGACGAGCCGGTCGGGGCCGAGGGGCCCAGGGAGTCGACCGAGGCGCTCGCCTCCGGGCGGTCTGCGGACACCGGCCTGGACCGGCGGTCGATGCGGAGGTTCCACGGCGTCCGCCGCGGGGAGCGGGTGGTTCCCGGTGTCCGGGGCCCCGCGCGGGGCGGCGAGGGCCGCGTCCGCCCGCCGGTCCGGCCCGTCCGTACGGTCCGGACCGCGACGTGGCCGCCGGTCGGCGGTGTCCGGCGCCCGGTCCGTCGCGTCGGCGCCGTCCCGTGGCTGCTGTGGCCGGTCGGCGGTGCCGGGAGTGCGGTGCGGTCCGTCGGGCGGGTCCGGGAGCCGGTGCGCCGGGTCGGTGATGCTCCGGGCCCGGTGGGTCTGCTCCGCGTCGGCAAGATCCCGGCGCGCGTACCTCGTGGAGTCCGGGGGCGGGATCCGGGCCGGGTCGTCCGTGGGCCGGCGCCGGGGGAGGACCGCGGGCAGGCGCAACGGGCTCGACGCCAGGGGCGTTCTCCGGTCCCCGGGTGGTCGGTGGAGCGGTAGGGGGAGGGAGGGCGGAGCCATCGCCGTGCGCCTTTCATCCGGCTTCGCGTGGGGGTGTCGGATCTGTGGCCGGCCGCTCGCGCAGCAGACGACACACCGCCTCCCACGAGGCCGTAGTGCGGCCCGGTCTCCCCCAACCCGGCCGCGCCGCCCGCTCCTTGGTCAGCCGGAGCAGTGAGTCCACTGTGGCACCTGCCAACAACGCTCCGCAACCGGCAAGTTGAAATTTGCAAGTAGCCAAGTGCATGCTGCTTCGGCCAGAACGTGATCGAATGGGTCGGGGAAGCGATCGTGTGCGACGGTGTCCCCGTGACCTGGTGAGGGGGTGTGAGGCGTGACCGAGGAGACCGACTGGGGTGGCGCCCCCTCCGTCCTGCGCATGATCCTGGGCCGGCAACTGGAGGAGCTGCGCACCCGGGCCGGCCTCGGCTACGCGGCGGCGGGCACCGCCATCGGGGTCAGCCACTCCACGATCCGCCGCATGGAGGCCGCCAAGGTGGCCCGGCTGCGGCTCGCGGACGTCGAGAAACTGCTCCAGGTCTACGGCGTCACCGACCAGGACGAGATCGACACCTTCCTGCAGTCCGTGCGCGAGGCCAACAAGCGCGGCTGGTGGCACACCTACCGCGATGTGATGCCCGACTGGTTCGCCGCCTATCTCAGCCTGGAGCAGGCCGCGTTGCAGATCCGCGCCTACGAGAACCAGTTCGTGCACGGCCTGCTGCAGACCGAGGACTACGCCCGCGCCCTGCTCGCCGCGGACCATCCGCACGCCTCCGTGGAAGCCACCGAACGCCGGGTCGCCCTGCGCATGCGCCGCCAGGAACTGCTGGCCCGCCAGGCGCCGCCGCGGGTGTGGGTGCTGATGGACGAGACCGTGCTGCGCTGGCCCGTCGGCGGACCGCAGGTGATGCGCGCGCAGATCGACCACCTCGTCGAGGTCAACCGACTGCCGCATGTCACCCTGCAGCTCATGCCGTTCGCCAACGGACCGCATCCGGCGCTTCGGGCGGGCGCCTACCACCTCTTCCGCTTCCGGGCCCGCGAACTGCCCGACATCGTCTACCTCAACGGCCTGGTCGGGGCCGTCTACCTCGACAAGGCCGACGACGTGGTGGTGTACCGGGAGTCGCTGGACCGGCTCGGCGCCCAGGCCGCGCCCGCCAGGAAGACGGAGGCCCTGCTCGGCGCGATCCGCAAGGAGCTGTGACACACCCACCTGCGCGTACGCAAGCCCCCACCCCCCGACCCGAATGGGAGACACGGCGTTGCCCGACAACGGATGGCCGGCCGACCGGATCGACACCGAGAACGCCCACTCCGCCCGCATCTACGACTACATCCTCGGCGGCAAGGACTACTACCCCGCCGACAAGGAGGCGGGTGACGCCATGGCCCGGGAGTGGCCCGCGCTCCCGGTCCACATGCGGGCCAACCGCGACTGGATGAACCGTGCCGTGCGCTGGCTGGCCGAGGAGGCGGGCATGCGCCAGTTCCTGGACATCGGCACCGGGATCCCGACCTCGCCCAACCTGCACGAGATCGCCCAGGCCGTGGCTCCCGAGTCCCGGGTCGTCTACGTCGACAACGACCCGATCGTCCTCACCCTCTCCCAGGGCCTGCTGGCCAGCGCGCCCGAGGGCCGTACCTCGTACATCGAGGCCGACTTCCGCGACCCGGCGGCCATCCTGGACGCCCCCGAGCTGCGCGAGACGCTGGACCTGGGCAAGCCGGTCGCGCTCACGGTCATCGCCATCGTCCACTTCATGCTCGACGAGGACGACGCGGTCGGTGTCGTACGCCGGCTGCTGGAGCCGCTGCCGTCCGGCAGCTGGCTGGCGATGTCCATCGGCACTGCCGAGTTCGCCCCCGAGGAGGTGGGCAGGGTCGCCCGCGAGTACGCGGCCCGCAACATGCCCATGCGGCTGCGCACCCTCGACGAGGCCCACGAGTTCTTCGAGGGGCTGGAACTGGCCGAACCGGGCATCGTCCAGGTGCACAAGTGGCACCCCGACGGCACCGGCGAGAAGGACATCCGCGACGAGGACATCGCCATGTACGGCGCGGTCGCCCGCAAGCCGTGACCGGCCGCTCGTCGTGACAGACCAGGGGCCGGGGTCCGACCCACCTCCCGGACCCCGGCCCCGCCTCCTTGCGCACGGCGGGACGGGCGGCTCCCCGGCCGGCAGGCCCCGATTCGTCGCGAGAGCACCCAACTCCCGGCCCACTGAGGCGGAATGACCGAAAGGGCGCGGAAACCCGACCGGAATTCGGCACAACCTTCCGGTTGCCTCATGTTCCGTGACAGGAGTGGGAAAAAAGCCGGGAGAAGCGGAACCGGCGCGAGGGAAATGCGGTCTTAAGGTCCGTCGACGGCCGGGATCAGCCCGGACGTACGAAACCGGGGGAATGAGACACATGTCCGTTCAGAGTCGTAAGACCCTCCTCACCGCGGTGGCCCTCGCCGGCGGCCTCACCCTGGCCGCCGTGGCGCCCGCCCTCGCGGGCACCGGCACCAGCCACACCACCCGCACCGCCGCCGTGTCCTCCGCGCAGGGCGACCCGCGCAACGTCACCCAGCACGTGGCCGACTTCTACGGCGCCTACATCGACGCCGTCTGGTCCACCGACGACAAGGCCGCGGGCGACGCCGCCAAGGCGCTGCGGGCCTTCTACCTCTCCGCCGCCGCGCAGAAGCACGTGGCGGCCTTCGAGAAGAAGGAGCACGCCGACGGCATCCTCTTCGCGCAGAACGTACCGGTGAAGTGGAAGGTGACCTACACCGGTTCCGGCGCCGGCCATGCCACCAGCCGGGTCACGCTCACCTGGAGCGACGGGCCGCACGCCGAAGTCAGCGCCATCGACGTGCAGTCCGACCTGAAGACCCTGAAGATCACCGACCTGAGGTCGGTCCGCTGACCGGGGGCGTGCGGTCCCGCCCCGCCCCACTCGGGGCGGGACTCACGCCTGCCGTGACAGTCATCGGTGCGCGGCGGAGCCACTGACCCGGCCGTGCTGGCGGCGCCGGTCCACGGCCGTGCGGTGCAGCGCGATGAGCGCGGCGTCGTCGTCCAGCCGGCCCCCGGCATGGGTGAGCAGATCGCGCCGCACATGGTGCATCAGCGCCTCGGGGCTGTCGTCGGTCCAGCGCCCAGCCCGCTCGGTGAGGGGATAGAACCGGCCGTGCGCGTCCCTGGCCTCCACCACGCCGTCGGTGTAGAGGAGCAGGGTGTCACCCGGCTCGAACGAGAACACGTCCAGCGTGTGCTCGGTGCTGCTCTGCACCCCGAGCGGCGGTGACGGGTGCAGACTCGGGACGGTGACGGCGTGGCCGGGGCTCAGCAGCAGCGGTGGCGGATGGCCGCAGCTGGTCATGCGGGTGACCGGATCCCGGTCCGGGATCTCCACCAGCAGCGCGGTGGCGAACCGCTCGCCCGCCTCCTCCGGCGGCTCCAGGTCCGCGGTGTGCCGGGTGATGCTCTGCTCCAGGACGGCCGCCAGCTCCGCCAGCGGGATGTGCCGGTGCGCGCTCTCCCGGAACGCCCCGAGCAGCAGCGCGGCCTCGCCGATGGCCGCCAGGCCCTTGCCGCGGACGTCGCCGATCAGGACGCGTACCGCGCCGTCGCACCGGGTTGCCGCGTACAGGTCGCCGCCGATCTGTGCCTCGTCCTCGGCGGCCAGATACAGCGAGGCGATCCGCAGCGGCCCGATCTGCTCCGGCAGCGGCCACATCAGCACATGCTGCGCCGCCTCGGCGACCGTGCGGACCTGGGCCAGCTGTGCCTGCCGACGCTCGCGCAGCGCGCTGTACAGCACCAGCAGCACCGAGAGCACGGCGAGGGTGATGATCTGCACGACGTGGTTCGTGGTGCCGATGCCGCCATGGGTGACCCCGATGAGGATCTGGGCGGCCAGTGCGAGCGCCCCGATCGCCGCGGTGGTGCGCGGACCGGCGATGGAAGGCGTCAGTGCCGGTGCGATCACCAGGGCCGGGCCCAGGTGGACGCTGTAGGGGGCCTGTGTGTCCACCACCGTGATCACCACGATGAGCGCGACCGGGAGCAACAGCAGCGGATGTGCCGACTGCCATGGCTGCCGCCAGGCCGCCCCGAGCCGGGGTTTCATTCCTACAGCGTGCTCCCGGGCCGGACGGCACGCACGTCACGCGGGAAGGATCCGCCCCCTGCGCTTCCGCCCGGCCTCGCCCGCGCACGCCGAGACCGCGCCGTCACAGGTCTGTTCCCACTCCAGGCGACCTGCTGCCTGCCGCCGTCCTGGCGGAGCGAACCGCCGCGAACCGCCGTGCGGTGCGCCGTGTCGGTGCGGTCGCGCCGGGTACCCGTACGCCCCCGGGGCGGAACCGGCCACCCCGGGGGCGCCCGGTGCCGTGAAGGAGAGGTCATGACACACAACGGGGAGGACACCGCGCCCCTCCGGCGACCGGAGGTCACCGAACTGCGACTCGCCCAGGACGGAACGGACCGCTCCACCGCCTCCGCGCCGGGGCAGCCGGACCTGCCGCACGACCGCAGCCAGGCGATCCTGGAAGCCGCCAAGGAGATCGGCGCCCTCTTCAAACGCGCCGGCCACCGTTTCGCGCTCGCCGGGAGCGTGGCCGTCTACGCCCACGGCGGCAGCCGCTACCTCCAGCACGACGCCGACTTCTGCGTCCTGCCCGACGACGCCGAGACGGTCGCCGCCACCCTGCGCGAGGCGGGCCTCGACGTGCGCACCCCGCCCGAGGACTGGCTGCTGAAGACCACCTGCCGCGGACAGAACGTCGACATCATCTTCGCCCTCGCGCACCAGCCCGTCACCAAGGACCTGCTGGAGCGCGCCCATGTCCTGCCGGTCGACTCGGTGCTGATGCCCGTCCTGTCCCCGACCGACCTGATCCGCAGCCTGCTCAGCGCCTTCTCCGAGCACTACTGCGACTTCGGGGCCGTGCTGCCGGTCGCCCGGGCCGTGCGCGAGAAGGTCGACTGGCAGGAGGTCCGGGACACCTGCGGCGAAGAGCCCATGCCGGCCGCCTTCCTCTTCCTCCTCGAACGGCTGCACGTGATCGACCCCCAGGAGGGGCAGCCATGACCGACACGAGCCCGCCGCCCCCGCCGGCGGCCGGCAACCTGGACTACCGCGTCGCCCACCTCGCCGAGCACCTGGCCGCCGGACCGCTCGGGGAACTCGGCGTACGACTGGAGATGCGCGGCGACGCCGTCCTGCTCACCGGCACCGTGCCGTCCGCCCAGTGCCGGGACGAGATCTGCCACATGGCCCGCGAGGAACTGGCGGGGCACCCCGTCCACTGCGACATCCTCGTCGCAGGGACCTCCTCGCCCGACCATGGAGAGGACCTGACATGATCCGCGTCGCGGCCGTCGGGGACATCCACATGGGCCCCGAGAGCCAGGGCACGCTGCGCCCCTCCTTCGAGACCCTGCCCGGGTGCGCCGACGTCCTGCTGCTCGCCGGTGACCTCACCCGGCACGGCACCCCCGAGGAGGCCGCGGTCGTCGCACGGGAGATCAAGGACCTCGGGGTGCCGGTCGTCGCCGTCCTGGGCAACCACGACCACCACGACGAGCGTCCCGAGGAGGTCACCACCATCCTCCGGGACGCCGGCGCCCATGTGCTGGAGGGGCAGGCCACCGTGGTCGGCGGCGCTGGTGGGACCCGGATCGGGGTCGCCGGGACGAAGGGCTTCGGCGGCGGTTTCGTCGGACGCTGTGCCGGGGAGTTCGGCGAACCGCTCATGAAGGAGTTCGTCCGCTACAGCCGCCGGTGCGCCGACGGTCTGCACGACGCCCTGAAGGAGCTGGCCGACTGCGACGTGCGGATCGCCCTGACCCACTTCTCGCCCGTGCCGGACACCCTGGCCGGCGAGCCGCCGGAGATCTACCCGTTCCTCGGCAGCTATCTGCTCGCGGAGGCGATCGACACCGGCGGCGCCGACCTGGCGGTGCACGGCCACGCGCACGCCGGCACCGAACACGGCATGACCAGCGGCGGCGTCCGCGTGCGGAACGTGGCCCAGCCGGTCATCGGACAGGCCTTCCACGTGTACCACCTGCCGGGCCGGGAGCAGCACACGCAGGAGTGAGCCCCGCGGCCCCGGGGGGCGGGCGTCAGGCGGCCGTGCCCAGGGCCGCGCGGCCGGTCACGTCGCCGTCCTTCGCGGTCACGGTCACCGGCACCACGACGCCGCGCCGCCGGACCAGCAGGCCCGCGCCGATCGACCCGGCGATCAGCAGACCACCGGCGACCAGGGCGCCGCGCGCACCGGCCCACTCCATGAGCAGGCCCAGCAGGGGCGGCCCGCCGAGGCCCCACACCGTGCCGATGCTGCTCCACACCCCGAGCACCCGGCCGCGCAGATGGGCGGGAGGGTCGGTCTGCAGGACCGCCGTACCGGCGGTGTCGGAGACGGACTCCACCACGGCCATGGGCAGCACCAGCACCATCAGCACGGCCAGCGACGGCGACAGGCCGGCGACGACCTGGAGGAGGGCGCCGGCGGCCGCCAGCACTCCCACGGTCCGCACGGAGGGCTTGCGCAGCCGGGCGCCGAGGACCGCACCGATGATGCCGCCGACCGCCAGCACCGTGGAGACGGTGCCGAAGGACCCGGCGCCGCCCGCGAGCGGTCCGGTGACGAGGACGGCGAGCGTGAGGCCGTAGTTGCGGCCGAAGACCGAGCTGATCCCGGTGATCCCGGCGAGAGCCATCAGCCGGGGCCGGCGCACGAAGAACATCAGCCCCTCCCGCACGCTCATCTCCGCCCGCTCCGGAACGGCCCGAGCCTGTGCAGCCGGCTCGGTCACCGCCCCGTGCACCGGCCGCAGGAAGGGCACGACCGACGCCACGAACAGGAACGACAGTCCGTTGGCGGCGTACGCGGAGGCCGTGCCGAGGAACCCGACGGTCACACCGGCGAGCGCGGTGCCGGCCAGCCGGCCCGCGCTGTGCACGAGGGCGCCCACTCCGATCGCCGACGGCACGTCCTCCCGCGGCACGAGATCGTTGCCGAGCAGCGCACAGGCCGGCCCGTCGACGGTGGCGATGATGCCGGTCACGGCGGCGAGCGCGAGCAGCGCCGGCATGTCGATCCGGTCCAGCGCCACCAGCAGCGCCGTGGTGAAGGCGACCGCGCCGAGCAGCGCCTGGCTCACGGCGACGGTCAGCTTCCGGGGCCAGCGGTCCACGGCCGCGCCGCCCAGCAGGCTCACGAACAGCGCAGGCGCCGCCTGCACGGAGATCGACAGGCCGGTCGCCGCGGCGGAACCGGTGATCTGCAGCACGAGCAGGTTCTGCACGGTGAGCTGCATCCAGGTGCCGGCGTTGGACACGAAGTTCGCGGCCGACCACCAGCGCATGCCCCGATGCCGCAAGGAACGCCACGGCGAACGCGAGGCGGGAGCGGAACCGGGCACGGACGTGGACAGGGCAGGAGCAGAGGGCACGGCGGGGTACTCGACAACCAGGGAGGGAGACAGGGACCGGCGGAACCCGTCGGGCCGGCTGCACTGCGCGGCCGGGCCATCCCCGGTCAGGGCGCCGACCATGGTGGCAGACGGGAGGGGACAGTGGTCGCCACGGCACTCGCCGGAGCGTCGCTGCGAGCCCCAAAGTCCCGCATGCCTAGGCCCATTGGGCCTCGCGTGTGGTTCCTCACAGACCCCCGTGTGCGGCACTGCGCACCGGCTGGAGACAGTCCCCGCGTCCTGCCGAAGCGGACCCGCACACGTGACGCGCACCACGGCCGCACGGCGGCACCCGAACCCCGGTCACGCTCCGGTGCGTTCGATCAGTGGTCGGCGCGGAAGCGGGCCCCGTTCCACCATCGGCGCAGCTCGGCGCACCCCGATGCCAGGCACGTCGTTGGGCGGGGCATGAAGATCATCACCCGCGCCGCGCTTGCCGCCGCGACTCTCGTCCTGACCGCCGCCGTCCCCGCCCTGGCAGACGGGGACCACGGGTCCACCCAGACCGGCCAGAAGGGCTCGTCCGGCTCTGCGGCCAACTCCCGGAACAGCAGCCCCACGAAGATCAACCTCGACGAGGACTCGGACGCCGACTACTCGCAAGGACTTCTTCCCCGCGTCATGGGACAGCTGCTCTAGCGGTTCCCGAACGATGCGAACCGGCCTCCGGCCCAGGACCGTCGCGTCCCTGCCGGAGGCACCCCGCGATGAGGCACGTCGTGACGGGCGCCCCTAGCGATTGACAGTGCGCATCCCCGCCTCGTCGTACCGCTCGCCCGCCACCGCAGGCAGCTCCGCGTCGATACGGGCCAGGTCCTCCCCGGTCAGCTCGACGGCGACCGCGGCGGCGTTCTGCTCCAGGTAGGTGCGGCGCTTGGTGCCCGGGATCGGGACCAGGTCCTCGCCCTGGGCCAGGACCCAGGCGATGGCCAGCTGGGCCGGGGTCACGTCCTTCTCGGCGGCGATCTCCTTCACCTTCGCCGCGAGCCGCAGATTCGCCTTGAGGTTGGCGTCCGTGAAGCGCGGGTTGGCGCGGCGGAAGTCGTTCTCGTCCAGCTCGTCCGGCGAGGTGAAGCGGCCCGCGAGGAAGCCGCGGCCGAGCGGGGAGTACGGCACGAAGCCGATGCCCAGCTCCCGGCACGCGGGCAGCACCTCGGCCTCCACGTCCCGCGTCCACAGCGAGTACTCGCTCTGCACCGCGGTGATCGGGTGCACGGCGTGCGCCCGCCGGATGGTCTCCGCGCTCGCCTCGCTCAGCCCGATGCAGCGCACCTTGCCCTCGGCGACCAGCTCGCCCAGCGCGCCGACCGTCTCCTCGATGGGCACGTCCGGGTCGACCCGGTGCTGGTAGTACAGGTCGATGTGGTCGGTGCCCAGCCGCTCCAGCGAGCCATGGACCGAGCTGCGCACGTGCTCGGCCGAGCCGTCCTGCCGGCCGATCGTGCTCATGTCGCCGGGTACGGCGTCGTCCATGCGGTAGTTGAACTTGGTCGCGATCACGTAGTCGTCGCGATGTCCCCGTATCGCCTCGCCGACCAGCGACTCGTTGGTCAGCGGGCCGTACACCTGGGCCGTGTCGAGGAAGGTGACGCCCAGTTCCAGGGCCCGCCGGATGGTGGCGATGCCCTCCTCCCGGTCCGCGGAGCCGTAGAAGGCGGACATCCCCATGCATCCGAGGCCGATGGCCGATACCTGGAGGTCCCGCAGACTGCGCTTCTGCATGCGATGTCCCAGCCTTTCCTGCACTCGATCGTCGTTCCGTACGGCACGGGGTCCTGCTTCGTCCCGCTTCCATCTAGCGACGGATCGCGGCACCCGGCATCCCGTGGGGGAGGCCGGGTACGGGCACCCGCGTGCCGGACGCCGGCGACGCTACGAGTTGGAGCGCTCTCGAAGTCAAGGCGGACCCGGCGCCGGGCTGCGCATCCAGCCGTACCGGCAGCTCGAACAGGTCGCAGAAGCCTTGTTCCGGAGGACGGGTCCGTGGGGAGGGAGGTTGCCTCGCGGCGCCGGATTCACGGCCGCGCGGACCTGTGGGTCTTCCCACACCCGCGCGTCCCCCTGACGGATCTTGACGCCCGTCTGCCGGATCGCTGAACTGTCACCGATCAGGTCGAACGTCGGTAAAACGCCCCGCACGGTCCGACCGCCGGAAGCGGGGTGAAGGGGGCGAGGGACATGACGGGGGAGCCGAAGGCGATGGGCTGCCGTGCCTCATGACCACTGAAGGGCGCAACGACCTGTGCCGCTTACTGCTCGCACGGCTCGGCCGGTTCACCGGGCGGACGTTGCGGGCCGAGTGGCGCGCCATCGTCGTCGACCCGGTGCACCGCCTCACGCGGCGTGGACTCTCCGCGCTCCTGCTGGGTTTCGTCGCCGCGTCCGGCGTCGTTTTCTTCCACGACATCGCACAGCACCCGCTCGGCCGGCTGTGGGTCCAGCGGCTCGGGGGCGTCACCGGTGACCTCCCGCTGTGGCTGGCGCTGCTGCGCACGCCCGTGTCGCTGTACGTCCCCGCGCTCGACCTGCCCGTGTGGGCGGGCATCACCTCGCTGTTCCTCTCCTTCGCCCTCGCCGAACTGGTCGTGGGCCGGGCCCGGACCCTGGCGATCGCCTATGTCACCACCCTGGCCGGCACGCTCGTCGCCCGCGTGATGATCGCGCTGGGCCCCGGCTGGTGGGGTTTCGGCCTGCCGCACGCGTACGGGCAGGTGCTCGACACCGGGCCCTCCGCGGCTGTCGTCGGTCTGTTCACCTATCTCTCGGTGATCAGGCGCGCGCCCGTGGTGTTCACCCTGACCGGCGGCTCGATGGTGTGGGAGTCCCTCGCCGTGCCCAACCTGGCCGGGCGCGAGCATCTGATCGCTGTGGGCTCGGCGATCGTCCTCGGCCTGCTGCACGGCCGCCGCGCAGGCCTGCGTGCATACCTACGGTCCCTGCTGCCCACGCGCCACCGCATGCCCGCGCAGACCCGGCACTGCGCTCCCGCGCCCGCGGAGACCTCGCACCGCACCCCCGTACCCGCGGAGACCCGAGACGGTCACCCCGCGAACGCCGGCCCTCCGGGGATCCCCGTGTCCGCCCTGTCCCGCACCGCACCCGCTCCGGCGTCCGCCGACCGCGCGCACGACGCGGTGATGACCTCCCTGGAATGCTGAATGCCGATGCCAGAACGACCGAGTGTGGCGCCGCCCACCCCGTCGATGTGACGGTTTTCGCACGTCGACACGCGCGGGCACCCCCTAGGGTGTGCCGCGAGGTACGCAGGGCGTGGCTGACACCATGGTGTTCGTCGCCGGCAGGCAGCTGAAGGGAATCCAGGATGTTCCGCAAGGTGCTGGTCGCCAACCGTGGAGAGATCGCGATCCGCGCGTTCCGGGCGGGCTACGAACTCGGCGCGCGCACCGTCGCCGTGTTCCCGCACGAGGACCGCAACTCGCTGCACCGGCTGAAGGCCGACGAGGCGTACGAGATCGGCGAGCCGGGGCACCCGGTGCGGGCCTATCTCTCCGTCGAGGAGATCGTGGCCGCCGCCCGCCGGGCCGGCGCCGACGCCGTCTACCCGGGCTACGGCTTCCTGTCCGAGAACCCCGAACTGGCCCGCGCCTGCGAGGAGGCGGGCATCACCTTCGTCGGCCCGAGTGCGCAGACGCTGGAACTGACCGGCAACAAGGCCCGCGCGGTCGCCGCCGCCCGGGCGGCCGGAGTGCCCGTGCTGGGCTCGTCCCAGCCCTCCACCGACGTCGACGAACTGGTGCGCGCCGCCGAGGAGATCGGCTTCCCGGTCTTCGTCAAGGCCGTTGCGGGCGGCGGCGGTCGCGGCATGCGCCGTGTGGAGGACCCCGCCCAGTTGCGCGAGTCCATCGAGGCCGCTTCCCGCGAGGCCGCCTCCGCCTTCGGCGACCCGACCGTCTTCCTGGAGAAGGCCGTCGTGGACCCCCGCCACATCGAGGTGCAGATCCTCGCCGACGGCGAGGGCAACGTCATCCACCTCTACGAACGCGACTGCTCGCTCCAGCGCCGTCACCAGAAGGTCATCGAGCTGGCCCCCGCGCCCAACCTCGACCCCGAGCTGCGGGACCGTATCTGCGGCGACGCCGTCCGCTTCGCCCGCGAGATCGGCTACCGCAATGCGGGCACCGTCGAGTTCCTCCTCGACCGCGACGGCAACCACGTCTTCATCGAGATGAACCCGCGCATCCAGGTCGAGCACACCGTGACCGAAGAGGTCACGGACGTGGACCTGGTCCAGGCCCAGATGCGGATCGCCTCCGGCGAGACCCTCGCCGACCTCGGCCTGGCCCAGGACACCATCACCCTGCGCGGCGCCGCCCTCCAGTGCCGTATCACCACCGAGGACCCCGCCAACGGCTTCCGCCCGGACACCGGCCGGATCAGCGCCTACCGCTCCCCGGGCGGCTCCGGCATCCGCCTGGACGGCGGCACCACCCACGCCGGTACGGAGATCAGCGCGCACTTCGACTCGATGCTGGTCAAGCTCACCTGCCGGGGCCGGGACTTCAGGGCGGCCGTGGGCCGCGCCCGGCGTGCCGTGGCCGAGTTCCGCATCCGCGGCGTGGCCACCAACATCCCGTTCCTGCAGGCCGTCCTGGACGACCCCGACTTCCAGGCCGGGCGGGTCACCACCTCCTTCATCGAGCAGCGCCCGCACCTGCTCACCGCCCGTTCCTCCGCGGACCGCGGCACCAAGCTGCTCACCTACCTCGCCGACGTGACCGTCAACAAGCCGCACGGCGAGCGGCCCGACCTGCTCGACCCGGTCACCAAGCTGCCCCCGCTGCCGGCCGGCGAGCCTCCTGCCGGCTCCCGCCAGCTGCTGGTCGACCTCGGCCCCGAGGGCTTCGCCCGCCACCTGCGCGAGTCGCCGGCCATCGGCGTCACCGACACCACCTTCCGTGACGCCCACCAGTCCCTGCTCGCCACCCGCGTGCGCACCAAGGACCTCCTCGCCGTCGCCCCGGTCGTCGCCCGCACCCTGCCGCAGCTGCTGTCCCTGGAGTGCTGGGGCGGCGCCACCTACGACGTGGCGCTGCGCTTCCTCGCCGAGGACCCGTGGGAGCGGCTGGCGGCCCTGCGCGAGGCCGTGCCCAACATCTGCCTGCAGATGCTGCTGCGCGGCCGCAACACCGTCGGCTACACCCCGTACCCCACCGAGGTCACCGACGCCTTCGTGCAGGAGGCCGCAGCCACCGGCATCGACATCTTCCGCATCTTCGACGCCCTCAACGACGTCGGCCAGATGCGCCCCGCCATCGACGCCGTACGGGAGACCGGGAGCGCGATCGCCGAGGTCGCCCTCTGCTACACCGGCGATCTGGGCGACCCCGCCGAGCGGCTCTACACCCTCGACTACTACCTGCGCCTGGCCGAGCAGATCGTCGACGCCGGCGCCCATGTCCTGGCGGTCAAGGACATGGCCGGCCTGCTGCGCGCCCCGGCCGCGGCCAAGCTCGTCTCGGCCCTGCGCCGCGAGTTCGACCTGCCCGTGCATCTGCACACGCACGACACGGCGGGCGGCCAGCTGGCCACCTACCTGGCCGCGATCCAGGCGGGCGCCGACGCCGTGGACGGCGCGGTGGCCTCGATGGCCGGTACGACCTCGCAGCCGTCGCTGTCGGCACTCGTCGCCGCCACCGACCACTCCGACCGGCCCACCGGCCTCGACCTGGGGGCCGTCGGCGACCTGGAGCCGTACTGGGAGAGCGTCCGGAAGATCTACGCCCCGTTCGAGGCGGGCCTCGCCTCGCCGACCGGCCGCGTCTACCACCACGAGATCCCCGGCGGTCAGCTGTCCAACCTGCGCACCCAGGCCGTCGCCCTCGGCCTCGGCGACCGCTTCGAGGACATCGAGGCGATGTACGCCGCCGCCGACCGCATCCTCGGCCGCCTGGTCAAGGTCACCCCCTCCTCCAAGGTCGTCGGCGACCTCGCCCTGCACCTGGTCGGCGCCGGGGTCTCCCCGAAGGCCTTCGAGGAGACGCCCGACAGGTTCGACATCCCGGACTCGGTCATCGGGTTCCTGCGCGGTGAGCTGGGCACCCCGCCCGCCGGCTGGCCCGAGCCGTTCCGCACCAAGGCCCTGAAGGGCCGGGCCGCGCCCAAGCCCGCCCCGGAGCTGTCCGCCGAGGACCGCGAGGGCCTGGCCAAGGACCGCCGCGCCACCCTCAACCGGCTGCTGTTCCCCGGCCCCACGCGGGAGTTCGAGACGCACCGGCAGGCCTTCGGCGACACCAGCGTCCTGGACAGCAAGGCGTTCTTCTACGGACTGCGCCCCGCCAAGGAGTACGCCGTCGACCTGGAACCCGGTGTCCGGCTGCTGATCGAGCTGCAGGCGGTCGGCGAGGCCGACGAGCGCGGTATGCGTACCGTCATGTCCTCGCTCAACGGCCAGCTGCGCCCGATCCAGGTCCGCGACCGCGCCGCCGCCTCGGACGTGCCGGTGACGGAGAAGGCCGACCGTGCCAACCCCGGCCATGTCGCGGCGCCGTTCGCCGGTGTGGTGACGCTGGCGGTGACCGAGGGCGACGAGGTCGCGGCCGGTGCCACCGTCGCCACCATCGAGGCGATGAAGATGGAGGCCACCATCACCGCGCCGAAGGCGGGCCGGGTGTCCCGGCTGGCGATCAACCGGATCCAGCAGGTGGAAGGCGGCGACCTGCTGGTCGAGCTGGCCTGACCCGCGACCGCCCGGCACACGCGAAACGGCCCCGTGGCACCGGAAGGTGCCACGGGGCCGACGCCGAGGGCGAGGAGAGCGAAGGGACTGCGTCGAATCTCATCACAAGAGAGGTAGAAGGAAGCCCCTTCATGGCCTCGCCGTCGCCAACGTTAGCAGTCACTCCGGGATCAGGTCGCGCAGATTTTCCGGGGTGACGATCCGGGAGTCCGGGTGCAGTCCCTCCGGCCGCTGCAGGCCGAAGTAGGTGACCGGGCCGTCCGGCGCCGCCTGCGTACCGTCCCACTCGGTCACGGTCGTGCCGCGCTCGGCCAGCAGGTCGGCGAGGTGGCCGACCGTGAGGTACTCGCGCTCGACGATGCCGCGCACCAGCGTCGCCACCGACACCTGGTTGCCCTCGACCCGGTTGGCCGCCGGCCGGCCCTTGAGGTACAGGTGCAGCCACTTGGCGCGCCACCGGCCGTCGGCGCCGCGCAGGAACACCAGTGGCAGCGCGATGCGGCCGGGTCCGCGCAGCTCCGACTTCATCCGCACCGTGCGCGGCTCGAAGGGACGGCCGGCCTGCTCGGTCTCACGCAGCATGAACCCGAAGAAGGACTCCTCCACCTCCTCGAAGCCCTCCCCGGAGAAGATGTGGACCTGCGGGACGATGAACGTGCCGCGCACGGCGCCCAGGCGCAGGTTGATGAACTCCGAGGCGCCGTCGGGTGCTTCGGTGATGTCGCCGGAGTGCTCGCCCTCGACGTCGGACAAGGCCGTCCAGGACAGCCAGGTGACCGTCTCGTGGTCGGCGTCCAGCAGCAGCGCCGACAGGTCGTAGTCGGTGCGCGCGCTGGTCTGCTTCCAGTGCACGAAGAAGCGCAGCAGCTCCCCGTCGACGGGGCAGAGGGAGCCGCGGGGCAGCACGCCGAGGCCGGATGCGGTCGCCCTGCCGCTGAGCGGGAGCGCCACATCGAGCATGTCCGGGTCGACCAGCAGCCGGTCCACGGCCGGGAGCCGGCGGCCGATCTCGTCGTCGAGCGCGGTGGTCAGCCGCTTGCGCTCCGGCGGCAGCAGGGGCGGGCGGGTGTCGTCGGTGACCCAGGCGCGGCCCTGCCGGCCCACGAACACCCGGCGGCCCTCGCCCGCCCCGGCACGGTTGTGCAGATGCTCGCGCACCGACAGCAGCACCCGGCCGGACACCTCACCGGCGACCTCCTCGGCCGCGGCGACGACCGTGTCGCGCTCCTCCTGGGTGCGGGCCGTGCGCAGCAGCCGGTCCAGGGAACGGAACAGCCTGCCCGGAGCCGACTGCAGCAGCCGTACCGCCCCGGTGACGTCCCCGGCACCGAGCAGCTCCTCGACACGGCCCTCGAAGGAGCGCGCACGCTGCTCACCGCGGGCGACGGCGAACACCTCGGCGGCGTGCGGCCACTGCGGGTACTCGTGGGGGTGCAGCCGCTCCCCGAGGCGCTTGAACGCCTCCCGGTGGGCCACGACGTCCGCCAGCCCGGCGGGGGAGGCGGCGACGACGGCGTCCAGCTGCGCGAGCAGCGCCCGGCGCACCGGCCGTGACAGTCCCCGGAACCGGGTGGGCTCCTGGAGGGTCACGTCACCGTCGGACAGCGCGCAGGCCAGGCGGAGCACGTCGGTGACGGTGTCCAGCAGCAGGTCCGCGCCCACCCGCAGCCGGGCCCGGTTGACGACGGCGCGGTTCTCGCGCACGGGGATCGCCTCCGGCTGCGGCCCGGTCACGCACGCCCCGGCGAGCACCTCCAGGTCACGCAGGCCGTCCTCGCCCAGCGGGGTGCTGCTTCCGGCCAGGGCCAGGTACAGCGCGGTGACCTCGTCGTCCAGCGGAGCGCCGAGGTCCAGCAGGGTCAGGCGGTCGCCCGCCGCAGGGATCAGCTCGTCGTGCCGGGCGAGCAGCTCGGCGTAGGTGTGCCGGTAGCGGCCGTACGACGGCAGGGTCAGCAGGTCGACCACCCCGCTGAACAGCTGTTTCAGCGTGCCCGTGCGGGTGGAGTCGTCGGCGAGGGCCTCCTCGACGCAGCGATTCCAGAACTGGACGGTGTCGGGGACGTTCGCGGGGAAGTCCACGAAGTAGACGTTGTGCTCGACATGGTCGCCGACCAGCTCGCGGACCGTCGCCAGGGTGCGGACGGCGGTGCCGACGACCACGTCCTCGGACAGGGACGACAGGTGCACGAGGGCAGCCGCGGAGAGCTTGAAGCCCACCGACATCAGCGCAGCGTCGAACTGCCGCGCCGCCCCCTCGCCGTGACCGGCGGGTCCGGCGGGGGCGGGGATGCGGTGAGCGTGTCGTACGACCAGCTGTTCGAGGGTGTCGCGCATTGCGGCATGATCGCAGAGGCCCACGAACCGCCGCACCGCAATTTGGCCCCGGCCTGAGGGGACGTGTGCGTCCCGGAGCGGTCAGTCCCAGAGCGGGTAGGTCATGACCTGCTTGAAGCCCTCCGGCCGGGCGCCGGGGTAGGTGAGGCTGATCTGCGTGTAGCGCTCGAAGGACGGGTGCTTCTTCCACTGCTTCTCGCCGGCGAGCCGGATGACGACCGGGTAGCTGTGGAAGGTGCCGGCCGCGCAGTACGGCGTGCAGTCGTTGACCCAGTTCACGCCCACGGCCTTCGCCCCGTCCGGACCCCAATCGGACCAGTGGAGTCCGGACAGCCGGCTGTTGCCGTCGCCGCAGGCGAGGATGAATTCCGCCGGGCGGACATTCCGGTGGAAGAAGCAGTCGACGAGCACGGGCCGTGCCGTCTGGGACTTCGAGTTCGTCGCGGCCTGAGCCGGCGGGCTGGCCGAGGCCGTTGTCATCGCCGCGGTCAGCAGGGCTCCTGCCGCGAGGGTGACCGCCGTTCCCACCAGTGATCCGCGCATGGCCGCTCCCACTGCAGTTCTGTGTCCGACCGCGTCCACTCGACGCTACGACCGTGCGGCCATTTGCACCAATCGCGCAGGTCGCGCAGCGTGTCACCCGTGCTTGAGCGTGAGGCCGTAGAACGCGACGCGGGCGCCGTCGGTGGTGCTGTCGGATGAGGACTGGTTGTAGGAGCCGGCCTTGAAGTACTGCTTGTACCGCTGGAACGACGACGGGATGCCGTAGTGGGTGGTGGCGCCGTTGACCGTCAGGTCGATGGTGTCGCCGCCGGAGACGGCGATGGTGTAGCTCCAGGTCCTGCCGACCGCCACATGCCCGACACTGTGCGTGGTCTGCCCGCCGGACGGCGAGTTCTCGGTGCCGAGGACGATGTCGCCGTTGGCGTGGTAGTACAGCTCCAGCAGCGGCTTGGTGGAGGAGCCGCCGGTGCCGAGGTGGATCTGCCCGACGCACACGTTCTTCGTCACGGACACCACCCGCAGGGTCGCGCTCATCCGGTGCGAGCCGGACAGCGCCCAGTCGGCGGCGCTGCCGTCGCGGTTCATCTCGCGCAGCTCGGAGCGGGCGTAGTTCGAGTTCGGCGTCGTCACCCCCTTCTCGGGCGCCCAGAAGGTCATCGCCCCGTCGCGGGTGTCGGTGTAGAAGTACGCGTCCTGGTAGCCGTGCGCGCCTTGGAGGCGGGAGGACGGGATGGTGGTCGGGTGGCCGGGGGAGCCGACGGGCTCCTGCAGCTCCCAGACCGACAGGTCGAAGCTGCCGCCGGGGGCGGCATGCGGGTCGGCGGCGATCGCGCCGGGGCTGCCGGCCAGGGCGAGGGCAAGGGCGAGGCCCGCGGAGGCCGGCACCGCGAGGAGCCTGGATCGGGTCATGTGGGGGTCCCTTCGTCGGACCCGGATGCGTTCAGTCACATGAACACTGAACGCATCCTTGGTCATCGATGACCCGAGAAGCTAGAGGTCTGAACCAAACACGTCAAGAGATTCAGCAGGCACCCTCGTCCTGCCACGGTCCCCATTCCGCGGCGCCGGGCACCTCGTTCCGGGTCCACCACTTGGCCTTCCAGTTGTGCTTGTTGTAGGAGACCTCGTTCCCCTGCGTGTACACCGCGGCCGAACTCCAGGCGGGCTTGCAGGAGGTCGGCGTCGGCGTGGGGGTCGGTGTCGGTGGGGTGGTGGGCGGGGTGACGCCGGCGAACTTCACCGAGTACTTGGCGAAGTCCCAGGAGTTCTGTGCGACGCTGGAGCATGTTCCGGACGTACGGCCGCCGTTGTCGGGCGGGCTGCACTGCCGGTCGCGGTTCAGGGACCAGAACGTGAACCGGTCCATGCTGTGGTTCGTCGCGTAGTCCAGGACCGTCTGGAAGTCCGCCTGGGTGAAGTATTCGCCCGTGTCGCTGCGGCCGTTCATGCCCGAGAAGCCCTCGTGGGCATACGCGGTCGCCTGGTCCCAGCCGAAGGTCGACTGCAGGATCGAGTTGAAGTTGGTCAGGGCGCTGGTCTGGCTCGCCGCCCCGTTGAAGCCGCCGTCGAACGGCATGATGGAGAAGTTGTTCGGGGTGAACCCCTGGGACTTGGCCTCCAGCAGCATCTGCTTGCCGAACCAGCCGGTGCCGTCCGCGGTGCCGGCCGTCGTCACCGAGACGTACAGGCCCGGGTTGTTCTGCTGGAGGATCTTGGCCGCGCCGATCTCGTTCTTGATGGCCGCGCTGTTCTCGTACTCCGGTTCCTCCAGGTCGAAGTCGATGGCGTGCAGTCCGTACTTGGTGATGACCTGCTGGTAGGCCGCCGCGGTGGATGCCGCGTCGGAGCAGGCCTGGCCGAGCTTCGTGCCGCCGTAGCCGCCGATGGAGGCCGATACGTCACCGCCCTTGGCGCGGATCGTGCTGATCACCGACTGCACGGCCGTGTCCGAGGAGACGGGTGCGGTGCCGCCCCAGGTCGGCGTGCAGCCACCGCCGTTGGGGGCGAGGACGAAGGCCAGCTGGAAGGCCTTCAGACCGGTCGCGTCCATGATGGCGGCCGGGTCCGGCGGGTCGTTGTCCAGCGGCATCAGATAGGGGGCGGCGGCGTACCAGCGGTTGTTCAGTGCGGTGGTCGCGCCCGAGGCGTTGCCCGTGACGAGTGCGGTGGTGCCCGCGGCGGCGAGCGTGACGGCCGCCGCCGCGCCCAGACATGCCCGAAGAGGTCTCACTGTGTGCCTCCGGAGGGTGGGGTGGGGAAGTCCCCGGAGTGGGGAGCCCCACCCTCCGTTGGCTGTTGCGGTCACGTCAATAAGTTGGACTAGACCAGCGTGGACTTTGGACTAGACCATACGATTCCTTTACCTCCCGTCGACCAGCCGCACCGTGAAGCCCCGGTCCAGCGACAGGCTCGGCGTGGTGATGGCCGTGACGTGCGTGGCGGGATCGAACGACCAGGCAGTGGCAGGCAGTTGGCGGCCGTCGAGCAGCACCCGTGCGGGCGCCGAGCCGCCGTGCACGGTGAACCGGTAGCCGCGGGCGTCCACCTTGCCGGCGTAGTCGCCCCGGCTCGCTCCCACCGTGACGGTCGTCCCCTTGCCGTCGGCCTGCACGGACACCCGCTGGGTGGCGGCCGCGCCCTTGGCGAAGTCGCGGGTCACCCCGTCGTCCTCGTACAGGGTGTAGCGGCTCGTGCCACGGGCCGCCGGATACAGGTCCCAGTCCAGCTCGTGCCGGTCCCGGGTCTGCCAACTCGTCGTCCCCTTCGGCCACATGGGTACGATCGCGCCCTCGCGGACGAACAACGGGAGCGTGTCGAGCGGGGCGTGATAGCCGTTGACCGTGGTCGGGCCCTGGTAGGTGCGGCCGGTCCAGTAGTCCGTCCAGGTGCCCTTCGGCAGGTAGATGCCGTCCCGGGTGTCGGAGTCCTGGTAGACCGGGGCGACCAGGAAGTCGCGGCCGGACAGGAACTCGTACTTCGCCTGGTCGCCGAGGGTGTTCGGGTCGTCCGGGTACTCCAGCCACAGTGGACGCACCGCGCCCACACCCGTCTTCGCGGCCTCGGCGGACAGCGTGTACATGTACGGCAGCAGCCGCTCCTTGAGCTGCAGGTACGTGCGGTTGATGGAGGTGTACGGCTCGCCGTCCCGCCACGGCTGCTGGTCGGCGGGCTTGCCGGTGGTGAGGTCGCTCGCCCAGCCGTCCATGGTCATGATGGCCGGCAGGAACGCCTTCCACTGCAGGTCACGGGCGTACATCTTGGCGTCGTGGCGGTAGATGCTGCCCACGTCACCGGTGTTGTAGGAGATACCGGACAGGGTCGCACCGGCGTAGGTCGGGATCTGCCAGCGGATGTAGTCCCAGGACAGCTTCTGGTCGCCGCTCCACAGCACCCCGCAGCGCTGGGCGCCCGCCCAGGAGACCGGCAGCCACACAAAACCGCGCGCGTCGCTGTTGTCCTCGATCCCCTTCTTGGCGGCGTCGCACGCGTCCAGGGCGAACTTGTAGCCGTTGCCGACCCAGGCCACGTCCAGCTTGGCCACCCGCTGACCCGCCTTCACCTGGTCGGCGAGCTTGTCGATGCCGTCCTGGGTCCACAGGCCGAGCTGGGCGTGGTGGTCCTGCAGGCCCTTGGCGGTCTGCTGCAGGTTCTCGTATCCGCAGCCGTAGCCGTCGTTGACCAGCATCCAGCCGAGCGGCATCCGGTTCTGCGTGTACCCGTCGGCGATCTTCAACGCGTCCAGGGTGTGCCGCTCGCCCCGGTTGGCGTTGTGCAGGTAGCAGTCGGAGTCGCCGGGTTCGAGACCGTACACCGGAGGCATGAACGGCTTGCCGGTCAACGCGGTGTACTTGCCGATCACCTGCTTCGCGTCACCGAGGAAGTAGTAGGCGTCCAGGCGCCGTTCCTGCTGGCCGGTGGTCACGGGCTGCCCGAAGGTGTACACGCCCGGGGCGAAGGTGTTGCGGAAGGCGCCGTAGCCCGCGCTGGAGAGGTAGAACGGCTGGGAGTTGTTGTAGCCGCCCTCGTTCCAGTCGAAGCTGTTGGACACGTACATGGTCTGCCCGCGGTGCGAGAAGCTGCCGTTCTGCTCACCGCCGCCGAAGAACTGCTCGTCCGCGCCGCGCACGAGGCTCTGCCGCATGCCGCCGGTGGACCAGCGCAGCGGTTTGTCCTCCTGCCAGATGCGGGTGCGGTTGTCGGGCTTGTACAGCCCGAAGCGCAGCGGGCTCTTGTACACGCGCAGGACGGCGCGCGGGGAGCGGATGCCGTAGTAGTCGCCCGCGTCGAAGGACGAGGTGCGGCGCTCCGGGGCGGGCTGCCGGCGCACGATGGCGGTGCCTGCGGGATCGCTCAGCGAGCCGGACGGGTCGGCCTGCAGTCGCAGTTGACCTCCTGTCAGGAAGTCGGCGCGGGCCGTCAGCCGTCCCGCCCCGATGGTGTAGCTGCCGTCACCGCCCGAGAAGGACGTGAGGTCACCGGCGTCGGTGGTGGCGGGCAGGTACGCGGAGCCCGTGAAGGAGTTGTCGTGCACGTCGTACGGCACGACCACCACGTGGTAAGTCCCCGACGCCCGCGGGATCACCGTGGCCTCCGGGTCGGCGGTGCCCGCGCTGGACGCCACCTGCTTGCCGTGGTCGTCGTACACGTACAGGTCGAAGTCGTCCGAGGGTTTCTCCCACTTGACCGACAGCGGGACGCCGCCCTCGGGGTTGTCGTCCCAGTAGCCGTCCGGCACCGAGACCGTCAGGTCGTAACGGTCGCAGATCTTGCTGTCCGGGTCGGTCGCGGCATCCGGACAGCTCTCGGTGCCGCCGCCGGTGCCCTTGGCGTACACCGGGCTCTGCCAGCTGACGCTGCCGTGGCCGGGGTCGAGCACGGCCCCGGCCACGGTGGCGGCGGCCTGGGCGGGCGCCGGGGCGGTGAGTACGGTCCCCGCCAGGGCGGCCGCCAGCCCCAGCGGTACCCAGGCCGGCCACGGCACTCGGTGGCGCAGTCTTCGCGGTCTTTGCACGGCGGAACAGCTCCCCTCGCAGCACTGCGGACTGACGTCTTGCTGTTCTTGCGCTGATGCTCGTAAACGCTCGAAATGAGCGCGAATCGAGCAACTTCAAGCAGGAAGCCTCGGGGCTGATGCAGGTTCATGTCAATACCGCGAAGCCCTTTACCAAGGGCTGTTCACGATGTCCGCGTACCCGTGGCGGACCGTCCGTCGCCTGAGGCACCCTTGACAGTGTGCGTACTGTTTCGCGACGTTTGAGCAGTCGCGCACGGAGGGGATTCGGCGCACATCGGTACCAAAGGCAGGACGCGCCCGGCGCGTCATGGGGGGAGAGCGGTCGCCCATGCGATCCATGAGCCATGCATCACACGCCTCACCGACCGGTGCCGCCTCGGGCACACCGCTCGCCGATCCTGCGCAAGGGCGACCTGCGGAAGGGCGGTCGAACTGAGGTGGACATCACCATCCACAGACCCGGCGAGCTGACGCCCGAGCTGCGCGGGGCCTGGCACCGCGCCATGGACGAGTCACCCGAGTACGCCAACCCTTTCCTCGCACCGGAGTTCACGATCGGCGTCGGCCGGTACCGCAGCGGCGCGCGGGTCGCGGTCCTGCGCGAGGGCGGGGAACCGGCCGGGTTCTTCCCGTACGAGCGGGGGCCGCTCGGCACCGGACGGGCCATCGGACTCGGACTGTCCGACTGCCAGGCGCTCGTGCACCGGCCCGGGGTCACCTGGGACGCGCAGGAACTGCTGCGGGACTGCCGGCTCAGCATCTTCGAGTTCGACCATCTGGTCCAGGAGCAGCGGCCGTTCGCGCCGCATGTCACCGGAACGTTCGCCTCACCGGTGATCGATGTGAAGCCCGGCGACGGCGAGTATCCGGAGTGGCTGCGCGGCACCTATCCGGGCCTGGCCAAGACGACGCTGAAGAAGGAGCGGCGGCTCGGCCGGGACATCGGCGAGGTGCGGTTCGTCTTCGACGAGCGCGACCCCGAGGCGCTGCGCACGCTCATGCGCTGGAAGTCCGCGCAGTACCGCAGGACCGGCCGCATGGACCGCTTCTCCCGGCCGTGGATCGTCGCTCTGGTCGACCACCTCTTCCGGGTCCGCGAGGAGCACTTCACCGGGGTGCTGTCCGTGCTGTATGCGGGCGAGCGGCCGGTCGCGGCCCACTTCGGCCCCCGGTCGAGCACGGTCCTGGCAGCCTGGTTCACCGCCTACGACCCCGAACTGCACTACTACTCACCGGGGTTGATGATGCACCTGAGGACCGCCGAGGCGGCCGCCCGGCACGGCGTCACCCTCGTGGACCTCGGGCGCGGCGACAAGGAGTACAAGGACTGGCTGAAGACCCGTGAACTGCGGGTCGCCGAGGGCTTCGCGGCCCGCCCGCATCCGGTGGCGCTGGCCCAGCGGCTGTGGCGCAGGCCGGTACGCGGACTGCGGAACACGGTGCTGGCCCATCCCGGGCTGCGTGATCCGGCCGACCGGCTGCTGAAGACGGCGGGCAGGCTGCGCACCCAGAGCGCGGCGGCTTCCCCGGCCGACGGGAAGGACCGGCTTCCGGGGCGGTAACTACTGGCAGGTTCTCGTCAAAAATTCCTCAAGCGCCGGACGTTGTCGTGTCCGCGTGGTCGGGTCTCCTGCGTCAGCAGTGTCGCTGCACCGGGAGGTCCTTGGTGTCCCTGCCAACCCACAGAAGACGGTGGCTGACCGTCTGTGCTCTCACCGCTTCCGCCGCGCTCGTCGCGATACCCCCGTCCGCCGCCTCCGGACGGGGGATCAGCCCCTTCGGAGTCCGCACGCTCGGCCAACTCGCCAAGGAGCGCGAGCAGTCGGTGGGCGCCGCGTCGCCGCATTTGGCGGCGGACGACGACGGCAACGAGGCGGACGAGATCGCCGAGGGCGCCGACCAGTACGCCGAGGCACGCACCTCACCGGGTGTCGTCGCACCGGGCGCGTACGGCGCCGCCTGGCACGACCTCACCAGCCTCAGGAGCACCGGCGGCCATTGGCGCAACATCACCGACCTGCCGTACGACTCCGACGACCCGCGCTACCGCGACATCGACTCCAACTCCAGTGGCGGAAGCGGGAACGTCACCGGCCGGATGGCGGCGATCGCCGCCGACGACGACGGTTACGTCTACGCGGGCAGCGCCGGGGGCGGTGTGTGGCGCTCGCGCACCGGCGGCGGCCACTGGCAGCCCGTCAGCGACCGGCTGCCCGCGCAGTCCACCGGCGCCCTCGCCCTCGACGGCGCGGGCCGGCTCTGGCTCGGCACCGGCGAGGCCACCACCAACTCCGACGCCTACCTCGGCAGCGGCGTCTACGTCCTCACCCACCCGCACCACGGCACCTTCTCCGCGCGCAGCCGGGTCGGCGGCGACGAGCTGGAGAGCACCACCATCCACGAGCTGCGCTTCGGTGGCGGCACGGTGTGGGCGGCCACCGGCAAGGGTGTGTGGAGCCACTCCACGAAGAAGCTGAGCGGCCCCTGGAAGCTGGAGTTCGCGCCCAACCCCGACTTCCTGCCGGGCGGTTCGAAGGCCGACGACCCGGACGCGCCGTACAAGAACATCGCCAACGACATCGCCATCGACCCCAAGGACCCCACCAAGGTGGTCGTGGCCGTCGGCTGGCGCGGCGGCGACGACTACAACGGCTTCTACACCAAGTCCGGCGGCACCTGGACCCGGATCACCGGCGGCCTCGGTGACCTCCCCGCCGACGCCGGCAACATCGGCAACGTCACCTTCGCCCGCTCCGCCGACGGCTCCCGCTACTACGCCATCGACCAGTCCCCGGAGCAGCTCGGTACCAACCCGGACAGCGGCCTGGAAGGCATCTACGTCTCCCGGTCCGGTTCGCCGGCCGGCCCGTGGACGAGGATCGCCGACTACAAGGGCCTGGCCGCCGACAACTCGGCGCTGACCTCGGCCGGTTACATGCCCGGCGTCCAGGCCTGGTACAACCAGTTCCTCACCGTGGACCCGGCCGACCCGCAGCACGTGTACGCGGGCCTGGAGGAGGTCTACGAGACCAAGGACGGCGGCACGAACTGGTCCACGGTCGGACCGTACTGGAACTTCACCTTCCCCTGCTGGAGCATCGACCCCGCCAAGCAGACCGGCGACTGTCACCAGACCACCCACTCCGACCAGCACGGCGTCGCGATCGGCAGCTCCCACGGCAAGAGCTTCGTGTACGTCGGCAACGACGGCGGCATCTACAAGCGCCCGGTGAACGGCGCCCAGGACGCCTCCGGTCACGCCACGGACTGGACCTCGCTCAACGACGGCACCATCGACACCCTGCAGTACTACTCCGTCGGCATCGGCAGGGACCTCGACCACGGCGGTCTGTCCGTCACCGGCGGCCTGCAGGACAACGGTCAGTCCATTCTGCGCAGCAACGACAGGGTCATGGGCTCCGACTTCGGCGGCGACGGCGGGGACACCCTCACCGACCCCGCCAACGGCTGCAACATCGCCCAGGAGTACGTCTACCTCGCCGTCCAGGTCACCCAGAACTGCGCTGTGAACGACGGCAGTTGGACCACCGACCCGAGCAAGGCGACCTCGTACTCCGTCGCTCCGCCCGACAACGCCACCAGCGAGGCCCGCTTCATCGCCCCGCTCACGGCGGACCTGAAGGACGGCAACACCTGGGTGGCCGGCGGCCGGCACATCTGGGTCCAGACCCACGGCTACGGCATCCGCAGCGGCACGGAGTGGACCGGCGTCCACGACCTCGGCGCGGGCCGCACCGCGACCGCCGTCGCCGCGTCCGGCGGCAAGATCTACGCCGCCTGGTGCGGGCCCTGCAACAACCAGGGCTTCGCCCGCGGCATCGCAGTCGGCAACGCGGACGGCACCGGCTGGCACGACGTCAGCCTGCCGGTGGACGGCACCGTCCCCAACCGCTACCTCAGCGGTTTCGCCGTCGACCCGAACAACGCCGACCACGTCTTCCTCGCCGTCAACGGCTTCTCCCGGCACTGGACTGAGGGTCCCGGCGCGGGCGTCGGCCATGTCTTCGAGTCCACCGACGGCGGCACCACCTGGAAGGACATCTCGGCCAACCTGCCCGACGTGCCGACCGACTCGGTGCTGGTGACGGCGGACGGCGGCCTCGCCGTCGCCACCGACCTCGGGGTCGTCCACCGTGCTCCGGGCCGCACCGCCTGGGAGCGGATCGGCTGCCTGCCGGCCGTCGCTGTACTCCAGCTCAGGACCAGCCCGGACGGTCGCACCCTGTACGCCGCCACGCACGGCCGGGGGATCTACACCGTGCGGGTGCGAGACCTGCACTGACGGCCGAGTGACGGGTGGCTCCGGGCTTTCCGGGGCCACCCTTCCCACCTGCCGGGACGCTCAGCCGCCGGCACGAACCGCCCGCCCCACTTCCGTGCGCAGCTGCACGAACGCGGGCAGGCCGCGCGTGCTGAGCTGGTCCCGTTCGCGGGGCAGGCCGACCGGCAGGTCGCGGATCACGTGGGAGCCGGGGCCGGGGGAGAGGACGACGACGCGGTCGCCGACGTACACGCTCTCGTCGATGTCGTGGGTGACGAACACGATGGTCGTGTCGTTCGTGCGATGGAGTTCCAGCAGCAGGTCCTCCAGGTCCTCGCGGGTGCCCGCGTCCAGCGAACCGAACGGCTCGTCCATCAGCAGCAGGGAGGGCCGGCAGACCAGGGCACGGGCGATGGCGACGCGTTGCTGCATGCCGCCGGACAGCTCGCGGGGATGGCGCCGGGCGACCCCGGGCAGACCGACGCGTTCGAGGATCGTCTCGGCCTCGGCCCGGCGGGCCGCCCGCCCCAGGCCCCGGCGGCGCAGCGGCAGGGCCACGTTGTCGCGGACGGTGAGCCAGGGCAGCAGCGAGCGGCCGTACTCCTGGAAGACGACCGCGAGCCGCTCCGGTACGCCCGTCACCGGTGTCCCGTCGATGGTGATCGTGCCCTGCTGCGCGGGCAGCAGCCCGGCGATGGTGCGCAGCAGCGTGGACTTGCCGCAGCCGGAGGGCCCGACCACGCTGAGGAGCTGGCCGTCGGGCACGGTGAGGCTGATGCCGTCCAGGACGTGCTGGTCGCCGAAGTGCCGGCTGACGGAGTCGAGGCGCAGCATCTCTCACCCGGCCCAGGGCTCGTAGAGGGTGCCCACCTCGCCGGTGACCGGCAGGTGCAGCAGGAAGGGGCCTGTGCCGTCGGCCCGGCCCAGGGCGTGGTCCAGGGCGGCCGGCAGCTCCTCGGGGTGTGTGGCGCGGGCCGCCGGGCAGCCGAAGGACTCCGCGAGGGCCACGTAGTCGATGCCCGTGATGTCCGTGCCGGGGACGGGCGCGACGCCGATCCGGCGGCCCAGTGCCCGGACGGCCGCGTAACCGCCGTTGTCCAGCAGGACGTAGGTGACCGGTGCCGCGTACCGGGCCGCGGTCCACAGGGCCTGCACCGAGTACAGCGCCGAGCCGTCGCCGACCACGCACACCACCCGGCGCCGGTCGGCGAGCGCCCGGCCGACCGCGAGGGGCAGGCCCCAGCCGAGCGCGCCGCTGCCCGTGGTGAGGAAGCCGCCGGCGGTCTCGACGGGCACGCGCGCGTGGAGAGCGTCGCGGTGGCTCGGTGCCTCCTCGACGAGGACCCGCTCGCGCGGGAGCCGGGCGCGGAGCAGGTCGAAGAGGAGTTCCGGGGTGATGTGCTCCTGCGCGAGGGCCGGTGCGGGGGCCGGCCGGAGCGGCGGCGGATCCCGGTCGGGCTCCTTCAGCAGCTCGGTGAGCCTGGTCAGGGCGGGCCGCAGGGTGGTGACGATGCTGGTGCCGGTGGGCAGCCAGGCGGCCTGGCCGGCGTCGCAGTCCAGGTGGAACAGCTCGGTGCCGGGGGCGAGCGGGGGCCCGTCGTCCGCCACGTGATAGGTGAAGACCGGTGCGCCGAGCGCGACCACCACGTCGTACGGCGCGAGACGTCCGGCCAGTTGACGGGCTGTCGGCGGCAGGAACCCCTGGAACAGCGGGTGCGACTCGGGGAAGCCGGAGCGGCCGGAGAGCGGGCTGATCCACACCCCGGCCCGGATCCGCTCGGCCAGCGCCCGGACCAGGTCCAGAGCGTCCTCGTCGTCCACGCCCGGACCCACCACCAGCGCCGGGCGGGCGCAGGCGTCCAGCCGGGCGGCGAGCGCGTCGAGGGCGTCCGGGCCGGCGGTGAACGCCGTGTGCAGCGTGCGGGGCGGCACGGGCTCGGCGGCCCGGTCCCAGTCGTCCTCGGGCACGGACACGAACACCGGGCCGCGCGGCGGTGTCATCGCGGTCCGGTACGCCTCGGCGAGCACGGCCGGCACGTCCTCGGCCCGTTCCGGCTGGCGGGCGGACTTCACGTACGGGCGCGGGAACAGGGCCGGTTCCTCCGCGCCGAGGAACGGCCGCAGCTGGATGAGGGAGCGCGCCTGCTGACCCGCCACGATCACCAGCGGCACCCGGTCGCGGAAGGCGTTGAAGACGGCCCCGAGCGCGTGTCCCACCCCGCCGGCCGAGTGCAGGCTGACGAACGCGGCGCGCCGGGTGCCCAGCGCGTATCCGGCCGCCATGCCGACGGCGACGGACTCCTGCAGGCCCAGCACATAGGTGAAGTCGTCCGGCCAGTCGCGGAACATCCGCAGTTCCGTGGAGCCCGGATTGCCGAAGACCGTGGTCATGCCGGTGTCGCGCAGAAACCCCACGACCGCCTCGCGGACCGTGCCCGCCGTCATGCCGTCCTCCCCGCTGATGCCCTCGGGCCGACGAGCCGCTTCTCGATCGCCAGCAGTGCGGTGTTGAGCAGATACCCGAGCGCCCCCAGCAGCACCAGCGCGGCCCACACCGTGAGCAGGTCCGAGCGGGTCTGGGCGTCGGTGAGGGTGAAGCCGATCCCGTTGTCGCTGCCCGGCAGCAGCTCCGAGAACACCATCAGGATCAGGCTGAGCGACAGGCTGAGCCGCAGCCCCGCGAAGATCCGGGGCAGCGCCGAGGGCAGCACCAGGAACCACAGCCGTTCGGGTGCCGTCAGCCGCAGCACGGCCGCCACCTGGAGCCGCAGCGGGTCGGTGGCCCGCGCGCCCTCGGCCGAGTTGACCAGCACCGGCCACACGGCGCTGAACACGATCGACGCCACCTGCATGGGCGTACCGAAGTCGAAGACCACGACGAACAACGGCACCAGCGCGGGCGGCGGTACGGCCCGGGCGAACTGGAGCACCGGGTTGCACAGGGCGTACGCCCGGCGTGAGCGGCCCACCGCGATCCCCAGCACGATCCCGGCGACGGCGGCGAGCGCGAACCCGGCCGCCATCCGGCCGAGGCTCGGCAGGATGGTGCCGACGGCGGCCGGAGTGAGGAACAGATGGCCGGCGGGCCCGGAGAACCACAGGTCGCGGGCGTGCCGGGCGATGCGCATGGGGGGCGGGAAGTAGACGCTGGCCCGCGCACGGGCGGCCGCCTCCCAGCAGGCGACGGCGAGGAACAGCACGCCCCAGCGCAGCACCAGGGGCAGCGCGATGCGGCTCATCGCCGCGCTCCCTGCCGCAACCGCCCTGACATCTCCGGGGGTTCCTGCGCCCACGCGAACAACCGCCGCTCCGCCCCGACCAGTACGCCGTTGATCACCAGCCCCAGGCCGCCCGCCCACACCACCCCCGCCAGTACGTCCCGGGTGCCGTCCGTCGCCGTCTCCGCCTGGGCGATGAAGATGCCGAGACCCTGACCGAAACCGGAGAGGATCTCCGTCGCGACGGCGAGGATCAGGGCCACCGCGGCCGAGATCCGCACCCCGGCGGCGATGAAGGGGGCAGTGGCCGGCAACTCCACCCGCCGCAGCACCGCGAGCCGCCCGAACCCGAAGGCGCGCAGGGTGTCCTTCGCCAGCGGGTCGGTCTCGCCCAGGCCGTAGACGGTGTTGAACAGCACCGGCCACAGCGAGGCGTAGGCGATCAGCGTCACCTCCGTCCCGGTGCCCGACCCGAGCAGCAGCGACACCAGCGGGATCAGCGCGACGGACGGCAGGGGCCGCAGGAACTCGATCACGGCGCGGGCGGCGGCCTCCACGACCGGCACCGCGCCCAGCAGCAGCCCCAGCGGTACGGCGATCGCGCAGGCGAGCCCGAGCCCCAGCGCCCACGCCCGCAGGGTCACCCCCAGCCCGTCGAGAAAGGCAGGGTCACCCGCCAGCCGGGCGGCGCGGGCGAGGACGTCGGAGGCGGGCGGCAGATAGCTGCGCCGTACGATCCCCACGCGGGCGACCGCCTCGCACACCCCGAAGGCCGCCGCCGCGCCGAGCACGCCCAGCAGGAGTTCCTGACGCCGTGTCATTTCGCCAGCAGAGGTGCCGGATCGACGTCCTTCTTCAGCAGCCCCTGGACGCGCATGAGCCGGATGAGCCGGCGCAGCGCGGCCGGGTCGGCGGCCGGCGGATAGGAGGGCAGGTGGATCGACTTCGCCTGGTCCGCGCTCACCTTGGTGTACTTCGGCAGTTCCGTGCGCACCGCCTCCGGGTCCTCGGCGGCGAGCCTGGAGGCCGCTTCGACGGCATGCCGGAAGCCGGCCGCTGCCTTCGGGTTCTTCTTCACGAAGTCGGCCGTCGTGACGTACCCGCTGGCGGGCAGTCCCCGCGCGGGGCCCGACCCGGCGTCCAGCAGCACCCGCGCGCCCAACTCGCCCTGAATGGCGGTGTCGAAGGGCTCCACGGCGTGTGCGGCGTCCACCTGGCCCTTCTCCAGGGCGGGGCCCATCTGCGGGAACAGGATCTGCCGGTAGCCGGGCCGCCCGGCGCCCCGGGCGTCGAGGATCGCGTTCAGGGTCAGGGACTGGATGTTGTTGAGGACGGCCACGGCGACCTTCCTGCCCGCGAGGTCCTCGGGTGTCTTCAGCCCCGAGTCCCTGGGCACGAGGACGTCCATCATGTGCGGGGCGATCCGGACGCCTTCGGCGAGGATGCGCAGGTCCAGGGTGCCCTTCTCGTACGCCTGGAAATAGGTGACGTAGTTCGCGCTCGCGATCACGTCCACCTGGCCCTTGAGCAGCGCGGGCAGTGCCTGGATGCTCTGCTGGACGGGCTGGATGCGCACGTCCAGGCCCTCCTTGGCGAACAGCCCGCGGTCCCGGGCGAGATAGAGGGCGGCCGAGTCCGTGAGCGGCAGTGCCGCGACGGTCAGCTGCTGCCGTCCGTCGCCGGAGGGCGACGTGCCGCCGCTGTCGCAGCCCACGAGGACCAGCGCGGCGGCGAGGAGCGCGGCGAGGCGTTTCGTTCCCGGTCGTGATCGACGTAAAGGCATACGGGCATGACTACCCCGCATGTGTCATGATCGCTACAGAACGCGGGTCGGTTTGGGGGTCTTTGGAGAAACCCGAACGCTACGCCGGTGGACTCGCGATGCGCAGGGGTGCCGCGGAGGGCGGTGCTGCGGTGTCGGTGGTGCCGGTGACGTCCGTCCACCAGTCCGAGCCGTCCTCGATGTAGCGCAGCAGCACGCCCTCGCGGATCGCCCAGGGGCACACGACGGCCCCGCTCAGTCCCATGAGCTTCAGCGCCGTGTGCCCGACGACCGCTCCGGCCAGGCTCTGCGCGGCACGCGGCGCGGAGATCCCGGGCAGCTGGGCACGCTCGGCGGCGGGCAGGGCGGCCAGGGTGCGGACCGCCTCGCGCAGATCCCGGCAGCGCATCTCCCGCTGCACGAACGGGCCGCACCGCCCGGGCGCCGCCCCGCACAGCCGCGCCAGCTGCTGGAACGTACGCGAGCTGACCGCGACCGTGCGCGGGCGTTCCCAGCGGATCCGCGAGGCCACGTCCCGCAGCTCATGGCGGATCCGGCGGCGCAGCACCTTCAGCTCGGCCTGCCCCGGCGGGTCCTGGTCACCCAGGTACTCCTGGGTCAGCCGGTTCGCGCCGAGCGGGAGGGAGACCGCGAAGTCGGGCAACCGGCCCCGGCCGAACGCCACCTCCAGAGAGCCGCCGCCGACGTCGAGCACCGCCAGCGGACCGGCGCGCCAGCCCAGCCAGCGCCGGGCCGCCAGGAAGGTCAGCTCGGCCTCCGTCTCACCGGGCAGCGTGCACATGCGGATCCCGGTGCCGGCCGCGACCCGCCGCAGCACCTCCTGCCGGTTCGGGGCGCTGCGCACCACCGCGGTCGCAAAGGCCAGCGGCCCCGCCGCATGCCACCTGCGGGCCGTGGCACCCGCCGCACCCACCGCCTTCACCAGCCGCTCCACCGCCTCGTCGGCGATGCTGCCGTCAGGGGCGACGTGTTCGGACAGGCGCAGCTTCCACTTGACGGTGTGCACCGGCAGCGGAACACCGCCTTCCACATCCGCGATCACCAACCGGACCGTGTTCGACCCCGCATCCACCACGCTCACCCGCATGGGCGGGGAGTACCCAATTCTCCGGCGAAAACCCGTCGCACAGGGGGGCGCGCCCGTGCACAGCGGCACGCTCACGTGCTTCTCCAGGACGGCTCGCGGGAGAGCCCGAAGCGGACCGGGAGCGGGCCGCGCACGGACCGGCGTCCATCCCGCGACCGTCGTGTCCAACACCCCCTCGCCCGTACGGACCACTGTCCGGATCCCGGCCCCCGGCCCCGCGGCCGACCCGCCCCTGCCCTTAGATGGTCCCCACCACTGTCGGCCCGAGGAGCGGCACTTGAGCGGGACGGATGCGACGAGGGTACTGGTGATCGGCGGCGGTATCGCGGGGACCGCGGCCGCGCTCGGGCTGCACAAGGCCGGACACGACGTCACCGTGTACGAGGCACACCCCGGCACGGCCGAGGACATCGGGGCGTTTCTGACCCTGGCGAGCAACGGCATGCGCGCCCTGGCCCAGCTCGACGCCACGGACGCCGTCACCGCCGTCGGTTTTCCGCTGACTTCCCTGCGGCTGCTCGACAGCCGGGGCACCGAGCTGACGCACGCCCCGCTCGGCGAGATGACCGATCCCGACCTGCGGTACCGCTGCCTGCTCCGCGGCGAGCTGAACGCCGCCCTGCAGGAAACGGCGGCCCGGCGCGGCATCCGCCTGCGCCACGGCGCCCGTCTGGTCGGCATCACGGACGGCCCGTGCGGCGTCACCGCCCGGTTCGCCGACGGCAGCACCGCCCACGCGGACCTGGTCATCGGCGCCGACGGGCTGAACTCCACCGTGCGCCGGATCATCACCCCCGAGGTGCGACCCACGTACGCCGGCCAGCGGGTCTTCTACGGCTGCAGCGGCGCCGCACCCGGCGCGGACGGCACCGGCGTCATCACCTTCGTCCGGGGCAGCGAGACCACCTTCGGACACGCGGTGTCCCCGACCGGGCGGACGTACTGGTTCGCCCGCGTGAGCACCGAACCCCTGCCCGGCGGCGGAGCCGCGCACCGCGCCCCGTGGCGCGAGGACCTGCTGCCGCTGCTGCGCAAGGACGCCACCCCCGCCGCGGACATCGTCGCCGCCTCCGAGGGCCCCGTGATGGTCACCAACGCCACTGAGATGCCGCTCGGTGCCGTGTGGCAGAAGGGACGCACCCTGCTCATCGGCGACGCCGCCCACGCGGCCTCCCCGGCCACCGGCCAGGGCGCCTCGATGGCCCTGGAGGACGCCGTCGTCCTCGCCAAGGCGCTGCGCGATCTGCCAGGTCCGCAGGCCGCGTTCGCCGCCTACGAACGGCACCGCCGCCCGCGCGTGGAGCAGAACATCACCGTCAGCGGCGGCATCTCCCGCGGCAGCCACGCCCCCTCCCGCCCGTCTCCCGTCGTGGCCCGTCCCGCGGAGCCGGACGAGGCGCTGATCCACCAGCTGGCCTGGGACATCCTGCTGCCCGCCGCCCCGCCCGGGCAGCCCTGACCCACGCCTGCCGCGGACGTACGCGCGCGAAAGTGCAAGAGGCGGAGCACTGGAGTCCATTGCCGGGGGAAACCGCCGGGCCGGATCGTTCCGTGCAACCGGCCCTTCGGCAACAAGGAGCACAGTTGCGACTCTTGAGCAGAGCAGGCGGCGCCCTGGCGGTGTTGTCGGCGACTGCCGCCCTGGTCATGGGCGGCACCGCGTCCCCGGCATCCGCCCAGGCCGCCGCCGACGCCACCTACACCGTGACCGTGGGGACCCCGGTACCCTTCGCCCACCCCACGGACACCCCCGCCGGTCCCTACCTCGACCGGGACGGCACCTTCCACTACCAGCAGTCCGCCGCGCTGTACGGCGCCAAGGACCCGCGCACCTGGGACTTCTACACCGGCAAGGACTTCGACACCGCCAGGTTCGACAAGACGCTGAGCAAGGCGGTGAACCCCGCCAACCCCGCCGACCGCAACGACGACACCACCTGGCGCTGCAACAACAGCCCCACCGGCCGCGAGGCGACGTACGCACCGAGCGGCTCCGGCTACGCCCAGAAGAACTACTGCGACCTGTCCGGGGTGTGGGTCGACCCCGACACCGGCGACTGGTACGGCCTGGTGCACAACGAGTTCACCCCGCAGCCCTTCGGCGACGGGCTGCACTACGACGCCATCGACTACGCCGTCTCCACCGACAAGGGCCGCACCTGGAGCGTCAAGGACCACGTGCTCACGTCCCCGTACAGCACCAGGCGCGCAGACACCACGGCCTTCCCGAACCAGACGTACTCCTACGGCGACGGCGACCAGCGCCTCTTCGTCGACACCGCCTCCGGCTACTTCTACGTCCATTACGGCTCCCGGATCATCGACAAGAGCGGCGGCTGGAAGGCGTTCTACGAGCACGTGGCCCGCGCCCCGATCTCCGCCAAGATGGCCCCCGGCTCCTGGCGCAAGTGGTACGCCGGCGCCTGGTCCCAGCCCGGCACCGGCGGCCAGGAGAGCAACATCGTCCCCGTCGACGCCGCCCACCCCACCGGCTACACGCCCGCCTCCGCCGAGTACGACCCGGCCAACACCGGGACCGCCGCCGAGCAGATCGGGGCCGGGAAGATGCCCCCGACCTCGCCGCTGTTCGTCATGAACATCGCCTACGACGCCTATCTCGGGCTGTACATCGGCGAACCCCAGGCCGTCGACCAGAGCGGGCACTCGCCGCAGTACCTCTACGCCACCGACGACCTGACGACCCAGAAGTGGCACCTCATCGGGGACACCGGCGGCTACACCAACGCCTCCTGGTACCGCTGGTTCCTCGACAGCGCCAACCGCACCAGCTCCACCGTCGTCGGCAGGTCCTTCCGCTCCTACTGCGCCTTCGGCTGCTCGCACGACGCCTCCGGGGAGTACGTCGACATCACCGTCGACACCGGCAAACCCGCCGCCGCGCCCCTGGACACCGGCCGCGGCTACCGCATCGCGAGCGGCACGGGACGCCTCCTGGCCCAGAAGGGCGACGGCACGGCCACCATCTCACTGGCCCGGCCCACCGGCTCCGGCCGCGACACCTGGGTCTTCACCCCGACCGGCGACGGGGCCTTCACCCTCACCAACGCCGCGAGCGGCCGGCTGCTCGGCGTCGACTCCTCCTCCTCCGCCGGCCGCGCCTGGGGTGCCCGGCCCACCGTCACCGCGGCACCGGCCGGCGGCCCCTCCGTCGGACAGCAGTGGTTCGTGATCCCGAGCGCCTCCGGCGGCACCTGCCGCCTGGTCAACCGCTACAGCGGACTCGTACTCGGCCTCTCGGGCCGTTCCGGGCGGCTCGCCGAGACCACACCGGTGCGCAACTGGACGGACCGCAGCGGAAGTTCCGTCGGCGCGGGGCGCTCCGCAGCAGAACAGAGGCTGTCCTTCTCGCCGACCCGGGCGTACTGACGCCACCGGTGCTCCGAGTACTCTGCGCCCATGTCGATCACCAACGGGGAATCCGACGCCCGCCTGGCCCTCACCGCGGCCCAGGCGGGCGCAGCCGTGGTCCGTGACCTCTACGGCGGCCGGCTCGCACGCCACGACAAGTCCGCCGGCGACTTCGCGACCGAGGCGGACCTCGCCGCCGAGCGGGCCATCCTGGACGTGCTGCGCGCCGCCCGGCCCGACGACGCCGTGACCGGCGAGGAGAGCGGCCGTTCGGGTGCCGCCGACGCCCGCCGCCGCTGGCTCGTCGACCCGCTGTGCGGCACCCTGAACTACGCGGTGCAAAACATGCTCGTCGGCGTGAACGTCGCCCTGCGGGAGGGGAACCGGGTCACGGCCGCCGCGACCGCCGACCCGTTCAGCGGCGAGGTGTTCTGGACCGACGGCGAGGCCGCCCGCCTCCGCAGGGACGGCGCGGACGAGCGGCTGACGCCGTCGGCCGGGTCCGCGCTGGTGGACATGAACCTCGACCCGCCGTTCCCCAACGCGCCCGGGTTCCAGGCGGCCCGGCTCCTCGCCGACCCGGGCTTCGCCGGACGCTTCCGGCCTCGGGTGATCTCCAGCACCCTCGCCGTGGCCTGGGTCGCCGCGGGCCGCAGGGCCGCCTACGTCACCGACGGCGACCTGCGCGACAGCGTGCACTTCGCGGCGGGCATCGCCCTGTGCCAGGCCGCCGGCTGCATCGTGACCGGACTGTACGGCGAACCCGTGCTCACCGGCGCGTCAGGACTGATCGCCGCGGCCGACCCGGAGACCCACACCGCACTGCTGGAGCTCGTCGAAAAACAAGGCTCCGGCGTGAGTTGACGGTGGTCTCGACGTACGCCGCGCCGTCTGATGTGATGCCGGCATGACGTCGGCCCACGACCTCGGCACCCGCCTCGGCCGGGCCCTGGACACCCGCCCGCAGACGCTGCGCGCATGCGCGCAGGACTTCGGGCACATCGTGCGGACCACGCCGCTCGGTGTCCTGCGCCCGCAGTCCGCCGCCGAGATCCAGGACCTGCTGGAGTGCGCCGGACCCCGGGGCATCCCGGTGAGTGTGCGCGGCGGTGGCCACTCCCTGTACGGCCAGGGACAGGCGGACGGCGGGATCGTGCTCGACCTGCGGGCGATGAACCGGGTCGGTCCCGTGACGGACGGGCAAGTGACCGTACAGGCAGGCGCGTTGTGGCGGGAGGTGCTGGCCGCCACCCTGCCGTACGGCCGTGCCCCGGCGGTCCTCACCGACTACCTCGGCGCGGGCGTCGGCGGTGTCCTGTCGGCGGGCGGACTCGGCGGCGCGACGCACCGGCACGGCCTGGTCGCGGACCAGGTCCTGGAGCTGGAGGTGGTGACCGGAGCGGGGGAGCACCGGGTCTGCTCACCCGACCGGGACCCCGACCTGTTTCACGCCGTGCTCGCCGGTCTCGGCCAGTGCGCCGTCATCGTGGCCGCCACCCTGCGTCTGGTCCCCGCGCCCGACCGGGTGCGCCGCTACTGCCTGTACTACGCCGACCTCGCCCGCTGCCTCGCCGACCAGCGCCGGCTCGCCGAGGAGCAGCGTTTCACCTACCTGGAGGGCCAGGCACGGCCGATCGGGGAGCGCCACTGGCAGTACATGATCGAGGCCGTGGCCCCGCACGACGGCCCGTACCCGCCCGACGACAGCACCCTGCTCGCCGGGCTCTCGCACGATCCCGGCGCCCTGGAGGCGGAGGATCTCGGATACGGGGAGTTCGCGCATCGCGTGGACACGGACGAGGAGGTCCTGCGGGCGACGGGGGAGTGGCTGCACCCGCACCCCTGGCTCAATCTGCTGCTGCCGCACGACAGCGCCGAGGCCGTCGTCCGCGCCGTACTGGCCGACCCCGCCTTCGGTGACCTGCGGGACACCGGTCTCGTCCTGCTGTACCCGGTGCTCTCCAGCCGGTTGCGCGCCCCCTCCTTCCGCCGCCCGTCCGGTGAAGTCCTGTACGTTTTCGCCCTGTTGCGCACGGCTCCGCCCGACAGCCCGGAGACGGTCGCGGCGATGGTGGCCGCCAACCGTACCGCGTACGAACGGGCCCGGTCCCGGGGCGCCCTCGCCTACCCCGTCAACGCCCTGCCCCTGGCGGACTCCGACTGGCGGGACCACTACGGCGACCGCTGGCCGGTCTTCGCCGAGGCCAAGCACCGCCACGATCCTCATCTCGTCCTGGCGCGCGGACACGGCATGCGGTTCTGACGTCATGGCTTGAATCAAAGCGTGAACCAAGTGGCGCGGGATCCGGGGTTTCGAGCAGGCGACCAGTGCAACACGGTCGGTACGACCGACCGGCTCAGGAGGACCGCCATGGACCACTCGCGCGCGCCCGTACTGGAAGCTCTGCAGGAGTTCCGGCGGCGAGGAGACGTGGTGTTCGGGCCGCCGGGACACAAACAGGGCCGCGGCACCGACCCCCGGGTCGCCGACGTCCTCGGCATCGACGTCTTCCGCTCGGACGTACTGACCCTCAACGGCCTGGACGACCGCCGGCAGTCCCAGGGCGTGCTGGAACAGGCGCAGGAGCTGATGGCCGACGCGGTCGGCGCCGAGCACGCCTTCTTCTCCACCTGCGGCAGCTCCCTGTCCGTGAAGACCGCCATGTGCTCGGTCGCGGGCCCGGGGGAGAAGCTGCTGCTGTCCCGCAACGCGCACAAGTCGGTCATCGCCGCGGTGATCATCAACGGTGTGGAGCCGATCTGGGTCCACCCGAAGTTCGACGCCGAGCGGCACATGGCCCATCCTCCGGAGCCCGACGACGTCCGCGACCGGCTGCGCGAGCACCCCGACGCCAAGGGCATGCTGCTGATCACACCCACCGACTGGGGCACCTGCGCCGACATCCGCGGCGTCGCCGACGCCTGCCACGCCTACGACGTACCGCTGATCGTGGACGAGGCCTGGGGTGCCCATCTGCCCTTCCACCCGGCCCTCCCGTCCTGGGGCATGGACGCCGACGCCGACCTGGTCGTCACCAGCGTCCACAAGATGGGCGGCGCCATCGAGCAGAGCTCGGTGTTCCACCTCCAGCACGACCGGGTGGCACCCGAGGTGCTCAAGCAGCGCGAGGACCTGCTCGGCACCACCAGCGCCTCCTGTCTGGTGTACGGCGCCCTGGACGGCTGGCGGCGGCAGATGGCCGAGCAGGGCCACGAGCTGCTGGAGCGGGCCGTCCACCGGGCCGAGCGGATCCGGGCGGCCCTGCGCGAACTGCCGGGGCTGCGGGTGATGGGCGGCGAGGTCGTCGAGGAGGGCCTCGCGGCCGAGTTCGACCCGATGAAGATCGTCATCGATGTCCGGGACCTCGGCATCAGCGGTATGCAGGCGGCCGAATGGCTGAGGGCCGACCGGCATGTCGACGTGGGCGGCTCGGACACCTGCCGGATCAGCGCCTCCATCACCCACGCCGACGACGACGAGACCGAGAAGATCCTGCTGGACTCCATGCGCTCCCTGGTGGAGAACGCCGGTGCGATGGAGCGGCGGCCCGCCGTGCGCCTGCCCGAGCCGCGCGCACTCGAACTCGAACAGGCCGTCCTGCCGCGCGAGGCGTTCTTCGGGCCCGCCGAACAGGTTCCCGCCGAACGCGCCGTGGGCCGGATCGCCGCCGAGATGATCAGCCCCTATCCGCCCGGCGTGCCCGTGGTGGCGCCCGGTGAGGTGATCACGCAGGAGGTGCTGGAGTACCTGCGCAGCGGCGTGGAGCACGGCTTCCTCATCGCGGACGCGGCGGACCCGTCACTGAAGACCATCCGGGTCACGGCCCACCCGTGACCGGGCCTCCCGAACTGCGGGGGCCGGGGGCAGCGCCTAAGGTGGCGGTGCGGGCGGCCGGGTGCTTGCCTGCTCGGGTCAAGAAACCGGCCCTCCTGACGAAGACACCCTCGGCAGGGGGCCCTTGGCCCTGCTCGACAGTCCCCGGGTCCGGATGGACGCGTCCGGCGGGCCAGCCGTCCCGGCTACTCGATGGGAGACGGCCCGACTTCACCCCGACCGGAAATCCTCCGTGATTGCCGGTTTCGGGCGCACCGGCCCGGGGACCTCGGTACGAGGCCGTGCCGACCCCGTTTCCCCTGATGTTGTGGTGTTGCCGGCCGTATGCCCGGGTGTGGCCAGCGCGTGTCGGACACCCGCCTCGCCGGTGCCGGGCCCGCCCCCGTGACCAGCGAAGGAATGGTGGAGATGAGCGAGACGAACCCCCTGAAGCGAGCGGCGGACAAGGTGGCGGACGCCCTGCAGGGTGACGGTGCGGGCCCGGAGGAGGGCATACCCGGCAAACCCGGCCCCCGCACGCCGTCGGTCGCCGAGCCGGCCGAACCCCATGAGCCGTTCCCGCCCAAGCCCGACCAGACCGGCCCCGCCACCGTCTCACCCACCGGCCTGCCCACCGGCGCCGACCAGGCCCGGATGGCGCAGAGCGGCAGCCATCTGACCACCGCCCAGGGCACCCGGCTGTACGACACGGACCACTCGCTCAAGGCGGGACCCCGTGGCCCCGTGCTCCTGCAGGACCACCACCTGCGGGAAAAGATCATGCACTTCGACCACGAACGCATCCCCGAGCGCGTGGTCCACGCCCGCGGCGCCGCAGCGCACGGCGTCTTCCGCAGCTATGGCACGGCCGCGAACGTGACGAAGGCGGCCTTTCTCGCCGAGGGCGTCGAGACCCCGGTGTTCGTCCGCTTCTCCACCGTGCTCGGCTCCCGGGGCTCCGCCGACACCGTCCGGGACACCCGCGGTTTCGCGACGAAGTTCTACACCAGCGAGGGCGTCTTCGACCTGGTCGGCAACAACATCCCCGTCTTCTTCATCCAGGACGCGATCAAGTTCCCGGATGTCGTGCACGCCGCCAAACCCCACCCCGACCGGGAGATCCCGCAGGCACAGAGCGCCCACGACACCTTCTGGGACTTCGTCACGCTGCACACCGAGGCCACCCACCACACCCTGTGGAACATGTCCGACCGGGGCATCCCGCGCTCGTACCGCACGATGGAGGGCTTCGGGATCCACACCTTCCGCCTGGTCGACGCCGCCGGCGGGACGACGCTGGTGAAGTTCCACTGGAAGCCGAAGCTGGGCGTGCACTCGCTGGTGTGGGAGGAGGCACAGATCATCAACGGTGTCGACCCGGACTTCCACCGCCGGGACCTCGCCGACGCGATCGAGGCGGGCGCCCACCCGCAGTGGGAGTTCGGCATCCAGACCTTCCCCGACACCCCCGACCAGACCTTCGAGGGCATCGACCTTCTGGACCCGACGAACATCGTCCCGGAGGAACTCGCCCCCGTGCAGCCCATCGGACTGCTCACCCTCGACCGCAACCCCTCCAACTTCTTCGCCGAGACCGAGCAGGTCGCCTTCCACCCCGGCCATCTCGTGCCCGGCATCGACATCACCGACGACCCGCTGCTGTCCGGTCGCCTGTTCTCCTACCTCGACACCCAGATCACCCGCCTCGGCGGCCCCAACTTCGCGCAGATCCCGGTCAACCGGCCGCACGCACCCGTCAACGACATGCTGCGCGACGGCATGCACCAGACCGCCGTGCACCGGGGCGCGGCCCCCTACCGGCCCAACTCCCTCGACGGCGGCTGCCCCTTCACGGCCGGCGCGGACGCGGGCGCGTACGTCGAGGCTCCGGTACGGGTCCCGGAGGCGACGAAGGTCCGCGAGGCGCCGGCGTCGTTCGACGACCACTTCAGCCAGCCGCGCCGGTTCTGGCTCAGCATGAGCCCGGTGGAACGCGAGCACATCATCGGCGCCTACACCTTCGAACTCGCCAAGTGCTACGAACAGGCCATCCGGGAGCGGGCGTTGCAGGTACTGGCGAACATCGACCCGGAGCTGTGCGCGGGCGTCGCCGGCGGTCTCGGCCTGCCCGCCCCGCAGCCCACCGTGCCCCTGGCCGACGTCGCGCCCAGCCCCGCCCTGTCCCAGGTCGGACACACCTGGCCCACCGACGGCCGGATCATCGGCATCGTCACCGGCCCCGACGGCGACCTGGACGGCGTACGGGCCGTACGCCAGGAGGTGCTGGACGGCGGCATGGTCCCGCTGGTCGTCGCACCGACCGGCGGCACCCTCGGCTCCGGCACGGACGCGGTGGGCGTCCAGCGCACCTACGCCACGGCACGGTCCGTGGAGTTCGACGCGCTGCTGGTGGCCGGCACCCCCGGCGTCGGCGCCGACGCCTACGGCGCCCGGGACGCCAAGGCGGGCCTGCCGACCGCCCAGGACGGCACCCCCGATCCGCGGGTGGGGCTGCTGCTGGCGGAGGCGTACCGGCACGGCAAGGCCATCGGCGCCACCAAGGGCGCGCAGAGCGTGCTGGAGGCGGCCGGCATCCCCGTCGACGCGCCCGGTGTGATCGCCGGCGACGGCGCCACGACCGTCCTGCAGCAGCTCACCCGACTGCTCGGCTCGCACCGGGTGTGGGACCGCTTCCCGTCCTCCGCCTGACCGGCCGCCGCCAAGCGGTCGGGGCCTTGCCCTCCGGGGCCGGGGACCCGGCCGCCGGCGCCGCCGGTTCAGGTCCGGGTGCGACAGAGCAGCAGACAGATGTCGTCGTCGTGTTCGGAGTCGTACAGCATCGGCTTCAGCAGCGTGTCGGCCGCGGTCTCCAGGTCCTCCAGCTCCACCGCGGCCAGCGCGCCCATGGCCCGCGCCAGCCGCTCTATGCCCGCGTCGATCCCGGCGGACCGCCGCTCGACCAGCCCGTCCGTGTACAGCGCGAGCGTCGAGCCCGCGGGCAGCTCCACGGTGTGCTCCTCGTACTCGAAGGGCACCGGGACGCCCAGCATGATCCCCGGCCTGGCCTCCAGCACCCGCACCTCGCCCTCCGGGCCGCGCACGACGGCCGGCGGATGCCCGGCAGCCGCGCACACCACCCGGGGATCCCCGGGCGTGAACCGGGCGATGGCACAGGTGGCGTACAGCTCCGGCTGCTGGTGGCGGAGCATCCGGTGCAGCAGCGTGAGGATACGCGCGGGCCCGTTGCCCTCGACGGCGTACGCGCGCAGGGCGGTGCGCAACTGGCCCATGATGACCGCCGCCCGCAGTCCGTGCCCCGTGACATCCCCTATCACCGCCAGCACACTTCCGTCGGGCTGCGGGAAGGCGTCGTACCAGTCGCCGCCGATGTTCATCCCGTGCGTGGCCGGCAGATAACGCGCGGCCAGCGCGAGGCCCGGCGTGGCCGGCAGGTCGGTGAGCTGGGCGCGCTGCAGTTCCTCGGCGACATTGCGGTGCTGCTGGTACTGGCGGGCGTTGTCCAGCGCGATGCCCGCCCGCCGGGCCAGCTCGACCAGCATCACCGTGGTGTCCGGGTCGAAACGGTCACCGTGCGCGGCCAGGGTCAGCACACCTTGAACCGCGCGCACGCCGAGCGGCAGACACAGCAGCGGACGGTCCGGGGACAGCGCCGAGGCCGGCAGGTCGTCCACGCCCGGCAGGCCGCCCGGCCGCGGGCCCGCGTGCTGGGGCCGGCCGGTGCGGGCCGCCGTCACCGAAGCCGCCGCCCGCTCGGCCGGGGGCGTCCGCTCGTCGTCCACGAGCCAGACGTCGACATGCCGGGCGTACTCCGGGACCAGCAGCTCCGGCAGCCGGCGCAGGATGTCCTCGTGGTCCAGCGAGGCGTTCAGAGCGGCGCTGGCATCGGCGAGGAAGGTCAGCTGCCGCCGGGCGTTCTCCGCCTCCGCGCGGGCGGCCCGCTCGGCGTCGAGCAGCTCCCGCTGGGCCAGCGCCGCCGCCTCCAGCTCGGCGTGCAGGGCGAGCACACCCTGGTTGGTCTGGTGCAGCTCCTCCCGATGGAAGCGGATCAGCTGCTCCGTCTCCGCCAGGTGCGCGAGAACGGCGGACGCGTCCTCGTCGGCGTCCAGGAGGGCCTCGGCGAGCCGCGCGTCGTCGAAGCCGGCCGGCCGGGGCAGCGGTCCGCTGACGGGGACGGGGCAGACGAGGGCGCCCTGCCACGGCTCGGACCCGCGCAGCAGCACGTGCAGGGTGCCGTCGGCGTGGGCGGTCACGGTCAGCTGCACGCGGGCCCCGTCCCGGCAGGGCCGCAGCCGGGTGCCGAGCGCGGCCAGGAAACGCGTGCGGTCCAGCGCGGGCACCTCGGCGTCCGCGGTGAGCCGCGCCAGCAGGGCACGGGCGCGGGCCGCGTCGGTGGCGGAGGCCAGTGTCCAGGTGTCAGAGACGGCTGTCATGGGTGCTGGTCCGGCGGTCGGGGGCCAGTACGGCCACGGTGGTGTCGTCGCGTACGGGGCGGGCGGGGCTGCTCGCGTCGCGCAGGACGGCCGCGGCCAGCACCGCCGGATCCTGGCCGAGCAGCCGGGGATCGTCCGGCGGCGTCCACCGGCTGGGCAGCCCGTCACTGTGCACCACGAGCACACTGTCCGGATGCCACGGCATCCTGCGCACGGGGATGTGCGCCGGGAAGTACGCCCCGACGATCCCCGGACGGGAGAGGAGGGACGCCCAGCCCTCCCCGGTACGCAGCCGGGCGCCGGCGTTGCCGATGCCGGCGAAGCCGAGTTCCGCGCGTTCCGTGTCCAGCTGGGCCACGGCGACCGCCGCGCCGCGGGTCGGCCGCAGCGCCATGTGCAGCCGGCGCAGGATCTCGACGGGCGGCAGGTGTGCGGCCCGGTGCAGCTCCGCCACCGCGGTGGTGGACGCGTGCGCGGCTTTGGGGCCGTGCCCGAGACCGTCCGCGAGGAGCAGGGTCAGCAGGGCGCCGGAACGCACCCAGCTCCAGGCGTCACCGCACTGCCCGGCCTCGGCCAGCGAGACGCAGATCCCACCCGCCGGTGCCTGCGCCGCGGGCGTCCCGCGCCTGGGGGGCTCCGCGTCGAACCGGGCCGTCGCCACCGTGCCGCGGCCCGGCGCGCTGTACAGATGGAAGGCGTCGGCGCTGCGCAGACAGCTGCCCAGACCGGCGCCGAGGGAGACCCCGGCGGTGGTGTAGCCGTCCCGCAGCGCCGCGGGGACATCGGCGATACCCGGCCCGTGGTCGAGCGAGAAGAGCTGCACCGACACACCCGGGCCGCCGGCCGGCGGCCCGACGAGATTGACCACCATGCGGCCGCCGCCCGCGTGCCTGAGCAGATTGGTGGCCAGCTCGGTGCTGACGAGTTCGGCGGCCGCGGTCCGCCGCGGGCCGAGGCCCGCCTGCACGCACGCCTCCCGGGCGGCCGTCCGGGCATCGCGTACCCGCGTGGAGTCGCCCACCGGTACCTCCCACACCCGGCTCATCCCGCCCCCGGACGCGACGCGGGAACCTGCGTCACCCAGGCGACGGCCGTGACGGTGGTGCCCCGGCCCGGCTCGGTGTCCACGGAGAACTCGTGCACCAGCCGCTTGGCGCCGCTCAGGCCGAGGCCGAGACCGCCTCCGGTGGTGTAGCCGTCGGTCATGGCCAGCTCCAGGTCGCGGATGCCCGGGCCGCTGTCGGTGAAGCACATCCTCAGGCCCCGGCTGCGGCCGTTGTCCAGCGGAGTGATCTCCGCCCGGCCGCCGCCGCCGTGCACCAGCGTGTTGCGGGCCAGTTCGCTCGCCGCCGTGACCAGCTTGGTCTGCTGGACGAGCCCGAAGCCGAGCTGGGCCGCGCACCGCCGCACCTGCTGCCGCACCCAGGCCAGATCCGCGTCCGAGCCGATGGGCAGGCTGGTCGCGGACGTCTGGCCGGGCGCCTTCATCACGTCCCCCTCCGGGCCAGCAGTTCCAGGGCGCGGTCGACGTCGAGCGCGGTGACCAGACCGGGCAGGGCGAGCCCCAGCTCCACGAGCGTGATCGCCACGGCGGGCCGCATGCCGGCCAGGACCGTACGGGCCGCCAGCAGCCGGGCCGTGGAGGCGATCTCGGCCAGCACCCGGCCGAGGAACGAGTCGACGACGTCCACCCCGGAGATGTCGAGCACCACACCGGTCACCCGGCTGGTGGCGATGCGGCTGGTGATGTCCTGCTGCAGCTGTTCGGCCATACCGTCGTGCAGCTCGCCCTGGAGCGAGACGAGCAGGACGTCGCCCAGCGCCAGCACCGGGACCTGGGCCGGCTGACCGGGAGTGGGCTGGTTCACCGCGCGCTCGCACCCGCGTCCGCACGGGAGACCTCGATGCCCTGCCGACCCAGTGCGTAGGCGAGGGCGTCGGCCAGCGAGGCGCGGGTGAGCACCGAGCCGAGGTCGATGCCCAGCTGCACGATCGTCTGCGCGATGGCCGGACGGATGCCGGAGACGATGCACTCGGCGCCCATCAGCCGCGCGGCGGCCACCGTCTTCATCAGATGCTGGGCGACGAGCGAGTCGACCGTGGGCACACCGGTGATGTCCAGGATGGCGAACCGGGCCCGCTGCTCGACGATGGCCTCCAGCAGCGACTCCATGACGACCTGGCTGCGGGCGCTGTCCAGCGTCCCGATCAGCGGGACCGCCACCGTGCCCTCCCACAGTTTGATGACCGGGGTGGCGACTTCGAGCAGCTGCTGCCGCTGCCGCTCGATCAGCTCCGTGTTCGCGTCCAGCGCCGTCTCCATCACCACCAGGCGCAGCGTGCCCAGCAGCAGGGTCAGCGCCAGTACGCTCTCCTGGGCCTGCGGGGCGGCGGCATCGGGGAACTCCTCGCGCAGCAGCTCCACGGCAGGCACACGCAGTCCGGCCACCTCGTCGGCGATCTGGGACGGGGTCGAGCCGCTGAGGGTCCTGGTCTGGGTCATGCGTCCCAACTGGTCGCGCACCGGATGGAAGCCCGGTGCCGTGATGTCCTCCAGTCGTCCGCTCACCGCCACTTCGGACAGGGAGTCCACGACGGCCTTGCACGCCTCCACCGCCTCGTCGCGGGAGACGGTGAAGACCGAGCGGAACAAGGGCGCGTCGGCCCAGCGCTGGGCGATCTGCTCCCGGCGCCGCTCCAGGAAGGAACTCACCACCTGTGGCGCCGATTCGGCCATGTCCTGCTCGGGCACTCTCCTCGTCTCCTTTTCCACGCCGATGCAACTCTCCTGGCCCTGACGGTCACTTGCCGTCAAGGGCGTCAAGCGGTGCCGGCCCGGCGGCGGATGCCACCGGGCCGGTGCCGATGGGCCGACTACCCCGAATCCCGCCGGACTCTCCTGGCTGTTGCCGACGTCACCCGTGCGTGCGACCCGGCCGGGACCTCAGGAAGGACCCGGGACGGGCTGACCGGGGCGGCGGAACAGCGCGGAGCCCGCCGGTCGCTGCCGCAGGGCGCGGTGGAAGGCCGCGTCGGGGAAGCCCGGATCCCGTCCGGCCGGCGGGGAAGCAGAGGAGAGCGAGGTGCCCGCCGGGGGCCGGCACGCCCTCCGGCAGTGCGTGACGGCTGACGCGGCGGTGCGGCGGCAGATGAGGGAAGCGGCCGGACGTAGGGGTGCGGAGGGCGGACCCGCCCTCCCAGGCGTCTCCGACAGCCCAGGGGACCTGCTCAGTCCCGTGCCGCGGCCGGTGCCTCGCCGCGTGCCTCCACCTGGTCCGGCTGGGGCGTGGGGCGGCGTCGGCGCAGCAGCAGACGTCTCGCCGGGCACTCCACCGCCTCGTACAGGACCCAGGACAGTCCGAGCGCAATGGCGAACGCGACCGTGGTGACGGCCAGTCCCGCGAGCAGCCCGAAGTGCGGCTTCGTCCCGAGCAGGTGGGTGCCGGCGCGCAGCACGAGCAGATGGACCATGTAGAAGGCGAACGACAGTTCACCGAGCCGTACCAGCCGCCGGCGCCGCCACAGTGAGGGCAGCCCCTGGATGTCCGCGACCGCCGCGGCCGGAATGAGCAGCGTGAACCCGACGATGGTGCACACGGTGGCGGAATAACCGGGCGTGACCTGCGGGACGAGGAAGTAACCGATGATCGCCAGGGCGAGCGAGGCCTCCAGACCGGGCCCGCGCCACCGGCCGAGCAGCACCAGCCGCGCGCTGACCGCGCCGAGGACGAACTCCGGCAGCCGGGCCGCCGGGAAGGAGTACAGCGCGTACGTCCACCAGTGGTGCGCGTCCGCCCAGGCCAGCACCATGATCGCCGCCAGCGACAGGGTGCCCAGCGCGGCCGAACCGCGCGCGCCGAGCCGACGGAGCAGCAGGAAGAGCAGGGGGAAGGAGGCGTAGAAGAACGCCTCGCAGGCAAGGGACCAGCTGACCGGGTTCAGCGTCTGCCACCAGGGGCGCCACCAGGAGTGGAGCAGCAAGAGGTTGGACACGGCCTGTTTCGGCTGCGGCCTCGGCTCGTGTGCCAGCGAGTACGCCATGACGAGGGCGACCGCCAGGGTGACCAGGTGCACCGGGTAGATGCGCGCGATACGCCGCCGCCAGAAGGCGAGCGCGCGGTCGCGGGGCCGCGCCGACCAGGTCAGTACGAAGCCGGACAGTACGAAGAAGAAGGACACCCCGGTGGCACCGGCACCGAAGCCCCAGGTCACGAGGCGGCCGCTGGTGCCTCCGAAGTAGCCGAAGTTGTTCACGTGCAGTCCGAACACGAGGAGCGCCGCCATCCACCGCAGCCCCGTCAGGGACGGCAGTGAGGGCATGGCGGCGGCCGGGGAATCCCTGGCGGTCGTCTCGCCGGTACGGGCGGGCGGCGTCGTCCGGAACGCCCGGGTCGTCGCCGTGGTCATCGAATCACCTGCCGGAGAGGATTGGCGTGGGGCATGAAGGGGTATCTTGCCCGTTCACCTCTGGTCCATCACGTCACATGGCAAACATCACACTCGTTGCCGAACGACGGACCCTCCCGGATGCCACGGACGGTCGGGCCGGGTGCACCCGTACGAGTGCGCACTTCACACCGATTTGATCGGCCGTCAGCCCACTGGACGAACCGGGTGACCACATCCCTAGAGGCCACCGGACCGGCGGCCCACCGGCAGTGACCTCGGATCGTCAACTGAGCTCGCTCCGCGGCGACTTGCAGCAGCGGCCGGGGCAGGGTCATGATTTACCGCTGAGCCGAGTGATGGTCAGTCAAGCCGCTGCGTCGGCAAGCGCGTTGACGAGCCGATCCCGAGTCATCCTCGATCTGCCGGGTACGCCGGCGGCGCTCGCGCGTTCGTACAGCTCGGCCTTCGACAGAGACGCCCGGCTCATCGGCCTTCTTCCTGCCGGAGGCCTGTTTCCCGCCGCCCTTGCGGCCCCGGGACCGGCTCTGCCCGACGCTCCGGCTGTCGGGGCACTGGTCCTGCCGCACGCCGGGGTGCGAGGCACCTTCCTCGTCGGCGGGCTGCTGACCGTCGACAAGGGCGGTGACCGGCCCGAAGGTCAGGACACCGGTCCGGATCGGTCTCGCCATCGCTCCTCGCCTCCTGTCCAGGGGGCCGTCCGTCATCTGCCACCTGGTGGCCGGCCGGTGTGCCCGGCCAGGGGACGTGTGGTCCGCCCCGGGCCGGCCAGTCGCTCCGCCTCGGCCGCGGTGGTCTCGGCGTGCCGCCGGGCCTGCCGTACGGCGCGGTCGGTCTGCCGGGCCCGGTCCCGTGCCGCCTGCTCGTCCGTACGCGCCTGCCGCTGCTCCTCCTCGGCGTCGCGCAGCTCCGCGCGCAGCTCACGCACCCGCTGCTCCGCCACGGCGACCCGGTCGCCGGCCTGCTCCGCCTCCCGTTCGGCGGCCCGGGCCTCCGCCTCGCAGCCGCGCAGGCTCCGCTCGGCGTCGCGGGCGGCTCTGCGGGCCTCGTCGAGACGGCGCCGGTGTGCCGGCTCGTCCTCGCGCTCCTCCGCCTTGCCGCGCTTCCTCCCCGCCGTCCCGCGAGCGCCCTCCACTTCCTTCTCGGCGCGCCGCTTCGCTCCGGTCGCCGGCGGGGCGGCGGGACGGCGTTCGAGGACCCCCGCGTCGGTTTCCGGGAACCCGAACGCGGAGCTGAGAGGCTTCACCAGCCGTCCCGCGGCCCATTCCCCGGCGGCCTCCGGATCGGCGAGCACGGCGTGCAGGGTCTCCTCGACCTCGCGCTGGACGCTCTCGCCCACCGGACGTCCGGCCTGCGCCGCCAGCCGCCGGGCCTGCCGCCCGAGCGCGCCGATCACCTCACTCTGCCGACGGGCGAGCTTGCGCAGCTGCGGACCGTCCAGTTCACGGTGGGCCCGGCGGAGTTCCTCGCCGAGGGTCAGCAAGGACTCGACCTCCTCCCGCTGCCGACGTACGAGCAGATTGCTGACCCAGGCTCCCAGGCTCGGCCTCCGCAACGCACCGATCTGCTTGGCGAGGGCCGGGTCACCGGCCTTGCGGGCATCCAGGGCGCGGCGATCGCGGGCGGCGACGAAGTCCTCCGGCCGCAGCCCGTACAGCTCGTCGGCGACGGCGTCCAGGTCCACCAGCGTCCCTCTCGACGGCCACCTCGGGGTGAGAGTCCGAGTTTCTCACTCATGGGGGTTTTGTGATGAATAGGGTGCTTCATCCGCGCGCGGCGGGGCGATGAGGAATGCGAGGCGGGGGGCGGGGAACGGCGCGACTTTTGATGCCGGCCCCCTCCCCTTCGGCGCCGGGAAGATCACCCTTCGGTCCCTCGCCGTAGACCGTCGGCGGACGGTGCGGGGGCGGCCGGGCCCGGCAGGGTGACCGTATGCAGAGGAGCGAGGGGATCAAGCGTGCACAGTTCCTGGCCGGCATGGCGTCCGCCGGCCTGGCCGCGACCGTGCTGCCGTCGGGCGAGGCCCGCGCCGCGCAGGGCGGACCGCGCCGGGGGCTGCGCCAGGGACTGCGCCACCACGGGGTCGTGTACACCGTGGGTGCGGGGGAGACGCCGGGTACGGCCTTCAGCGCGGCCCGGATGCGCAAGGACATCCGGGTCATCCGCGACGAGTTGCACGCCGACACCGTCGATGTGACGGGTGACGGGTGACGGGGTGGAACGGCTCACGGCCACCGCCGCCGAGGCGGCCGAGCGGGGGCTGGGTGTCTGGCTCCAGCCGACTCTCGCAGACGCCCCGGAACGGGACATCCTGGAACACCTGGCCGAGACCGGCCGGTTCGCGGAGCGGCTGCGACGGCACGGTGCGGCCGTGGACCTCAGTGTGGGCTGCGAGTTCTGGCTGTTCGTGCCCGGGATCGTGCCCGGCGACACCGTCTTCGAACGCATCCGGAACCTGCTCGACGGCAAGGTGGACCCGGTCGCGATGCAGCGCCGCCTGGACCGGTTCACGGCGAAGGCGGCCGCGGTCGGGCGCTCCGTCTTCCACGGCCGGCTGAGCTACGCCGCCGCGCAGGAGGACAAGGTCGACTGGCGCCTCTTCGACATCGTGGGCATCGACTACTACTCGTACTTTCCTCACCGGGCCGACTACACAAGGCAGTTGAGCCGCTATCTGCGCTGGGGCAAACCGCTGGCCATCACCGAGTTCGGCACCTGCGCCTACGTCGGGGCGCCCCGGACCGACGGCATGGGCTGGGACGTCGTCGACAACGCCAAGAAGCCCCCGGAGATCAAGGGCGACCTGGTCCGCAGCGAGCGCACCCAGGCGGCCTACCTGATGCAGCTGCTCGACGCCTTCTCCTCGATGAACCTGTACGCGGCGATGGCCTTCGAGTTCGTGACTCCTGACGCCCCGCACCGCCCGGGCGACCTTCGCCACGATCTCGACCTGGCGAGCTACGCCATCACCAAGACCCTCAAGGACCGCCCGGACGACCCCGCCTCGGGCTGGCACTGGGAGCCGAAGGAGGCCTTCCACGCCCTGGCCCGCCGCTACCGGTACGCCCGAGCCGGACACGCGGACGTCCGCTGATCCGCCTCCGGCCGCCCGTCGGTGACCACCACCGCGGCTCACCCGTTCGGAGGATCGACCGGCTTGCCGCGCGGTCGTCGCCGACACGGGGCCACATGATGCGGGCATGTCCCGGACGCACCCGCCGGCCCGCTCCGCTGCCGATCGCCGTACCGCCCGCTCCGATCGCAGTACCGCCCGCTCCCTCACTGCGAGGGCAAACGCGAAGGCAAACGTCCGGGCGGGCGCGGGAGAGGACGCGGAGATGGCCGGCAGGCGTCGTGACACGACCAAAATTGCATCGTTCGTTTTCTTGAACCCCTCGTGTTTATGAGGGTAGGTTCGCCCTCATGACCGCCTCCCCGCCCCCGACCACCGCCGAGGAGCTCCGCGGTGCCGGCCTGCGCGTGACGGCAGCCCGCGTCGCGCTGCTGGAGACCGTCCGGGCGGGCGACCACCTCGGCGTCGAGGCGATCGCCTCCGGGGTACGCGACCGCGTGGGCCACATCTCCCTGCAAGCCGTCTACGAGGCCCTTCACGCACTCACCGCGGCGGGTCTGGTCCGCCGTATCGAGCCGGCCGGTCACCCCGCCCGGTACGAGGGACGCGTGGGGGACAACCACCACCACATCGTGTGCCGGTCCTGCGGTGCCGTCGCCGACGTCGACTGCGCGGTCGGCGACGCGCCCTGTCTGACCGCCTCCGACCCCCGCGGCTTCGCCATCGACGAGGCCGAGGTCGTCTACTGGGGCACCTGCCCCGACTGTTCCACCGGCCGCAGTTCCTGAGCACCGAGTTCCGCACAGTTCGGAAGGATTGCCATGACTGAGAACCACGACGCGATCGTCACAGACGCGAAGGCGGAGGGGGCGAGCGGCGGCTGCCCCGTCGCCCATGACCGGGCCCTGCATCCGACCCAGGGCGGCGGCAACCGCCAGTGGTGGCCGGAGCGGCTCAACCTGAAGATCCTGGCCAAGAATCCGCCGGCGGCGAATCCGCTCGGTGAGGAGTTCGACTACGCCGAGGCGTTCAAGAGCCTCGACCTTCCGGCTGTGAAGCGGGACATCGCCGAGGTGCTCACCACCTCGCAGGACTGGTGGCCGGCCGACTTCGGCCACTACGGCCCGCTGATCATCCGCATGGCCTGGCACAGCGCGGGCACATACCGCATCAGCGACGGCCGCGGCGGCGCCGGCGCCGGCCAGCAGCGCTTCGCGCCGCTGAACAGCTGGCCGGACAACGCCAACCTGGACAAGGCCCGCCGCCTGCTGTGGCCGGTGAAGAAGAAGTACGGCCAGAAGATCTCCTGGGCCGACCTGATGATCCTCGCCGGCAACGTGGCCCTGGAGTCCATGGGCTTCGAGACCTTCGGCTTCGGCGGCGGCCGCGCGGACGTCTGGGAGGCGGAGGAGGACGTCTACTGGGGTCCCGAGACCACCTGGCTGGACGACAAGCGTTACACCGGCGACCGCGAGCTGGAGAACCCGCTCGGCGCCGTCCAGATGGGTCTGATCTACGTCAACCCCGAGGGCCCCAACGGCAACCCGGACCCGCTGGCCGCGGCCCGCGACATCCGTGAGACCTTCCGCCGCATGGCGATGAACGACGAGGAGACCGTCGCGCTGATCGCCGGCGGCCACACCTTCGGCAAGACCCACGGCGCCGGACCCGCCGACGCGGTGGGCGCCGACCCCGAGGCCGCCGGCTTCGAGGAGCAGGGCCTCGGCTGGAAGAGCACCTACGGCACCGGCAAGGGCGCGGACGCCATCACCTCCGGTCTGGAAGTGACCTGGACCGCCACGCCGACCCAGTGGGACAACGGCTTCTTCGACATCCTCTTCGGCTACGAGTGGGAGCTGACCGAGTCCCCGGCCGGCGCCAAGCAGTGGGTGGCCAAGGACGCCGAGGCGATCGTCCCCGACCCGCAGGACCCGTCGAAGAAGCGCCTCCCTACGATGCTCACCACCGACCTGTCGCTGCGCTTCGACCCGATCTACGAGCCGATCTCGCGCCGGTTCCACGAGAACCCGCAGGAGTTCGCGGACGCCTTCGCCCGTGCCTGGTACAAGCTCACGCACCGTGACATGGGTCCGAAGGCGCTGTACCTCGGCCCGGAGGTCCCGGCGGAGACGCTGATCTGGCAGGACCCGCTGCCGGCCCGCGAGGGCGAGCTGATCGACGACGCCGACGTCGCGACCCTGAAGACCAAGCTGCTCGACTCGGGCCTGTCCGTGTCCCAGCTGGTCACCACCGCCTGGGCGTCCGCCTCCACCTTCCGCGGCAGCGACAAGCGCGGCGGTGCCAACGGCGCCCGTATCCGCCTCGCCCCGCAGCGGGGCTGGGAGGTCAACGAGCCCGACGAGCTGGCCCAGGTGCTGCGCACCCTCGAGGGCATCCAGCAGGACTTCAACGCCTCCTCCGGCGCCAAGAAGGTCTCCCTGGCCGACCTGATCGTCCTCGGCGGTGTCGCCGCGGTCGAGAAGGCCGCCAAGGAGGGCGGCTTCGAGGTCCGGGTGCCCTTCACGCCGGGCCGGGTGGACGCGAGCGAGGAGCACACCGACGCCGAGTCCTTCGAGGCGCTGGAGCCGACCGCGGACGGCTTCCGCAACTACCTCGGCAAGGGCAACCGCCTGCCGGCCGAGTACCTGCTGATCGACAAGGCGAACCTGCTGACCCTGAGCGCTCCCGAGCTGACGGTGCTCGTCGGCGGCCTGCGCGTCCTGGGCGCCAACCACCAGCAGTCCCAGCTCGGCGTTCTCACCAAGACGCCCGGCGTCCTCACCAACGACTTCTTCGTCAACCTGCTCGACATGGGCACGACCTGGAAGTCCACCTCCGAGGACCAGACCACGTTCGAGGGCCGCGACGCCGTCACGGGCGAGCTGAAGTGGGCCGGCAGCCGCGCCGACCTGGTCTTCGGCTCCAACTCCGAGCTGCGCGCGCTCGCCGAGGTCTACGCGAGCGACGACGCGAAGGAGAAGTTCGTCAAGGACTTCGTCGCCGCGTGGGACAAGGTCATGAACCTGGACCGGTTCGACCTGGTCTGAGCATCGCTCCGAGGGCGTCCGGCCCGACCTGCACAGGTCGGGCCGGACGCCCTTGTCGTTCGCCGGGCGGCAGGGCCTTCCGCCCCCCGACCCTCACGGAATCGTCACAGGTGATCTACAACGGTCACAGCCGATCCACAGCGGAAACCCTGGGTCCCGCGCCTCTGTCTCCCCCGGTGCGTACCGGCAGTGAGCCGGTCGGACACGTGCACCGGAATCGGGGGACCTCATGCATCACCGCAACACCATCCGCCTCGCCGCGTCGGCGACGGCCGTGATCGCTGCCGCACTGTCGCTCACGGCATGCGGGCCGGGAAGCGGCGACGGAACGGCCAGGACGTCCTCCCCGACCCCGGCCTCCGCCACCCCCTCCCACTCCGCCCCGACGGCCGCGAGCCCAGCACCACGGCCACGTCGGCCTCGGGCTCCTCCGGCGGCGGCACGTCGGCCCCTTCCGGTGCCCCGGTCTCTCCCGTGTCCCACACCACGGCCGCCACGGCGCCGCCGTGCACGGTGTCGGCCGTGAATGCGACGGCCTATCAGGCGGCCGACCGTCCGGTCGGCACCGGTACGGGCGCGGCCGTAGTCGAGTTCACCAACGTCTCCGGACATGCGTGCGTCCTGCGGGGCCACCCGACGGTGGCCGGTGCGGGCAACGGTTCCCCCGAGCACAACAGCCCGCTGAAGGTGACCCCCACGGGCACCGCGTCGGCCGTACGCCTGGCACCGGGCGGGAAGGCATGGGTGAAGCTGACCTTCCACCAGGTCCAGGGCGAGGCCGACGGCTACTGCAAGTCCGGCGCGACGCCCGTCGTCTACCCGACGCTCGTGGTCGGCCTGCCCGGCTCCGGCGCACACCAAGTCGCCCTCACCGACGGTGAGTTCGCCGAGTGCGACAATGTCGTCCTCGCGACCGCGGTCACGGCGGCGAAGCCGGCCTGACCGGCACTCCGTCAGCGGGCGGCCCCGGCGCGGACGGCGGCCGGGGCAGGCCCTGTCGGTCGTCACACGTCGCGGTGATGGGCGAGGACCAGCGTCAGACAGACCGCGACGAGCGGCCAGACGGCGTAGGTGATCCATGAACCGGCGATCGTCTGGGGGTAAGGGCCCTGGCCGAAGGGATGGCTTACGGTGACGAGGTTCTCCCAGGCGGTGCGGGGCAGCGCGTGGGAGATGTCGGCGCCGATGCGCCGGCTGTCGCCGAAGACGTCGGGCAGCAGGAGCAGGACCCCGGCGGTGGTCACCAGGGTGGTCGCGCCGTGCCGGATCACCGCGCCGAAACCCATGCCGATGAGCGCGGACACCGGCGCGAGCAGGGCGGAGGCGGTGACGGCCCGCAGCACCCCCGGACAGCCGATCGGCACGTCGATGTGGCGGCCGGACAGGATGCCTTGGCTGACGGCGAACGAGGTCGTCGAGACCAGCGCGCCGAACACCAGCAACACCGCCGTCACCACGGTGACCTTCGCGGCCATCACCTGGCGGCGGGCGGGCACGGCCGAGAAGGTCGTGCGGATCAGCCCCGTGCCGTATTCACCGGCGACGCTGATGGCGCCGATGCTGCCGGCGGTGAGGATGAGGATCATGGCGCAGTTCTGGTTCATGGCGTCGCGCAGGGCCCAGATCGGTACGAACAGGGCCCGGATGCCGGCGTCGTAGAGGGGCCAGTTGCGGTAGTCCGCGACGGCGGCGTTCGCGCTGTTGCCGATGACGGCGAGGGCGGAGAGCGCGAAGGCCCAGCGCATCGAGCGCAGTGACCACATTTTGAGCCATTCGGCCACGAGGAGGTCGAGGAAGCGGGCACGGGGCTCGTCGCCCGGCGGGGCGGGCCGTGCGGACGGTGCGGCTGCGGATGGGGACATGCGGCTCATCGGACTTCTCCGAGTTCTCCTGCTTGTGCTGCGAGGTATGCGACGCGGCCGACGGTGAGTTCCATGAAGGCCTCCTCCAGGGAACTCCCGCGGGTGGCCAGTTCGTGGAGGGTGATGCGGTGGTGGGAGGCGAGCTCGCCGATACGGGCGGCGTCCATGCCGGTCACCGTGAGCGCCTGCCCGCCCTCCGGCCGTACCGAGGCGCCTTCCGCGGTCAGTACGGCGGTCAGGGCGGCGGAGTCGGAGGTGCGGACGGCGACCGACCTGCGGGTGCCGCGGGCGGCGAACGCCACAAGGCTCTCGGAGGCGACCAGCTCACCATGGTCGATCACGACGAGATGGTCGGCGGTGTTCTCTATCTCGCTCATCAGATGGCTGGAGACGAAGACGGTACGGCCCTCGGCGGCCAGCCGCCGGAACAGCCCGCGCACCCACAGCACGCCCTGCGGGTCCAGGCCGTTGAACGGTTCGTCGAACAGCAGCACCGGCGGATCGCCCAGCAGTGCCGCGGCGATGCCGAGCCGCTGCTTCATACCGAGGGAGAACCCGCCGATCCGTCGCCGGGCCGCTCCGGCCAGGCCCACCTCGTCCAGGACTTCCGTCACCCGCTGCCGCGGTATGCCGTTGCTGCGGGCGAGGATCGCCAGGTGCGCCTGTGCGCTGCGCCCGCCGTTGACGTCGCCGGCGTCGAGCAGCGCTCCGACGTGGCGCAGCCCGCGCGCCCGTTCCCGGAAGGGCCGCCCGCCGACCGTGGCGGTTCCGCTGGTGGGAGCGTTCAGCCCCGTGATCACCCGCAGTGTGGTGCTCTTGCCCGAGCCGTTGGGGCCCAGGAATCCGGTGACACGACCGGGACGGACGGTGAAGGTCAGATTGTCCACGGCCACGGTCCGGCCGTAGTGCTTGGTGAGTTCATGGACGTCGATCACCCTGGCAACGCTGCCGCGTCCGGCCTCGGCCGGGAATCGCGCGGACGGTGACACCTGCGCGGACGCGTGTCACCCGTGGTTGTACAACCGCGGCCCGATCCCCGGTGAAGATCACTCGGTTACGATCGGCGCATGTCCACCACACGCGCCTTACTGCTGCTCAAGCGTGTGCCGCCGGGCGTGTGGGCGACCCTGACATGGTGTGTCTGCGCGGCCACGGCGTACACGACCCGCATGTCCGACGGAAACCCGCGTCCGGTCATGCAGTGCTTTCCGCCCGAGGGCATGGACCGCCAGGCAAGGTGTCGGCTGTTCCTGGTCGCGGACCCGGACGGGACGCCGGGGGGCACGTGGTTCCTGGCCGCCGGCTTCGTTCTGGTGCTGACCGGTGGTGTTCTGCTGCACCGCCGTCCGCTGGCGGGTGTCGCCCTGCTGCTCGCGGGTTCCGCGGCCGGGACTGCGGGACTTCACGTGGCCCGGCTGCCGTTCCTTCAGTTCCTGTCGGCCGACGTCGCCTTGTTCTTCGTCGCCGTGACGCGGCCGCGCCGCACCGCGGTGACGGCGACCGCCGTGTCCCTGGGCGTGATGGCCGGCTGCGCCGTCGCGCAGCTGCTGCTCGCCGGCTCCCTCGACTCGACGGGGCCGGCTGTCGCTCTGACGGCCGTGGTGCTCACGGCCGTCATCGCCTGGCTGACCGGCGATGCGCTGCGGCGCAGCCGCGAGTACGCGGAGCGGCTGAGCGCCCAGGCCACGGCATCGGCGGTCATGGCCGAACGGCTGCGGATATCAAGGGAGTTGCACGACGTGGTCGCGCACAGCATCGGCATCATCGCCCTCCAGGCGGGTGCCGCGGGTGAGGTCCTCGACACCCAGCCGGCCCGTGCCCGTGAAGCGCTGAAGGTCATCGAGACCAGCGGCCGGGAGACCCTGTCGGGTCTGCGCCGGATGGTCGGCGCGCTCCGCCAGGCCCAGCCGCGACCGGGCGTGGACGCCGCGTCCGCGGAACCCGCGCCGCTTGACCCCGTGCCCGGTCTGGCCGGCCTCGACCGGTTGGCCGAGGTGACGACCGCCGCCGGTGTCCGCGTCGCCGTGCGGCGGCACGGGCAGCCGCGGCCGCTCCCCCAGGAGATCGACCTGTCGGCCTTCCGTATCGTCCAGGAAGCGGTCACCAACGTGGTACGGCACGCGCGCACCGACTCCTGCCAGGTGACCGTCGACCACCGGGACGACGCGTTGGTCATCGACGTCCTCGACGACGGCCGCGGCCGTGGCGCCGACGGGGCCACCGGGTACGGACTGGTGGGAATGCGCGAGCGGGTCGGTCTGCTGCACGGCGAACTGTCCGCGGGCCCTCGCCCCGAAGGCGGATTCCGGGTGACGGCCCGGCTGCCCCTGCCCCAGGAGGCCCGATGAGCGTCCGCGTCCTCCTCGCCGACGACCAGCCGCTGGTACGCGCCGCCCTGGAGATGTCCATGGCCAACGCAGCCGACCTCGAAGTCGTCGGGGAGGCGGGCACCGGCGCCGAAGCGGTCCGGCTGACCGGGGAACTGCGGCCCGACGTCGTCGTCATGGACATCCGCATGCCCGGCATGGACGGCATCGAGGCCACCCGGATCATCACCTCGGGCCCCGGAACCGCGAGGGTCGTCGTGCTGACCACCTTCGACGACGACGAATACGTCTACGGCGCCCTGCGCGCCGGCGCCTCCGGCTTCCTCGTCAAGGACATGGCCGTGCCCGACATACTCGCCGCCGTCCGTGTCGTCGCCGCCGGCGACGCCCTGATCGCCCCGAGCGTCACCCGCCGCCTCATCGAGGAGTTCGCCCGGCGCCCCGGCCCCGCCCGGCCCCACCGCGACCTGGCCGGCATCACCCCGCGCGACCGTGAAGTCCTCACTCGCATCGGGCAGGGCATGTCCAACACCGAGATCGCCGCAGACCTGTTCATCAGCGTCGCCACCGTCAAGACCTATGTGACCCGGCTGCTCAGCAAACTCGACGCCCGCGACCGCGTCCAGTTGGTGATCACCGCCTACGAGACGGGCCTGGTGGCACCCTCCCGATGAGCCGCCCACGGCCCCGACGGGCATACCGCCGCCGGCCGGGTCCGCGCCCTCCGCATCAGCGAGGCCACGACCGATGTGCGGCCCGCCGCGTGGGCGCGCGCCACCACATCGCACCGGCAACCGCCCGGCCACTCACACCTGCACGGCGCTGACGCGCACGTGCCCTTCACCGACGCAGCACCTCGAACGCCTCCCGCCCCGCACCCCCGATCGCAAGGTCGACATCCGCCGCAAGCCCCGCGCAGCGGTCCGCGCGCGTCAGCGCGGCCACCGCCACCCGGTCTCCCGGCTCCGCCTCGACCACACCGATCTCGTGCCGCAGATGCAGAAACGTGCCCGTCTTCCCGCTCCACCGCAACGTGTCCGTCCGCAACTCGCTCGCCAGCCGGTGCGTGAAGACCTGCAGGCCCATCAGCCGCCGCAACTCCGCCGTCGCCCCGGGAACGGATATCCCATCGCACCACACCCGCTGCAACAGCCCCACCAACGCTGCGGCCGATCCCGCGTTCGCGTACGCAGGATCCAGGGTCTGGATGGTGTGCCGATCGGCCCGCTCGTCCCGCACGGCCAGCTCCAGCGCGAGGGAGAAATCGTTCCCCGCCGCGCCGGCGGCACACTCGTACATGTGATTCATCCGGTGCCGCATCCGGATGTCCGCGCACCCCCAGTCACGCAGCCGCGCGTCCACGTCCGCGACCGGCACAAGATCGAGCAGGGTGTCCGCCGCCGCATTGTCGCTCACCGACAGCATCTGCAGGAGCAGGTCGCCGACCGCCACGGTCGCCGGGTACCGGAACGCCGCGAGCCCGGTGGGACCCACGCTGCTGTGTGCCGGGTCGACCGTCACCGAGTGTGCCGGGTCGAGGTTCCCGTCCGCGATCCGGTCCAGTACGACGAGGGCGAGCGGCACCTTCACCACCGATGCGAGCGGCACCATCTCCTCGACGTCGAAGCCGAGTTGCTCGCCCGTGTCGAGGTTCCGGGCGAGGAACGAGCCGCGCACACCGAGGGCGGCCCAGTCCGCGGCGATCGCCTCGGCGACGTCCAGGAGCACGCCGTGGTCGCCGACGTACACAGGGTGGTGCACCGGTGCCGCGCTCATCCGCGTGCCGCCAGCCGCGCGGGGGCGTGCTCGGCACCGGGGCCCGGGGCGCCGGGCCCGGAGGCGACGGCTCCCACGGCGGATGCCAGCAGCGGCGTCAGCCAGTCCGGCACGCCTGCCGCGCCGGCCCGGTCCGGGGCGGCGCTCACGTCGTACCCGCGGTGCAGTGACCGGTCGGCCAGCGGGGCCCAATGTGCCCCGTGCTGCCGGGCGAACGGTTCGGCGCACAGCAGCAGCGCCCGCCCGGCCAGGGTCTCGGCGAGCGCGGTGGCCGCGGACCCGGCCGGCCGGAACCGGCCCGGGGGCAGCCCGGCCCGGGCGGCGGCACGGTCCAGACGGTCCTCGCAAGCGGGCACATGATCCTCCGGCAGCGTCAGCACCGGAAGCGGCGCATGAGGTTCGGCGGTACGGCGACGGCGGGGCCGCAACTCCTCCAGGTGGACCGAGCGCAGGGGACTGTCGTACGCCGGGAACCGCTCGCTGTCCGCTGCCTCGGGCGCCGACGCAAGGCCCAGCGGCACCCGGAACACGCCCCGCTCCGGAGGAACCCGCACGAGCGCGTAGCCGAGGGAGCCGTCGGCCAGCCCGGAAACCCTTTCCCGCGGCGGCAGTTCACGCATGCCGAGGGTGATTCCGCGCTCGGCCCCGGCGCGGATCGCGCGTGCCAGCGCCGCCGGTGCGCAGTGCGCGGGCACGCCGACGGCGCGCATCCGCGTCCGCGCGGCCGCACCGGCGACCTGCCGCAGCCGCTGGGCCCGCTCCAGCACGTCCCGTGCGTACGGCAGCAGCAGCACTCCCAGTTCCGTGGTCGTGATCTGCCGCCGCGAACGGTCGAACAGCAGGCCGCCGAAGTGCTCCTCCAGCGTCTTGATACGGCGACTGAGCAGCGGCTGGGCGATACCGAGCCGGTCGGCCGCCCGGGAGAAGCCCGCCTCGTCGGCCGTCGCGACGTACGCCTCCAGGTGCGCAAGGAGATCCATCCTGCACTCATATCAATAAGGCATGTTCTGTTCAAAGTTCCCTCTTGGACATGAGAGGAGTCCGCCTGTTTCGCTGGTCCCGTCGAAGATCCACGACTCCGATCACGGACGACCCAGGAGGACTGTGCCCATGACCGGCTCGCACTGCCCCAGCTCCCAAGGCCCCGGCCCCCACCCCATGGCCCGCCGCGGTCTGTTCCGGGCGGGCCTCGCGCTCACCACCGTGGCCGTCGCGGCCGGCGCGTTCTCCGCGCCCGCCGCCTCGGCGACCGCCGACAGCGAACGACACGGCACGGAAGCCGAGTTGACCGAGCTGGAGCAGCGGCACGGTGCCCGGCTCGGCGTGTACGCACGCAACATCCGCACCGGCCGGACCGTGGCACACCGGGCGGGGGAGCGGTTCGCGATGTGTTCGACGTTCAAGGCGTTCGCCGCGGCGGCGGTGCTGCGCGACCACGGCGGCTGCGCGCCACTGGAGAAGGTGATCCACTATCCGCCGCACGACATCCTGCCCAACTCGCCGCGCACCCAGGAGCATGTCGACACCGGAATGACGGTGGCGGACCTGTGCGCGGCGGCGATCCAGTACAGCGACAACGCGGCCGGCAACCTGCTGCTGCGCGAGATCGGCGGACCTGCCGGGCTCACCCGCTTCTTCCGCTCGCTCGGCGACGGGGTGAGCCGGCTCGACCGGTGGGAGACGGACCTGGGCAGTGCGATCCCCGGGGACCCGCGCGACACCACGACCCCGCAGGCCCTCGGCCGCAGCTTCGCAAGGCTCACCCTGGGCCGGGCACTCGCCCGCACCGACCGGGAGCGGCTCGTCGACTGGCTGAAGGGCAACACGACCAGCGCCGCGCGGTTCCGCGCCGGACTGCCGCGCGACTGGGTTCTGGCGGACAAGACCGGCACCGGCGACTACGGGACCGCCAACGACATCGGCGTGGCCTGGACGACCCGGGGGACGCCGCTCCTGCTGACCGTGCTGTCGGCCAAGAACACCCGGGACGCACCGGCCGACGACACGCTCGTCGCGGAGGCGGCGCGGATCGTGGCCGGCGTCCTGGCACCGGGCGAGTAGCGGCCCCGCGTCATTCCGCTGTTCAACTGTCTGGATATGAGGTGACCGGCAGCACGGTTTCCCAGTACCGCCAGTAATATGATCCCCTTATTCCGGGTGTACCAGTCAGTCAACTTTGGCGCTGTCCCAGGACGCGCCCGGCCCGGAGAAGTCCATGTCTTCTGTCAACGACGCGTTGGAGAACGCGCGCTTCACCTACGAGCAGCACATGCGCACGTGCCGTCAGTGCCATGCCGACCGCGCGGCCTGCGCCGTGGCCAAGCATCTCCTGCGGATCTACAACCTCGCCCGCAGGGACCACATGCGCGCGGGAGGGCAGCACACGGCGTCCGGCTGACGGCAGCGGGCCGCCAACGGCTCACCGGGCTTTTCGGCCGGTGCGATCCGGGAACCCGGTCGGCTGTCCTGTCCGCCCGAGACATAGGAGGCACCGTGACGGACCAGCACGGTGACCGGCCGGACCCGGTCACCCAGCACGCCCGCCCGGACTTCCCCTCACAGGACCAGCCCCATCCGGGCTGGACCGGCCCGATGGACCCGCCGCCCGACCACGGCGAGGAGTCCTACCGGGGCGTGGGCCGGCTGGACGGCCGTAAGACCGTGATCACGGGAGGGGATTCCGGCATCGGCCGGGCGGTGGCCCTCGCCTTCGCCCGTGAGGGCGCCGACGTGCTGTTCACCCATCTCGCCGAGGAGGAGGACGAGGCCCGCGAGACGTCCCGGCTGGTGGAGGAGGCCGGACGCAAGGCGGTCGCCGTCTCCTGCGACATCCGCGAGGAGGACAACTGCCGAGCGCTGATCGAGCGGGCGGTCGACGAGTTCGGCCGCATCGACGTGCTCGTGAACAACGCCGCCTACCAGATGTCCCAGCCGGACGGCATCGAGGCGATCAGCACCGAGCAGTTCGACCGGGTCATGCGGACCAACCTGTACGGCATGTTCTGGCTCACGAAGTTCGCACTGCCGCACATCCCGGCCGGCGGCTGTGTCATCAACTCGACGTCCGTCCAGGCGTACAAACCCAGCCCGCACCTGCTGGACTACGCGATGACCAAGGGCGCGATCGTCACCTTCACGCAGGGGCTCGCACAGATGGTCGCCGAGCGCGGCATCCGGGTCAACGCGGTCGCACCGGGTCCGGTGTGGACGCCGCTGATCCCGTCGACCATGCCGGACACCAAGGAGTTCGGCAAGCAGTCCCCGCTCGGCCGCCCGGCGCAGCCCGCCGAACTGGCCCCCGCCTACGTCTACTTGGCGTCACCCCAGGCGAGCTACATCACCGCCGAGATCCTCAACGCGACCGGCGGTACACCGCTGCCCTGAGCTCACGCCTCGCCGTACAGCGCCGCCGCGTTGGGCCGGGGCGCAGGCGCGTGCCGTGCCGCGGGACCTTTCGCGAACGTCCGCAGGAGGTTCTCCGTGGTGCGGGTGACGAAGGCGCGGGTACGGGCGTCCATGCCGTGGTCCCGCCCGAACACGCCCGTCCCGGCCACCAGGCCCTCCACCCAGCGCATGGTGCCGGTCGCGAACACGCCCGCGCCGCCGGCCGCCGTGTAGTACGCCGAGTCGCTGTGGCTGGGCCGGCCGCCGCAGACCAGCGGGGAGTGCGCGGTGACCTCCAGGGGCCCCGGGGTGGGGGTGCCGGGGGTGACCCGGTCGTACTCGACGCCGACGAGATGGGCGAAGGAGTCGCCGGAGCGTACTCCGGTGCCGTCGTACAGCCAGTGATCGGCGGCCTGGACGACATAGGGCGCGTCGACGGGATACCCCTCGTAGAGCACGCCGGTCAGCGAGGACTCGGGATCCGCGGCGGGCGGGAGCCGGTAGTCGGTCGTCACCAGGGCCGGCTGCGAGCCGTAGCAGGGGTCGGCGCGGTAGTCGGTCTTGTAGCAGACCACCGTACGGTCGTCCGCGGCCTGTCCGGCCTCCAGCCGGACCCGGCGGAAGCAGGTGTTCGCGCCGAGGAAGGCGATGTTCGTGCCGGCGTCGCGGGCAGCGGTCACATGGGCCCGCTGCTGTGGCGTCCAGTACTCGTCGTGCCCCAGGCAGACCACGGCGTGCGCACCCTGCAGCACCCCCGGGTCCCGGTGGACGTCGACGCCCGTGCTGTAGGCGAGCGGGATGCCCAGGCGTTCGGCCAGCACCACCAGCGCCCACTCGTACACCAGGAACTTCTCGGCCCCGCCGCCGTCGTAGGGGCGGTCGAAACTCACCGCGAGGGAGCGGGTGGCGTACGCCCCGGAGGTGCCGGCATAGAGGCTGCTGCCGCCCCAGCGGTTGTACGCCTGCCAGGTCGCCGGGGCGTGCACCAGGACCGTGCGGCCCGCGCCCTCGGCGGAGCGGACGATCAGCGGCACGTACCGCTGGTGGCCGGTGTCCGCCTCCAGCCGCAGCAGGTAGGCGCCCTCCGGCCAGCCGGAGGTGTGCACGGGCAGCGTCCTCGGCCAGTCGGCGCGCACGGTACGCGTCGCGGGCAGCACGCGCGGGGCCGGCCGGGCGCGGCCGGGTATGCGCTCCGACGCCCAGACCCGGCGGGCCTGCCGGCCGCCGTACCAGCCGACCCGGAACGCGGAGACACGGAAGGACGCGGCGGTCGTCGACACGTGCAGCCCGCACGTCTCGCCCGGTGCGACGCTCACCCGGTCCGTGTAGCCGGCCACGGCATCCGGCGGCCCGGTCGGCCCCAGCCGCCAGTCGGCGGTGCCCGGCGCGTCCTGCTCCGCCTCGGGCCGCAGCCGCCGCCCGCCCCGGCCGGTCGTGTCGTGCGGACGCGGCGGCGCAGCCGTGCACGCGGCGGCCGTGCCGAGGCCCAGACCGGCGCCCAGGGCGAGAAAACGCCGGCGGCCGAGGCCGTCGGACGGGGCCGTTTCGTGTCCCGGAGCCACATGACCTCCCGAAGGCGTGCCCGTTCCAGCGTTCCGGCGCCTGCCCGCGCCCCGCAACCCCACGACGGGCCGGAAGGGCGGCGGTGGCGGGGCCGCTTCCGGGGCGGCGAGGCACCGCGGCCGCGGCCGTCCGGGTGACGGGGTCAGGTACGGAACCCGATGTGCACGTGGTCGTGGTGCGTCGGATCGCTGAAGAACCGACCGGCTGCGCCGCCCGGCAGCAGGGGACCGCCCACGTTGTACGACCCTGCGGCCGCCGCGTCCCGCATGAACCGCTCGATCAGACCGCGAGGCGTCGCCGGGTCGACGACCGCGTGACCGTCGATCCGCCATACGTCGAAGGCACGGCCGCGCGGATGGTCGCTGGGCCGGCCGGTGCCGAACACGTTCAGCGGATGCCCGGAGCGCACGACGCTCACCTCCAGCCGGTACCCCCGCGCCAGCGCGCGCATCGCCCGGGCCACACTGGTGTGCACCTGACCGCTGCGCAGGTCCGCCGCGGCCGCGGGCGGCAGCACGATCCGGTCGTCGGACAGCACACCCCTCACCTCCGGTGCGAGCGACCGTGCGGCCGGTCCGGGGTGCGCCGGATGCAGGGCGTCGGCCGTCCAGCCGTGCCCCGACCGGGACAGGCGTACGTCGACGGTCGTCCCGCCGGCGCCCACCGTGCCACCACGCCGGGTCCACTGCCGGCACACCACCAGCACGCTGGCCGACCGGGACAGGATCCCGCCGTACTGCGCGTCCACGACCTGCAGCGCCGCCTGGTCGGCCGTCGGCAGCAGCGGCCCGGCCTGCCCCACGAGGTCCCCCGGCAGCCCGAGCGCCGCGACCCGCGCGCGTGCCGCCGGGACTCCGCCGTGCCCGTCGCCCCACGCCCCGATCGCCTCCACCAGCTGCACGGCACGCAGCTTCGCCGCAGGCTGGACCTCGGCGGACCCGGGCCGCCAGGGCGTGGTGCGGGGCAGACCGGGAGAGGGCGACGCCGGGGAGGAGGACGGCGGCCTGGTCGGGGACGCGGACCCCTGGGGCGGGCGCTCGGCCGGAGCGCTGCTGCTGGAGCAACCCGCCACGCCGAGCGCGACACCGGCCAGGGCACCGAGCACGGCACGCCGGCCGGGCGGGGGAGCGCCGGGCGCACACGCATGGGTCATACGGCCCAGTGTCCGGCGCGCGATCCGCGTTCGGCGACCGCGAGCACCGAACGCACCGCCGACCGCGCGCGACCGCGCCCCCGAGGCCGTCCGGGGGCGCGGTCACCTGTGGTGGTACGGGCTCAGACGGTGCCGTGCTGCCTGCGGCGCAGCGTCAGGTACGTGCCGGTCGCACCCGCGGCCAGCAGCGCGCCCACGCCGAGGCCGACCGGCAGGACCGGGAAGCCGGAGGCGTCGGTCGATGCGGCCGTGTTCTGCATCGCCGGACCCGGGGTGATGCTGGTGAGGACCGGGGCGATGTGCCGGACCGGGCCGACGTGCCGCACGGAGCCGTCGGAGTTCAGCAGCACCTGCTTGTTGTTCGGGTGCCGGAAGTCGAACATGCCCGCCAGCGAGCCGGCCGTGGCGTCGAAGGAGTGGTCCCCGATCCGGCCGGTGCTCCAGTTGTCCTCGATGAACCGGGTGATGGACGCCTGGTTCGTCAGGGCGTGGTCGACCTTGTTCACCTTGCTGTACGGCGAGATGACGAGCAGCGGCTGGCGGGTGCCGGGGCCGCAGCGGTCCGCGTAACCGCCGGCCGCCTTCGGGCCCTTCTGGCAGGCCGGGCTGTCGGTGGCCTTGCCGTTGGAGCCGAGCGAGGTGTCCGTCGAACCGTTCCTCGGAGCGACGTAGGCGTGGTCGTACCAGCCGTCGGAGTCGTCGTAGGCGACCACGACCGCGGTGGACTTCCACTGCGGCGAGCTCTGGATCGCGTTGATCTGCTGTACCAGGAAGTGCTGTTCGTCGACCGGGTCGGAGTAGCCGGCGTGGCCGTCCTGGTACGCACCGGCCTTGACGAAGCTGACGGCCGGCAGCTTGCCCGCCTTCAGCGCGGCGGAGAAGTCGGTCAGGTCGTAGTTGTGGTTGGCCTGGCCGTTGTGGCCGATCTCCGAGACGCTCTTCGGCGGCAGGTGGTGCGGGTTCGCCGTCGACTTGTAGTACGCGAACGGGTTGTGGTGCGGGCTGTAGTCGACCACGGACGCGCCGCCCAGGTTGGTGTGCGTGGTGTCGCACTTGGCGTACGAGCCGGATGTGCCGTTCCACGCGGTCGAGGGACGGAAGCCGCCCTGGAACCAGCCCCAGGTCACCTTCCTGGCGTTGAGGAGGTCACCGATGTTCTTGCCCTGCATCGACGCCAGCGCGTTGCTGCTGGTGTGGTCCTTGCCGGAGCAGTCGTCCCAGGCCGGGTCGGGGTCGTTGATCATCGTGCCGACCCCCTTGGCGTCGGGCGACTGGACCGCGTACGGGTCCGGCTTCGCCGTCTGCTTGCCGGTGACCGGGTCGACGGAGATGACACCGTGCGTGTTGCCGGAGACGAGGTTCAGGGCGCCGGGCGTGGACGGGCCGTAGTTCGAGCTGTAGGAGCGGTCGCTCAGGGAGTAGTGCTGGGCGTAGTTCCACAGTGCGGTGACGGTGTTGCCGTCGTAGTAGTCCATCGCCAGGCCGGGTTCGCCGAACAGGCCACCGCTGCACTTGTCGACCTCGGTGTTCTGCACGAACTGGTCGGCCCTGCCGCCGTTGTAGGCGTACTGCTCGGGGCCGTAGGAATGGTTCTGGTCGCAGGTCATCGCCTGGGACGGGGACAGCCGCTTGGGCGCGTACTGGTTCGGGTTGTGCTTGAGCAGTCCGGCGTGCGCGAGGGTGTCGATGTTCTTCGGGGTGTTCTTCGCCGGGTGGAACTTCGTGCCGTCGGTGTTGGCGGCCTTCGGATACGTGGCGAAGTAGTGGTCGAAGGAGATGTTCTCGTCGAAGAGCACGACGACGTGCTTGATCGGTGTTGCGGTCGAGACCTGGCTTGCGGACACGGCCGCCCAGCCGGGCGCATTGCTGCCGAGCGCGGTGAGCGCGGCGGCTCCCGCGAGCGCGCCCAGAGTGCGCAGCGCGGCTCGTGTTCCTCTGCTGGCCATGGTGGACTTCCCCTCCGGACTTAACGTTTCTGCGTCGTACGGGCACGGATGCTGCGCCCGTTGCGGGGCGCGTCGGCTGAGCCATGATGACCTGTGGGTGAACACCGAGTCAGGGATGTTGGGGCAAAACTTGACTGTGTGTTGACCCGGTCGGCCGCCGAGTTGTCCGGACAGGTTCAGCCCAACAGCGCACGCCCGTACCAGTCCGAGGCGTCCCGTACCCCGGGCAGCGCGAAGAAGTAGCCGCCGCCGAAGGGGCTGATGTAGTCCGTCAGCGGCTCGCCCGCCAGCCGGTGCTGCACGGTCTCGAACTGCCGCTTCAGGTCCTGCTGGTAGCAGGAGAAGAGCAGGCCCATGTCGAGGTTGCCGTTGGCGTCCATGCCCCGGTCGTAGTTGTAGGCGCGGCGCAGCGGGCGTTGGCCGGCGGTGCCGGGCGTGCGCGGATTGGCCAGGCGTATGTGCGCGTCCAGCGGGATGACGTCACCCTTGGGGTCGTCGGCGTACTTCGGCGTGTCGTGCTCGTGGTCGCCGTCCAGCGGCGCACCGGAGGAGCGGGAGCGGCCGAACATCCGCTCCTGCTCGCTGAGCGAGACCCGGTCCCAGAACTCCACCAGCATCCGGATCAGCCGTACGACCTGGTAGCTGCCGCCGACCGCCCAGTCCGGCTCGCCCACGCCCTTGCCCACCCACACCAGCTGGTCCATCTCGCGGGCGCTCGACGCATCCGGGTTGGCGGTGCCGTCCTTGAAGCCCATCAGGTTGCGTGGGGTGCCCGACGGCCGGGGCGGGCTGGAGAAGCCGTCCAGCCGCCAGCGGACCTGCATCCCGCCCCGGGTGTGCCGGGCGATGTCGCGCAGCGCGTGCAGGGTGATGTCCGGCTCGTCGGCGTGCAGTTGGAGGCTGAGGTCGCCGTGGCACCAGTCGGTCTGCAGGTCGTCGTCGGGGAAGGCGGGCATGGCGGTCAGCCGCCGGGGCCTGCGAGCGGCCAGCCCGAACCGGTCGTCGAAGAGCGAGGCGCCGACGCCGACAGTGACGGCCAGTTGACCGGAGGGCAGCGGGTCGCTGAGGACGCCCGAGTCGGCGGGCGGAGCGGTGATGCCAGCCGGGGAGGGCGTCCCGCCCGAGGTGAGGAAACGGGCCCGGTCGGTGAGCGTGCGCAGCAGGTCGGTGAGTTCCGCCCGGCTCCCGGCGGTCACGTCGAGGGAGGCGAACACGCAGGTCCGGCGCGGGGCCGCGAGGATCGACGCCTGGTGGACGCCGTGGAAGGGAGCGGTCGCGGGGCCGGTGCCGGCCGTGCTGACCGGGGCGGCTGCGCTGGTGGCGAGGCCGGCCCCGGCGACGGCGGCGCCGCGCAGGAAGCGGCGCCGGCCGAGGCCGTCGGATCGTCCGGCATCCCTCACCCGGTCGCTCGGACGGCCGTTCATACGGTCCTCCGCGGGTCGCACAGGGTGGCCACCGACGCCAGCCGCTCCACCAGGTCACCGAGGACCGCGTCGATCTGTTCCCGCCGGGCGCGGCTCAGACCGCCGAGCGGGGTCCAGCGGTCGCCGTGCCGGGAGCCGTCCAGAGCGTGCCGGGCTCGCTCCAGGTCCTGGTCGAGCCCCGGCAGACCGGCGTACCGGCTGGTGAGCAGCGGGCGCAGCCGGGACAGCACCTCGCGTGTGCCGTCGAGGTTGGCGCGGGCGGTGGCGAGGTTGCTGCCGCTGCCGTAGTCGGTGCGGCCGGTCAGCTCGAACTGCACGGTGTTCTCCAGGATCTCGTGCGCGCGCAGACCCAGCTGGGCGGGGTCCATACGGGTCTGCGACCAGCTGTCCCGCAGCCCGGTCAGCGCCTTCACCAGCGCCGCCGCCGGGGCGCGCAGCCCGGCGGCCGACTCACCGTGCCACAGCCCGTACTCGACGCGGTGGAACCCGGCGAAGTCCTTGTCGTGCACCCCGCCGGGCAGGCCCGCGTCGGTGCCGTTGATCTCTGTGTCCGCGTCCCCGAAGGCGTCGTACGCCGCCCCCAGCCGCTCGTACTGCAGATGCGCAGGCAGCCACGCCGACCGGGCGGCGGCGAGATCGCCCCGCTCGATCGCGTCCCTGAGCCTCGTGGTGAGCCGTACGGTGTCGTCGAGGCCGCCGCCGACCCACTTCTGGTAGGCGAGGGCGGGCGGGATCAGGTCGTGCTGCGTGACCGGTGCGGCGCCCGGACCGCGCTGCCCGGCGGTGATGCGCACGCTGGGCCCGGTGACGGCGTCGGCGTCGTCGGGCACGCACTTGAAGGCGTACGTCCCCTTGCCCAGCCGGACGGTCAACTGCCGTGTGGTACCGGGGCCGATGCCCTCCACCTCGCCGTACACGACCTGGCTGCCCGGGTCCTCCAGGTACACCTCGGCAGCGCCGTCGGAGGAGTTGTGCAGGTCGAAGGTCCGCACCCCGGGCTCGGGCCGGGTCCAGCCCCGGCCGCAGCGGCTCTCCGACACGTCGATGACGATGTGCCCCGACGCGGCACCGCCGGCCCGGCCGTGCCGCGACCCGCCTGGCGAGACCGCCGACAGCGCGCCCGCGAGGGCCACGGCGAGGACGACGAACACGGCGGGGGCCGTCCGGAGCCGGACGGACCGCGTGCCGAGGCGAGGCAACGGCATGGCGAGCCTTTCCGGGACGACGTACGCAGCGGCCTCATGGTAGACACCGTCCGGATCCGAACAGCTGTCCCCAGACGTCGATGGCCGAAAATTTCCCCGGGGTTCACCGCTGCACGGCTCCTGCAGGAGCGATGCACCGCGGCCCGTTCAGCGGACCGGGAAACCGAAGGAGTAGCCCTGCTGCTTCAGCCACGGCAGCAGGGTGCGCAGCGCGGCCACGGTCTGCGAGCGGTCGCCGCCCGCGTCGTGGAAGAGGATCGTCGGCCCGTTGGACAGCTCGCGCTGGACGGTGGCGACGATGGCCTGGGCACCCGGCCGCTCGAAGTCCTTGGAGTCCACGTTCCACCCCAGCGGCCGCATGCCGTGCGAGGCCGCCAGCTGCCGGCTGTACGGGGTGAAGGCACCCCCCGGAGCCCGGTAGTACATCGGCCGGACGCCGCCGGACGCCTTGGTGATCTGCCGCTCGGCCTCCAGGACCTGCTGCGACTGGTAGGCCTCGGACTTCTTGTCCATCGTCGTGTCGTGGGACACCGTGTGGTCGCACAGCCGGTGCCCCGCCGCCACCACCTGCCGGACCAGCTCCGGATGCGCCTGGGCCTGCGGGCCGACCATGCAGAACGTCGCCTTCACACCGTTGGCGCGCAGCAGTTGCAGCACCTGCGGGGTCCATCTCGGGTCCGGACCGTCGTCGATGGTGATGTTGACCGCGTGCGCGCCCCCGTCCGAGGCATGGGCGATGTCGGCGGACACGGCCGCCGCCTTGGGCGCGGTGTGCCCGGACGAGACACCCGGCCGCGGCGCGCCGCCGCCCGGCTGTCCGGCCTGCGCGGTCCACACCGATGCGGCCGCCGCCACCGCCGTGACCCCGAGCGCCGCCGCGATCACCCGGCCGTGCCATCCCCGTCCGCCATGCCGCGCCATGCCCCGCCCCGTTCCGTCCCGAATCCCTGTGTGGTTGTGCACCTGGTCTCTGTGCACCTGTCAGGACGGCCGGGGTTGAGCACGGGATCCGGCTGTTACAGATCACGGACAATTCCGGGGCGTTTCCGCAACAGAACACTCCGTTCCGTGGCCCGAGCGGGCTCAAGGGGAGGACTGCGGGCGCAAAGGGGTACCCCGTGTCTACGACCACCGCAGTACTACGGCCCAGGTCCGAGGGACGAGGTGATCCGGATGCCGTCACCAGCAGCGCGGTCGGACGACACGGCCGGCGGGCCGCCACGGCCCGAGGCACTGACGAGGATCATGCTCAGGCCGGTGGCCAGCAGCCTCCCCCTCGGCTTCTTCGCCTTCGGCACCGGAAGCATTCTGCTCACCGCCGCGCAGTTGTCGTGGGTGCCGCTGGCCCAGAGCCGGCCGCTGATGCTGCTGATTCTGGTGTTCGTGGTGCCCCTGCAGATGCTCTCCGGGATCTTCGCGTTCCTCGCCCGCGACAGCGGCGCCGCCTGTGGCCTGTCCGTGCTGGGCTGCGCCTGGGCGGGCAGTGCGCTGGTCACCCTGTCGGAGCCGCCGGGCCGGCTCAGCCCCGGGCTGGCCGTGTTCCTGCTGAGCATCGCCCCGCTCATGCTCCTGCTCAGTGCCGCCGCGGTCCCCGGCAAGCCGCTGTTCTCCGTGCTGCTGCTGATCGGAGCCTGCCGTTTCGTTCTGACCGGCATCCACCAGGCCGGCGGAGCGGCCGTGCTGCGCACCGCCGCCGGCTGGACCGGCGTGGCCCTCGCGGCCTTCGCCCTGTACGGCGGCTTCGCCCTCCTGTTGGAGGACACGGCGCAGCGCACCGTCCTCCCGCTGGGCCGGCGGGGCCGCGCCCGTACGTCCCTGCAGGGCGACCTCGGCCACCAGCTGGACCAGGCGGAACGGGAGGCCGGCGTACGGCGGCAGCTGTGAGCGGGAGTCCCGCGCCCACCTCATGGCCGACTTGACGGTTGGCTGGTGGGGGGCGTTCGTCCACCGGGCCTGGTCCGACGGCGAAGTGGTGATCGGCCCAACCGGCTCCAGGCAGCCGGGTGTTGAACGGGATGCGGCCGGCGGCGGGCGGTGGAAAAAGGAGGCGCGGGGCCGGGGTGGCTGTGGCAGGGTGGCGGGCTGTGAGAACCGCGGCGGGCCGGCCGGCTCGGCAGGGGTGCGGTCTCTTCTGTCAGGAGCATTCGATGACGACACCGCCGGCACGGCTCCTTCCGCTGCTGGACCAGTTCGACTTCGCCTGCGAGCGGCTGCTGCACCGCCTGGCCGGGCCCGTCATGGACAGCGGCGACGGCGCGGAGACCAGGGTCGAGCCGCTGACCGACGACGAGTACTTCTGGCAACCCGTCCCGGGCTGCTGGACGGTCAGACGACGCACGGACGGGCCCGGACCGCGGGCGGCCTTCCTGGCCGGCGCCGGCCCATGGGGTCGCGATGCCGCGCCGTACCCGCACCCCTGGCCACCGCCCGTCACCACCCTCGCATGGCGGCTGAGCCACCTCTCCGAGATGCTGTCCCTGCGCGCCGACCACACCGCCGGCAGCCGCTCGGCGACCCGGGAGAACCATCCCGTCAGCGGGGACGCCGCCGACGCGATCGCGGCCTTCGAGACCGGTGCCGCCGACTGGCGGCGGGCACTGCTGGGCGCCGACGACGCGGCGCTGGACACGGTCGGGTACTGCGCCTACCCCTACGGCAGCGACCCGGAGGAACCCTTCCTCGACATCGTCTGGTGGGTCAACCAGGAAGTGCTGCACCACGGAGCCGAGATCGCCCTGCTCCGCGATCTGTACCGAGCGGGCCGTCCGTCCTGACGGCCACGGCCGGCTCACTCCCCGCCCAGTGCCGCCCGTACGATCGCCGCGGCCGCCGTGCCCGCGGCCCGTACCGGTTCGGTGCTGCGCGCGGCCCGGCCCAGCATGAAGGCGCCCTCCAGCAGGGCGATGACCGAGCTTGCCGTCTCCCGGGCGGCGGGCCCGGGGATCCCGCCCTGGGCGTAGTACGCGGCCAGGTGCTCGATCCAGCTGTCGAACACCTCCGAAGTGGCCTGCCGTAGCGTCTCGTTGGTGCTCGCGACCTCCATCGCGACCGTCGCGATGGGGCACGGGTCGGCGAAGTCCAGCTCGGCGAGCGTACCGGCCGCGGCGGCGAAGGCGCCGGCGGTGGCCGCGACCCGGTCCTCGTACGGCGTCATCAGCGCGGTGATGAGCCCCAGGTAGACGGCGCCCGAGGTGCGGATCACCTCCTCGCCCAGCTGGGCCTTGCCGCCGGGGAAGAAGTGGTAGATCGAGCCGAAGGGCGCACCGGCGGTCTCGGCGATCTGCTTCATCCCCGTGCCGGTGTAGCCCGAGCGCCGGAACAGCTCGGTGCCGGCGTTCAGGATCCGCTGCCGGGTCTCGTGGGTGCTGATCGCCTTGCTGTCGCTCATGGGGTGGCACCTCCGGGGCAGCCGCTGTTGCCAAAGGACGGTCGGCGTCTATTCTGTCACTAGAACGATCTATCAAGAGTCGGGGACGGTCGTGGCAGCGGCCGGACGGGGCGGAGGCACGGGCATGCCGGAGATCGAGCTGAGCGCGGGCACCATCGACTACCAGGACACCGGAGGCGACGGCCCCGCCGTGCTCCTCGTCCACGGCCTCGGCTTCGACGACTCGGTCTGGGCCGACGTCGTCCCCGCCCTGCGCCCCGACTTCCGCGTCCTGGTCCCCGTGCTGCCCCTCGGCAGCCACCGGCGCCCGATGCGGCCGGACGCGGACCTGTCCGCGCACGGCATCGCCCGCCTGCTCGCCGAGTTCATGGACCGCCTGGACCTGCGGGACGTCACCCTCGTCCAGAACGACACCGGAACGGCCCAACTCCTCGTCGGCGTACGCGACGAGCGCATCGCCCGGCTCGTACTGACCTCCTGCGAGGCCCTGGACAACTACCCGCCCGGCATCCAGGGCCGGATCCTGTACGCGGCCGGCAAGGTGCCCGGGGGTCTCTTCCTCCTCCTGCAGTCCTTCCGTTTCCCCGCCCTGGCCCGCATGCAGACCTCACTGGGCGGCATGGCGAAGAGGCGGCTGCCGAAGGACCTCATCGCCCGCTGGTACGGCCCGCTCCTGAAAAGCCGTCACATCCGCCGGGACTTCGGCAAGTTCTGCCGTACGACGCGGAAGGACTGCTACCTGGAAGCGGCCCGGAACCTCCCGGGGTTCACCCGCCCGGCGCTGGTCGCCTGGGGCGCCGAGGACCGCATGATGCCGCCCGCCACGGGCCGCCGACTGGCCGGGCTGCTGCCGAACGCCCGCTATGTGGAGATCCCCGACGCCCGCACCCTGGTCCAGTTGGACAATCCGGCCGTCCTCACGGAGGAGATCCGCCGTTTCGTCAAGGACCACCCTCTGCCCGGGGAGGGGTGACACGGTCGCCGGCGGCGGCGGGCCCCGTCCCCGCCGGCCAGGACGTCATCCTTCGAGTGAGACGTACAGTCGGGTGCCGCCGGGCCGGAAGCCGACCCTCTCGTAGACGCGGCGGGAGCCCTCGCCGGAGTACTCCAGCCACACCGACCGCGCTCCGTGGCCGAACATCGTCTCGGCCAGGGCCGAGGTGACCGCGGCGGCGATGCCGCGGCCCCGGTATGCGGGAAGGGTGCCCACGCCGGCCAGTTCTGCGGTGCCCTCTGCGGGCGCCGAGCACAGGGCGCCGCCGGCGCAGCCGCCGTCGGGCGTACGGACGAACCGGACGGCTCCGCCGCCCTCCGCGGTGCGCCGCAACCGCGCCGCGCCTTCCGGGGAGGGCTCCCACTCACCGCCGAAGGCTTCGGCGAGCGCGATGTCGAGCTCGGTGTAGTCGGCCTCCGTGGCCGGGGCCTCCACATGGACCGGGCCCGCCGGGCCGTGTCCGAAGCGGGGCACGGCCAGCGTGGCCGGAGTGCAGACCAGGTACTCGTGCACCGCCTCCGTACCGAAACCGGCCCGGCGCAGCGCGGGTTCGACGGCGGGTGCGGCGTCCGGGGCGAACTCCAGGCGGGGCCGCAGCCCGCGCTCGCGGAACGCGGCGATCAGATCGGCGACGTCCCGGTCGGTGGGCTCGGCGCCGGGGCAGGGCGTGGCGTAGTTGATGTACGGACTGGTCGTCGAGGGATCGAACCCCACGACGAAACCGCCGACTTCACGCGCCGCCGGGCGGCGCAGGAGATGGGCGACGGCAAAGCGCTGGACATCGGTGCGCATGGTGAAGACCTCACGGTGAAGGCGGCCACGGGCTGTTGTGAGCCGGGCGCGGCCGGGCATGGGGGAACGGCCTCTGCGAGGAGGCGGGCGGTGTGCTGGACACCGCGTCGTCGGACCGCCGTGAGGGAATGCGGGAGATACCGGGAGAACGCTGCCGCGGGGCAGACGGCTCAGTATCGGCGGCGGCCGCTGATGGACGCCGGAACCATGGACTTCAGTCCTTCGTGAAAAGTCGTCGGATGTGCTGTCGAACAGGAAGGATCTTGCCACGGCACGGGCGGACATGACAACTGCCTCCCGGGCCAACGGGCAACGTACGGAGACGACATGAAGATCCGCGCCCGCATGAGCATGAGCGCCGACGGCAGCCGGCCTCCGCTGCCCGGCCGCCCCGCGAGCCGGCGCTGATCCTCAGCGGCTCGATCGCTGCGCGGCCACGATCGCGTTCAGCGTCGGTTCCGCCCCCGCCAGCCGCTGCACCCGCTCCGCGAACCCCGGGAACTGCGACGCGACCTTGGTGAGGAACCGCAGCTCGACGGGCGCCACGTTGATCTCGGCGACATCGCGTTCGATCGCCCGCGTCACCCCTTTGCAGACCCGCTCCGGGGAGACGGTGCGGACGCCGCCGGGCGTGGCCGAGCCGGTCTTCGCGAACATGCCCAGCTCGCGCACGAAACCCGGCTGGACGATCGAGACGCCGACGCCCGTGCCGTGCAGATCCTGGCGGAAGGCCAGTGAGAAGCCGCGCAGCCCGAACTTCGTCGCGTTGTACAGGGACGAGTACTTGGTGGCCGCCATGCCGGACAGCGACCCGACGAAGCAGATGTGCCCGCGTCCGGCGGCCACCATGCCGGGCGCGAGCAGCCGGGCGAGCACCGCGGGGGCGCGCAGGTTCACCGCGAGGGCCCGGTCGATCTGCTCCGGGGTGTAGTCGAGGACGTCGCCGCTGGAGGGCAGGGCCGCGTTGGCGATCAGGATGTCCGTACCGGCGGCCTCCTCCGCCAGCCGCCGCACGTCGTCCGGGTCGGCCAGATCGGCCGGAATGGTCCGGGCGCCGTAGCGTTCGGCGAGGGGTTCGAGCGCCTCGGGACGCCGGCCGGTGAGCACGAGGCGGGCGCCCCGAGCGGACAACTCGGCGGCGAGCGCGCCCCCGATGCCGCCGGTGACGCCGGTGAGCAGAACGGTTGACCCGGCAATGTCCACGACTACCCTCCAGTCCTGTTCGTTCGAACGAACAATAGGGAGCCCGGGTGGCCCTGTCCACCGGGGCATGTCACACGGGGTGGAAGAATGCACGGCATGCCGCATGCCGCCCCCACCGCGCCGACGCGCCAGCGCATCATCACCGCCGTCCTGCAGATCATCGGCGAGGACGGAGTCGCGGCGGTCACGAACCGGCGGATCGCCAAGGAAGCCGGGGTGTCGCTCGGTTCCGTCACCTACCACTTCGAGACCCAGCACGAGCTGCTGCGGGAGAGCCTGCTGCACTTCGTGCGCGAGGAGGCGCGGCACTTCACCGAGCTGGCCGAGCAGTGCCAGACGGAGGGCCTGGACATCGAGGACGCGGCGTCCCTGGCCGGCCAGGTGGCCTGCGGCTCGGCCCTGGACAGCGCCCATCTCGCCCCCTTCGAGCTGTATCTGCACGCCGGACGCGACGAGCGCCTGAGGGAGGCGGCGGCCGAGGCGTTCCGGGCCTACGACCTGCTCGCCGCACGGATCCTCACCGCGCTCGGCGTCCCGGACGCGGAACGCCTCGCCGCCACGACGGTCGCCCTCGTGATGGGCCTGCAACTGCGGCGTCTGGCCACGGGCAGCCCCGCCGACGACCTGGTCGACGCCCTCCTGCTGCTGGTCCGCGGGACCGCCGACCGATCACTCCGGGCCGGTTCAGGACAGCCGGCGGCACAGTAGGACGCCGGTCCCCGGGCGGCCGTTCACCCGGTGCTGAAGGCGATTGGGGCGGCACACGCGCCGTCCCGGCCGGCGCAGTCGCCGCCCGGGTCTACAGGGCCCGGGCGATGAGCAGGGCCACGTCGTCGTGGTCATCGGGGTGGCGCAGGCCGTGCAGCAGGACGTCGCAGGTCTCCTCCAACGGCCTGTCGGGCTCGCCGAGGAGGTCCAGCAGCGCGTTCAGCCGGTCGTCGATGGGGTGCTGACGGGTCTCCACGAGGCCGTCGGTGTACAGCACCAGCACATCGCCGGGCCGCAGCGCGACGGTGGTCGTCTCGAACCGTACGCCGCCGACCCCGAGCGGCGCCGCGGCCGGCAGGTCGAGGAGTCTCGGCGCGGCGCCGGGACGCGCGAGGGCGGGCGGCATGTGTCCGGCGTTCGCGACGCTGCACCGCCCGGTGCGGGGGTCGTACGCCGCGTACAGGCACGTGACGATGTAGTGCTCCAGATCGCAGGTGATCTTGTCCAGGTGCTGGAGGACGGCGCCCGGGTCGAGGTCGAGATCGGCATAGGCGCAGGTCGCGGTGCGCAGCCGGCCCATGGTGGCCGCCGCGTCGATCCCGTTGCCCATGACGTCGCCCACCACCAGGGCGGTCTTGTCGCCGGTCAGCGGGATGACGTCGTACCAGTCGCCGCCGACCTCGCTGGTGGCCTGCGCGGGCTGGTAGCGGGAGGCCAGTTCCAGGCCCGTGTGGTGCGCCGAGTGCTCCGGCAGCAGACTGCGCTGCAGGGTGAGGGCGGTGTTGCGGACGCTCTGGAACCAGCGGGCGTTGTCGATCGCGACGGCGGCCCGGCCGGCGAGTTCGACGGCCAGGACGACGTCGTCCTCGTCGAACGGCGCCGGATTGCGGGTCCGCTTGAGATCGAGGGCTCCGAGCACCTCGCCGTGGGCGATCAGCGGCACGGCGAGATACGAGTGGACGCCGGCCCGCGCCAGCAGGGCGCCGGCCTCGGGATCCCGGGCGATGCGCGGCAGATCCTGCGGCCCGACGTGGCGTACCAGCACCGGCCGTCCGGTGTGGACGCACAGGGTGACCAGCCGGTCGCCCTCGTATGCGGCGAGGTCGCCCGGAGAGTCGGCGGCGTGCAGCGCCACCGTGGGATGGGCCGCCTTCAGCGCCAGCGCCCGGAAGATCTCCGGGCCGTTGTCCCGTCTGCGCATACGGCAGGACAGGGCGGAGTCGAGGACGTCCACGGCGACCACGTCGGCCAGCGCGGGCGCGGCGATCTCGGCCAGTTCACGGGCCGTCTGCTCGACGTCCAGCGCGGTGCCGACCCGCGCGGAGGCGTCCGCGATGAGCGCCAGGCGCCGCCGCGCCCGGTCGGCCTCGGCCGCCGCGCGGTGCCGCTCGGTGACGTCGACGACCGAGGCGGCCGCGCCCAGCACCCGCCCGCCGGGATCCTCCAGCCGGTAGAAGGACAGCGACCAGGCGTGCTCGTGGCCGGGATCGGCCGACGGACGGCCGACGTGGTACTGGTCCAGCAAGGGCGTACCGGTGGTGAGGACCTGGCGCAGCGCGGACTCGACAGTGTCGACGTCCGGGAAGGGCAGGGTCTCGCGCAGACGGCGGCCGATGTGGTCCTCGGCGGGAATGCCGTCGATCCGCTCCAGCGCCGGATTGACCAGGAGGTACTTCAGCTCGGGATCCAGGAGGGCCAGACCGATCGGGGACTGGTTGATCAGCTGCTCGCACAGCGCCAGATCCGTCTCGACGCGCTGGAGCAGGGTGTGGTCGGCCGCGATGCCCAGCGCGTAGACGTCCCCGAGGTCGTCCAGCAGCCGCATGGTCCGGAACTCCGTCAGCCGGCTGCCGCCGTCCTTGTGCCGCACGGGAAAGGTGCCGGCCCAGCCCCGGCCGGTCTCCAGCACCTCGGTGAACAGACTCACCACGGCCTGCAGATGTTCCGGATGGATGAGCAGGCGCGCCGCGTGTTTGCCGAGGGCCTCCTCCGCGGAGTAACCGAACAGGTCCTCGGCCTGCGGGGTCCAGAAGACGATCCGGCCGCGGGTGTCCAGGGCCACCGCCGCCACGCTCAGTACGTCCAGCAGCCCGGTCGGCCGGGGCAGCCCGGTGCGCTGTTCGTCATGGCCGGTTTCGAAGGAGTCCACTGCCATGCCTGCTTCACCTCCACCGGCCGGGCGGGCGCGCGCAGGCGCTGACGACCGGTACTCCCATGGTCCCACCGCCCCGGTCCGGCCCCACCGGACGGCGGGCCATGGACCGTCCGGCCCCTGCACATCACCGGCCGAACTGGCTCATAGTGGTGTATGGGTGTCATCGATGGAATCTCCGCGAGGGGACTTCGCCGCGGCCTCACCCGGGGAACCGGGTGATCTCTTCGACGCGTCGACCGACGCGGCCGCGGTGATCTCCGTACACGGCGTGGTGCTCGGCTGGACCCGCAGCGCCGAAGCCCTCCTCGGCTACGCGGCCCCGGACGTCCTGGGCGTCAGCGCCGCGCGGCTGCTGGGCATGCCCGAGGACCCCGCACGGCTCGCCGGCATCGTGGAACGGTGCAGCACCGGAAACGGCTGGAGCGGGCAGATCGCCGTACGGCACCGTGACGGCCGCCTCCTCGACCTTCAGTTGCGGGTCTCGGCGTCCTTCCCCCTCGGCGACACCGAGTGCTTCCTGGTGTCGGCCCGCGAACAGCGGCAGCGGTGGACCATGGGCCAGTCGGTGCTGGACGGGTTCCTGACCCGCGCACCGATCGGCATGGCCGTCATGGACACCGAGCTGCGGTACGTCTGGCTCAACGACACCCTGGAACGGTTCGGCGGCGTCCCCCGGGACGAGCGGCTCGGGCGGCGGCTGAGCGAGCTGCTGCCCGGGATCCAGGCGGAGTCCCTGGAGAGCCTCATGCGCAAGGTGCTCGCCACGGGCCTGCCCGTGACCGACTACGAGTACCAGGGCTGGAGCTGGGCCGACCCGCACCGCCGGCACGCCTACTCGACCTCGTTCTTCCCCCTGGTGGACGCCGACGACACCATCACCGGAGTCTGCTACATGGTCCAGGACGTCACCGAGCGGTGGAACACCCGCCAGCTGCTGACCATGGTCAACGAAGCCGGCACCAGCATCGGCACGACACTCGACGTACTGCGGACCGCCCAGGAACTCGCCGACTTCGCCGTCCCGCGCTTCGCGGACTTCGTCATCGTCGACCTGCTGGAACCCGTGCTCAGCACCGAGGGCCACGGAGCATGGCTGACCGACGCGGGACCCGCGCCCGCCCGGCCGGTGATGCGCCGCGCCGCACTGCGGTCGGTGCGCGAGGGCTGCCCCGAGGCCGTCGCACGGGTCGGCGACCTGGTCCACTTCCTCCCGCCGCCCCACGACGGGAGCCTGCTCACCGAGGGCGAGCCGCTGCTCATCCCCGTCCTCGAACCGTCCGACGAGCTGTGGGTCACCCGGGAGCCCGAACGTGCGGACCGCATACGCGAGTTGGGCCTGCACTCGCTCATCGCCGTGCCGATGCGGGCCCGGAACACCGCCCTCGGCCTCACCACGTTCGCCCGGTCGCTCAACCCCGTCTCCTTCGGGCCCGACGACGTCCTGCTGGCCCGGGAGCTGGTGGCCCGCGCGGCTGTGTGCGTCGACAACGCCCGCCGCTACACCAGGGAGCACGCGGCGGCGCTCACCCTGCAGCGCAGCCTGCTGCCCCCCGCCGTGACGGGCGGCACCGCCCTGGAGGTGGCCTCCTCCTATCTGCCCGCCGACCCCTCGGGCGGTGTCGGCGGCGACTGGTTCGACGTGATCCCGCTGTCCGGCGCCCGGGTGGGCCTCGTCATCGGCGACGTGGTGGGCCACGGCATCACCGCGGCGGCGAGCATGGGCCGGCTGCGCACGGCGGTGCAGACCCTCGCCGCCATGGAGATGCCTCCTGACGAACTGCTCGCCCATCTCGACGACCTCGTGCTGCGGCTCAGCGACGAGGAGACCGCCGTCGGTGCGGCCGCCCGCAGCACCTTCATCGGCGCGACCTGCGTCTACGCCGTGTACGACCCGGTCAGCATGCGGTGCGCGATGGCCCGGGCCGGACACCCGCCGCCCGTCGTCGTGACACCGGGCGGACCCGCCCGCTTCGCCGAGATCCCCGCCGGACCCCCGCTCGGACTGGGCGGCATGGCCTTCGAGGCCACCGAGATCGAACTGGCCGAGAACAGCCTCTTCGGCCTGTACACCAACGGTCTGATCGAGGGCCCCGACCGAGACGTGGAGCGGGGCATGGCGCGGCTCGGGGCGCTGCTCGCGCACACCGGGGAGGACCTCGACGCGCTGTGCACCTCCGCCGTGCGGCAGCTCGTGCCGGTGCCGCAGCCCGACGACATCGCCCTGCTCCTGACCCGCACCCACGCCCTCGGCGCCGACCGGGTCGCCTCCTGGGACGTACCCGCCGACCCGGCCGCCGTCGGCGTCCTGCGCGCCCAGGCCACCCGCCAGGTCGCGGACTGGGGCCTTGAGGAACTGGCCATCACGACGGAACTCGTGGTGAGCGAACTCGTCACCAACGCCATCCGCCACGCCACCCCGCCCATCCGGCTACGGCTCCTCCGCGACACCCGCCTCACCTGCGAGGTCACCGACGCCAGCAGCACGGCCCCCCGTCTCAGGCACGCCCGGATCACGGACGAAGGCGGTCGCGGGCTCTTCCTGGTGGCCCAGCTCACCCAGCGCTGGGGCGCCCGGTACACCGGCGACGGAAAGGCCATCTGGGCCGAACAGGAGATCCCCTGACCCCGGATTTGCCTTGGAGTGCACTCCAGCATCCAGACTGTCGCTGACCGACTTCGTGCTCAGGACAGAACAGGACGGCGGCAGCCGATGACAACCACCAGCCGGGCGGAGCATCCTCTGCCGTACGACACCTACCGTGAGGCCATCGCCCGCGAGACCCTCCGCTTCGCCGAGGTGGCCGGGGGCGCCGACCCGGCAACCGCCGTGCCCTCCTGCCCCGACTGGACCCTGGCCGACCTCACCCAGCACGTCGGAGCGCTGCAGCGCTGGTTCTGCACCCTGCTGACCCGGCTGGTCCAGGAGCCTCCCCGCAGCCGCGACGTGGAGCTGGGGCTGCCGGAGAACCCGCGGGAGTATCCCGGCTGGGTGGCCGCGGGGGTGCCCGCGGTGGCGGCCGTCCTGCGGGACACCGATCCCGAGGCGCCGATGTGGGTCTGGGGCGAGGACCGGCACGCGCGGTTCTGGGCCCGGCGGATGCTCTTCGAGACCCTGGTGCACCGGGTGGACGCCGAGCGTGCCGTCGGCCTGGACTCCGGCCTCGACCCCGTGCTCGCGGCGGACGGCGTGGACGAGTTCCTCGTCAACCTGCCCTACGCGGGTCTCTTCGCCCCCGGCGTGACGAAGCTGCGCGGCGAGGGCGAGACCCTCGCGTTCCGGTGCACGGACCTCGGCGAGGCAGCGGGCGAGGAGTGGCGGGTGCGGCTGGACCCGGACGGCTTCCGCCTGCTGCCGCGTGCAGACCACGCGGCGGGACAGGCCGGGACGGCCACGGCGGCGGTGCACGGGCAGGCGGCGGATCTGCTGCTCCTGCTCTACGGACGGCGGTCGTTTCAGGACGCCGCCTTCCAGCTCTCGGGACGGACCGCGGTCCTGGACAACTGGTTCGCCCACACGGCCTTCTGACACCGGCGGGGCTCACCCGGCCGGTGACCCGGCCGGCGGCTCCTCGGGATGCAGGCAGACCGCGAGAGCCGCGGTGTCGTCCTGCAGGCCGTTGTGGCTGTAGTCCAGCAGGTCGTCGTGGAGCCGTGCGAGCAGTTCCCTCGGCGGGAGGGGGCCCCAGGAACGCAGGCGCTGCAGCAGTGGATAGAAGGTGCCGGCCGCGTCCCGTGTCTCCGTGACGCCGTCCGTGTACAGCAGCAGCTGGTCGCCGGGCCGGAAGGGATACACCTCCAGGCGGAACGGGTCCTCGACCAGCATGCCGAGGTTCAGGGGCGGCGCCGGGCGCCCGCTCTCCAGCTCGCACACCTCGCCGGCCCTGAGGGAGACGGGCGGTGGGTGGCCGCAGTTGACGATGCGGACGAGCCGGCCGTCGGCGGGGATCTCGGCGAAGACAGCGGTGACGAACCGTTCGCTCGTCTCCGTTCCGCCGAGCTGCGTCGCCCGGCGGCTCATGCTCGTGTCCACGCGGCCGGCCAGAGCGGGCAGCTCCGGTTCGTCGTACGCCGCCTCGCGGAACGCCCCGAGCAGAGCGGCGGCGGTCTCGACCGCGAGCAGTCCCTTGCCACGGACGTCGCCGATGACGAGGCGGACCCCGAACCGGGTGGGGACGGCCTCGTACAGGTCGCCGCCGATGCGGGCCTCCGCGGCCGCGGAGAGGTAGAGGCTCTCCAGCCGGAGGTGGCCGATCCGGTGCGGCACGGGCCGCAGCAGGACGCGCTGCGCGATCTCTGCCACGTACCGCACGTCGGCCAGGGTGCGTTCGCGCCGGATCCGGTGGGCGGCCACGATCACGCCGAGGCCGCCCACCAGGGTCGTACAGATGTAGGACGCGACATAGTGACGGTCCCACAGATAGCCGACGGACCGGCCCGCACAGCACGGGGTGCCGGCCAGTACCGCTTCGAGGCCCACGGCGAACACCGTGGCGGCGCCGACGAGCACGGGGCCGTGCGCGAACGCGGTCACCAGGGGCACGGCGATCAGCACGAAACTCACCGGCCAGTCCACGGGCGTGGCGGGCTCCAGCAGCAGGACGGCCGCGACGTACAGGAGCGGAAGCCAGCGCAGCCACGCCGGAGGCGCCGGCAGCCGGGGCCGGGGCATCGAGCCGTCCTCCGGCTCCCGGCCGGTCCGTCGGTGCGTCACCCGACCAGCCTGGTGCGCGGTGCCCCCGTACCCCGGGATTGCTCCACTCAACGGCATGTTCCGGCACCGGCCCCCGCACAGGCTCAGCCGCTGCCGAAGCCGATCGCAAAGATGTGCAGACCCCCGGCGGCGACATCGGACGGCAGGCGCACACTGCTGACCGTCTTGCCCGGACTCAGCGCCACGGGCGCCGTGGCGAACACATATGTCCGTGTGCTGTCGGAGGCGGTGCCCGCGTGGTTGCGGTACGGCAGGGTCACCGCGACGGTGTTGTCGGCGAGCGGTGAGGCGGCGCCCCCGTTCAGCGTCCAGTCGGACAGACCGACGGTGACCGACTGGGTCGTGCCGTCCGTGTAGGTGACGGTCGCCGTGCCGGAGGCCGGACCGTTGTTGGCGGCACCCAGGAAGGAGATGCTGCCCGAGCCCGGCGTCCGTACCGTCTGACCGTTCGCCTCGTAGTTGTCCCTTGCGCCGGGCGCCACGTCGGGCCAGGTGAAGCCGACCCCGTCGACCGTGACCTTCGAGCCGGGGCTGATTCCCGCGGTGGCCAGAGCGTGCGCGGAGTAGCTGTAGCCCGCGCCGTCGAAGTTCGCCGAGGCCGCGGCGGTGTCACCGGACGTCCCGACGTCGCTGTAGGCGGGTGCGCCCGGGTAGGAGCGCGGGGCGGCCGAGGCGTCCGACGCCCAGGACGTGTTGGGCGAGGTGCCGAGTACGTAGGTGAGGGTGCCGCCGCCGGTCAGGGCGCCGTCGGGCGCGTGTGCCGCGTTCCAGGGCGTGCCGTTCCACGTGGCCGACTGGACGTACGGGGCGTCGTCCGCCGCACCGTTGCCGTTGATCGTGAGGGTGTGTCCGGACGGGAGGGTGATCAGCGCCTGGGGGAAGAGCGGGCTGCCCAGCGCCAGATCGGCGGTGCCGGGGGTCTCGGGATACATGCCGAGGGCGGACCACACGTACCACGAGCTCATCTCGCCGAGGTCGTCGTTGCCCGCGAGTCCGGCCGGGCCGGCGGTCCAGATCTGGTCCTGGATCTGCCGGACGACCTTCTGCGTCTGGTAGGGGCGGCCGATGTAGTCGTACTCCCAGGGAATGTTCAGGCTCGGCTCATTGCCCAGATCGGTGTATCCGCCGGCGCCGGTCAGCGAGGACAGGTCCGTGTCCAGGTACCTGGCCATGGCCGCGTCACCGCCCAGGGCGGTCGCCAGTCCGTGCAGGTTGAACGGCACCATCGGTGTGTACTGCCAGGAGTCGCCCTCGACGAAGTTCCGGCCCGAGGCCGGCGAGAAGCCCGCCGTCCATGTGCCCGAGGCGTCGCGCGGCTGGATGAAACCGCTGCCGTGGTGGAACAGGTTCTGCCAGTCCTGCGCCCGGTCCGCGAACCGCTGCTGATCGGCGGTGTGGCCGAGGGCGCCGGCGAGGGCCGAGACGGCGAAGTCCGCAGAGTTGTACTCGAGGGTGGTGGCGGCCGCGCCGTAGAAGTTGCAGCAGCCGTACTTGCCGTTGCTGGGCAGCCAGCCCAACTGCTCCAGATAGGTGAGGCCGGGCCGGTTGTCGTTGGGGACGGTTGCCTCCGCGATCATGCCCTTGAGGGCGGTGGCCGTGTCGAAGCCGCGGGCCCCGAAGGCGTAGTAGTCGGCGATGATCTCGTCCGCCGGATCGCCCACCATGACGTGGGTCTCGCCGTTGTTCTCCGACCACTTGGGGAACAGGCCGGTCTGACGGTAGTCATCGACCATCGACTGGGCGGTGTCGGAGGCGATCCGGGGCGCGACGAGCGCCTCCAGCTGGGCCTGCGAGCGGTAGACGTCCCAGCCCGAGTAGTTGGCGTAGGCGGCGCCATGGCCCGGGTCGACGGTGTGGATCCTGCCGTCGAAGCCGGGATAGCGGCGGTTGGTGTCACTGATCACGTTCGGATGCAGCAGCGCGTGGTACAGCGCCGTGTAGAAGACGGTCTGCTGAGCGGGTGTCCCGCCGGCGATCCGCACCCGGCCGAGGAGGGACTTCCAGGCGCTGTGCGCCGCGCCGCGGACCTTGGCCAGGTCCCAGCCCGGGTTCTCCGCCCGGCGGTTGCCCGCCGCGCCTGCGGCCGACACGTACGAGATGCCGACCTTGGCCTGAACCACCCGGTGGGTGGTGGTGTCGAACGTGACATAGCCGTCGGAGCCGCTCGCCCCGGGCGCGAAGGTGTGCGGCGTACGGCCCACGGGGCCGTGCAGCACCGGCTTGTTGGGCGCCTCGGGTGCGCTGGGGGAGGCAATGGTCGTGGGGGTGGTGGGCGTGGCGGCGGCCAGCGTGGTGCCGCTGTGGCGGAACGGCTGGTCGAAGACCATGTCGTAGTAGACGGTGTAGGAATTGCCCTCACCGCAGAAGTTGCCGCTGGTGACCTTCCCCCGCACCTCTCTGTCGTTGACCACGTCGAACTGCGCGGCGGTGTCGCCGTTCTCGCTGCCCGTCAGTTTGAACAGGAGGTTCGCCCGCGTGGTGGCCGGGAAGGTGAACCGGGCCATTCCGCTGCGGGTGGTGGCGGTCAGTTCCGTCGTGACGCCGTTGTCCAGGGAGACCGTGTACGAACCGGGTGTGGCGGACTCGGCGGCGTGCGAGAAGCCGACCGTGGCGCCCGTGTCCACCGTGCCGACGGTCGGCAGCACCGGGATGTCACCGGCGGCCCGGCAGCCCGGTCCCGCGATATGGGTCAGGCCGAATCCGGTGATGGCGGAGTCGGCGTACTCGTAGCCGCCGCCGTCCGGGCGGTGCGGGCTGGTGTCGGGGCTCCACTGGACCATCCCGAACGGGGTGTCGGCCCCCGGGAAGTCGTCTGCGGCGTGTGTGGTCCCGATGAAGGGGTTCACGAGGGAGGCCGGGTCGGAGACCGGCGCGAGGGAGGAGGGGTGGGCTTGTGCGGGGGCGTAGGCGGCACCGGCGATCAAGGCGCCGGCGGTGAGCACGGGCAGGAGGCGGAACGGCACCATCGTGACCATGTCCCTTCGACAACGTTGTCCCGCAAAGTGGTCCCTGTGGCTCCTGCTGTCAAGGCCATGCGGTGCAGAACCAGCCGTTGGTCTGACGTGACGTCACATCACGGGGACGGCTTGGTCCTGGCCAAGGGTGTCCGGCCGGTTGCAGATCGGGGACGGCGCTGGCCCGGCGGCCCGGAAGTCCCGCCGGGCTGACGGTTCAGTGGGGCGAGCGCGAGTCCACGGGCAGGCTCAGCCGGAACAGGGCGCCGCCTCCCGGGGCCTGGTGGGCGGTGAGTTCGGCGCGGTGGGTGTGGGCGATCTGACGGGCCATGGCCAGCCCGAGGCCCGAGCCGGGAAGGGCACGAGCGGCGCGGGCCCGGTAGAAGCGGTCGAACACATGAGGGAGGTCGGCCGAGTCGATGCCGGGACCGTGGTCACGGACGGCGATCTCCAGCCGGTCGGGATCCGCCGACCGCTGCGCCGCCACCTCGACCCGGCCGCCGGGCGGGGAGAACTTCGCGGCGTTGTCCAGCAGGTTGGAGAACAGCCGGGTCAGCCGGCTCGGCACTGCGGCCGTCAGGGCGGACGCCGCCGCGGTGCCGGTGTCGAGGACGAAGGGAACGTGAGGCCAGTGGTCGCGGGCGGCCGCCACCGCGTGCTCCAGCAGGGCGGTCGGGTGCACCAACTCCAGGGCCTGCTGCGGCTCTTCGTCGCGGGCAAGGTCGATCAGGTCGTTGACCAGCGTGGTCACCTCCCGCAACTGGCGGGTGAGGGCGCTCGTCGCACGCTCCCGCCGGTCCGGGGTCAGCCGCTCGGCGCGCAGCAGGATCTCGGCGTTGGCGCGCAACGCCGTCAGCGGTGTGCGCAGTTCGTGCGAGGCGTCGGCGACCAGACGCCGTTGCGCGGCGAGCGATTCCTCCAGGGCGTCGAGCATGGTGTTGAAGGTGACGGCGAGCCGGGTGATCTCGTCCTCGCTGTCTCGTTGCCCGGGCGGCAGCTCGATACGGAGTCCCGCGTCCCGCGTGGCCGTGATCCGCTCCGCGGTCGACGTCAGCCGGGTCACCGGAGCCAGACCCGAACGGGACACCCAGTAGCCCAGCAGGGCCGCGACCGGCACACCCGCCCCGCCGATCACGGCGAGCAGTCCGGCGGCCTGCCGCTCGGCGTGCCGTACCCCGTCGGAGCGCAGCGCCACCTGCATGGCCAGCCCTCGACGGGCCGGCGTGGTCAGCACCCGCACCGGCCGGCCGTCCACCGACGCCGTGCTGTAGTACGGCGCCCGACGGCGGCCGGCGACCTCGCGCACCGCGTCCGTGACCGGCAGCAGATAGGGCCGGTGCGGGTCCTGCGCGGAGGCCTCGGGCACCAGTTGGGCACAGGCGGGGGCGGCCAGGTACCGGCACTCGCCGGACTGCACCCCGGGGCCCTCCTGCCGGTGCTGCTGGACGGCCAGCGTGGCCGCCTGCGTCAGTTGCAGGTCGAACTGCCGGTGCAGGGTGTAGACGGTGACGGCGTACGCGCCGGCGCACACCGCCAGCGCCACACCCGCCACGGCGGCCGACGCGGTCAGGGCGAGCCGGCGGCGCAGCGGAGGGCGACGGTGCCGACGGGGCCGGCGCGGCCGCGTCACCGTTCGTCCAGCCGGTAGCCGACGCCGTGCACGGTGTGCACGAGCCGCGAGGCGCCCTCGGCCTCCAGTTTCCGGCGCAGATACCCGATGTAGACGGCCAGCGAATTGGAGTCGGGCCCGAGGTCCCGGCCCCACACCCAGCGCATGATCGTGCCCCGCTCCAGTACCTGCCCGGGGTGGCGCAGCAGCAGATCCAGCAGGCTCCACTCGGTGCGGGTGAACTCCAGCCGCCGCCCGCCCCGCTGCCCCGTGCGGGTCCGCGGGTCCACGACCAGATCGGCGAAGTGCAGCTGCGCGCACGGGGTCGGCTCGGCGGGGCCGGCGCGGCGCAGCAGGGCGCGCAGCCGGGCCGCCAGCTCGTCCAGCGAGAACGGCTTGACCAGGTAGTCGTCCGCTCCCGCCTCCAGGCCGTCCACCCGGTCGCTGACCGCGTCCAGTGCGGTCAGCACCAGGATCGGCGTACGGTCGCCCAGCGCCCGCAACTGCCGGCACACGGCGAGCCCGTCCACCACCGGCATCATCACGTCGAGCACCAGCGCGTCCGGTTCCCAGTCCGCCACCGCCGCCAGACCCGCGTGTCCGTCCGCCGCACCACGGACGGTGAACCCCTCCAGGGCCAGCCCGTCCTCCAGGGCGGCGCGTACCTCGGGATCGTCATCCACGACCAGCACGCGCGCGGCACCGGCGGGGGACACGTCCTGAGCTGCGTCGTTCATGGGGACCAGCCTGCCAAACGGCGTTCTTAACAGCCTCTTAGACCGTTCCTTCATTGCAACGCGGCATTGCGTTTGAGCTCAGCGTCATTGCACCAATTTCCCGCCGTTCACCTGCACTTACGTCGCTAGCATGATTGACGAGATTATGAATGCAACGTAGCTTTCGGGCTGCATCAAACGCGTAATATCGTGAAACGGGGAATGGTCATGAGCGAATCCGTCCACACCGTCACGGCGCTGCCCACGGAGCGTCGGCCGGGCTGCCCCTTCGACCCGCCGGCCGAGCTGATCGACGCCCGTCGGTACGGCCCCATCAGCCGCTTCACCCACGTCGGCGGAAGGCCCGGCTGGCTGATCACCGGGTACGACCTGGTGAGGTCGGTCCTCGCCGACTCGCGGTTCAGCTCGCGCAAGGAACTCCTGAACGTGGGCGACTTCGAGGTTCCCTCGGTGCCGCCCGGCGAGTTCCTCCTCATGGACGACCCGCAGCACCGGCGCTACCGCCGGCCGCTGGCGGGCAAGTTCACGGTGCGACGGATGCGACTGCTCACCGAGCGCGTCGAGCAGATCACCGCCGACTGCCTGGACGCCATGGAGAAGGCCGGTCCGCCGGCGGACCTGGTGACCGCGTTCGCCAAGCCCATCCCCACCGTCATCATCTGCGAGCTGCTGGGGGTGCCGTATGAGGACCGGGGCTCCTTCCAGGAGCAGATCGACACGTTCATGGGCGGGGAGACAAGCGATGAGGAGCTGATGGCGGCCTACACCGCCACCCAGGAGTACCTCGCGGAGCTGGTGGCCGCCAAGCGCGCGAATCCCACCGACGACGTGCTCAGCGAACTCACCGGCAGCGATCTGACCGATGAGGAACTGAAGGGGATCAGCCTCGTTCTGCTGGCGGCCGGGTTCGACACCACCGCGAACATGCTGTCCCTCGGCACGTTCGCACTGCTGCAGCACCCGGAGCAACTGGCCGCGCTGCGCGCCGACCCCGCGCTCATCGACGGGGCCGTGGAGGAGTTGCTGCGGTATCTGAGCGTGGCCAAGACGTTCATGAGGACGGCGCTGGAGGACGTCGAGCTGGGCGGGCAGACCATCAAGGCCGGGACGACGGTCGTCCTGTCGTACAACACCGCCAACCGCGACCCCGAGCGCTTCGCCGACCCGCACGTGCTCGACCTCCGCAGGCAGGACGTGGGCGGGCACCTGGCCTTCAGTCACGGCATCCACCAGTGCCTCGGCCAGCAGCTGGCCCGCGTCGAGATGCGGGTCGCGTTCCCCGCGCTGTTCAACCGCTTCCCGACGCTGCGCCTGGCCGTACCGGCCGAAGAGGTCGGCCTGCGCCCGGAGACCGCGGACATCTACGGGGTGAAGAGCCTCCCGGTCACCTGGGACGTCTGACCGCGGGACGGTGACGGGTGACGTCGCGTACGGCCGCCTGTCACCCTTGTGAGGTTGCTGTGACGGCACGTCAGGGCCATGGGCGAGAAGGGGGAGGGGCGAGGATCATGAGCAGCGCCGACCGGGAGCCGGCAGGCCCGCCGCAGTTGATCAGCGACGAGGACCGCGACATGGCCGTGCAGCGCCTGCAGGAGGCGTACGCCGAAGGGCGCATCTCGTACGAGGAGATGGACGAACGCCTTCACCAGGTCCTCACCGCCAGGACGCACCATGACCTCGTGCCGGTGTTGGCCCCGCTCCCCGAAAAGCACGCGGACACCACGTCCACGATCGCCGCCGCACGCGGACGGATCCGGCGGCGCGGCGCATGGCGGGTGCCTCGGGTCCTCAAGGTCGAGTCCGCATTCGGCAGGGTGCACCTGGACCTGTCCCACGCGGTCATCGAGCATCCGGTGGTCGACATCGAGTTGCACCTCGGCACCGGCAGGGCCGAGATCATCGTGCCGCGCGACGCGATCGTCGAGATGGAAGAGCTGCGTACCGTGTGGAAGGTCCCTCGCTACAGGGCCCGGCGGCATCCCCGCCCCGGCGGGACGAGGATCCGGATCTACGGAACCATGGAGTACGGGCGGTTGAAGATCCGCCACGCGCGACATTGAGGCCGCGGCTCAGAGGATGTCCTCCTCCTCCGGGACGACGACCTGGTCGATCAGTCGCTGGATGCGTTCGGTGGGCAGGGCGACCGCCATGGCCCAGTAGTAGATGACGACGCTGAACGCGGCCACGACCCCGATGTCCCACCACAGCGGGAACCAGGGGTGCCTGAGCGGCCCGAAGTCGCTGAGGTAGACGATGAGCCCCATGCCCACGAGGTAGACCGGCAGCCATTGCGCGGCCCGCAGGTCGAGCTGGGGAGTGATGGGGTTCATCTTGAACACCCGGTTGGCGACCAGGATGACGTAACCGAGCAGGATGGCGACGCCGAGCTTCCAGTCGGTGGTCCAACCCGACCACAGGATCAGCAGGTTGGCGACGATGAACGCGAGCGGCGACATCCAGGCGCCGCCGGGCAGCCGGTAGGGACGGTGTGCCTCGGGCAACCGGTTGCGGAACACCCCGAAGGACAGCGGCGCGCCCGCGTACATCAGCACGCTGGCGCTGGTGATCAGGCCGACCAGGGAACGCCAGCTGGGGAACGGCAGGAAGCAGATGCAGCCGATCACGAACGCGGTGATGAGGCCGACCCAGGGAACACCGCGCCGGTTGGTGGTCTCGAAGACGGAGGGCACATAGCCGTTGCGGCTGAGGCCGTAGGAAACCCGGGAGGAGCCGGTGATGTAGATCAGACCGGTGCCGGCGGGGGAGACCACGGCGTCGAGATAGAGGACCGTGGCCAGCCAGCCCAGGCTGATCAGCGTGGCCACTTGGGCGAAGGGCCCGCTCAGCGCGGTGAAGGCCGAGTCGGCCCAGTGGCTGCCGATCTGCGCGGCGGGCAGTGCGGCGAGGAAGGTCACCTGCAGAAGGATGTAGATCAGAATGCCCAGGATGATCGAGCCGATGACCGCTCGCGGGATGTCCCGCTTGGGGTTGGCGCTCTCACCGGCCAGCTGGTCGGCCTGCTCGAAGCCCAGCAGAGCGAAGATGATGCCGCTGGTGGAGACGGCGGACAGGATGCCCTTGGCGCCGTACGGGTCGAATCCGTTCGCGGCGGTGAAGTTGCCGGTGCGGAACTGGGCGATGGCGAACACGAAGATCGTCAGCAGCGGAACGCCGACCTTCCACCAGGTCGCCGCGCTGTTGGTGCGGGCCAGCAGCCGGATGCTGAGGAAGTTGATGGCAGTGATGACCGCCATCAGCCCGACCGCGACGGCGATGCCCGGCGGAGTCAGGACGTGCTCGCCGCCCTGGACCTTCTCCCAGCCGCTCGCCCAGGAGTAGTGCTGGCCGTACGTGATCATCGCCAGCACCTCGATGGGCGCCACGGTGGCCGCCTGCAGCCAGGAGAACCAGCCGAACGACGCGCCGGCCGCGCCGCCGAAGGCGTAGTGCGGGAAGCGGGCGGTGCCGCCCGAGACGGGATACATACCGCCGAGTTCCGCGTGCACCAGCGCCAGGATGAGGATCGCCAGGCCGCCGATGGCCCAGGAGATGATCGCCGCCGGACCCGCGGCCGCCAGCGCGCCTTGTGCGCCGAAGAGCCACCCGGACCCGATGATCGAACCCTCCGAGGCCCAGATGAGTCCGACGAAGCCGATCTCACGCCGGAGCCCGGGCTTGTGGGTTTTCGGACCGGGTGAGGCCTCTGACACGGCCATGGTCCACACCCCCTCGATAGGGTGATGTTCACCCCTATCGTGCCACGGTGACGTTGCCTTGGCAGTGGACGTGCAGGCACGACTTCCCGGACAGGCGCGGGACGACTTCCCCGCACGCGCAGACACGACTGCCCGGCGTGTGGGATCGCCCTATGAGCCGGCGGTGAGGCGGGGGCCCGCCGGTGGCGCTCCGGTGACCGCTGCCGCGTACAGGTCCGCCGTGGCGGCGCCGAAGTAGGCGCTGTAGGAGATCTGCGGGGTGTTGCCGCCGGTGTGATAGCCGCCGATCACACCGATGACCGCCCAACCGCCGGGCCACGGTACGAGCATCGGACCGCCGCTGGTGCCGCCCACGAAGGCGTCGCAGGCGATGCGCGGGAACGTGCCGGGGTCGGCCGGGTCGTCGCTGTCCCACCTGGTGGTCCAGCTCCAGCACTCCAGCGGCTGCTCCGCCCCCGCGGGGTAGCCGATCATCCGGACCGGGGCGTGGTAGTAGCCCGTCCCGGTGAGCAGCCGCACTGCGCCGACCGCGTCCTCGAGGCGTGTGCCGTCCTGGTTGGGCTCGGTGGCAGCGAAGGCGAAGTCGTACCCGGCTCCGGCGTGTTCGCCCAGGTCGTAGTACTGCTGGGGAACGTAGACGCCGTCGGTGCGCACCGGGAAGATCCCGAAGGGTTTGCGGGCGTCGTGGTACTGCGGGACGAAGGCCAGGTGACGCGCGGGCGAGGTGCCGGCATAGCCCTTCAGACAGTGGCCGGCGCTCAGCACCAGGTCGTGGCCGGGGCTGTGGACGACGGATCCGCTGCAGGTGCGCCCGGTGCCGCCGGCGTCCGTCCAGAAGAAGGTGCCGGCCTGGGGGATGCCGTCGAAGCTCCGGCTCGGCGGGATGTACTCGCCCGGCCGGGGCCCGTCCACCGCGGGGGACGCCCCGGCGGCCGGCGCACCCGGCCTGCTCCCCTTGACGGTGTCGGCCGGCAGCGCTGCCGCCATGCGCGCCCGGGTCCAGTAGGCGTCGAGCCGGTCGGCGAGCGGGTTCCGGGCGGCGGTGGCGCCGTCGGCCGATGCCGTGGTGGTGAGGCCGGTACAGAGCAGCAGGGCTGCCGCACAGACGGCGGCGTATCGCACGATCCTGGTCCCGGGTCTCATCAGTTCCCCTCGGAGCGGACGCAATTGACGGCCCACCATAAGCCCGCGGCAGCGGGCAGCACAGTGCTCGCTGCCGCCATTCGCGAACGGCGGCATACCGGCACCGCGGGCCATACGGCCGTCCCGGGCAGGTCGCGGACCGTGTGGGCGTAAGTGCCGCGGCGGTCGGGGGTGGCGGGCGCGCCGGGTCGATGCGGGCGCGCCGGGTCGAGGGCGAGCTTGTCGGCGATGCCCGGGATCATCGTCCGCGGCGCGAGCTCGACGACCGGCAGACGGGGAATGGTGATCACGTTCCGGCGGGGTTGCGCCGCGGGCACCGCGGCCGTCCTCCGGGCCGTGTACCGCGTGGCCGTGCACGAGTGGGGCGTGTCCTTCTGGGTAGACGCCCCCACCGGCCATGGGACGCGGTTCCCCGGTCCCCCACTACGGGCGGGACGGGACCGTCAGCCATGGACCGCACACGCACGGTCAGGGGCCCTACCGGAAGGAGAAGGCCAATGAAGAGGCTGATACGGAAAGCAGGCGCGGCCGGTGCCGTCACCACGGTGGTCGCAGGTGCTCTCCTCGCCACCGGCGGCTCCGCGGCGGCCACCCCGGGACCGGCGGGACACGCCGCCGGCACCGCGGCGGTGCACGCCGACCGGCGCACGCCCTGCCGAAGCGGGCCCGGGCAGCGGATCGATCCCTGGGTCGCCGGCCAGGTGGCGTGGTCCGTCCCTGGCGCTCGGCATCGTCTGGCAGTGTACGACCCGTGGATCAAGGACCAGCTGGCGCGCTTCGCGTCCTCCTCCTGTTAGTTCCCGTACCGCTCTCTCCCGCCTCCATGGCACGGCGCCGCGATCACTTCACGAAGACCATGTCCGGGTACTTCGGTGACGGTCGCTCCAGCAGCCGTCCGCTGCGGCCGCGCAGCCAGTGGTCGAAGTAGGCGGACACATAGGCCTCGTTGGTCCGTATCGCGGTGGCCGGGTCGATCGTGCCGATGTCGTCGGTCCGCTCGCAGGGCGACAGATGCAGCTGTGGCACGAGCGCCTCCGCGTCGGTGAACGTGGCGTGCTCCGAGCCGAGCAGGGTCAGCTGACGGTTCCACCCCGGGGTGTGGGCGCGGAACGCCTGCCAGCCGGGTCCGGTGTCGGTGTCGCCGTCCTTGCCCATCAGCAGGAAGGGCCGGTCGAGGCCGTGCCGGGCGACGGGCATCAGCGAGCCGTCGTAGTTGGTCAGATTGCCGTCCATGTCGATACCCGCGGTGATCCGGTGGTCCGCGTCCATCGCCAGCGCGGCAGCCGTACCGCCCATCGAGTGGCCGAACATACCGACCTCGGTCAGATCCAGCGCCCCTGCCAGGCCGTCCGGCAGCGGCTGTCCGTCCGCGTCGGGGTTCCGGCCGCTGTTGAGCTCGTTGAGCTGGTCCAGGACGAAGCCGGTGTCGGCGACCCGGACGGCCAGCGCCTTGCGCAGAAAGGTGTCCACACCGTCCGAGGGCGGTGACAGGGTGGCCAGGGAGCCGTCCGGGAACTGGACCTCGGGCGACTCGTAGGTGTTGTCGATGGCGACGACCGCATAGCCGCGGCTGGCCAGATCGGCCGCCGACGTCGTGCCCCAGGTGCGCGGTTCACCCAGTCCCGGGGAATAGAGCACCACCGGGAGCCGTCCGGCGCGGCCGGCGGCCGCAGGAGCGTTGCGGGTCACGTGGGTGACGGTGCGCGCCCAGTCCGCCCGCCCGGCCGGGATGTGCAACCCGAGGTAGCCGTTCGCCGTGACCTCGTCGAAGTGGGTGGCCGCCGCGGGCAGCATGTACGGGGCCGCCGGCCGGCCTGCCGTGTCGGTCGCGGGGTAGTACACACTGACCATCAACTCCCGCCGGCTCTTCCCGGACCGCCACGGGTCCGCCCGGGAGTGGTCCACCACATGCAGGTCCACCTCCCCGACCCGGTAGGGACCGGTCGGGGCGGGAAGGGCGAGCGGACGGGAGGACGACGAGGTGGTCGGGACGGTGGGGGCCGCGCGGGTGGCCGCGGCGGCGGGGAGAGCGGCGGTCAGCGTGCACAGCGCGGCGGCGGCGCACGCGGCGAGCGCTCGTGCTCGGCGCCGGGTGCCGCCGCGGCGGTCGGGCGGCCGTGGAAGAGGAGTCGTCATGGACCAAGCCTGACGACTCGTCGGCTCTCCCCACATCCGGGGAAGCCCCCGATCTTGTCCCTCAGGGTATCCGTAGGGGATCCGATCGCCCGTCCCAGGAGCCGGTTGCCCGTGCCCGGAGCCGGTGGCTGCTGCCGGGAGCCGGCGGCTTCTTCTGGGGCTCGGTTGCCCCTGCCGGGAGTCGGCGGCTCCTGCTGGGACTTGGTTGCCCGTGCCGGGAGTCGCGGCCCCTCCGGGACTTGGTGGCCCCTGCCGAAATGGGTGGCCCTGCCGAAGTGGGTGGCCCCGTCGCGCCGCCGGCCGTGTGTCACAGGCCCTCGGGGCACAACCGCTTCTTCTCGCCTCCCTTGAGCACCGCGTCGACGCAGCCGGCGGGCAGCCCGTCATGGGGCGTGGTGGAGAAGTTGGCCGTCACGGTCAGCACCCCGCTGCCGAACGTGGTGCGCTGTACGAGACCGTCGTCCGTGAGCCGGCGGAAGCCGGTCATCGGCTGTGCGGCCGCCGCCTTGTGCAGGGGCTCGAAGTACCGTTGCACCTGGGCGATCCGCTCGCCGTGCCGGTCCAGTTCGGACTGGTCGAGGACCAGGTTGAGGGGCACGTTGTACAGCATCGCGAGAAGCGCACGGGTGCGGCTCTGGTCCGGCAGTTTCGACCACGACAGCTCCCAGCGCTCGGTACTGATCACCGAGTCGTGCAGGACCGTCTGGTAGAGCGGCACCCGGTACCTCGGGTCGTACATCGCCTTCGCGAGGTCGGCCGGCAGATGGACGGGCTTGAAGAAGACCCCCGGTGCGTCGGCCGGGGCGTAACCGCCCCAGGCCGGGCGGTCCCTCTCCAGCTTCCACAACCGGTCGTCGACCGGTGTGCCCGAGCCATGGCTGAAGGACAGCACTCCGTTCGCCCAGGAACCCGCGCTCTCCGAACCGAGCACCAGGCGGCGGTCGCCGGACAGCCATGCCATGCGCGCGAGCCGGTTCCTGCGGTCCTGGGCCTTGGTCATCGGATGCGCCGGAGAGTGATCGGCGAACAGTTCACCTGCGGCGTCGACGTCCAGGAAGTAGCTGGTGGCGCCACCCGCGGTCATCTTCCCGGTGCGGTCGGACAGGTAGTGCCGGCCGGGCTCCGCGCGGCGGAGCGCTTCGGAGCTCACATAGCAGCCGCGGCCGCCGAATCCGGTGACGACGGTGCCGTCCGCCTGGCGCACACAGGCGGCCTGCCACACCGGGGCGGGCCAGTCGGACACGGGGGTGTCGGCCGACGCCGGGTCCTGCGCATTGGCCCAGGAGTCGTAGGGCCCGACGAGATAGCCGGCCTGCCGGGCAAGGCGCGTGGCCTCCCGGTCCATGGGGGCGCCGTCGGCGTCGTACCCCAGCCACATCCGGTCGATCCCCAGCTCCCGCAGCCGGCGGACGCCCTCGGCGGTACGTGCCTGGCCCCACGTGTAGGCGTGGAAGGCGCCCACCAGCTTGGCGACTTCGGGATTGCGCGCGATCTTCTGCCGGAGCGTCGTGATGCCACCGTGGCCCTGGAGCCAGGCGCGGTAGTCGCGCGCCGCCGCCACCGGTGACCCGTCGGTGAGTGCGAACGTCACCGTGTACGTCCCCGTGGCCTGTTGCGCCGAGAACGCGTGCTCGGCCTCGGTGCGGAGCCTGCCGCCGACGGACACGAACCTGAGGGTCGTGCCGATGTCGGACTCGACGATGTAGCTCGCGCCGTGCCGTCCGGACTGGCTGGTGCCCCAGAACGGCATGGTCAGGCCGCCGGCCATGTCGGCCTCGGTGCCCGCCAGGCCCGCCGAGGGAGAGTTCCACCACCGGTCGGCGACCGGCACGGACAAACCCTCACCGCGCGGGACCTGCACCTCCTGCGTGGTTCGGTCCGTGCCGGAGACCGGCCAGGTCAGGCTGGCCCGCCGTGCCGAGTGCACGGTGACGGCCAGGCGTCCGTCACGCGCGGAGGCGGTGACGGTCAGCCCCCTGTCGCCGTAGCGCCAACTGGCCCGACCGCCGCGGACGGTGACCTTCCCGGGCGCGCCGAGATCACCGGACGCCGGTGCCGACAGCTGCCAGGTGCGGCCGTCGTCCGCCCGGGCCCGCACGGCCAGGGACCTGAGGTCCACCGTGGCGCGGCCACCGTCGACCGGTACGGAGAGCTGGTCGCCGTGCGCTTCGATGCGCCGGGACTCCTGCGTGGCGGTGCCGAACGCGGCGGCCGTACCGATCGCACCGACCATCAGGAGCGCACCGCTCACCGCGATGATCTTCGTCTGTGTCTTCGTCTGTGTCTTCGTCTTCTTGAGCTTCCTCGCCTTCACAGCCGTGGACTCTGGCGAGCGAACATAAGAGAGATGTGAGAGCTCATGAGCGGTGCCGCGCCTGCTGACCGATCGTCGTCAGCAGGCGGGCCACCAGTGGATTGCGGTCGTTCCTGCGCCATGCGACGGCGACCCGTGTACGCGCGGTGCCGGGATCGATCCGGCGGAAGGCCACCCCCTTGAGCCGGATGCGGCGGATGCTCGCCGGGGCCAGGGACACCCCGAGCCCGGTCTCCACCAGGGCGCACACGGTCTGCCACTCCACCGCGTGCTGGGAGATCCGGGGTGTGAACCCCGCCTCCTCGCACAGGCCGGTGATCCGGTCGTACAACTGCGGGCCGACAGCGCGCGGCAGCAGGACGAACGGCTCGCCGGTCAACTCCGCAAGGGGCACCACCCGTTGGCCGGCCCGTGGGTGTGCGGCCGGCAGCACGGCCACGAACGGCTCACTGAACACGGTCCGGAAGCCCAGTTCGGACTCGTCGGCCGGAGGCTCCCGCAGCAGGCCGATGTCGATCGTTCTCTCGCGCAGTGCGTCGAGCTGCGGCGCCGTGGTCATCTCGTGGATGTCCAGATCCGCGTCGGGGAACCGCTGCCGGAAGTCGCGCAGCAGGCCCGGCAGGACGGTCAGGGCCAGTGAGGCGGCGAAGCCGATCCGCAACCGCCCGGACCGGCCGCTGCCGGCGGCCCGTGCCGCGGTCAGCCCGTCGGCGAGCCCGGCCAGGGCCTGCCGGGCGGCCGGCAGCAGCGCGTGGCCGGCCGGGGTGAGCGTCACCCGTCCCGGTTCCCGCTCGAAGAGCGCGTACCCGACCTTCTGCTCCAGTCGGCGGATCTGCTGGCTCAGCGGGGGCTGGGCGATGCCCAGGCGGGCGGCGGCGCGGCCGAAGTGGAGTTCCTCGGCGAGTACGACGAAGGCGTGCAGCTGCGGCAGCGGGAGTTCGGGGCGGTCCATGTCCCAGGGATATCAGTCCGGTCCATATGCCTGGAGATATCAGTCCGAGGCAAAGCCCGTATTGGACGTATCGGCGCTGGTCACCTAGCTTTCCGCGCATGACAGAGCGACGTGCGATCCTCAGCGGCTCGGCCTTCGAGGAGCAGATCGGCTACGCCCGTGCCGTGGTCGACGGGGACTGGGTCCATGTGTCCGGGACCACGGGGTTCGACTACACCACCATGACGATCCCGGACGACGTCGTGGCACAGGCGGAGCAGTGCCTGCGCAACATCGAGGCCGCGCTCGCGGAGGCCGAGTGCGGCTTCGCCGACGTGGTGCGGGTGCGCTATCTGCTACCCGACCGCGCGGACTTCGAGCCCTGCTGGCCGGTGCTGCGCCGCTGCTTCGGCGAGGTCCGGCCGGCCGCCACCATGCTGGTGTGCGGCCTCGCCGACCCACGTATGAAGATCGAGATCGAGGTGTACGCCCGCCGCAGCGCGAGCTGACCTCGGAGACCCCGGCGCAGCGCGGCCGGGGTCACGGCGCCAGGCCCGCCGCCCGGCCCCGCCGCTCCGCCGGTTCGCCGCGCCGCAGGATCCGTGCCTCGCGGGGCAGCAGCCGCGGGCCGGCCACGACCAGGACCTCGCACGCGGCCCGGGCCGGGACGTGCCGGTGCACCGGTCGGCGGTGCAGCCGGGCCAGTGGGCCCCGGGGCCTGGCCCTGCCTATGACCAGCAGGTCGTCCGGGGACGACGCGATCGAGCACAGCACCGGTCCTGCGCGGCCCCTGACCACCCGCCGTACGATCCGCAGGTCGCCCGGAGGACCGCCGTTCGCCAGCTCGAAGGCCCGGTCCAGCAGCTGCCGCGCCTTGTCGGACCACAGCCGGCCCCACGTCGGCTCGGGCCAGCGCCGGTAGACCGCATCGCCCTCCGGCGGCTCCCAGGCATGGACGGCCACCAGCGTGCGGCCGGTTCTGCGGGCTTCCAGAATGCCGCGGCGCAACGCGGCCAGGCCGGCGAGCGAGTCGCTCACTCCGACGACGACATTCCCGGCCGGGCCGCTCCCTGTCGTTCCGTGTGCTGCCATGACCCCACGCTAGGAAGGCCGCTGCCCCCGGCAAAGTCCCATTGACGGAAACCGGCCTTCCTTTCGGGGTGCGGTCATTTCCCGGGGCGCAGGAAGGCGGACCAGCCGCCGTCCGGTTTCCGACCCACCTCCAGGGTGCGCAGTTTCGAGAGGATCCTGGGGTCCTGCGCGTCGAGCCAGTCCACGAACTGCCGGAAGGAGACCAGGCGCACGTCGTCCCAGCCGGCGATCTGCCGCAGGGCCTCCTCGGCCGCGTCCATGTAGATGCCGCCGTTCCACTGCTCGAAGTGGTTGCCGATGAACAGCGGCGCCCGGTTCGTCTCGTACGCCCGCTGGAACCCGGCCATATAGGCCTGTGCCGCCTGCGCGCGCCAGTAGGGGTAGTTGTAGGAGGGCGCGCGCGTCGAGTTCTTCGACTGGTTCGCCATCATGTTGTAGTCCATGGACAGCACCTCGAACCTGTGCCCGGGAAACGGGATGCTCTGCAGCGGCAGGTCCCACACGTCGCCCCGCTTCCTCGGCCAGCACTGCAGCCCGCCGGGTGAGGAGGCGTCGTAGCGCCAGCCCAGTTCCCGCACGACCGGCAGCAGGTTCCGCTGCCCGAGCAGACAGGGGGTGCGGCCGCCCACGAGTTCCTTGTCGTAGTCGAAGGGGAGCGGCGGGTCGTCGTGCCAACCGGTGTGCGACCGCCAGCACTTGACGAAGGTCCGTGCCTGTTCCACCTCCGAACGCCACTGCTCCGGCGTCCAGTTGGCCACCGACCCGGAACCGGCGCAGAAGTGCCCGTTGAAGTGTGTACCGATCTCGTGTCCGTCGAGCCAGGCCTGGCGGATGTACTTCAGCGTCGCCTTGAGGTGTTCACCGGTGAGGTAGCCGATGTTGGAGGCGCCGACCGGGTTGTTCGGCGGATCGTAGAGATGCTTCTTCTCCTCCGGCAGGAGATAGAGGCCGGACAGGAAGAACGTCATGTGTGCGCCGTGGGCGCGGGCGAGCTCCAGGAAACGCGGGAACAGTCCGGTGCCCAGCTCGCCGGCGCCGTCCCAGGAGAACACCACGAACTGCGGCGGGGTCTGGCCGGGTTCGAGGGGCTCGGGCGGCGCCGGCTGGTGGGGCTGCCGTCCGGTGTACGCCGTGGAGCCGTCCCCGATCAGCCGGGGCGGCCCCTCCAGGGGTGCCGTACCGTCCTCGTCCGAGCGGCCTGCGCATCTGGCCAGCGAGGCGGCAGCCAGACCGATGCCGGCGCCGAGACCGAGGCGAGCCGCACTCCGGCGGCTGATTCCACTCATCGCCATCCCAACCCGCGCCCGGCCGCGACGCCTTGTGCGCCACCTCGGCCGACTCCCGACAGTTCGCACCATAGAGCCGATAAGTTTATAAAACGGCTAATTGGTGCGGTGTGGCGTGCAACGGGGTGGCCAAGTGCCGCTCCCGTCACCCGGTCGGCCCTGCGGCGCCGGACATCGGACGGTCCGTGCCGGCGGACCCGCGAGGCTCAGCGGAACGCGGCCGCGTTGCGTGCCGCCCACGCGGAGAAGGGTGCCGCGGGCCGGCCGAGCAAGCGCTCCACGTCACCGCCGACCGCCTGTTCCTCCGGGGTCGGAGCGCCGAGGACGGCGAGCGTGCCCTCGACGACGGCGGGCGGAATGAACCGGATCATCTCCGTGCGGGCTTCCTCGCGGCTCTGCTCCACGAACGTCACCGGTTCTTCGAGTGCGGTGGCGATGGCGGCGGCCCGCTGCCGTGGGGTGGTCGGCTCGGGACCGGTCAGCGTGTAGGTGGCGCCGTCGTGCCCGTCCCCGCGCAGTACGGCCGCCGCCACCGCGGCGACGTCGGCCGGGTCGACGAACGGCAGCGCCACATCGGCGAAGGGTGCCGCCGCGGTGCGGTACCGGCGCACCGGCTCCGCCCAGGCCAGTGCGTTCGAGGCCAGCCCGCCGGAGCGCAGCACGGTGAACGGCAGCCCCGATCGGGCCACGGCCGCCTCGAAACGCGCCGCGTGCGTGTACGCCTGTGGCCGCGTGCCCGCGCCCTGCGAGGACAACAGCACCACCTTCGCCAAGCCGGCGGCGGCGGCCCGGCGCAGGATGCCGGCCGGTTCCTCGCCGGCCACCAGCAGGAACAGGGCCTTGGCGCCCTCCAGTGCGGGCGCGAGGCTCTGCGGGTCACCGAGGTCGGCGGCGATGGCCCGGACACCCGGCGGTACGTCATCCGCCCCGATGCGCCGGGCGACGGCCGTCACCGTCTCCCCGGCCTCGACCAACGCGGCGACCAGGGCCCGCCCCACGTTCCCCGTGGCTCCCGTGACAACGATCATGGCGTTTCTCTCCTCGGTCGAGTGAGTTAGTTGACTAACTAAGACGGGACATTAGCCCGGAGCGGCCACCGTTGTCTATCCTCAGTCAGGTGACTGACTCAGAATCCGCGGCCACGGCCCGGGCGGCGCGACCCAGCCGTTCCGGCCGCGGCGACAAGCGCGAGCGCCTGGTGAAGGCGGCCGTCCAGGTCTTCCATGAGCAGGGTGTGGAGAAGACGACCCTCGGCGACATCGCCCGCACGGCCGAGGTGCCGCTCGGCAACGTCTACTACTACTTCAAGACCAAGGACCAGCTGGTCGAAGCCGCCGTGGACGCCCACTGCGAGCAACTCGACGCGCTCACGACCCGCTTGGACACCCTGCCGGATCCGGCCGCCCGGCTGAAGGCGCTCGTCGCCGGCTGGGTCGACCAGCGTGAGACCGCGGCCCGCTTCGGCTGTCCCTTCGGCACCCTCGCCACCGAGCTCGACAAGCGTGACGACGGCCTGGGCCAGTCCGCCGCGAAGGTCATGCGAGCCCTGCTCGCCTGGGCGGAGTCCCAGTTCGCCCAGCTCGGCCGCGCCGACGCCGCCGCGCTCGCCGTCGAACTCGTCGCCGCCTACCAGGGCATGTGCGTCCTCACCAACACGTTGCGCGACCCCGGTCTGATGGCTGCGCAGGGTGAACGGCTCCAGGCCTGGATCGACGGAATCGCGGGGCGGTAGCAGGCGCGAAGGCCGCGGGGCCTGCGAGCGGTGGTTTCCGGCGCCCGTGACGGCACGGGCGCGGTCCGTGCGGGCGTTCCCCCTTTCACGCAGCCGTGCGCCGCTGTCCGGCCGCGACCGGCGCCACGGTGATGTGCTGGACGGCCCGGCTGAGCACCACCACGCCCACGACGATGAGCACGGCGCCGCACGCCTCCGGTACGAGCCACCAGCCCATGCGGATCCGCTCCCCGAACAGTGTCATGCCGAGCGTCAGGCTGATCACCGCGTCACCGATGGTCAGCGCGGGCTGCGCCGCGGCCAGCGGCCCGGCCTGGAGGGCGTTCTCCAGCAGGATCACGGCGGCGGCACCGGTGAGTGCGAAGCCGTACGTCTGCCAGGACCGCAGGAACGCCGCGAAGCCGTGGTCGGCGAAGGTGCCGGCGGCCGACTTCAGCAGGGCGGCGGTCAGCGCGTTGCCCGCGGCGGAGGCCGCCGCGAAGAGCGCGGCGCGGCGGGCCGGCGAGTGACCCCGGCCGGCGAGCAGAACGGCCGCGGCCATCCCGCCCAGGCACAGGCACAGGGCGGGAATCCAGCGGGTGAGCGGCGCGTAAGCGGTGGCGCCGTGCGGGGCGGCGGCGACGAGCAGGACGGCGAGGCCCACGACGCAGCCGCCCACCCCCCTCCAGCCGGATCGGGGCAGCCGCCTGTGCATCAGCGGGGCGGCGACGAGCAGCGCGAAGGGCAGCTCCAGGATGAAGAGCGGCTGGACCAGCGCGAGGGGGCCGTTGACCAGGGCCAGGCTCTGGAACAGGGCGGCGCAGACCACCCCGCACATGCCGATCACCCAGAAGGGCCGGCGCACCAGCTCCGCGAGCAGCCGCAGCCCGCCACGGCTGCTGGCGGACGCGGCCTTGCGCTGGAAGGCGGTGCCCACGGCGTTGCTCGCGGCTCCCGCGACGGCGAACGCCGCGGCCAGTTCGATCACGACCGTCTCCTGCCTGCGGGAGGCCTCCCGGAGGAGCTTCGGGTCCTTTCAGCCTACGGAAGGCGGCGGCCGGGCGCCGGGTCAGCTCAGGGTCAGGTCGTCGGCGTAGACCGCGCCCTGGCCGTACCAGCCGTGCGCATACACCGTGACCGTGCCCGAGGAGCCCGTCGTGAACGGCACCGTCAGCTTCGACCACGACGAGGACGAGGTCCAGGTACTGGCCGTTGCCCCGCCGCTGACGCCGAGGTAGGCGTACGGACCCTGCACCCAGCCGCTCAGGGTGTAGGAGGTGCCGGGCTTCAGGGTCAGGGTCTGCGCGCATCGGCCGGTCTGCGAGGCGGAGGGCGCGGTCCTCAGGGCGTGCGCCCCGCCGTGCGCGGGGGAGGAGACCACGGTGGCCCCGCTGTCGCAGGTCCACGGCGTGAGTGAGCCGGACTCGAAGTCACCGTTGGCGAGGACGGCCGTGCCGCCGGACCCCCTGACGGTCAGGGTCAGGGTGGAGCTGTGCCGGGTCGGGCCCGCGGCGCCGGTGACGGTCAGGGCGTAGGTGCCGGGTGGCGTGGTGGCACCGGTCTTCACGGTGAGGGTGGCGGCTCCGCCCGCGGTGACCGAGGACGGGCTCAGGGACGCGGTCGCCCCGCTCGGCGCGCCGCTCACCGTCAGACCGACCGTCTGCGCGCTGCCGGAGGTCACCGCGGTCCGCACCGTCGCGGTCGCGGTTCCGCCGGGGTCGACCGAGGCGGTGGCGGGGGAGAGGGCCACGGAGAAGTCGTTCGCCGGCGGGGTCGTCGTACCGCTGCTGAAGGGCGCGAAGGTGTGGGTGAAGTACCAGGTGTCCTGGGAGATACCGGAGCAGGTGTCGGAGGCGCCGGATCCGGGGCAGCCGCCGTTGTCCCGCTGGAGGGCCCAGAAGGAGAGGGTGTTGATGCCCTTGGCGACCGCCCAGTCGTAGACCGTGGGGGCGTCGGCGGTGGTGAAGGTCTCGGCCGGGCCGTAGTCGTCCACGCCGGGCATCTCGGTGACGCCGGCCATGTTCCACAGCTGGGTGTCCGACAGGTTCGGGTACAGCTCGGCCAGCTGGTCGTGCAGTCCGCTCGCGGCCGTCTCGGTGTCGGTGGCCATGTGGTGCGTGGCGCCGTCGTAGTAGTCGAAGGTCATGATGTTGACCACGTCGATCCTGGCACCCGCCTTCTTCGCGCTGCGCAGTACGGCGAGGCCGCTGTCGGCGAGTCCGGTCGTCGTGGTCGGCAGCGTGTACGAGAACTGCACCGAGCGGCCGTTCGCAGCGGCCCAGTCCTGGACCTTCTTGACGGCCTGGTTGCGGCGGTCGATGCCGGCGGTGTTCGTGAGGGAGTTGTCCTCGACGTCCATGTCGAGCCGGGAGACGTCGTAGGTGGTGATGATCTTCTCGTAGGCGGCGGCGATGGAGTCGGTGTTCGTGCAGCTGTCGGCGATCTCGGTGCCGCCGTTGTCGGCCGCGTAGCCGCCGAGGGAGGGGATCACGTCACCGCCGCGCGAGCGGATGGTGGCGAAGTCGGCGCCGAAGACGGAGGAGTCGACCGGCGTGGACGTGTCGCCGTTCCAGTAGGGGGTGCAGGAGCCCTTCTTGTCGGTCTGGAGGAAGGCCATGGTCAGGTACTTGGCGCCGGAGGCCTGGGCGAGCGCGGCGGGGCTGTCGCCGTTGTAGGCCTCGAAGTAGGGCGCGAAGACATGGGGGGGCAGCGGGGTCGCCGCATGTGCGGTGCCCTGCGCTGCCAGGGTGAGCCCCGCCGAGGCGGCCAGGGTGACCAGGCCTGCGAGCAGGGCGCGTACGGGTCTCGGACGTGTCATCGGGTACTCCCGGTTGGCGAACGGCACTGTGCGGCCCGGCCATGGGCCATTGGAGCTAGGCCATGATTGGTCTGGACCAAACGCCGGTCAAGGTGTGGGAGCCGCCTTTTGCATGTTCATGGCCAAGCCAACCGGCCCGTGCACAGGGGGAGTTGGCCCGCTCAGGTGGCGCGCGTGCCACCTCCGCGGCGGATGCGGCCCAGGAGATCCCGGTGGTATGCCGCGAGTTGTCCGGCGGGCACCGGGGCCGGGCTGCCGGCGAGCGTGTACCAGGTGTCGCTGCCGGAGTGCTGGATGGCGACGCGCACACTGCGGCCGTCGGACAGCAGGATGGTCGCGACCGTCAGATCGCCGGTGATCACGCCGACCTCGTCGGTCATCGCTCCGCCGGGTCCGGCGGTGACCCGGTCGACGTACGTGTCGATGCTGGGCGGGTTGTTCATGGGCGCAGGTTTCCATCAACCCGGCCGGCAGGCCCCGCGCCGCGCAGGTGACGCCGTGCGCGTCCCCGTGTCGGGTGTGCGGCCGGGTCTCAGCCGAACAGGGGGAACCGGTCCGCCGCCGCACCCAGGGCGTCCCGTTCGGCCTCGGTGAGCGCGGCCCGTCCGGTGCCCACGCGCGCGTAGTGCTCGTCGGTCCACTCCGGCAGGCCCGGTCGCCCGAGCAGACCGTCCAGCGTGACGCGTACCGCCGCCAGACCCTCCGGGGCCGGACCGGGCGCGTGCGGGAGACGGACCGTCAGGTCCAGGTGGTGGACGGTCGCCTCCACCGCGAGGGTGGTCAGCAGGTCCCCGGCGGTCAGGACGTGCCCCTGCGTGCCGACGTGCCGGGCGGGGTCGGCCGCCTCCGCCGCCTGCACGGCCGCCGCCAGCGTCTCCAGATACAGGCCCTGCAGCTGACGGAAGTCGAGGAACATGCTGCCGTTCACCCGTACCCACCGCCGGCCGTTCGCGGCCCCGACGGTGTCCGGCCGCCAGTCCCGCCAGTAGGACACGGCGTCCCGGTCCACCGGCTCGTGCGCCGGCGTGTGCAGGGCCACGAGCGCGCGCTGGGCGTCCGCCAGACAGTGGAAGACGAGATCACGGACCGCCCAGCCGGTACAGCCGGTCGGCAGCCAGGACTCCTCGTCACCCAGGTCCGCGACGACCGCCGAGGCCGCCTCGTACGCCGCGCGCACCGCTCGTGCCGGGTCGACGCCGTTCTCCGTACTCATGCACCCCCCTGTCCGTGCGCCGTACAGGCTCTCACACCCGGCTCGACGTCGCCGTGTCCGCGGACAGCCGCTGGGCGACGTAGATCGGGAGCACCGACAGCAGCACGAGCACTGCGGCCACGACGTTCACCACCGGCGCCTGCTGGGGTCGCGTCATGTTGTCGAAGATCCAGATCGGCAGGGTCTCGATGCCGGGTCCCGCGGTGAACGTGGTGACCACGATCTCGTCGAAGGAGAGGGCGAAGGCGAGCAGAGCGCCCGCCAGCAGTGCGGAGCGGACGAGCGGGAAGGTGACGTCGGCGAAGGCCCGGAAGGTCGTCGCGCCGAGGTCCATGGCCGCCTCCTCGTACGAGGCGGCCGTACGGCGCAGCCGCGCGACCACGTTGTTGAAGACCACCACGATGCAGAACGTGGCATGGCCGACGATCACCGTGAACAGCCCGAGACCCACGCCGAGCGGCGCCAGAACCGTACTGAAGGCCGAGTTGAGGGCGATGCCGGTGACGATGCCGGGCAGCGCGATCGGCAGGACCACGATGAACGACACCGTGTCGCGGCCGAAGAAGCGGTGCCGGGCCACGGCGAACGCGATGAGCGTACCGAGCACCACCGCGATCGCGGTGGCCCCGAGACCCGCCTTCACCGAGACCCACAGCGCCTGCCGGGCACCGGAGCTGTGCCCGGCCGCCGACCACCAGCGCCACGTCAGCCCCGACGGCGGCCAGCTCGCGCTGCGGTCGGGATTGAGGGAGTTGACGAGGACGAGCAGCAGCGGGACGTAGACCACCGCGAAACCGAGCCCGGCGCCGGTGCGCAGGGCGATGCGCGCGGGGCGGCTGAGATGCATGGCGCTTCTCTCCTCCAGGTCCTACAGGCTGTCGAGGGCGCCCGTACGGCGGATCGCCAGCAGGTACAGGACGATCACGACGACGGGGACGGTGCCGAGCGCCGCGGCCATGGGCAGGTTGAGCTCGATGTTGGAGTACACGAGGTTGCCGATCAGCTGCGTCTTGCCGCCGACGATCTGCACGGTGATGTAGTCGCCGAGGCTGAGCGAGAAGGTGAACACCGAGCCGGCCGCGACCGACGGCAGCACCATCGGCAGCACCACCGAGCGGAAGGTCCGCCCGGCCCGCGCCCCGAGGTCGGCCGAGGCGTCGAGCAGGTCGGCCGGAAGTTGTTCGAGGGCCGTGTGGATCGGCAGGATCATGTAGGGCAGCCACAGGTAGGTCAGAGTGAGGACGGTGGCCGGCAGGCCGAAGCCGGGGCCGCTCAGCCCGAACGGCGCGAGCATCCAGTCGGCGAGGCCGCCCCGGGACAGGATGAGCCGCCAGGCGTACACCTTGACCAGGTAACTCGCCCACAGCGGGGTGAGGATGGCCACCACCAGGAGCGGGCGCCACCTGGGCCCGGCCACGCGCGCGGTGTAGAAGGCCACCGGGAAGGCGATCACCGCGCACAGCACGGTCACCGCGAGTGCGACTCCGGCACTGCGCAGGATCACCTGGCGGAAGACGGGCGTGGTGAACAGCTCGTGGAAGTTGTCCGTCGACCAGACCTTCACCACCTGCGAGGTGAAGGAGTTCGTGGTCCAGAACGCGGAGACGAACAGGACCGCGAGGGAGCCGAGATAGAGGACGGCGAGCCACAGCAGCGGGGCGGTGAGCAGGAGGGTCAGCCGCAGCCGGGGTCTGCGGTGCAGCGCCCCCGCGGTCCGGGTCAGCAGGGCCATGCCTCAGCCCTTGATCTCGGTCCAGGCCTGCACCCACTTCGCGTACGGCACGCACTTCACGTCCTTGCGGCCGTCGAGGCACTGCTCGATGGGCGTGTTCCAGAAGGCGATCTTCTTCCAGTAGTTCTCGTCGGCCGCGTGGTAGACCGTGCAGAAGTCCTTGTCGCTGGTCTCTGCGCACGCCCTGGAGTTGGCCGGGGCCTCGCCGAAGTACTCGGCGACCTGGGCGTTGACCTTGGGCGACACGATCCAGTCCAGCCACTTGTAGGCGCAGTTGGGGTGCTTGGCCCTGCTGTACACCATCCAGGTGTCGGACCAGCCGGTGGAACCCTCCTTCGGCACCAGCGCCTTGACCTTCGCGCCCTCGGAGGCGGCGAGGTTGGCGATGACCTGCCAGGTGGTGCCGACCACCGAGTCGCCGCTCTTGAAGGCGGAGACCTCCTTGAGGTAGTCGCTCCAGTACTCCCCGACGTTCTTGTTCTGCTGCTTGAGCAGGGCCACGGCCGCGTCGAACTGCTTCTGGTCGAGCGCGTACGGGTCCTTGATCTTCAGCTCCGGCTTGGTGGCCTTGAGGTAGAGGGCCGCGTCGGCGATGTAGATCGGCGAGTCGTAGGCGGTGACATGACCCTTGTAGGTCGAGGCGCCGTCGAAGACGGCGGCCCAGGAGGTGGGCGCGGGCCTGACCTTCTCGGTGTTGTACATCAGCAGGTTGGCGCCCCGGCCGTGCGGGATGCCGTACATCCGGCCCTTGACCGAGTTCCAGCCGCCGTTCTTCAGCCCGGCGAAGACGTCCTTGTAGTTCGGGACCAGGGCGGTGTTCACCGGTGCCGCGTCGCCGGAGGCGATCAGGCGCAGAGAGGCGTCACCGGAGGCGGAGACGGCGTCGTACTCGCCGGTCTTCATCAGCTTGACCATCTCGTCCGAGCTGGCGGCGACCTTCGAGTGGACCTGACAGCCCGTCTGTTTCTCGAAGCCGCCGACCCAGTTCGCCTTCGGGTCGTCGGAGCCGTCCTCGACATAGCCGGCCCAGGCGATCAGGTTGACCTGGCCCTCCGTCTTGCCGAGCTTCGTCGGGGCCTTGAGGTCGGGTGGGTTGAGGCCGGTCGCGGACGAACTGCCCGAGCCGGAGGAGTCACAGGCGGCGGCGAGCAGCAGCGCGGCGGCGCAGGCCGCGACGCGCAGGGTTCGGGTGGGACGCACGGTGTTCTCCAGGGGGACGTTGAAGGCGGGGGAGAGGTCAGGAGGGCAGCCGGACGGCGTGCCGGCGGTGCCAGGTCAGGCGGACCCGGGTGCCGCGGTAGGCGGCGGCGTCCTCGGAGGAGGTCTCCAGGTTCTGCTGGAGCGCGGTGAGCCGGCCGCCGCCGTCGAGGTCGACCAGGAAGCGCGTGGCGTCGCCGAGGTAGACGACCTCGGCGACGGTTCCGGTGGCGGTTGCGTGCTGCGGCTCGTCCGCCTCTGCGGACTCCTTCAGGACCCGGATCTTCTCAGGCCGGATGTTGTACGTGCCCGGCGTACCGACGATCCGGTGGGCCGCCTCCCCGTCGAGGAGGTTCGAGGTGCCGACGAAGGAGGCGACGAAAGGGGTCGCCGGGCGCTCGTATATCTCCGCGGGCGTGCCGATCTGGGCGATACGGCCCTGTTCGAAGACGGCGATGCGGTCGCTCATCGTCAGGGCCTCCTCCTGGTCGTGGGTGACGAAGACGAAGGTGATCCCGACCTCCCGCTGGATCGCCTTCAGCTCGACCTGCATCTGCTCGCGCAGCTTCAGGTCCAGGGCGCCGAGAGGCTCGTCCAGGAGCAGCACCCGGGGCCGGCCGACGAGCGCGCGGGCAAGGGCGACGCGCTGGCGCTGTCCGCCGGAGAGCTGGGCCGGGCGCCGCTGGCCGTAGCCCTCCAGGCGGACCTCGGCGAGGGCCTTGCGGGCGCGGACGAGACGTTCGGCCTTGGGTACTCCGCGGACCTTCAGGCCGTAGGCGACGTTCTGCTCGACCGTCATGTGCGGGAAGAGGGCGTAGTCCTGGAAGACCGTGTGCACGTCCCGCTCGAACGGGGCGAGGCCGGTGACCTCCTGGCCGGCGAGTTCGATCCGGCCCCGGTCCGGTGTCTCGAACCCTGCGACGAGCCGGAGGACGGTGGTCTTCCCGGAGCCGGAGGGGCCCAGCATCGAGAAGAACTCGCCGTCCCGGATCTCCAGGTCGACCCCGGCCACGGCGGTCGTCCCACCGAACGACTTCCGCAGGTCCTGCAGCCGGATCGCAATTCCCTCCATGGGGGAACCTTTCTGGCGCGCTGTACGTTGAACCGCTTGACCGCAAACATATGAAGTCATAGTTCTAAGCTCAAGGTCCCCTTAAGGTAAAGCTTGAGTCAATGCACGAGGTGGTGACCGTGAAGCAGCAGGAGACGGACAGCCGCGCCCGCAGGGCCGTCTTCAGCCCGGTGGACAACCGGGCCCGCGTGGACGCGGTCGTACGCCGCCTCGCCGACGCCATCGAACTGGGCCTCCTCGCCGACGGCGAGCAACTCCCCGGCGAGAGCGAGCTCGCCGGACAGCTCGGTGTCTCCACGGTCACGCTGCGCGAGGCGCTCATGGCCCTGCGGCAACAGGGCCTGGTCACCACCCGCCGGGGCCGCGGCGGCGGCAGCTTCGTCTCCCTCCCCGAAGTCCCCGCCGACGACCGGCTGAGGGCCCGGCTGCGTGGCTGGAGCACCGAGGAGCTGCGCGACCTGGGCGACCACTGGGCCGCCCTGTCCGGTGCCGCCGCCCGCCTCGCCGCGCAGCGCACCGAGCCCGAGGACCTCCGTCAACTCCGCCGCACCGTGGAGGAGCTGACACGGGCCGAGGATGCGGCGGCACGCAGCCGGCTGTACGGCCGCTTCCACGTCGAACTCGCGGCAGCCGCCCAGTCCGCGCGGCTCACCCGCGAACAGGTCGCTCTGCAGAGCGAGATCGGCGCACTGCTCTGCCTGGTTCTCGCCGACGACGCATATCGTGAAGAAGTTGCGGACCGTCACCGCTGCGTCATCTCGGCCGTGCAGGATGGGGTCCAAGAAACGGCCGGCACGCTGGCCGAGCGGTGCGTCAGGGAGTCGACGGCGCGGCTCGTCGCCGTACGTCTCACCCTCTGACCGCGCCGCGTCCGGTTCCCGTCCGCTGGAGGACACCATGGGCGTCAGGCCCGGGCTCGCCACCCTCGACACGGAGACGGAGACCTGGGTGGCCGCGCAGGTCGGCGCTGCGCTGGAAGCCGTCTTCGAGACCGTCGCCGCCACCCGCGCCGACACCGAGGCCCTGCTCCACCGGGTGGCCGCGCAGGGCCGGCGGCCCGCCAGCGCCGACCTCGCCGCCCTGCGCCCCGGCCTGCATCTGCACCTGACCCGCGAGGAACTGGTCTCCGGCGTCGGTTTCGTCGCGGCCCCCGGCCTGCTGGCCGACGTGCCCGCCTGGCTGGAGTGGTGGCAGTCGGGCACGGACGGTGACGTCCGACCGCTCCTGCTCGACCTCGATCCCGGTCAGTCGGCGTACTCCGACTACACGCACTGGGACTGGTTCGCGCTGCCCCGCGACACCGGGCGCCGGGCGGTGGCCGGACCCTACGTCGACTATCTCTGCTCCGACGAGTACAGCCTGACCCTGTCCGAACCGGTGCTGGTGCAGGGCCGGTTCGCCGGGGTGGCCGCCGCAGACGTCTACCTCCGCCACTTCGAGGCGGCCGTACTCCCCCTCCTGCGGCGCCTTCCGCGCCCCGCCCACCTGGTCAACGCCCGCGGCCGGGTCGCCGCCTCCGCCGACGCCGCCCACCTGGCCGGCTCCCTCACCAAGGGCCCCGACTTCGCCGAACTGCTCGGCACGGCACGCCCCGGCACGTACGAGGACCTACGCCTGGTGCCGTGCCGGGGGGTGCCCCTTGTGCTGGTGCTCGTCTGACGAGCCAGTGGGCTCAGTCGCGCTTCCGGTCCCGGTACGGTATGCGGGCCAGCTCGTGGATCTCGCCGACCGTGCCCCACTCGTTGCCGCCCAGCCGGGACAGCGGCCGGAGCCGGCCGATGTCGGGCCGGTCCTCCACCAGTACGTCCTCGTGGACGGCGGCGTGCACGACCTGACCGAACACCACCGTGGAATCGCCCAGGCGCAGGGTCGAGTGCAGTGTGCATTCGAGGGCGACCGGAGACGCGGCCACCCGCGGCGGCCGCACCCGCAGCGACGGCTCCCGCTCGATGCCCACGGCGTCGAACTCACCCCGGTCGCGGGGGAAGTCGGTCGCGGTCGCGTTGATCTCGGCGAAGAGCGGCTCCGGGGCGAAGTTCACGACGAACTCCCCGGTCTCCTCCGCATTGCGCAGCGAGTCCTTCCGGCCCACCGACGTGAACTGGACGACCGGCGGATCGGTGCAGGCGACGGTGAAGAAGGAGTGCGGGGCCAGGTTCGCCGTCTCGCCGTCCGGAGCGAGGGTCGACACCCAGGCGATCGGCCGCGGAACGACGACGGCCGTGAGCAGACGGTAGAACGCTCCGGCGCCCATGGACTCGGGTGAGTAGTCGACGCGCATGACAGCACGCTAAGCGGTACCGCCGACAGCCGTGCCACCACCCCCACTGTTGATCAGCAACGGGGCACCGCCCTAGGGTGCGAGGGCAGCCGCACAAGGAGCTCGATACCCATCAGCCCCCAGCCCACCCCTCGCCCACGCGCCGCACTCGCTCTCGGCCGGGGACTCGGCGCCGTACCCGCCCCCGGGCTCGTCCTCGGCGGAATCCTCGGCCTGCAGGGCGGAGCCGCGCTGACGACCCGTCTCTACCCCGCGGTGGGACCGGCCGGCGTGGTGACCCTGCGGCTGGTCCTCGCCGCGCTGGTCCTCACCGCCCTGGGGCGGCCCCGGATCCGCGGCGACCGGACCGGCCTCGGCATCGCGGCCGTGGCGGGCACGCTGCTCGCCGTGCACCATCTCGCGTACTACGAGGCGGTCGCCCGGCTGCCGCTGGGCGCCGCCACCACCCTGGAGTTCCTCGGCCCCTTCACCATCGCCCTGTGCGGCTCCCGCCGCGCCCCCGACCTGCTGTGGGCAGGCCTCGCCGCCACCGGCGTCCTCCTGCTCAGCCACTCCGGTAGCGCCCTGGACGCCACCGGCATCGCCTGCGCCACCCTGGCCGGTTGCTGCTGGGGCGGGTACATCCTGGCCGGCAAACGGCTGGCCGGACACGACCCCGGCGGCAACGGCCTGACGCTCGCCGTCACCTGGGGTGCGCTGCTCAGCCTTCCCTACGGCATCACGCAGGCGGGCACCCGCCTGCTGGACCCGGGCACGCTCGCCGTGGCCGCGGCGGTCGCCGTCCTGTCCAGCGTGGTGCCCTACACCTTCCAGCTGGAAGCCCTGCGCCGCCTCACACCGCGCGTCTTCGGCGTCCTCACCAGCCTGGAACCGGCGGTCGGAGCCCTGATCGGCCTGGTCCTCCTCGGCCAGCACCTGGCCGTGGCCCAGTGGGCGGGGGTGGCGGCGGTGGGGCTCGCTTCGGTGGGGGCGACGCGTGCGGAGGGGCGGGCAGGAAGGGCGCGCGCCGCTCACGAAGGGGCCGCGACTGCCGCTCGGACCGAGGCCGCCGCCCGTGAGAGTCAGGACGCGACGGCACCGTGAGGCTCGCCCACGGCTTCCGCCGCGACGCCGGTCACCTCGGTCCGTCCATGCCCTACCGTGACCGGCATGAGCCTGTCGGGAGAGAGCTGCCGGAGCTATCGGTATGTCGGTCCCGAGGACCTGAGGGCCGCGGCCCGGCCGGGGGACACCGGCACCGGCATCCGCACGGCGGGTGAGTTCGTGGACTGGGCCGCGACCCGCACCCGTGCGGAACTTGCCGAACCCTTCACCTTCGTCATCAGTGGGGACGGCGTCCTGCTACTGGCCCCGCGCCGGTCCGAGCACGTCGCCTGCGCGGGCGGTGAGCCGGTGCTGAGCGCGGGAGAGATCAGCTTTCGCGAGGACGCCGGCCGCTGGACGGCACACGAGGTGAGCAACCAGTCGACCGGCTACTGTCCGGACACCGACTCGTGGCCGGCCGTGGCCCAGGCGCTGGAGCGGGCCGGGCTCGGCCACCCCGGTTCCTTCACCCATGAGGTGATCTTCCGCCGCTGCGGCGTCTGCGGGCAGCACAACATCGTGCGGGACGGCCACTTCGTCTGTGTCTTCTGCGATGCCGACCTCCCCGAGCGGTGGAACATCGAGCCCTGAGGCCTGCCGGGGTCACCGGCCGGGCAGCGGTCGGACCGTGAGGGTTTGCTCGGCCCGTCCCACCGGGCCGTGGATGTCGTGCAGGACGCTGCTGGTGAGCCCCAGGCCGGTGGGGCCGAAGACGACCGTGGTGTCCAGACCGGCCCAACGGTCCTCCGGCCGGCGGTGCAGATGGATCGTCAGGTCGACGTTGGGGAACATCCACTCGGTCGGCGGCCGGCGTACGGCGATGCCGTTGGCCGTGTCGACCAGCGCGACGTAGGACGCGACCGGGCTGCTCGGCTCGCCGGCGACGAGGTCGAGGTCCGTGGTGATCCAGGCCGTGGCGCGGCCCGGCTCCGGGGCATGGACCGGACGGATGTCGACGGACGCGCAGTGACCCCCGGGCCACACGGAGGCCAGCGACTGGCCGGCGAGGCCGTACGGCAGGGGCATGCGGGCGTCGGCGCCGCCGGCCACCGTGCTGGTGTCCACCTCGGTGAGCAGCCAGGCGCGGGCCCGCACGACCGGCCGGTCCGCGATGCGCACGACCGCTTCGAGCAGTTCGATGGTGCGGCCCGGCCGGATCGACTCCACCTGTATCTCGCACTCGTCCAGGGCGAGCCGCCCCAGGATGTCGAAGCTGATCCGTGACAGGAGCAGTCCGCTCGGCGGGCGCTCGGCACGGTACTGGTCGATCGCGTGGACCACGAGTCCGGCCAGCGGGCTGAAGTGCTGTTCGGCGGGGTCCCACGCGCCGCTCGCGTGCGGCGTGGCGGTGTGCGCGTCGGCGGTCCGTCACCGGGTTGATGTCTGCGCGGGCACCTCGTCGACGACGGACGACTCGACCGGCTGGACCGGGTGTTCACCCGGGATCACACCGCCGAACGGGCCGAGCCGGCCCGGGCGTTGAACACCGTGCTCACCCGCTGAGCCCGCTCAGTCCACCGGCCAGGTGTGGACGGGCGCGTTGAGGTGCATGTAGTCGATGTACAGCTGGGTCATCCGGCGCAGCGCCTCGTGCCGGCCCGCGTGCGCGGTGGCGTCGAGGTGGTGGAACATCTCCTTCTGCCACACGGCGCCGTTGCGTGCCGTGACACAGCGCTGCTCGATGATGCCGAGCAGCGGCTCCCGCCATGCCTCGTCCATGCCGGAGTGCTCCAGGCCCCGGTGCGCCAGCGGCAGCAGCCGCCGCAGGACCAGTTCCGGCACCGGCACCTCGCCCATCCCGGGCCAGTACAGCAGGGCGTCGATGCCGTGCCGGGCGGCGGTGTGCAGATTGTCCTCGGCGGCCGCGAACGACATCCGCGACCACACCGGCCGGTCCTCCTCCACCAGGGCGCGGGTGAGGCCGTAGTAGAAGGCACCGTTGGCGAGGGTGTCGGCGACGGTCGGTCCGGCGGGCAGCACCCGGTTCTCCACCCGGATGTGCGGTACGTCGTGCGAGACGGCGTACACCGGGCGGTTCCAGCGGTAGATCGTGCCGTTGTGCAGGGTCAGTTCGCCCAGTTCGGGGGTGTCTCCGCGGTCCAGCGTCTCCACCGGGTCCTGCTCGTCGCACAGCGGGAGGAGCGCGGGGAAGTAGCGCAGGTTCTCCTCGAAGAGGTCGAAGACGCTGTTGATCCACCGCTCGCCGAACCACACCCGGGGCCGTACGCCCTGCACCTTGATCTCCTCCGGCCGGGTGTCCGTGGCCTGCTCGAACAGCGGGATGCGGGTCTCGTCCCACAGCTCCTTGCCGAACAGGAACGGCGAGTTCGCCGCCAGCGCGACCTGGACCCCGCAGATGGCCTGCGCCGCGTTCCAGTAACCGGCGAACTCCTCCGGAGACACCTGGAGATGGAACTGCGTGCTCGTGCACGCGGCCTCCGGGGTGATGGTGTCCGCGTAGGTGCGCAGCCGGTCCACGCCGTCCACCTCGATGCGCAGGTCCTCGCCCCTGGCCGCGAAGATCTGGTCGTTGAGCAGCTGGTAACGCGGGTTCTCCGACAGGGTTTCCTCGCCGATGTCCTCCTGGCGCAGGGTGGGCAGGATACCGATCATGATCAGCCGGGTGCCGATCGATCGGGCCCGCTCGTCGGCGTGGTTCAGCGCGGCGCGGATCTCCGACTCCCACGCGTCGGGACCACCCGCGATCAGCCGCCGGGGCGGGACGTTGATCTCCAGGTTGAACCGGCCCAGCTCGGTGGACCAGGCGGGGTCCGAGATCGCCTTCAGCGCATCGGTGTTGCGCATCGCCGGCTCGGCGTCCTCGCCCACCAGGTTCAGCTCGATCTCCAGGCCGACCTGCGGCCGCTCGGACTCGAACCGTGACTCGCGCAGCATCTGCGCCAGCGCGTCGAGGCACTCGTGCATCTTGATCCGGTACCGGCGGCGGTCCTCGCGGGTGAAGACGAGCGCCGGGACGTCACGTCCCATCGGCCCTCCAGGATTCCCCTCGTCGCAGACCTCTCCCCCCAGAGTCGCACCATCACGCGAGCCTCACCAAGCGTGGCCCGCGTCTGCCCGGCGCGGATTCCCGCGCCCCCGACCGACCGGAGTGCCGGCGTTGTGGCCCCGACGGGCACAAGTGCCCCAGCCCCCACCGCACGGGCACGCCCGTCGCCTCCCCGACGGCACCCGCCGGACGCTGTTCGCGTACGAGGGCGGCGCACGTCTTCTCGCGCAGCAGCCGTCGGCCGTCGGGGAGTCCGCCGCGTGATCGCGGCGCCGACGGCCGCCTCACCGAAGGGCCCGGCCACGCAGGTGCCCGGACGGCTCCGGGTGGTCGTGCGAACCGGGCGACGCGGGCAGCAGCCGTGGCGGTCCCCGCGCAGGGCGCCTGCACCACCGGGGCGCGGGCGGGCCACCGAGGGCCGAGGTCAGTCCGAGCAGCGCGGTCACCTCCGTGCGCGGGAAGACGGCGAAGGCGGTGGTGCTGCCGGGGCGCACGGCGATCTTCGCGACCAGCAGAGACACGGCATGGCCGAGACAGGCCGCCCGCTGCCCCGGAACCGCCGCCGCCCCGCCCTCGCCGCCGGCCGCACGGTGAGCGAGGCCCGGCCGTCCCGGAGAACCCCGGCAGATGGTTCCGTACCAGGCCGTCCGGGGCCCAGCGGACCCAGCCGACCCAGCGGACCCAGCAGACCCGGCTCCCAGGCTCGGGCGAAGGCGAGCGTGGCCGGCAGCTCGGACGCCGAACCACGGCATCGCCGAGCCCGCCGTCAGGGAAACGCCCGGCTACTCCTCACCGAGCGCGACGTCCATGACGGTCCGGCCGGCCGGCAACACCTTCACCTGCACCCCCGCACAGGCGCCGGCTTCGACCGCTTCCTCGGCGACAGCGCGGGTGTCCGACGTGGACTCCATCCCGATGCCGCCGAGTGCATGAACGCCCCTACCCGCGGAGCCGGTTGCCGAGACGACCGGCTGCCGGGACGGGATCGTGGTGGCTCCGGGCGGCGGAGATTGCGAAGATGGGGCCATGACCACGTCCCACGGCGCTCGCCGGCCCACGATCGCCGACGTCGCCGCCGCCGCGTCGGTGTCGCGGACCACCGTGTCCCACGCCCTCAACGGCATCGGCAAGGTCGACCCGCGGACCCGCGAACGCATCAAGAAGATCGCCGCCGAGCTGGGGTACCGGCCCAACCTGCGCGCCCAGCGGCTGCGCCGGGGGCAGGCCAAGGCCATCGCGCTGGCGTCCTCGATGCCGTTCGCGGTGGCCGGCGGCCCCTCACGGCTCGGCTTCTACATGGAGGTGGCCGCCGCAGCGGCCGAGCGGGCCCTCGTCCACGACTACGCCCTCGTGCTGATCCCGCCCGTGCAGTCCGGATCCGCGCTGTACTCCGTGGACATCGACGGCGCGATCGTGGTCGAGCCCGAGGCGGACGACGCGGCCGTGGCCCAACTGCGCGAGCGTGGACTGCCGTACGTCGCCCTGGGCCGGCCCACCGCGCCCGACGACGACGCCCCCTACGTGGACCTGCACGGCGGCAGGGTGGTCGAACTGCTCCTCGACCATCTGCGTGACCAGGGCGCCCGCAACCCGGCGCTCATCGTCGGCGCGGGCACCCGTCACTCCTCGGTCGACGCCCGCGCGGCCTACGAACGGATCGCCGCCGCACACGGCCGGCCGCCGATCGTCGCGACCGCCCCGGAGGACGGCGGCGAGCAGGCGGGATACGACCGGTGCGCCGCGCTGATCGCCGAGCACCCCGGCATCGATGCGCTGTGCGTGCTGGTCGACGCCTTCGCCGTCGGCGCCGTACGGGCCCTGCGGGAGGCGGGACGCCGTATCCCCGATGACGTCATGGTCGTCACCCGGTACGACGGTCTGCGCGCCCGCACCTGCGAACCGCCGCTCACCGCCGTCGACTTGGGCCTGGAGCGGGCCGCCGCGGACGCGGTGGAACTGCTGCTCGCCCGGCTGGGCGCGCGACCGGCCACCGGCATGGCCGGGCCGACGGGGACCGGGGGCGAGCCGCCCTCCGCCGCACCCCGGCTCGTGCTGCGCGCCTCGTCGTTGCGCCGCCCGCCGACCGAGACCGGCGGGACGCCCCCGGGGACGGCGTAGACAGGGGCCGTCCGGCAGCAGGATCGAACGGGGCCCGTCCGGCACCGGGGCACGACGGCGCGCGTCCGGCACCGGGGCACGGCAGGGCGCGTCCGGCAGCGGAGTGTCACGTCCTCGCCATCAGCACCACCCCCGACACCAGGGCGAAGACAAGGACGAAGGCACGCATCCGCTGCGCGTCGACACGCCGGTGCACGAGCCGGCTCAGCCAGGCCCCCGCGGCGAGCGCCGGCAGCAGCAGGAGTGCCCAGCCCATGTCCGCCGCACGTCCCCGCCCGGTGACGAACAGCAGGAGCAGCGAGGCGACTTCGCCCACCAGGAAGCAGGCGGCGACGGTCGCCCGCAGCTCGCCCGGCGGCCGGTGCTGGTAGACGAGGGCGAGGGGCGGGCCGCCCACCCCGGTGGCGGTCTCGGTCAGCCCGGTGATGACCCCGGCGCCCACATAGGCTCCGCGCCCGGGTACGAACGACGGCACGACGAGGCTCACCACGGCCGCCAGCACCGTCGCCGCGCCGACGACGGCTCCGAGCGCGCCCTGCGGGATCGCCCACAGCAGCGCCAGCCCCGCCGGTGTCGCCGTCAGCCGGGCCGCCGTGATCCACCGGGCGCCGCGCAGATCGAGACTGTGCCGCTCGCGCCAGGCGACGTACAGGTTGAGCGGGATCATCGCGGTCAGCACGAACACCGGCAGCAGCGCCGGATCGACGAGGCCCGCGACCGGCGCGACGATCAGCGCGAACCCGAGGCCGCTCGTGCCCTGCACGAACGCCGCCGCCGCGACGGTCAGCGCCAGTACCGCCAGAGTGCCGGCGTTCATCGCCGCGCGCCGGAGCGGGGCGTCGGGAGGACGGAGCCGTGCGGATGCCCAGGGGGCGGTGGGACGGTGGGCGTGCCCCCGGCCGTGAACGGGCTGGGCGGCGACGCGGCGGCGTCCGGTGCCGCCGCTCGCTGCCGCGCGGTCACCGATGTCGGATGGGCCCGTGTCACCCCGGCGCGCCGTACCACGCGCGGGCCCAGTTCGGCGGCCCGTCGGACCAGTGCCGGTCCGTCCCAGTCCGGCGGCCAGCCGTGCCACAGGCGCAGCCGGCCGGCGACGAACACGGCGGTGAGCTGGTCCCGGTTGCCGTGCCGGACCAGCTCCCACGGCAGGTCCCAGGACGGCTGCAGCTCCGGCCCCCCGACGTCGACCAGGAGGAAGTCCGCCGCGGCACCGGGCGCGATGCGTCCCGTGTGCCGGCCCAGTCCGACCGCGTCCGCGCCGCCCGCCGTGGCCCGCTCCCACCACGTCCAGCCGGCGCCGCAGGAGGAGTCGCCGCTGGCCAGGCCGTAGGTGAGCCGCTGAGCGAACTCCGCCGCGTCCGTCAGCCGGAAACCGTCCCCGCGTGTCCCGTCGGTGCCCAGACCGAACCGGATGCCGCGCTCGGCGAAGGTGGTGGCGGGGGCGACGGCGTTGCCCTTCCACGCGCTGGCGACCGGGTTGTAGCTCACCGCCGTGCCGCTGTCCGCGAGCAGTGTGACCTCGGCCGGGGTGAGCAGCGTGGCGTGCGCGGCGAGCAACTGCGGGCCCAGCGCGCCCACCTGGTGCAGATACTCCAGGGGCCGCAGCCCGTACCGGACCAGGGAGCGCTCGACCGCGACGAGGTGTTCGTTCACGTGGATCTGTACGACCGTGCCCGCGTCGGCGGCGAGCCGCGCCGTCGCCGCGAGCGTGGGTGCGGTCGCGGCCTCCGGCACGGAGACGGCCAGCGAGGGATGGACCAGGTCGTCGGCGGCGTAGCGCGCGAGGTGCTGCTCGGCGGCGGCGAGCACGGCCCGCGGATCCGTGTCGTCACCGGTGCCGTCCGAGGCGTCGTTGCAGATCAGCCCCAGCACGCAGCGGATGCCCGCGTCACGTGCGGCCGAGGCCACGACGTCCACGTCCACGGTGGCCCGGGTTCCCGACTCGGCGACCGTCGTGAAACCGCCCCGCAGGGACTCCAGTGCCGCCAGTTTCGCGGCCACGTACGCCGACTCCTCGTCCAGGGCGCGCTCCAGCGGCACCCACACCCGGCGGAAGATCTCCGACGGCTCCCCGAAGGCGAGGGCACCGCCGAAGCTCTGCGTCAGATGGTGGTGGGCGTCGACGAAGCCCGGCATCAGCACGTGCCCGGGCAGCCGGAGGGGGGTCAGCGACGGGTGCCCCCGGATGATCCGCTCGACGGGGCCGACATCGCGGAACACGCCGTCCCGCACGACCACGGCGTGCAGTTCCAGCGGGCCGTCGGGGGTGAGCGTCATGTCGGGGACCAGCAGCAGCGCGTCCTGGCGGAGCCGGTCGGGGGTCAGGTCGGTCATGCTTCTCCGTTGTTCGAGAGGGGGAGGGAGCTGCGCGGAACGTCAGACACGGGCGGTCGGACCCGGCGCCTCGGCCGGCACGGCGGCGGTGGTGTCCGTGGGGTGCCGCCCCAGATGGTGGAAGACGACGTTGAGGACGGCGGCGACGAGGGCGCCCACCGCGACCCCGTTCTCCAGCAGGATCCGCACGCCGGACGGGAACCCGGTGTACACACCGGGCACCAGGATCGGCAGCAGGCCCAGCGCGAGCGCGACGGCGCAGGTCATCGTGGCCGTGTGGTCCTCCAGCCGGGCGCGGCCGAGCATCTGCACACCCAGTACGGTGATCACCGCGAAGACGACCATCGCGGCGCCCCCGACCACGGCCGACGGCATCACGCTGATCGCCCGCGCGACGGGCGTCACAAAGCCGAGGACGACGAGAACGACGCCCGCGGCGGCCGTGACATACCGGCTGCGCACGCCGGTGACCCGGACGATGCCGATGTTCTCCCCGCTGGTCACCATCAGCGGCAGCCCGAAACAGGCGCCGAGCAGTGAGGTCAGGGCGTCCCCGCGGACGGTGCGCGGCACGTCGGTCCCTACGTCGATGTCTTTGCCGACCGCCTCCGCGTTGATGACGGTCTGCCCGGTCGCCTCCGCCATGGACGCGAGGCTGTACAGCAGCAGCGGCAGCGCGGCGAGCAGGTCGAAGACTGGTGTACCGAACGGCAACGGACGTGGCACACCCACCAGTTGGCCCGACAGGGCGGCGCCCGGGTGGACCTGCCCGAGGGCGCAGGCGAGGGCCGTGCCGGCCACGAGGCCGAGCAGTACGGCGAGTTGACGCAGGACCCCGCGCAGCAGCCGGGTGAAGGCGACGATCAGGGCGATGGTGGCGAAGGCCGGCCCGAGGCGGGCCGGATCGGCGAAGCCCGGAGTGCCGGGCTGCCCGGTGACCAGCAGCGCGCCGACCTTCACCAGGTTGACCCCGACGATCACGATCATCGTGCCGATGACCAGCGGCGGGAAGAATCTCAGCAGGCGCGTGAACAGCGGCAGCACCAGGAAGGTGAAGGCGGCGGTGAGGAGCACCGCGCCGGTCGCCGTGCGCAGCCCGTGCTGCTGCGCGATCGACAGGAACAGGATCAGAGGCGCTCCGCCCGGCAGCATCACGAACGGCAGCCGTGGCCCGAACTTCCAGGGTCCGAGGGACTGCACGAGCGAGCCGATCCCGGACAGCAGCAGGGCCGCGGAGAGCAGGTTGACGGTGATGCCCGGACTGAGCCGGAGGGTGGCACTCATCAGGAAGATCGCGGAGATCGGTGTGGCCGCCATGACGAGGACGTGCTGCACACCGAAGAGCACGATCCGTCCGAGGGGGCGGGACTCGTCGACGGGATGTACGGGACTGGACACGCGCGGGCTCCGTTCGGCTCGCTCGGCTCAGGCCGCGACGATCCGGCCGGGACGGCGGCCAAATCGATTTGGCCAATCGATTTGGCCGCCAGTATGGAGTCGTCGGTGGGGGGTCGGTCAAGGGGTCGCGCGGTCGGCCTCAGGACCCACGGTGCAGGGACGCGCGGTTCGCCCGCACACAGGAGGGGGCTTGCCGGTTCGAGGGGCACGGCCTGGACGCCGTCCCGTGTCGCGCGGCGCTCCTCTCGGCGACCGTCGCTTCTCCCTGTCAACTACCGGGTGCGCGCGGGTGGTTCCCGGCCTCCGGTCGGCCGGCCCAACGGTCATGCCGGAGCTCTTGACCAAGTGCCGCTCACGCCGCGGCCCAGGGCGGTCCGTTCCCCGCCTTCGGCGTCCAGGACACCCGAGACGGTGGCGGTAGGAGACGCCGGCGGTGCAGCGAGCCGGGGAACGCGGGTGCCGGTGCTCAGCCGCGGCGGCCCACGGCACCGGTGTGCCATACGGCGCGTCACCCGGCCGGACCGGCTCCGCTGGCCCGCGGGCGGCCGGCGTCGGAGGGTCTGTAACAAGATCGGTGAGTCGAAGCTTCGTCCGACCGGTCGCAGGGTCGTCCCCCCGTGTTGTGACGAGGCGGGCCGACGCGCCGGGGCGGGGAACGGTAAATCCATGCGCTCGGGTCGTTCCCCGCCCCTTTCATCCCCCCTTCATCAGGCCCCGCCTGCGGGGCGACGACCAGGCGTCCTTTCCACACGGGGCGCGCCCGGACGAAGACGAAATCCCGGCGCATGGATCGTCGCCCTGGCCGTCCACGGTGGGCGTGGACCTCGGCGGCGGGCAGCGCGGTGCAGGTCAGCGCATGCCGGTTGAGGCCGCCGAGCACTCCAGGCCACCGGGCAACTGGGGCAGGACCGTCACCGCCCCGCCGGCGGGTGGGAAATGCCCGTCGACGGCGCGCAGCAGGACCCCAACAGCGGATGCGGAGGCCCGAATCAATACCGGTGCGCGCGGAGGAAGTCCAGCAGCACGGCGTTGAATCGCTGCGGCTGCTCCAGGTTCGGCAGATGGGCGGCGTCGTCGATGAGGGCGAGCGTGGCGCCGGGGACGAGCGCGTGCATGAGCTCGGCCTGGTCCACCGGTGTGTACGGGTCATCCGCGCCGACCACCAGGAGGGTGGGCACGCGTACGGCGCGCAGCGTGTCGCGGTAGTCGGGTCGTTCGGCGCGCCCGCGCAGGGCCGCCGCGGCTCCGGCCGGGTCCGTGCCGCGCATCATGCCCAGCACATGCTCGGCGACCTCGGGCAGGCCCGTCACATGGTGCGGGGCGATCATCTTGTCGATCACCTCGGCGGCATAGCCGTCCATCCCTTCCGCGAGCAGCCGGTCGGCGAGGGCGTTACGGAGCGCCTTGCCCTCGTCGGTCTCGGCGATCGGTGAGGTGTCGGCCAGTACGAGTGCCGCAATCCGGTCGGGGTGCCGCAGGTGGAAGTGCATGGCGATCTGCCCACCCATGGACAGCCCGGCGACCACCGCGCGCGGCACACCCAGGTGGTCGAGCAGGCCCGCGAGATCCTGCGCGAAGTCCGACAGCAGCGTCCGGCCGGGCACCACCACGCTGTCGCCGTACCCGCGCAGGTCCGGTGCGATGACCCGGTATCCCGCCCCGGACAATGCGGCGGCCTGCGGCGTCCACATGCTGCGGTTGAACGGGTGGCCGTGGACGAGCAGCACCGGTGCCCCGTCGGACGGGCCGAGAACGTCGTAGCCGATGGTGACACCGGAGGCGACGAGGGCCCTGCCGGTTCCGGCTCGGGTCGCCTGTGCCGGCGCTGCGTCGCGGAGCGTCATGCCTGCTGCCCTTCCCGAGCCAGGATCGTCCCCGGCTCGGCCTGCTGGTGCGCGGTCACCGCGGTCAGGACAAGGACAGCAGATGATCCGGATCCGCACCGCCGCCCTGCAGTCCAGGGTTCGCGGGGACAACTCCGGGTGGAGGGGTCGCTCATGTCCGCCTTTCAGTTCACGCTGGTTCACGGGGCCGTGACCGCAACGGTCGCGTGTCGCACTCAGGGCTTTACGGCGTGCAGGATCCGCATGCCTCTGGAGTCGGCCGCGTCGCGGCGGACGTCCAGCCCCGCCGCCCGGCACTGCTGAACAAGCCAGGAGGACGCGATCCGCAGCTTGGGATAGCTGCCGGTCTGCTGCTGCCAGGAGCCGTTCGTACGGGTGTGGAGCAGGTCGTGGACGATCACCGTGTCTTCGTCGCGGTATTCGAGGAAGCAGGTGAGCAGCCGGTCGTCGCTGCTGCGTACCGGGATGAAGCGGTCGGTGCCGCGCAGCTCCGCTGTGAGGTCGCGGTAGGTGACGACGAGGTGGCCGCCCGGGGCGAGGGCACGGCCGATGTGGCCGAGCAGGACGGGGACGTCCGCCTTTGACGGGAGGTGGGGAAGCGTGTCACCCATGCAGACGACGGCCGCGGCCGTGCCCGGCGCGGCCGCCTCGGGCCACACGGTACGGATGTCACCGTGCACCGGCCGCACCGCACCGGTGTCCTCGGTGTGGGTGACGAGTTCGTCGAGCAGGCGGCGGCTGGTGTCCACGGCGATCACCGGGGAGAAACCGAGGCGGACCAGGGCCAGTGTCTGCGCGCCGGAGCCGCAGCCCAGGTCGATGGCCGGGCCTCCGTCTTCGGCGGCCGCCAGGCCGAGTTCGCAGAACAGCGCGGCCTGCCGGTCCGCGACTTCGTGGACGTCTCCGCCGAGCATCCAGGTGTAGTGCTCGGCGAGCAGCCCCTCGTAGTGGGCGACGGCGGTTCCCGTATCGGCGGTCATGGCGTGTTCCTCGGGTCGTGCCGACGCGAGCTGTCGGCGGGCAGCAGGGAGATGTTCTCGGGGTCGCGGGGCTCCGCTGTCCGCAGCCGCGACGACGGCCTGGGTGAGCCCAGCCGGGCCGAGGCGGCGCGCAGGCGGCGCATGGCCAGCTCCTCGGCCGCCTGCGCGGGGGTCCGGCCGTGGCTCTGCGCCGTGTCCAGCAGGGCGTCAACGGTGTCCTCGATCGCGCGGACACGTGCGTGTGCCTCGTCGGCACCGAGGCGGTGGAGTTCGGTGCTGATGGCGTTGATGACCCCTCCGGCGCCGGCGACGTAATCCGGCACCCAGATGATGCCGCGCCGGTGCAGCAGGTCTGCGACATCGGGGGTGGCGAGCTGGTTGTTCGCCGGCCCGACCACGGCACGGCAGCGCAGCCGTGCCACGTTCTGACGGGTCAGAACGGAGCCGAGCGCCGAGGGGACCACGATGTCCACGTCCGCGGCGAGGATCTCTTCCGACGACCGCCAGACAGCGCCGAGTTCGTCGGCGGTGCCGTGCTTGTCCGCGTCGATGTCGGTGACCGTCAGGACGGCTCCCTCGGCGGCCAGCAGGCGTGCCAGGTGTGTGCCGACGCGGCCCAGACCGATCACGGCCAGACTGCGGCCGTCCAGACTCCTGCTGCCGTACAGCCGTCGGCTGACGGCCCGCAGTGCGGCGAGCGTCCCCTGCGCGGTGTGCGGGGACGAGTCGCCGCTGCCGCCCAGACGCGTCGGCCTGCAGAACACATGAGGGGTGACTTCCCCGATCACCGCCATGTCGTCGGGGCCCGTCCCGACATCCGGCCCGGTGGCGTACGCCCCGCCGAGCGAGTCGATGACATCTGCCACGTCCCGCAGCATGTCATGGCGTCGGCCGGCATCCAGCTCCGTCCCCTGCGGCAGGGCCACGACGGTCTTCCCACCACCGTTGGGCAACCCCGCCATGGCGAACTTCGAGGTCATCGCGGCCGACAGCCGAAGGGCGTCGGTGAGGCCGTCCCGCCAGTCGGGGTAGTGCCAGACGCGCAGGCCGCCTGCTGCCGGGCCGAGTGCCGTGGAGTGAACAGCCACGATGACCGGAAGCCCCGAGCGACGGCCGGTGTGGATCGCGACCTGCTCATGATCGAGCATGAGCCTGCTGTCCCTTCATTCGTTCGGTTCGATGACGCCATGCTGCACGAACGATCCATCGAGCGGTGTGCTCACCGAACGTTTGCATGAAGATGGGATACGGTTGACGGCCATGGACGAACTTGATTCGGAGATTGTCCGGCTTCTCCAGACAGATGCGCGGCAGTCCAACCGCGAACTCGCCCGGAAGCTCGGCGTTGCCCCCTCGACCTGCCTGGAGCGGGTTCGCGCGCTCCACCGCCGGGGCGTCATTCGCGGCTACCACGCCGACATCGACCCCGCGGCTCTCAACCGCAGCGTTCAGGCGCTGGTGTCGGTTCAGGTACGTCCCCTCAGCCGCGGCGTCATCGACGCCTTCAAGGCCTTCGCCAGCGGCATGCCGGAAGTCCTCCATGTGTTCGTGCTCTCCGGAGGCGACGACTTCCTCCTCCACGTCGCCGTGCAGGATCTCGACCACCTGCACGCCTTCCTCACCGACCGGCTCAGCAAGCGCGGCGAAATCACCGGCTTCCGTACCTCGGTCATTTTTCAACAGGTGAGCAACACCGCACCCGCACGGCTTCCCGCGCCCGACTAGGCATTGCGAACTCTCCGCGGGCACACCCTTCTTGACGGGCATCAACACGCCGAATCAGACGTCCTGCCCCTGCTCGTTTCTGTCTGCGTCAGGTGGTAGCCCAGGGGAGTTGCGACGTGCTCGACGCTCTGCCCCATCCGCAGGGACTGGATCAGGCCGGCACGCCGCAGGACCGCGGCGTGCCGACTGGCCGTGGCGTCCGACACGCCGAGCAGGGAGGCGAGTTGCCGCCCGGTGATTCCTCCGGACATGACGATGCTCTCGAGTGCCTGCGCTCGGCTGGTGCCCAGGAGCGGTCGCAGGGCTGCCCGCCGGCCGGGTCCGATGCGTGGCGCGGGTCCTGCGGGGATCCGGACGGTCAGCTGATCGCTGGCGGGTTCGGCCAAGGTGACCCGTCGGCTGAGGGCTACCGCCTGGATCTGCAGGGACCGCGGGCCGAGTTCGAGGTCCGCGTCGAAGGCCGTCGCCAGTTCCAGGACGCCGTGACGGTATCTGATGCCGTGTCCGAGTTGCTGGAGCATCGCCGAGGCGCCACTGCCGACGTAGATCTGGGAGAGGCCGACGGCCCGGGCTGCGACCGCTGATCGGATGCCCGAGCGGTATGGCTCGATGGCGGTGCTGCGAAGGTGGGCGACGGCGTTGGCGAGGACGCTGCGGGCCCGCTCCTCGCCCTCGGCGAGGGCCTTGGTGAAGGGCGTGGGACTGCGGCGGGCGAACAAGTGGGAGAGGTACAGGCGGCTGACACCGTCGGCGAGGTCCGGCGAAATGCTGCGCGTGTAGAGCTGCACCAGCGGGTCCCGAGGCTGCCCACTGCGGGCGTAAGCCCTCCCGGCTGCTGTCAGTTCGGCGTCGTAGTCCGGGCGGGCGCAGACACTGACGCTGCCCAGGCCTGCGGACCCGAGATGAATCCGTATCAAGGTTGGCCCCCTGTGCACTTGACGTCCCCATCAGGGCTTTTGCACGTGCAGACGAAAGCTACCCGTGGCCGAGTCCAACCGAAACGATGCGTACACACCACGGCGCCATGCAGGTCAATGCGGCCTCGCCCTGCTCGCTGCTTCTCACCCGTCGCGGTGCCCGGAACCAGAGCCTCGGACACAGACAAGGACGAACCATGAGACCCATCAGACGGTTCGCCGGCACGCTCAGCGCCGGCGTCACCCTGTTCGCGCTCGCGTTCACCGCCGTTCCCGCTCAGGCGGCCCCCGTAAGTCCGGCGGCCCTCGGCGCCACCCCGGTACGGATCGCGTCCCCCGCCGGGACGACCACGCTGCCCCGGGATGCGCGACGCGTAACGCCCGCGGCTACCACCTACGGGCCCTACCTCGTCAAGAACGTCGTCACCGGCAAATGCATCGACATTCCCGGCTACGGTGCCGGGACGGTCAACGGGCCGGTCAACGAGTACACGTGCAACGGGACGTCCGGCGACAACCAGCTGTTCTACTGGGACCGTGTCGGTTACAGCTCCAACGGCTACGCGCTCTACAACCTCCGCAACGTCAAGGACAACCTGTGCCTCGACGTGCCGAACTACGGCAGTGTGAACGCCGGCACCAAGGTCAGCGAGTTCTACTGCAACCAGACGACCGGCGACAACCAGCTCTATGCTCAAGTCGCTCGCTCCGACGGCTTCTGGCTCGTCAACCTTGCCAGCGGGCTGTGCCTCGACGTCGACGGCGTACGCACCGGCGGCGACAACGCCCGGCTCACGCTGTATTACTGCAGCGACAACGACGACCACCACTGGACGATCCCGTAAGCGGACGTCCTCGGCCTTGGTGCGGCGCCCACCCGCCGCACCAAGGCCATCCGCGTGCGCCCGGCCCGGTGCGCCTCGTTCCGCTCCGGCTGCCCGCTCAGTGCCGGTCGGACGGGTTCGGGTGCTGCTTGCCGGGAGCGCGCCAGCCGCCCGAGACCTCCTTGGTCGGTTTGTGGGGGAAGCGGCGTTCGGCGTATCGCTGTGCCGGCGAGCCCGGCAGGACGTACAGGGTCTCGGTCTTGTCCTGGAGGGGGCGCAGGACCGTGTCCAGGTAGGCTCTGCGGTCGTCGAGGTAGGGGCCGAGCACGTCCTCGCCGGCGGGGCAGACGGCCACGCAGTAGCCGGACTTGTAGCTGGGCTTGAAGGCGAGGCTCTGCCACATCGACGCGTTCTCCGGGTCGGTGACCCTGGAGCGGAAGTCGGCGGCGTCCTCGCTGTCGGCCACGGTCTGCGCCCAGTCGGTGAACCCGCTCATGAACTCCCGGTAGTTGTGGGTCGTACAGGCCAGGGCGTCGAACGAGCCGTCCTTGCCGATCGCGCCCACCGGGCAGGCGGCCACGCACAACTTGCAGTCCACACAGGGGCTGTAGTCCAGCTCCTGTCCGTACGCACTGACCGGAGCGTCCACGAGCACCGTGGCCAGCAGCACGAAGTTGCCGAACCGGGGGTGGATGACGTTGCGGTGCAGCCCCATCACACCCAGGCCGGCCGCCACGGCGACCGTCTTGTGGGCCACCACCCAGATACGACCGGGAAAGCGCTCCATCTCCTGGGGAAACCCGGCCGACGGGTTGAGCGCGCGATGGCCGGCGTCCTCCAGCGCCCGGGTCACCGTACGGGCCGCCGCGTTGACCTGTTCGTCGGTCTGGTGGAACTCCTGGTTGGCCACACTGCGCGCGGGTGAGCGCGTGTTGTCGCGGTTCATGCGGACCATGAGCGAGACCAGCGAGCGCGTTCCCGGCAGCGCGGCCAGCACGTGTTCGCGTTCTCCGGCGAGGCCGGGATGGTCCAGGCTCACCGCCGCCGCGTCGTCCGCGCCGGCCGCCAGGCACAGTGCGCGCAGCCACGCCGCGTCGATCACCGGCGGCGGCCCGGGCCGGCCGCCGGAGGGCCGAGCGGCCAGCACGGCCCGCACGGACGGGTGGGCGGCGAGCTTCGCGGGCAACCTGTGCTCTTCCGCCTCCCCGGCGCTGTCCTGCTCGCTCATCCTGCCCCTCCCGGTAAGTTGGAATTTCAAACTCACTATGCCGGTCGGCTGGGTGATCAGGCAAGGGGCGGAGTCGCCAAGGGGTACGTACGGCTCGCGATTTGCGTCCCCGCAGAACCTCAACCGTCACGGCCGTCACCAGCACCGGCGTTTCGGCCGGCCGCGACCACCGGGGAAGCCCTGCATCCCTGCGACCGCGCGTTCGGCGCCCCTGGATTGACGGCTCCGCTCTTCGTCCGGAAACGCGTGCGTTCGATTCGCCCGCGCCCTCGTTGAGCCTGGCACCGCCGGACCACCCGGGTGCGGTGCCGGCCCGAAGGAGGGACGCAGGTGACCGTGACCGACGCCTCGACAGAAGATGCCCCGCCGCCCCCTCCACCGCCGGCCGCGATCAGTTACGCGGGCAAGTCCGGCAAGAACCCCCTGGAAGAAGCCAGTTTCCGGAGCATGTGCGGGCGTCTGCCGTCCGTGCTGCGCCGCACCGCGACCATGGCCTGGTCCGTCGACCGGACCGGGGTCGTGCTGCTCCTCGGCTGCCAGTTCCTCACCGGCGTCGCGGCCGCCGTGGTCCTCGGCTGCACCGCACAGGCCATGACCCACATCCTCGGCGCGGGCCCCGTGTCCGGACGTCTGCACGGCGCCCTGCCCGCCCTCGCGGTGGTCACCGCCGCGGCGGCGGTGGGCCGGATCAGCAGGGCCCTGGCCTCCTACGCCGACGGACGGATCACCCCGCGGCTGGTGACCGAGGCGGACGTCGCCCTCGTCTCCGCCGTCTGCCGGGTGGAGGCCTCCGCCCAGGCCGAGGACGGGTTCGCCGACCGGCAGGAGGCCGCCGAGGTCGGGGTCACCCGCACCACCACGATGGTCAAGGACGCCCAGCAGTTCCTGGCCTCACTCATCCGCATGATCGCCGCCGGCGGGGTCATCACCGCACTGCACTGGCTGATGCTCCCGCTGTTGCTGCTGGCCGTCCTGCCCGCGGGTCTCGGGGCCGTGCTGTCCGCCCGCGTCGACTACGAGACGCACTACGCCAACGTCGGCGACCGCAACGTACGCGGCATGATGCGCTGGTGGGCCACCTTTTCGCGGCACGGCGACGAGGTCCGCGCGAACGGCATGACCGACTACCTCGTCTACTGGTACCGCGCGTTGTCCGAGCGCATCGACCGGCGCACCCTGACCGCCGCGCCCCGCATGCTCCGGATCGTCCTCGCGACCTCCGCCCTCGGCGGTGCGTTCCTGCTCCTCACCTGGGCCGCGCTCGCCTGGCTCGCGATGACGGGGCGGGTCGCTCTGCCCGTCGCCGCGACCGCGGTGGTCGCCGTGCAGACCACGCTCGCCGCGCTGTCCCAGTTCGTGCAGTACGGCGCCGCGATGTTCCACACCTCCCTCTACCTCGCCGACATGCGCTCCTTCCTCGACATGGCCGCCGAACGCGCTCCGAATCGCGGGGAGTCGGCCATCCCGGAGCAGGTCGAGGAGATCCGGCTCGAGGAGGTCGTCCACCGGTACCCCGGCAAGGACGAGCCCGCCGTGGACGGGGTCTCCCTCACCCTGCGACGCGGGGAGATCCTCGCGATCGTCGGTGAGAACGGCTCCGGCAAATCCACGCTGACCAAGCTCATCACCGGCATCCTCCTGGCGGACAAGGGCCGTGTCCTCTGGGACGGCGTCGACCTCGCGCGCGCCCGGCCCGACTCCGTCTGGAGCCGGACCGCGCTCGTCCCGCAGAACTTCGCCTGCTGGCCGTTGCGCGTCCGGGAGAACATCACGCTGGGCCAGCCGCGCACCCATGAGGACGGGCCGGTGTGGGAGGCCGTCGACGCCGTCGGCATGCGCGAGGCGGTCGAGCGGCTTCCGCACGGGCTCGACACCCTGCTCGCACGCGAGATCTTCGGTGGCGCCGAGCTGTCCGGCGGACAGTGGCAGCGGCTGGCGTGCGGCCGTGCGCTGTACCGCCGTACCCCGCTGCTCATCCTGGACGAGCCGACATCTCAGATGGACCCGCGTGGCGAGCACCAGATCTTCCTGGAGATCAAACGCATCGCCGCCCGGCGCATCACCATCGTGGTCACCCACCAGCTGGAGAACACCCGCCTCGCGGACAGGATCGTCGTCCTGCAGGGCGGCCGCGTCATCGAGCAGGGCAGCTACGACGACCTCGTCCACGCCGACGGCCTTTTCGCCGAGCTCGTGGCCCTGGCCAAGGACCGGTGAGGAGGCGGGCCGAGCCGACGGGAGCGGGCCGGCCCGAGGGGAGGTGCCGCGGCAGCGGAGGGAGGGCAGGCTGAGGAAGGGGGCCGGAGGAGTTGAGTGGGGCGGGCCGACGGGAATGGGGCCTGACTGAGAGAAGCGGTCCTGGGGCGACGGGAGAGCGTTCTCCGGACGCAAACAGAACCCGGACCAACGGCTGCCGCCGGGGCGGACGGAAGGAAACGGGGTCGGGCGACGGAAACACGGCCGGGACCGAAGCCGGCGCGGCCCAAGCCGCAGGAAGCCAGGTGGAAGTGAAGTCCGGGAACCCGATGCAACGCGGTCGGCCCGGGGTCGGAGGAAGTCGGGCCGGGAGCCGAAGTCCGGGAAGCTGACTCAACGCGGTGAGCCCGGGGCGGAGGAGCCAGGGCAGCGTGGCCGGCCTGGTCGGAGGGAGGTGGGCCGGAAAGCGAATTCCGCGAACCGAAGGCAGTGCGGCCGGGCCCTGGGCGAAGGAAGCCGGACCGGGAGCCGAGGGCCGCGAACCCGGGGCAGCCGTGGCGAAGCGGAGGCACCCGGGCCGGCTGACGGAGGTCGGGGTCGGGGCGGAAGCGTGGCCCGAAGCTGTGGAAGCGTGGCCCGGAGCGACACGGCGTCGGCCGGGCGCGCGTCGATACGATCATGATCACGCAGACGGAGAAGTCCCGTCCGGCCCCCGGCCCGCGCCGGGGTGCACTCGGCGGGACACGCCGACGAGGGGAACCGCACCATGGAGTACGTCAAGCTCGGCACGAGCGGCCTGGAGGTCTCCCGGCTGGCGCTCGGTTGTATGAGCTACGGCGTTCCCGACCGGGGTCCGCACCCGTGGACCCTGGACGAGGACGCCGCCCGCCCGCTCATCCGCCAGGCCCTGGACGCGGGGATCACGTTCTTCGACACGGCCAACAGCTACTCCGCCGGCACCAGCGAGGAGATCGTCGGCAGGGCGCTCGGGGAGATGACCCGGCGCGAGGACGTCGTGATCGCCACCAAGGTCTACTTCGCGGTGGAGGACGGCGCGGCCCGCAGCGACCGCCCCAACCGGTCGGGCCTGTCCCGCAAGGCGATCATGACCGGGATCGACCACAGCCTGCGCCGCCTCGGCACGGACTACGTCGACCTCTACCAGATCCACCGCTTCGACCCGCACACCCCAGTCGAGGAGACCATGGAGGCGCTGCACGACCTGGTCAGGGCGGGCAAGGTCCGCTACATCGGCGCGAGTTCGATGTACGCCTGGCAGTTCGCCAAGCTGCAGCACACCGCCGAGCGGCACGGCTGGACGAAGTTCGTGTCCATGCAGAACCACTACAACCTCCTCTACCGCGAGGAGGAACGCGAGATGCTGCCGCTCTGCGCCGACCAGGGCGTCGGCGTGATCCCGTGGAGCCCGCTCGCCCGCGGCCGCCTCACCCGCGACTGGGACGCCGCCAGCGTCCGCAGCGAGTCGGACGCCTTCGGCCGGACCCTGTACCAGCCGGACGACAAGCGGATCGTCGACGCCGTCGCCGCGATCGCCGCCCGGCGTGGTGTGCCGCGCGCCCAGGTGGCCCTGGCCTGGGTCGCCTCCCGCCCGGGCATCACCGCACCCATCGTCGGCGCCACCAAGGCCCATCACATCCCGGACGCGCTCGCCGCGCTCGACCTCCGGCTCACCGACGACGAGGTGAGGGAACTTCAGGAGCCGTACACGGCCAGGGGAATCAGCGGGCATTGAGTCCGACTGCACGTCACGCCGCCACCCCACGCCCGCCCGGCCGTCCCCTGGACAGACGGGCGTGCGCCTATCTAGAGTTCCTGTCCAGGAATGGAAAATCAGTCTAAGGATGCACAGTCCCAGCAGGGGGCCCGCAAGCGTGCGGGTGCCGGGACGGAAACGAGGAGACCGCCATGGCCGCCGCCGCTTCACGCGTAACGTTCGACGATGTCCGTGCGGCCGCCGCGCGTATCGAAGGCGTCGCCCACCGCACTCCTGTCCTCACCTCGCGCACCCTGAACGCCCTCGTCGGCGCCGAGGTGTTCATCAAGTGCGAGAACTTCCAGCGCGCCGGCGCCTTCAAGATCCGCGGTGCCTACAACGCGGCCGCCCGGCTCTCCCCGGAACAGCTGGCCAAGGGCATCGCCGCCTACTCCTCCGGCAACCACGCCCAGGCCACCGCCCTGGCCGCCCGTGAACTCGGCACCAGCGCCGTCATCCTGATGCCCGAGGACGCCCCGCGCTCCAAGCGTGAGGCAACCGCAGGATACGGCGCCGAGATCGTCACCTACGACCGCTACACAGAGGACCGCACCGCGCTCGGTGCCGCACTGGCCGAGGACCGCGGCCTCGTCCTCATCCCGCCCTACGACCACCCCGACGTCATCGCCGGACAGGGCACCGCGGCGCTCGAACTCCTCGACGAGACCGGACCGCTCGACGCCCTGGTCGTACCCGTCGGGGGCGGCGGCCTGATCGCCGGGAGCGCCACCGCCGCCAAGGCTCTGCACCCCGGCATCCGGGTCATCGGTGTGGAGCCGGAAGAGGGGGACGACACCCGGCGCTCCCTGGAGAGCGGCGCCCGTGTCACCCTGCCCGTCCCCCGGACCATCGCCGACGGGCAGGCCCTGCCCACGCCCGGCGAGATCACCTTCGAGATCAACCGGCGCCTCGTCGACGCCATCGCGCTGGTCAGCGACGAGGAGATCGTGAGCGCCATGCGCTTCGCCTTCGAACGCCTGAAGATCGTCCTGGAACCCAGCGGCGCCACCGGCCTGGCCGCACTCCTGGCCGGCCGCGTCGACAACGTCCCGCCCCGCATCGGCATCATCGCCTCCGGCGGCAACATCGACACCCGGCGGTTCACCGAACTGGTCGGCGGATGACGGCCGTTGTGGCGTCGCACGAGCCGAGCCGCTCAACAGCCGGGCCGTGCGGGGCGTGCCGACGTCCAGGGGGTCGAAGGTGCCGTCGCCGCCGGCCGTCCACGGCGCGGCGGGAGACATCCGCCCGCCGACTGGGTCACGGAGTCCGACATAACCGATGAGTACGCCGCATTTCCCCCTATCGCGCCGCAAATTGTGTCTTATTACAGCCATGCACACACCTTCGCGGCGTACTCTGCTCCGTGCCCCGCTCGCTGCTGCCGGCGCGGGACTCCTGCCTGTCCGTCCCGACTTCGTTCTCCGCCCCCACCGCGGCCCCGAGGGCACCGCGCTCGGCGAGTCCGCCTCCGGCCCGCCGCGGTCCGGGACCTATGTCGACCCGTCGGGTCCGGAGGTCCTGGCCGCCGAGCGGAGACGCGGTTCCGGCCCCCTGCGCAGCTTCGCGCTCACCGCCGGCCCGGCCACGCTGGACCTGGGCGGGCGGACCGTCAGGAGCTGGGCGTACGACGGCACGCTGCCCGGCCGGGTGGTGCGCGTCACCGCCGGTGACGTCCTGAACCTCACCCTCGCCAACCGGCTGCCGGCCGCCACCACGCTCCACGCCCACGGCGTGCGCCTGCGCAACGACATGGACGGCGTCCCCGCCGTGACGCAGAACGCCATCCGCCCGGGGACCGACTTCACCTACCGCTTCGCCGTCTCCCACCCGGGCACCTATCTCCTGCACTCCCACGTCGGGGTCCAGCCCGACCGGGCGCTGTACGCCCCGCTCATCGTCGACGACCCCAGGGAACCCCTCTCCTACGACAAGGAGTGGGTCGTCGTCCTGGACGACTGGGTCGACGGCGTGAACGGCTCCACCCCGGACCGTGTACTCGACCAGCTCCAGCCCGGCACAGGCATGTCCATGGGGCGCGCAGGCATGGCCATGGCTCCCGCACGCGGTGGTCTGCCGACCGGTCCCTCCCGGGTGTTGCGCACCTCGTACAGCCGGATGCTCGACAGCCCCGGCGGGAGCGTGGCCTACCCGTACTACCTCGTCAACGGCCGGCTGCCGGCCAATCCCGCGGTGTTCCGGTGCAGCCCGGGCGACCGTGTCCGGCTGCGGATCATCAACGCGGGCTCCGAGACGGCCTTCCGGGTGGCGCTGGGCGGCCACACCATGACCGTCACGCACACCGACGGCTATCCCGTGGAACACGAGGAGACGGACGCGCTCCTCATCGGCATGGCCGAACGGTACGACGTCCTGATCACCGCCGAGGACGGCGTGTTCCCCCTGGTCGCACTCGCCGAGGGAAAACAGGGCCAGGCACTCGCCGTGCTGCGCACCGACGGGGGCAGAAGCATTCCCGGGCGGAACGTCCGCCCGGACGAGCTGGCCGGGAAGATCGTACCCGCACGTCGTCTCGTACCGGACGAGTCCGTGGCGCTGGACGACCGTGAACCCGACCGTGAGGTGCGCATCCGGCTCACCGGCGGCATGCGCAGGTTCGACTGGGGCTTCGACCACCAGCCCTACGACCCTCGCAGACGCCACCCGGTGCGCGCCGGCGAACGGGTACGGCTCACCCTCGTCAACGCCACCGACATGTGGCACCCCCTGCACCTGCACGGCCACACCTTCGCGGTCACCGGTCTCGACGGCGTGGGGACGCGCAAGGACACCGCGCTGGTGCTGCCCCACCGCAAACTCGTCGTCGACTTCGACGCCGACAACCCGGGCCTGTGGATGCTCCACTGCCACAACCAGTACCACTCGGAGAGCGGCATGATGACCCTCCTCGGATACCTCAAGTGACCGGCTGATCCAGGCACTTGGTCCAGCCTCGGGAACGGATGGTTCCCGTGCCCGGCGCGGGCGCGCCTTCCCGCGCCGGGCACGGGCCGGACCCGGACCCCGGCCCGGAAAAACGGATGCGCCGCCCGGAGCGCGTCGGTTACCGTGACGGCATGTCCACGCCCCGAATCTCCTAGCTGAGGACCCGCTTCCACGCCAGAAGTGTGTCCTCCTGCTATGTCGGAGCGTTACCCATGATCACCGCTCGTGATGTCGAGCTGCGCGCCGGTGCGCGCCTGCTTCTTTCCGGTGTCTCCTTCACCGTCTCCCCCGGGGACCGGATCGGCCTCGTCGGCCGCAACGGCGCCGGCAAGACCACCCTGATGACCGCGCTCGCCGGGCGGTCCCGGCCCGCCGCCGGCACGATCACCCGCACCGGTCCGGTCGGCTTCCTCGCCCAGGACTCCCGTGCCGCCGACCCCGCCGTCACGGTCACCGACCGGATCCTGTCCGCCCGCGGCCTCGACAGCGCCCTGCGCGAACTGCGCACGGCCGAGGCGGCGATGGCCGACGCCACCCGTCCGGCGGCGCTGGAGCGGGCGATGAACGCCTACGCCCGCGCCGAAGCCGCCTTCCAGGCGGGCGGTGGCTATGCGGCCGAAGCCGAGGCCGCCCGGGTGGCAGCCGGACTCGGGCTGCCCGAACGGGTCATGGGCGAGCCGGTCGGCACCCTGTCCGGCGGACAGAAGCGGCGCGTGGAACTCGCCCGCATCCTGTTCGCCGGAAGCCACGGCACCCTGCTGCTGGACGAGCCCACCAACCACCTCGACGCCGACTCGCTCGGGTGGCTGCGCGGCTTCCTGAAAGGCCATCAGGGCGGACTGGTGGTCGTCAGCCATGACACCGCTCTGCTCGCCGACGTCGTCAACCGTGTCTTCCATCTGGACCCCGGACGAGCCGCGATCGACGTCCACAACACCGGCTGGACCACGTACACGACCCGACGCGAGACGGAGGAGCGGCGCCGTACCAGGGAGCGGGCCGGCGTCGAACGCAAGGCCGCCGCCCTGCACGCACAGGCGGACCGCATGAAGGCCCGGTCCGCCACCGCCGCCATGGCACGGAGCATGGCCCGCCGCGCCGACCGGATGCTGACCGGCCTGGAACCGGCCCGGCGCACCGAGAAGACGGCAAGGATCCGGCTGCCCGAGCCCGCCCCGTGCGGGCGGACGCCTCTCGCCGCGATCAGCCTGGCCAAGTCCTACGGCGACCTCCACGTCCTGGACGGGGTCGACCTGGCGGTGGACCGGGGCAGCCGTATGGTCGTGCTCGGATTCAACGGCGCCGGCAAGACCACCCTGCTGCGGATCCTCGCAGGTGCCGAACAGCCGGACAGCGGACGCGTGGTGCACGGGCACGGACTGCGCCTCGGCTACTTGGCCCAGGAGCACGACACACTCGACACCGGCCGCACGGTCCTGGAGAACCTGCACGCAGCCGCACCGCACCTGGACACCGGCGAGGCGCGGCGGGTGCTCGGCGCGTTCCTGTTCGGCGGTGACGACGCCGACAAGCCCGCGGGTGTCCTGTCGGGCGGCGAGCGAACCCGGCTGGCGCTTGCCGCACTCGTCCACTCCGGGGCGAACGTCCTGCTGCTGGACGAGCCGACCAACAACCTCGACCCGGTCTCCCGCGACGAGGTCCTGGCCGCGGTCGGCTCCTATCCCGGCGCGATCGTGATGGTCACCCACGACGAGGGCGCCCTCGACGCCCTCCGCCCCGACCGCGTACTGCTCCTGCCGGACGCGGACGACGACCTGTGGAGCGAGGACTACCGAGCCCTGGTCGCCCTCGCGTGACGATTCGCCGTATGCGTCAACCGGCTGACCGCACAGGTGCGTTGAGGTCGAACCGTGAGAGCGCGGGGCAGCCGGCGGATGCCTGCCGGGGGGCCGGGAGCGGCACCGTGGTCCGGCGACGGCGGCCCGTTGTCAGTGGTCGCCCTTACGGTCTCATCAGTGAGGACCTGCCGGAACGGCCGCGGGTCCGTCCTGGGGAGGGGTCTGCCATGACCACGGCGTCCGCGGTGTCGACGACGTATCTCGAACTGTCGCAGGAGGGCGGCGGCGCCCACAAGTTCTACGAGGTGACCGTCGACGGTTCGGTGGTGACGGTGCGGTACGGAAGGATCGGCGCAGCAGGACAGACCCAGACGACGACCTTCCCCACCGCCGAGAAGGCCAGGGCGGCCGCCGCGAAGAAGGTGGGGGAGAAGGTCCGCAAGGGCTATGCCCCGGCTGTCCAGGGGCAGCGCGCCCCGCGCGCGGTGACCCGGCGTCAGGTCAGCTCGGCCCCCTCCACGGCCCGGGCGGTGGCGCCCGTGCTGTGGCGGTTCCGCACCGGCTCTGCCGCGTTCGGCATCCATGTCGACGACGAGCACTGCTGGGTGGGCAATCAGGCGGGTGACGTCTACACCCTCGGACACGACGGTGCCGTCCTCGCCCGGTTCAGCCTGCCCGACGGAGTCAAGTGCCTGGTCGCCGACGACTTCTGGATCTACGCCGGCTGCGACGACGGCAAGGTCTACGACCTCTCCTCCAAACTGCCCTTCGCCGCGTACGACATCGCCGCCGACGTCGACATCTTCTGGCTGGACATCCACGAGGGCGTCCTGAACGTGTCGGACCGTGACGGCCGGCTCACCGTCATCGACCACGAGGACGAACACCAGTGGGCCCGCCGCAGCCAGGGCGGACACGCCTGGATGGTCCGCGCCGACGACCAGGCCGTCTACCACGGCCACCAAAGGGGCGTCACCGCCTACGCGCCCGACGGCGGCGGCGAGTTGTGGCACACGGCCACCAACGGCAGCGTGCTGTTCGGCTGGCAGGAGGACGACGCCGTCTACGCGGGCACCGGGCACCACGTGGTCCAGCGGCTGGCGAAGGCGACCGGCGCGATCGAGGCGACGTACGCCTGCGACAGCGCGGTCTACTCGTGCGCCACCTCCCCGGGCGGGCGGTTCGTCTTCGCCGGGGACGCCGCGTCGTCCGTCTACTGCTTCGACCAGGACGGCACGCGCCTGTGGAAGCTCGGCACGGGTGGTGGCTCGGCGCTGTCCATGCAGTACCGCGACGAACGGCTGTACCTGGTGACCACCGACGGATCGCTGGTGTGCGTCGACGCGAGCGAGACGGCCATCACCGCGGCCCAGCAGGGCACGGTGCCGGTGGCACGGGACGTCAAACTCGCCGCCGCCCTGCCGACCTACGCACCCGCCACCGCCGTGGCCGCGGTGGCCACCGTCTCCCGGGCTCCCTCCGGAACCGTCGTGGTCGAGTGCGTGCAGGAGGGCGGCCGGCTCCGGGTGCACGTGGTGTCCGAGGGCTACGACCCTTCCTGGAAGGTCCAGTTCCCGCGCGCGATACGCGAGCCGGGCGCCCGCTACGTCGTGGACGCCCTGCACCCGGCGGCCGGCGGCTTCTACCGCGTCCGCGGCGACATCCGCCGCCTGCTGTGAGGCTCCGCCCCTTTGGCGAAGTGCCCCGGCCGGCCGGGGCCGCCGGCCTGTGGGCCCCGGCCTGCGGCCGTGCGGTTCATGGGCGCGCCGCCTCCGTCTCCGCCAGCAGCTCCCGCGCCACGGAGAGCGCCTGGGCGCGGTCCTGCGGCACCAGACCGATGCGGGTACGGCGGTCCAGGAGGTCCGAGGCGTCCAGCGCGCCCTCGTGCAGGACCGCCCACAGCAGTTCCGCGCGGGTGACCGGGTGGCCCGGCAGCACCGGCTCGGCCAGGGCGGGGTCCTCCGCCGCGAGCGCGTGGACGGCCTCGGCCTCGATGCCGTAACGGCGGACCAGGCGCCCGGGTGCCGACAGGGAACGCAGCCGGGCGGGTGCGGCGGCGCCGACCAGCGGCAGTGCGGCGGTGGGGGAGGGCGCGGCGGGAAGGCCCCGGGCGGCGGTCGCGGCGTCCACGGCGTCCTGTGCCATCCGCCGGTAGGTGGTGAGCTTGCCGCCGACGATCGTCGTGACACCGCCGGGGGAGGTCAGCACCGCGTGCCGGCGGGAGATGTCGGAGGTGCGCGCGGGTGCGCCGTCGCGGCCGTCGTGCGCGGACATGTCCAGCAGGGGGCGCAGTCCGGCGAAGGCGCCGACGACCTCCTCCCGGGCGACAGGCGTGTCAAGGACCGAGCCGAGCACGTCCAGCAGGAAGCCGATGTCCGACTCGGGCACCTCCGGCACGTCCGGGATCCCGCCCTCGACCGGCTCGTCGGTGAGGCCGACGTACACCCGGCCGTCGCCCTGGGGCAGGACCAGGACGAAGCGGTTGGTCTCGCCGGGGATCGGGATGTGCAGCCCGGCCGGCAGGGCGCCGAGCCGTTCCGAGCGCAGGACCAGGTGGGTGCCGCGGGACGGCCGGATCCGGATGCCCTCGACGAGATCACCCGCCCACACCCCGGTGGCGTTGATGACGGCGCGGGCCCTGATCTCGCCCTCCTCACCGGTGAGTTCGTCGCGGATGCGGGCGCCCGTGCCGGTCAGCTCCAGCACCCTGACCCGGGTCAGCACCCGTGCGCCCTGCGCGGCGGCGGTCCTCGCCAGGGCGGTGACCAGCCGGGCGTCGTCGGTCACCCTGCCGTCCCAGGACAGCAGTCCGCCGCGCAGCCCGGCCGCGCGCACCGAGGGCGCCAGGTGCCGGGCCTCCGTCGCCGACAGCCGGCGGGGCGCGGGCAGCACCTGGCGCGGAGTGCGGGCGGCCAGGCGCAGCATGTCCCCGGCCCGGAACCCGGCCCAGGCCAGCGAGGCCTGGGCCTTGGACACCAGCGGGGTCAGCGGCAGGACGAACGGCTGGGCGGCCACCAGGTGCGGGGCGGTCCTGGTCATCAGCACCCCGCGTTCCACCGCGCTCTCATGTGCGACGTCGAACTGCGCGGAGGCCAGATAGCGCAGCCCGCCGTGGATGAGCTTCGAGCTCCAGCGGGAGGTGCCGAAGGCCAGGTCGTGGGCGTCGACCGCGACGACGTCCAGCCCGCGTGCCGCCGCGTCCAGTGCGGCTCCGGCTCCCGTGGCGCCGAGGCCGACGACCAGGACGTCGGTGACCCTGCCGTCCGCGGCCTCGGTCAGCTCCCGCCTGCGGCGGCGGGCACTGAGGGACGAGCCGGCGTGGGCCCTGGTGTGGCTCATGGCGTGAGGGTCCTCTCCAGGAGGGTGCGCAACTCGGCGAGAAAGGCGGGGGAGTCGAGCTCCGGATCGTCCTCGTCGGTCATCGTGCGCAGGGACAGGGTGAAGGACTGCACGGTCAACAGCAGGGCGCGGGACTGCCGTTCGACATGGCCGGGACGTACCGACCCGTCCGCGTGGCCCGCGCGCACGGCGTCGGCCAGCAGGTTCAGCAGCGCCTCCTGGCTGGCTCCGCGCCGGTCGAGCACATACGGCAGCAGCAGCTCCGGATCGACGTCGATGATCTTGCAGAAGAGCGGGTGCGCCCGGAACGCCTCGACCCCCGCCACCAGTCCGTCCACGATCCGCGTGCGCGTGTCGATGGCGTCGGCGGGCTCGGGGATCGCCCGGGTGGCCACGTCGATCCACTCACGGGTCATCAGATCGCCGACCAGGGTCCGCAGGTCCGGCCAGCGCCGGTACAGCGTCATCCGGGACACACCGGCGCGGCGGGCCACGTCGGCGAGGGTGGTGCGGCGGACGCCGACGGCCAGCACGCAGTCGCGCACCGCGTCGAGCACATGATCGTTGTCCGAACCGTTGTGACGAATAGGCGTCATGTGTCACAGTGTAACGCCCCGGGGGCCGGACGGAGCAGCCACCGTCGCCCCGGACACGGCCGCCGGCCGTCGCGCGAACCGAGCGCACCGAGCACACCGACCTGTGAGGACGACCGTTCAATGGACATGCTGTGGAACGGCTGGGGCGACCCGGCCAAGGCGGCACCGCTGCCCGACTCGGTGACCGGACTGCTGCGCGACCTGCTCGGCGTCAAGCCCCGCACCACGCCCGCCCTCGCCCTCGACGACATCCGCCTGCCGGGCACCACGGCCGCCCCGGCCGCGCTGAAGGCGCTCGCCGAGGCCGTCGGCGGCGACGACCACGTCCGCACCGACAGCGAGAGCCGCATCCGCCACACCCGCGGCAAGTCCACGCCGGACCTGCTGCGCATCCGCACCGGGGACTTCGCGGACGTCCCGCAGGCCGTCGTCCTGCCCGCCTCCCACGACGAGGTCATCGCCGTGCTGCGCGCCTGCGCCGCGCACGGCCTCGCCGTCGTCCCCTTCGGCGGCGGCACCTCGGTCGTCGGCGGACTCGCCCCGCAGCGCACCGCGTTCATCGCCCTGGACCTGCGCCGGATGAACGCTCTGCTCGACCTGGACCCCGTCTCGCGCACCGCCGTACTCCAGCCCGGCCTGCGCGCCCCCGAGGCCGAAGCACTGCTCGCCGGACACGGCTTCACTCTCGGCCACTTCCCGCAGTCCTTCGAGTGGGCCACCATCGGCGGCTTCGCGGCGGCCCGCTCCAGCGGACAGGCCTCCGCCGGCTACGGCCGCTTCGACGAGATGGTCCTCGGCCTGACCCTCGCCACGCCCGAGGGCACGATCGAGACCGGCCGCGCCCCGCGCTCCGCCGCCGGCCCCGACCTGCGCCAGCTGATCCTCGGCTCGGAGGGCGCCTTCGGCGTCATCACCTCCGTCACCGTACGCATCCGGCCGCTGCCACAGAAGCGGATCTACGAGGGCTGGCGGTTCGCCTCGTTCGAGGAAGGCGCCGCCGCGCTGCGCAGGCTCGCCCAGGACGGACCCCGGCCCACCGTGCTGCGGCTGTCCGACGAGACCGAGACCCTCATCGGCCTGGCCCAGCCCGACGCCATCGGCGGTGACCTGGCGCAGAGCGCGGCCGGCTGCCTGGCCATCACCGGCTACGAGGGCACGGCCGAGGACACCGCGCTGCGCCGGGAACAGGCGGCCGCAGTCCTCACCGCCTGCGGCGGCACCCTCGTCGGAGCGGAACCGGGCGAACGCTGGGCCCACGGCCGCTACTCGGCGCCGTACCTCCGCGACGCCCTCCTCGACGTCGGCGCCTTCGCCGAGACCCTGGAGACCGCGGCCTTCTGGTCCCGCATCCCCGGCCTCTACACGGCCGTACGCACCGCACTCACCGACACCCTCACCGAGGCCGGCACCCCGCCCCTGGTCATGTGCCACATCTCCCACGTCTACGAGAACGGCGCCTCCCTGTACTTCACCGTCGTCAGCGCTCAGGGCGAGGACCCGGTGGCCCACTGGACGCCCGCCAAACACGCCGCCAACGAAGCCGTACTGGCCGCCGGTGGCACCATCTCCCACCACCACGGGGTCGGCACCGACCACCGCGACTGGTATGTCCGCGAGGCCGGACCGCTCGGCATCTCGGCCCTGCGCGCCGTGAAGCGCCGTCTGGACCCCGAGGGCCTGCTCAACCCCGGCGTCCTGCTCCCCACCGACTGACCCCTGACACGACTCATCCACCCGACCGGCCGACCCATCAGACCCGCCTGCTTCGGAGGCACACCGATGCGACAGTTCACCGCCGTCGTCAACCCCACCGCGGGCGGCTCCACCGGGGCGGCGACACTGCTGCACCTGGCCCGGCTGCTGCGTGAGGCAGGAGCCGAGCTGGAGACGGAGTACAGCCACAGCCTCGCCCACGCCCAGGACATCGCCCGCCGCGCCGGCGAGCGCGGCCGGATCGTGCTGGCCGTCGGCGGCGACGGGATCGCCGGCGGCATCGGCGGCGCGCTGAGCGGCACCGGCACCGTCCTGGGCCTGGTACCCGCGGGACGCGGCAACGACTTCGCCCGCGCCCTGAAACTGCCCGCCGACCCCGCCGCACTCGCCGACCTGCTGCTGCACGCCGAGCCCCGGCCGGTCGACACCATCGAGGTGGAGTCGGCCGTCCACCCGCGCACCGTGGTCCTGGGCAGCGTGTACGCCGGCGTGGACGCCGTGGCCAACCGGCACGCCAACCACGCCCGGCTGCTGCGCGGCGCCGCCTCGTACTACGCGGGCGGCCTGCGCGCCGTCACCACCTGGCGGGCGGCCGACTACCGCGTCACCGTCGACGGCACGGAGCACACCCACCGCGGCTACACGGTCGTCGCCGCCAACTCCCCCTACTACGGCTCCGGTCGGCTCATCGCCCCCGACGCGCGCGTCGACGACGGACTGCTCGACGTGGTGATGATCCGCGAGGCACCGCGCAGGCTGTTCTTCGCCCTCATGAACGAGCTGAGGACAGGAGCCCACATCCACCGCCCCGAAGTGCGCGTCCTGCGCGGCAGGGAGCTGCGCATCGAGGCGAACCGGCCCGTCCCCTATGGAGCCGACGGCGAGGTCGATGCCACCCTCCCGGTCACGCTGCGGGTACGTCCCGGAGACCTGCCGGTGCTGTACTGACCACTCACTCACGGGAGATGACACGGCGTCGGTGCAGGACGGGCCGGCCATGGGTAAGGGAGGAGAACCCGGCCGGGCGCGCCGGGGGAAGGTGGTCGGTCATGAGGCTGGATCCTGCCGAGGGCCTGGTGCAGGCGGTCGTCCTGTACGACGGACGGCTGCTGCTGGTGGCGGACGGCGACGGATGGACGCTGCCGTCGGGCATGCCTCAGCCTGCCGAACCGGCCGAGGCCACCGCGGCACGCGTCGTCTACGAACTCACCGGCTACCTCGTCGACGGCACCGAGTCCCTGGCCCCGCACGACACGATCCCGGCGGCCGAGACCTCGGCGGTGGTGTGTCAGCTGCTGAGCGAGTCCCCGTCGGACGGAGCCGGCCTCGCGCCGGAGCACGTGCGCTGGGCGCCGATCCCCGAGACCGCCGACGCCGTGCTCCCGGCAGCCGTACGCGCATACCTTCGGGGTCACACGCCCGCATGAGCCCAGCCGGGCCCGGGGTCAGCGATCCGCCGCAGGATCGGGCACGCGGGCCAGGAACCGCTCCCGGTCGACGATCGCCCGGTCGATCTCGCCCGTCGCGACCAGCCGCCCCGAAGCGTCGACGGCCCGCACCGCGAACGTCAGCCGCCCGCCCGCACCGGAGTCCGCGGTCTCGGCACTCACCTCCACCTGCCCCCCGACGGGTGTGGCCCGCAGATGCCGGATCCGCACCTGCGTCCCGACGGTGGTCCGACCGGACCCGGTGAACGGGGCGGCGGCCCGCACGGTGGCCGCTTCCATCCACGCGATCAGCCGCGGGGTGGCGAGGACAGGCACATCACCGCTGCCGACCGCCACCGCCGTGTCGGCCTCGGTCACCTTGTGACGCATGCCCCCACGCTACAAAGGTGTGTCTTCCGTTTGCGGTGCCGTGCACGGCGCGATTGAGTGATGACATGTCGATGTCCTTCGGTGCACCGTTCGGTTCGTCGGACCCCTTCAGTGAACTGTTCAACCGCTTCTTCGGGATGTCGCCGGCGTCGTCGCCTCCCGCGGTGCAGCGCGTGCCGATCGGCCGGCTGCTGACGGAGTCGTCGCAGGAACTGCTGAACCTGGCCGCGCAGCGGGCGGTCGAGGACGGGACGCCCGACCTGGACACGGAACATCTGCTGTGGGCGGCCACCAAGGTCGAGCCGTCCCGCAGACTCCTCTCCCAGGTGGGCGTCGACCCCGACGCGCTGGCGGCGGAGATCGCCGAGATCCTGCCCCGGGAGTCCGGCGAGCCGTCCTCGCAACCCGGCCTCACCCCCGCGGCCAAGCGCACGCTCGGCGCCGCCTACGCCCGGTCGCAGGCGGCCGGTGTGTCCTACATCGGCCCCGAGCACCTCCTCGGCGCTCTGCTGGGCGACAGCGACACGGGCGCCGCCAAGCTGCTGCGCGCCGAGGGCAGGGACACCAGGAAACTGACGGACCTGACCGACCAGGCCGCCCGCGGCGAGGGACCGTCCGCGGAACGGAAGAAGACGCCGGCGACCACGCTGGACGAGTTCGGCCGGGACCTGACCGAGGAGGCCCGGGCCGGGAAGCTGGACCCGGTGGTGGGGCGCGCGGAGGAGATCGAGCAGACGGTCGAGATCCTCTCGCGGCGGTCGAAGAACAACCCCGTGCTGATCGGTGAGCCCGGGGTGGGCAAGACCGCGATCGTGGAGGGGCTGGCGCAGCGGATCGTGGCCGGTGAGGTGCCCGACACCCTCAAGGACAAGAGGGTCGTGGCGCTCGATCTGTCGGGGCTGGTGGCGGGGACGCAGTACCGGGGCCAGTTCGAGGAGCGGTTGAAGAAGGTCATCGAGGACGTCCAGGCGGCCAAGGGCCGGATCATCCTGTTCATCGACGAGGTGCACACCGTCGTCGGCGCCGGCGCGACCGGCGAGGGCTCGATGGACGCGGGCAACATGCTCAAGCCCGCGCTCGCGCGCGGGGAACTCCATGTCGTGGGGGCCACGACGATCGACGAGTACCGCAAGCACATCGAGAAGGACGCGGCGTTGGAGCGCCGGTTCCAGCCGGTGATGGTGCCGGAGCCGACCGTGGAGGAGACCGTGCAGATCCTGGAGGGGCTGCGGGACTCCTACGAGGCGCACCACCAGGTCCGGTTCGACGACGCGGCGCTGGTCGCGGCCGCGGAGCTGTCCGACCGCTATGTCACCGACCGCTTCCTGCCCGACAAGGCCATCGACGTGATGGATCAGGCCGGTGCGCGGGTGCGGCTGCGCAGCGTGGGGCGCTCCACGGAGGTGGTCAGCCGTGAGGACCGTATCGCCAGACTCCGGCGTGAACTCGAACAGGCCGTCTCGGTCGAGGACTTCGAGAAGGCATCGCAGCTGAAGCGGGAGATCGCCGAGGTGGAGGGCGAACTCGCCGGCATCGAGGAACGCCGTGAGGGCGTCGTCTCCGTCACGGCCGCGGACATCGCCGACGTCGTCTCGCGCCGCACGGGGATCCCGGTGTCACAGTTGACGGCGAGCGAGAGGGAGAAGCTGCTCAGGCTCGAGGAGGAGATGCACGCCCGGATCGTCGGCCAGGACGAGGCGGTCACGGCCGTGTCCCAGGCGGTGCGCCGCAACCGCGCCGGCATGGGGGACCCGAACCGGCCGGTGGGTTCCTTCCTCTTCCTCGGTCCCACGGGCGTGGGCAAGACCGAACTGGCCAAGACACTCGCGGCGTTGCTGTTCGGGGACGAGGCCCGGATGATCCGCTTCGACATGAGCGAGTTCCAGGAGAAGCACACGGTCGCCAGGCTCGTCGGCGCCCCTCCCGGATACGTGGGATACGAGGAGGCGGGCCAGCTGACGGAGAAGGTGCGCCGCCAGCCGTACAGCGTGGTGTTGTTCGACGAGGTGGAAAAGGCACACCCGGACGTCTTCAACACGCTGTTGCAGATCCTGGACGACGGTCGGCTGACCGACGCCCAGGGCCGCACCGTCGACTTCCGGCACTGCGTCGTCATCATGACGTCCAACATCGGCGCCCGTCGGATTCTGGACCACAAGGGTGATGTGTCGCAGCTGAAGGACGAGTTGATGGAGGATCTGCGGGGCAGGTTCCTGCCGGAGTTCCTCAACCGGATCGACGACATCATCGTCTTCCACGGTCTGACCGAGGACGACCTGGGGAAGATCGTGGACCATCTGCTGGACCAGAGCAAGCGCCGCGTCCGCGCCCAGGGCATGGCGCTGCAGGTCACAGAGGCGGCGAAGAAGCTGCTCATCGCGCACGGCCATCAGCCGGAGTTCGGCGCCCGGCCGCTGCGCCGCACGATCCAGGCGGAACTGGACAACCGCATCGCCAGCCTGCTGCTCAGCGGTGAGGCTGGGCCCGGCGACACCATCGTCGCCGACGTACAACACGACTCACTGCACTGCACGGTGCGCAAGGGCAGCGGCTCCGGCGAGCCTGCCGTCTAGGGGGACTGGCCGTCCCCGATCGACACCACCACCGCGCTCGACGGGCCGTCCGGTGTGTCGAAGTGCACCGAGTCACCGGCGCGACGCCCGATCAGCGCAAGGCCCAGTGGGCTGTCCGAGGTGACCAGGGTCTGGTCGAAGGCCTCGGCGACCTCGCCGATCTGGAGCGTCTCCTGCGAGCCGTCCGCGAAGCGGACCGTGACCGTGCTGCCCACGCCGACCTCGTCCGTAGGGGGAGGCCCGGCCACGTCCGCTTGGCGCAGCCGCTCGGTGATGTCCTCGATACGGCGGTCCAGACGGTCGAGCTGATCGACGCGCCGCAACTCGTCGGCCTGGTCGGCCTGGTCGCCCACATCGGCGCTGTCGTGCAGCGTCCCGGCCACGAGGCGGCGCTCGTCGCGCAGATCGGCCAGTTCCTGCTCCAGCGCGTGACGGGCCGTGGCACTGATCGGCTTCGGGTCACCGGCCATTCCGGCTCCTCTGGTCCAGGGGAGGATATTCACCAGTGGCGCATTTTTCGCATCGTATCAACGGGGACGGACAGTGGAGAGGTGATTGGTCCGGATATAGCGTATTTATGGATAGTCCGTCCGTATCGTCTTGCTCTCCCTCAGGAGGTTCCCATGTCCTCGAAGCGACGCCGGAAGAAGAAGTCACGTCGCGGCCATGCCGCCAATCACGGGAAACGCCCCCAGTGCTGATCCCGAGTGCCGCGCTTCAGGGGTGGATCTTCTGCTGCGCGGCGAGCATGGCGACGAACTTCTCGATGCGCGCCGCCCGGGTCTCCGGCTTCTTGGCGTCCTGGACCCGGTAGAGGATCGCGTACCGGTTCCGGCTGTCGAGGGCGGCGAAGAAGTCCCGCGCCTCCGGGGTGGCGGCCTCCAGGGCAGCCCGGAGGTCGTCGGGCACCGTGGCAGCGCTCTGGTTCGCGTACGCCGCCTCCCAGCGGCCGTCCGCCTTGGCCTTCTCCACCTCCCGCAGGCCGGCCGGTCGCATCCGGCCCTGCTCCGCGAGTTCGGTGGCCTTCTGCCGGTTCACCCGCGACCACTTGCTGCCCTGCCGGCGCGGGGTGAAGCGCTGAAGCCAGTACCGCTCGTCCAGCTTCTTCTTCTGCCCGTCGATCCAGCCGAAGCAGAGAGCCGACTCAAGTGCTCCCGCGTAGTCGACGCCGGCGATCCCGGAGTCCTTCTTCGGGATCTTCAGCCAGACGCCCCGCACGTCGGCGTGATGCTCCTCCAGCCACTTCTCCCACGCCTCCTGCGAGGCGAAGGCGAGGACCGGATCGGCGGCATTCCGTGCCCCGCCTGCCTGTGCTGCACCCGACATGCGCCACATCCAAACCCACCCCGGCGGTGTGGTCAATCGGGTGCCATGGCCGATTCCGGCGGGTCCCCGGGCTTGAGGCCGCGCGGCCGGGTTACCCGACCGGCATGGCGAAGCTGCATCTTCCCCGGCGCCACCGCCTCGGTGGCGACACCACTACGACGCCCCGGGTACCGGCACCGGAGGAGGCCGGGCCCGGCCGGCAGGTCGAGCGGGCCGCCCCCGACACCCCCGCGAAGCTCCCCAGACGCGCCTGGGGAGCCGTGCTCAAGGGCTCGCTGCGCGAGTTCCGGGACGACGAGCTGACCGACCGGGCCGCGGCCCTGACGTACTACGGGGTCCTCGCCCTGTTCCCCGCGCTGCTGGTGCTGGTGTCACTGCTGTCCGTCGCCGGCAGGTCGGTCACCGACAAGGTGCTGGCCGACCTCAGGCACCTGGCGCCCGGTTCCGCCCGGGACATCCTCACCCGGGCCGTGGAGCAGCTGCAGAACAACGCCGGCATCGGCTCCGTCATGGCCGTCGCCGGCCTCGTACTGGCGGTGTGGTCGGCCTCCGGCTACGTGGCGGCCTTCATCCGCGCCGCCAACGCCGTCTACGACATGCCGGAGGGCCGCCCGCTGTGGAAGATCCTGCCGGTGCGGATCGGCGTCACGGTCGTCCTGATGGTCCTCGCGGTGGCCAGCGCGCTGATCGTCGTCTTCACCGGCGGCCTGGCCCGCCACGCCGGCCAGGCCCTGGGCGTCGGGGACATGGCCCTGACGGTGTGGTCGATCGCGAAGTGGCCGGTGCTGGTCCTGCTGGTCACGGTGATGATCGCGATCCTGTACTGGGCGACGCCGAACGCCAGGGTCAAGGGCTTCAAGTGGATCACCCCCGGCAGCGTCCTCGCGCTGGCGATCTGGATGATCGCCTCCGCCGGATTCGCCTTCTACGTCGGCAACTTCGCCTCCTACAACAAGGCCTACGGCACCATGGCCGGCGTCATCGTCTTCCTGGTCTGGCTGTGGATCAGCAACCTCGCGATCCTGCTGGGCCTGGAGTTCGACGCGGAGACGGTGCGGCAGCGGGCCGTCGCCGGAGGCCATCCGCCCCGGGCCGAGCCCTACACCCAGCCTCGCGACACCAGGAAGTGGGACGAGGAGGACGTACGCAGGCTGCACGAGACGTGACTCCGGGGCGCCGCCTCCTGTCCCTCGCGCTCAGGCTGCGTACCCGCCGTCCACCGAGAGCTCCGCGCCCGTCACGTACACCGCCTCCGGTCCCGCCAGGTAGGCCACCGCCGACGCCACCTCCTCGGCCGTGCCGAAGCGGCCGAGGGCGGTCATCGCGGCCTGGCCGGAGGCGAACGGCCCGTCCGCGGGGTTCATGTCGGTGTCGGTCGGACCGGGATGCACGATGTTCGCCGTGATCCCGCGCCCGCCCAGCTCACGGGCCAACGCCCTCGTCAGTCCGACGACGGCCGACTTGCTCATCGCGTACAGCGTGGCACCGGGGCCCGGCGTGCGCCGGGCGATGCAACTGCCCACGGTGATGATCCGTCCCCCCGATGCCATCAGTGCGGCGGCTGCCTGGGCGGCCAGGTACACCCCGCGCACGTTCACGGCGATCAGGCGGTCCACGTCGGCGAGCGACATGCTCTCCAGCGGCTGCATCAGTCCTACGGCCGCGTTGTTCACGAGGACGTCCAGGCCCCCGAGTGCCTCGGCCGCACGCCCCACCGCGCCCGCTGCCTCCTGTGCGTCCGCGGCGTCGGCACGCAATGCCACCGCCCGCCGCCCGAGCGCCTGGACCTCCCGCACCAGGCCCTCAGCCGCCTCCTTCCCCTGCACAAAGGTCACGGCCACGTCCGCGCCCTCCCGCGCCAGTCGCAGTGCCGTCGCCGCGCCGATGCCCCGGCTGCCGCCGGTGACCAGGGCCTTCCTGCCGTTCAGAGCTCCCTGTGAAGTCATGCCTCCATCTCACCGGCGGGACATGCGCAAGTCTGGCGGCGAACGGACCTCGACCTACTGCCAGTCAGAGGCATGCGTGAGTGGCGTCCGCGCGGGCGTTGTCAGTGCTGGGTCGTAGGGTGCGGAGCACGGCACGGTTCCGAAGGCGATGGGGGTCATGATGCGCAGGCCGGTCGAGGGAGAGGTCCACGTCCACTACGGTCAGCTCTACGTCGAGAGCGATCCGGACAACTACGGCCCGGACCTCGCCGAGGCGTTCGCCGGCCAGTCCTCCGGGCTGTGCGGCGCGGCGATCCCGGGAACCCTGTGGCTGACGACCGGACTGCACACGGGCGACGTCGGCTTCACGGTCGAAGTGCACGACCACGCCCCGCCGTTGGACCCGAGCTGGGAGGACGTGGTGGAGGTGTCCTTCCGCCCCGTCTCGGACAGTACCGCGCTCGTGCTGTGGGGAGGCGAGGGCTCCTGGGAGCTGGGCCTGGAAGAGACCGACTACCGCGTCCGCTACTGCGCCCAGGGCATGGACGCGGCACACGAGGAGGACACCCGACTGCGCGACGAGCCGCAACTCGACCGCTACCTCCTGCAGTTCTGGCCCGCCCCGCCCCTGCCGGACCGTGTCGTGAAGCAGACCTCGGGCATGGCGGCGTACTGGCACGACTACGCCCGCACGCTGCCGGCCCCGCCCACCCCGGCCGAACGCGCCGAGGCCGAACGCCAGGCCCGCCTCGCACAGGAACAGGCCGAAAGAGAACGCGAACTGGCCTACGAACGCTGGGAGTGGGGCGGGCGGTCGCCGAGCCCGGCACTGCGCGACGTCGACGGCAACGTACGCGGCCTGCTCGACTTCGACGCGGCGCTCGTGCACGCCATCGACGCCGCCGGACCCGCCGCACAGCGCGCGGTGGCCCTGCTGGCCGCGCGCCGTGCGTGCGAGGCGGCGGGTCTCGCGGAGCTGGACTGGATCGCCGCCGGACTCACCGCCGTCACCGAGGGACGACCCCTTCCGCCGCCGCTCGACGACGAGGCCCAGGCGTGGCAGATCCTCGACACCGACCCGAGGGTCCCGGACCGGACCGTCGGCTGGGCCGTGCCGCCCGAGCGTCCGCCCTTCGGCGCGCCGTCCGGCGCGGACGAGGTGTCCCTGCCGATTGCCGTGGCCGATTCGACGGCGCTGATCGCGGGGCCCGCGGCGGACTGGGCACCGGCGCCGGAGCCGCCCGAGTCGCCGGCGGCCCAGGACGCCGATGCACCGAAGCACACCTTGCGGGTCACCATCGGCGCGCCGGACCCCTCCCTGCGCTTCTCCCAGCCGCACATGGCCGTACCCGCGCTGCTCGCCGCCGCCGAACCCGACCCGCTGCGGGCGGCCCTCGACGCGGTGTACGCGGGCATCGCCACGTACGGCGAGGACTATCCGGCCCTGCTGCGAGAGGTCTGGTCGCGGTGCGACGGCAACCGCGCGTAGCGGACGGACCGCGCCTGCCGAAGCTGCACGGCGGTGACCGGGACGCCGGCCTCACCCGTGACGGCCGGCGCCGGCTGCCGCGGGTTCCCGGCTCCCGGCGTGACACCACATCCACGGACGACCGCCGTGCGCTGGTGCGGCTCATCCGCGCGCTCCCGTGAGGAACCGGCGCCGCGCGGCCGGGCCCCGGTCACCCGGGTGAGGGTGCGGAGCGGGCGCGCCGGTGTGCCGCGACCCGCTCGCGGGTCGCGCAGCGCCGGGAGCAGTAGCGGCGTTGGGGGCCCGGCCCCTGGGTGATGAACACGTTCCGGCAGGCACCCGACGCGCAGATCCGGCCGGGCGGGAGCTGCCGGTCCCACACGAGAACGGTCAGGGCCAGGCAGGACGACGCGAGGAACCACTCGTCCCAGGAGGCGTCGTCGTCGCGGTCGAGGTGGGGATGCCAGGGCGTGCCGCCCCCGTGGGAGGTCAGACGGAGCGGCCCGGTGTGTTCGCGCAGCAGTCGGTTGAGGGCGTCGGCGGCCTCGTCGGCGTGCTCGGCGGCGAAGACCTCCCGCAGCCGGTCGGCGGCGTCCCGCATCCGCGCGACCTCACGGGCCGTGAGGTCGACGGGGTCCGTCTCGCCGTACGCGCGCAGCACCTCCGCCACGTCGCCGGGGTCGGCGCGGTCGTCGGCCAGGGCATTGACGAGGGCGGCGGTGCGGCGCGCCATGGTCAGGACGGAGTGCCGGGTGGACCAGTCACCGCCGTCGGCGTTGCGGGAGGACACCAGCGCAATGTAACGCATATTGCGAGGTTTTGAGTTACCTCCGTAACGTCGTGCGAGTGACACGGCGTTACGCGATGGCCTCCTATGTCGTGGGGGCAGGGATGGCCCGGACCGGGGACGAGATGTCGGGACCGGCGCTGATGCTGGCGGGATTCGCCGTCGCCGGGTCGGCCTCCGAAGCGTCGGTGCTGCTCGCGGGCATCACGGCCGCGGCGGCAGCAGGGGGACCGGTACTCGGGGCTGTGCTCGACCGGCAGCAGCGGCCGGGACGGCTGCTCGGCGCAGCACTCCTCCTGTACGCGACCGGGCTGGTGGCGGTCCTCGTGGGCCTCGGCCGGCTTCCGTTCACGGTCACTCTCATGATCGCCGTACTGACCGGATCGCTGGGGCCCGCGCTGTCGGGCGGCTGGACGGGCCAGCTGCCGCGCGTGGCGGCGGGCGACCGGCTGCCACGCGCGAACGCCCTCGATGCCATGACCTTCGGCATGGCGAGCCTGGCCGGCCCGAGCCTTGCCGGCGGCCTGGCCGAGGCCCTGGGCGCGTCGGGGGCCGTCGTGGTCTCGGCCGCGCTCATCGGCTCGGCGGCACCCGCCGCGTGGACCCTGCCGGGGCGCCCTGTGCGGGTGCGGGGAGTGCAGCGGGGGTCGCTGATCGGCGAGCTGGCCGCCGGAATGCGGGTCATCGTCACGAAACGCCGGCTGGCGCGGGCGACGCTGCTCTCGGTCCTGTGCTGTGCGGCGCAGGGCATGCTGACGGCCTGCGTCCCGATGCTGGGTGTACGGGTCCTCGGCGGAGCGGGCAGAGGTGCGCTGCTGCTCTCCTGTGCGGCCGTCTCGGCTCTGGCGGCCAACGCGGTGCTGGCCCGGTTCCCCCAGTCCATGGCTCCCGACTCGATCGTCTGGGCCGGCGCCCTGGTCCAGGCCGGCGCGCTCGCCCTGGCGGCGACGGTCCGCCCCACCGCGCTCGTCCTGGCCCTGCTGCTGACCGGAATCGGCGAAGGACCGCAGCTCACCGCTCTTTTCGCGGTACGCCACCGGGAGGCTCCCGACCGTCTGCGCGGCCAGATCTTCACCACCGGTGCAAGCCTGAAGATCACCGGCTTCGCATCCGGCGCGGCGATCGCCGGTCCGCTGGCGGCCTGGTCCCTCCCGGGCACCCTGGCAACGGCAGCGGGCGTGGCGGCCGCAGCGGCGCTGGTCTTTTGCGCCGTACCGCTGGACACCGCCGGATCGCAGTCACCCGGGTCCTGCCCGGCACCCGGAATACCGGCAACCCGACCGTCCCCCGGACAGATGTCGGATGATACGTGTAAACCATAACGATCTCGGCCCAGCCCTTGTGTCCTCGCCGATCCGTCCTAGCCTCCGGCCATGGCATTTCTTTCAAGTCGCCGCAGAAGGGCCCGCCTCGCTCCGGAACTGGACGACCAGGAGCTGGGCAAGCTGCTGAAGTCTCTCGTGGCGACCTCCAGGACCGGCACCTTCGGGACCACCGAGCTGTGTGTGGCGCAGATGTCCCGGCTCCTGGAGCAGGACCCGGGCGACTGGGACCGCCGGGCGCATCGCATGGACGTCCTGGCGGGATACCTCACCGGATCCCATCTGCCGCGGTCCTGGGTCGCTCGGGAGCCCCGCAGTGCGAACGCGCTCGTCCTGCACGCCTGGACCCAGGTGGCGCAGGCCCGCACCCAGGGGCGCCTGGAAGACCCCGCCGACGCCGTTGACGCCTGTCTGCGGGCTGCCGAGCTCGCTCCGGACGACCCCACTCCCTGGGTGGTCCTGCTCGCGGTGGCACGCCTGGAACGCCGTGAGCAGTCCCAGGTCTTCGGGGTGTGGAACGAGGTGCTCGCCCGCGATCGCTGGAACCGCGAGGCGTATCTGAGCATGCTGGCCTACCTCAGCCCGCAGGAGGCGGGATCGCGTATCCAGGTCCTGGAGTTCGTGGACAGCCTGGGCGCCCGCATGCCCGCCAACGCGCCGTGCGCCGCGACCGAACTCACCGCCCAGGTCCTCCAGTACCACTCGATCCTCGACCGCGGCGGATTCGAGGCACTGGTCGCACGCAACCACTGGTCCCAGGCGATGGCCGCGCAGGCCCTCGACCGCGTGGCCCACACATGGGGCCAGCCCGGGTTCCTCCGCCACGCCAAGGCACTGGCCGACCTCAACCTCCTCGCCTATGCGCTGATGGCCGCGGACCGGCGCGCCGAGGCGCGTTCCGTCTTCGAGGCGATCGGTGGTGTCGTCACCCCATGGCCCTGGCAGACCGGAGGCGACCCGGTGGCCGAGTTCGACCAGACACGACAGAGGGCCGGCGCCGTCCTGTGAAGCCCTGGGCAGCTGCGACCGTGTCTGACGTCGTGCCGGTTCAGGCGGCTTCAGGCGGGGCGCGAGGAGTACGGCCGCGCCGGACCGGCCCCGTCCCCCGGCTCGGCGGCAGTCTTGGGTGCCGACCGGAAGCCGTCCCGAGCGGGCTGAGGGCCGAAGCACCTCAACGGCGCTCAGGTACGGTCACGACGGGGCGAGGGGAACACGGTCACTGGGCGGCGTCGGGCTGGGGCTCCTCCGCGTTCGCCGCCGCCGGCTCCGAGCCGGTGGGAAGGGTGTAGAAGACGGACGAGCCCTGCTTGGTGCGCTGGGCGCTGTTGCGGGCCACGAGGTTCTCCAGAGTGGTGCGGATGACCTTGGTCTGGATCGACCGGTCGGGATGTGCTTTCTCGAGGGCCTCGGTGACCTCCGCGGCGGAGCGCGGCTCCTGCTGGTCCGCGAGGTGGCGGCGGACGAGCTCGACGAGCGTGGGCTGAGCCGCCTGAGCGGCCGCCTTCTTCGCCGCGGGCTTGGCGGCCGTGGTCTTCGTCGTCGCGGGCCTGATCGCCGCGGGCTTCTTGGCGGACCGCTTCCGGGGCTCGGACTGCTCCTTCCCGGACTCGGGCTGTTCCGCGGTCGCCTTCTTCGCCGCCCGGCGTGTGCCGGAGGTGGCGGTGGTCTTCTTCCGCGGGCCGGGCACCACGGCGCCGTCCGTGGTGGCGGATGCGCCCACCGAGGCCACACCGAGTGCCTGCTGCATGCTCGTCAGAATGGTGTGATCATGCTGCAGGGACGTCAACTGCTCCTGCAGCGCCACGATTTCGGCGGAGATGCGCTCCTGTTCCTTGACGTTGCGCTCGAGGTCGCTGGTCACCTGGCTGACATACTGCGAGGTCAACTCGGTGACGGGGGTGGTGGGCTCAGGCATCTGTCGCTCCGAGGGTGTGAGTGGGGGTGCGCTCCTTTGCCTCCGGTGCGGCAAGCGGGGAGCGGGAGTTGTACTGCGGGTTCCCCGGCAGAGCGGGGAGGTTTCCTGCGGGGGTGTCCCGACACATGGATGATACGGCTGGGCCAACGTGTTTCTACTGAGTGAACCCTGTGCGTTGCGCGGAGGTACGGGTCGCGTCGATCCGGTGCAGCCGCAACTCGCCGCCAGAACCGCGGCTTCGACGAACTTCCGTCTCTCCGGTACGGGCGAGCGCGCGGCACAGCCGATCGATGGCCGACGGCGGCCGACACCCGCAGAATGCCGCCATGGGATCCTTCATCTCGTACGACGGCGCCGAACTCGCCTACCGCGTCTCCGGGACCGGCAAGCCCCTGGTGTGTCTGCCCGGCGGACCGCAGCAGTCGACGTACCTGGGCGACCTGGGCGGGCTGTCCGCGCACCGCAAGCTGATCAGGCTGGACCTGCGGGGTACCGGGCTGTCCGCCGTGCCACAGGACCTGATTTCCTGCCGCTGTGACCGGCTCGTCGACGACGTGGAAGCCCTGCGCCGGCACCTGGGCCTGGAACGGATGGACCTCCTCGCGCACAGCGCCGGGGCCAATCTGGCCGTGCGGTACCTCGGCCGCCACCCCGAACGCATCGGCCGGCTCGCTCTCATCACACCGAGCGTCAGGGCCGTCGGCCTGGTCATCCCCGACCGGCTCCGGCGCGAGACCGTACGGCCACGCCGGGACGAGCCGTGGTTCCCGGGGGCGTTCGCGGCGCTGGAAGCGATCGGAGCGGGTGCGGTCACGGCCGAGAACTTCCGGGCCATCGCACCCTTCTCCTACGGTCGTTGGGACGATGCGGCCCGGGCCCACAAGGCGGCCGAGGAGGAACAGCTGGACCCGGGCATCGTGGCCGCGTTCGGCGCCGAGGGCGCGTTCGACCCGGACGCCGCCCGCGCCGCGCTCGCCCGATTCGATGCACCGGCGTTGCTGCTCGCCGGTGAGGTCGACCCGGGCGCCCCGCCGCCCGCGGTGGCCGAGTTCGCCGCCCTGTTCCCGAACGCCGAACTCGTCGTACAGCCCGGAGCGGGACACTTCCCATGGCTGGACGATGCCGAGCGGTTCGTGGCGGCGACCGCCGGTTTCCTGCGCGAAGCGCCGACCCGCTAGCCTCACGATCATGGCGGACTGGGAGATACGTCCCGCGTCGGCGGCGGACGTCGAGGCGGTGGCCGAACTGCGGGCCGTGGTGCTGAGGGCGGATCTGGAGCGTCTCGGGCGGTACGACGCACACCGGGTGCGCCAGCGGCTGCGGGACCGGTTCGTGCCGGCCCACACCCAGGTGATCGAGGTGGGCGGAGTCTTCGCCGGATGTGTGGCGCTGCGGCCGGCGCACGACGCACACTGGCTGGAGCACTTCTACCTGGACCCGGACCTGCAGGGCAGGGGCATCGGATCGGCCGTGCTGCGGATGCTGGCGGAGCGGTGCGACCGGGAGGCCACCCGGCTCCGGTTGAGCGTGCTCCGGGGCAGCAACGCCCGCCGGCTGTACGAGCGCCACGGCTTCACCGTGGAGAGCGAGGACCCGGTGGATGTGTTCATGCTCCGCGAACCGGTCTCCACCCCGCGCTGATGCCCCGTCATGAGTGCGCCGGGCGCGGCAACGCGCCCGGCGCCGGATTCCTCCCCGGAGGACAATGCCGTGCGCCGGCACAGTCCGGCGGTGCGACTCAGGCAGAGGTGCGCGACAGCCGCTGGAGGACGTCCACTGCCTGCTCGGCGTCGTCGTAGGGCACGAAGAGGTGGTCGTGGTGGAAACCGGCGACCACATTGCAGCTCAGGCCCGCGTCGGCGAGGGCGCGGGACACGGCCGCGGTCAGTCCCACCGCGGCCGGCGCGGAGTGCACCCGCAAGGTGATCCATCCGGCCACGTAGTCGTACGCCATCCCGGCCGCGTCCGCCTCCGCCTGCGGAACGACGAGAGTCAGGCCCTCCTGCTCGGCGACCGTCACCACAGGGGTGACACCGGACGGCACGCCTCCCTCGGCCATGGTGAAGACATAGCGGCCCGGATTCAGCTCGGGACGCATGCCGCTGAGCAGTGTCTGCAGATCAGTCTCGCCGGTCACGGACCCAGCCTACGGCGCGACCGGCCACACTCCGGGCAGGCGAGCCGTCGGGGCGTGGGGTTTCGGCGGGTGTGCATCCGCATCGTCATGCCCCATGTGTGGCCCGGCGCCGTGGTCTTCGGTCCTCCTGCCGCGTCAGATGTGCGGGGGTGCGCCGGCGGTCGTGCCGTCGCTGATGTGCAGGACCGCATCCACCGCGCCGAGCGTCGCCCGGTCGAGCGGGAAGTAGCCCTGCCTCGGGTGTGTGTCCGTCCGCGTGCGGGCCGACGGGTCCGCGGCGGCCGGTTCCAGGCTCCATGTGGTGATACGGCTCTGCAGGTGGCCCTCGTAGGTGTCCGGAGCGGGGTCCTGGAGTCCCAGAGTCGCACTGCGGCCCAGGCTGCCGGCCACGCAGACGTACCGGTCGCCCAGCAGAGCGGCCACGATGGCGCCGGCACCGGACCACTGCGCGCCGAGGTCCCCCGGGCGCCAGGCACTCGCGTTGCGCTGCAGGTGGAAATTGTGCGTGAACACCAGCGTCGAGCCCCGGTCCTCCTCGATGGCTCGTATCTCCAGGAGGTTCTGGGCCATGAGCGCGTCACGGGTGGCGAGCAGGCAGGCTTCCCGGGAACCCGGTTCGAGGGGCTGGGCCGACTGTTTGTGGTAGCGCAGCAGGCCCAGACCGGCAGTGAGATGTGTCCTGGTCCTGAACCAGTCCTCGCGGGACGTCGCCGCCATCAGCTCCGGAGCGCGTCCGTGGAGCGCGAGGTGCATGTCGTCCGCGATCAACCGCAGCCGCTCGGCCTCGGCTGTGGCGCCGGGTGACATGGTGTGGTCCAGGACCGCCTCCGGCCGGCTCCACCGTGTGTCCTCGCCGGTGAGTGCCGCGAGATCGAGGTCGAGTCCCAGGTAGTCGCGGGTGTGTTCCAGATAGGTCCGGGGGCTGGGTGCGCTGAAGTTCTCCAGCGGCGCGTCGAAACCGTGGAAGGCCAGGCGTTCCTCGGGCGGCCGGTTCCGGTTGTAGTCGCGCATCCAGCTGACCAGCCGCCTGTTGGGATCCTGGTCTCCGAAGCCGTGGGAGAAACCTTCACGCATGACCGCGTCGAGGTTTCCGGTTCCCTCCTGGATGTAGTCGTTCACGGTGAGGGCTGCCACGCGGTCGGTCTCCAGGGCGATCGACCGGAAGCCACGGTCGGCCAGCTGGGCGAACAGTTCGTTGCGGATCCGTCCGAAGGCCGGTTCCTGGTGGGTGGGCTCCCCGAGCGCCAGAAGGTCGCATGCGGAGGTCACGAAGTCTCGGATGTCCTGACTCATGAGCCTCAATCGTATCCTTGAAAGAACGGTTGAGACTTCGGAGAGCTGTTGCGCTCGCGGAGGTCTTTTTCAAGGGTGAGGCCTGGGATAAAGTCTCAACCGGTGAGCACCTTGCGACCGACCGACCTCGCACGCGAGCACGGCATCTCGACCCAGGCCGTACGCAACTACGAGCGGCACGGATTCATCCCGGCCGCCGAGCGCACCCCCAGCGGCTACCGGATCTACACCGAGGTGCACGCGGCAGCACTGCGCGCCTACCTCTCTCTGGTCCCCGCGTACGGGTACGCCGCCGCCGGCCAGATCATGAACGCCGTCCACCGGGACCGACGCGACGACGCGCTGACGATCATCGACCGCGGCCACGCCCAGCTGCTCCGCGACCGGGACACGCTGGAAGCCGTGCGCACAGCGGTGAATCACCTGACAGCGGAGTCCCCGGCCGCCCCGGGTCCGGCCCCGGACGACCGAACCCGAACCGTCGGCGAACTGGCGCACCAACTCGACGTCACCCCGGCGACCTTGCGCAACTGGGAGAGCGCCGGAATCCTCCGCCCCGCCCGGGACCAGGCGACCGGATACCGCGTCTTCCACGCCGAGGACATCCGTGACGCCGAACTGGCGCACCTCCTGCGGCGCGGGGGTCATCTCCTCGACCACATCGCCACCGTGGTCCAGCAGATCCGCACGGCCGGCGGCACGGACGCGCTGGCCGCCTCCCTGGACACCTGGCAACGAAAACTCACCGACCAGGGCCTCGCCATGCTGCACGCCGCCACACGTCTCAGCGCCTATCTGACCCACCTCGACAGCGCCGACGCGGTACCCGACTCGCCGGCTCCGGCTGGACCGACGCGGCCGTGATCAACGCCGGGGACGGCACCCCAGTACCCCGCCCAGGGCGACGGGGCGGCCCGCGGGTGCCCGCTTCTCCCGGGCCGTCAGCCGGAGGTCCTGTCAGGCAGCGGCGGCGGAGGTCTGGAAATAGTGGCCCTTGTCGAGGTCCGCGAGGAGGCCCGGCTGCGTCGGCTCCCAGTCCAGCAGTTCGCGGGTCAGGGCGCTCGACACCGGGACGTCGAAGCCGAGGAATCCTGCCAGCCAGGTGAAGTGCTCGGCCGCGGCCTCGGGAGCGAGGGAGGCCACCGGTACGTCGAGGTGCCGGCCGATCACCTCGGCGACGGCACGGATCGTGACGCCCTCCTCCGCGGCACCGTGCAACACCGATCCGGCCGGGGCCCGTTCGACCGCCAGGCGGAAGAGATGCGCGGCATCCAGACGGTGGACGGCCGGCCAGCGGTTGGCGCCGTCGCCGATGTAGCCGGAGACCCTCTTCTGGCGGGCGAGGGTGACCAGCATGGCCATGAAGCCGTTGTCTCCTTCGCCGTGACAGGTCGGCGACAGCCGCACCACGGACGAGCGGATGCCGCGCGCGGCGAACCCGAGCACCTCCTGTGCGGTGACCGCCCGGATGGTGACCGGGGAGCCGTCGAACGCGGGCATGTCCCGCTCGGTCGCCACCCGCCCGGGCGCGAGGCCGGCCATGCCGGAGGCGAGCACGAAGGGCCGACCGGTCCCGGCGAGCGCTTCACCGAAGGCGTCGACGGCGCGGCGGTCCGCCTCGGCGGCGCCCCGGAAATCGCCGCTGAAGGCGATGTCGTGCTGGAAGGCGAGGTGGATCACCCCGTCCGACGCGGCGGCCGCGTCCTGCAGCACACCGAGGTCTTCGACGGTGCCGCGGACGACCTCGGCTCCCGCCGCGGTGAGCGCGGCGGCGGAGGCGTCGGAGCGGGCGAGCCCGACGACCTGGTGTCCCGCCTCGATGAGTTCGGGTACGACGGCGGATCCGATCCAGCCGGACGCGCCGGTGACGAAGATGCGCATGGGAAGGCCCCCACCACTCGATGTCAGTGACTGTCATAGACGCTACACCTCATGTCAGTCCCTGTCATCACGTAAGATCTCCGCATGGGGAGATGGCAGCCGGACGCGCGCGGACGCCTGGCGAAGGCCGCACTGGAGCTCTACGCCGAGCGCGGGTACGAACAGACCACCGTGGCGGAGATCGCCAAGCGTGCCGGGCTCACGGAGCGGACCTTCTTCCGGCACTACGCCGACAAGCGCGAGGTGCTGTTCGCCGGCGCCGGTGAGCTGGAGGATCTGTTCGTGCGGGCGGTCGCCGGGGCTCCCGGGTCCGCGGCGCCGCTCGACGCGCTGACGGTCGGACTGGACGCCGTCGCGGAGATGTTCGCCGACCGGCACGAGTTCGCCCGTCGGCGGCATGCCGTGATCACGGCGAACGCGGAACTCCAGGAGCGTGAGCTGATCAAGCTCGCCTCGTTGGCGGCCGCGCTCGCCGGCGCCCTGCGCGGTCGCGGCGTCGCGGAGCCGACCGCGAGCCTCGCCGCCGAGGCGGCCGTAGCCGTCTTCAAGATCGCCTTCGAGCGCTGGATCGCACCGGTCGAGGAACGCCCGATGCGACAGCTGATCCGGGAGTCGCTGACCGCACTCAAGGCTGTGACCGCGGGCGCGTAGGCGACGCGCGGCCACAACGGCGGTCTGGGCGGATTGACGTTCCGGTAACGATCTCCCGATTTTCGGCACGCGCTTTCATGGAACGTACATACGATCCTCCTCATGAACAGAGCTGTGAAGATCGGCCTCGCCGGTACGTGCACCGCGCTGCTCGCCCTCGGGGGAATCGCTACCTACAACATCGTGCATGGCCTGACCTCCGGTTCAGCGGGTGACGACACGACCAAGGAAGCGCGCGGTTTCGACCCCTCGGCGGTGTCGAGTACGCCCCCGTCGGGTGCCGAGGCGGAGAAACTGACCCGAGCGTTCCTGGACAGCTGGTCCCAGCAGCACCTGGACGGCGCGGCAAGCGACACCGACATACCGGACACCGCCTCCCAGGCGCTGCGCGACTACGCCGACGGCCTGCACCTGAAGAAGCTGTCGTTCGATCACATCCTGGCCGCAGGACCCTCGTCCGTGACGCCGGGGGCCACCAAGGTCACCTTCGACGTCACCGCCGAGGTTGCGGGCGGCACCTGGAGCTATCCGAGCGCGGTGGCGGTAAGGAAGAGCACGAACGGCCAGCTGGCGGTCCACTGGAACAACTCGGTGCTCCTTCCGGGCCTGGGCGACGGCCAGTCGCTGACCGCGGGCAAGCTGCCGGCCGGCTCGACCAGCGCGAAGGTCGTCGCGAGCGACGGAAAGACCGACCTCTCCCACTTCCCGTCACTGCGGGACGTCGCGGCGACGATCGGCAAGAACGCGAAGCCCGCCGGCGGCACTCCCGGTACGGGCGTGGCCGTGGTCGACGGCGGCGGCGCGGGCGTGAAGACCCTGAAGGTCTTCAGCAAGGGCCGGCCGGCGACCGTCAGGACCACCATCGACGCCGGCCTCCAGACGGTGGCCGAACGCGCCGTGAAGGACGCCCACCTTCAGCAGAAGCCCGCCGGGACCGTGGCGCTCGACTGGCGCAACGGCCACATCCTCGCGCTGGCGCACACGGGTGACGACGGCGACATCGCCATCAACGGCATCAAGTCCCCCGGCTCCACGATGAAGATCATCACCTCGGCGGCCCTCTTCGACAAGGCGGGCCTCACCCCGAGCAGTGCCGCACCGTGCACGGACTCCCTGATGGCCAACAGCCAGCTCTTCCACAACGACTCGGGCGTGCGGCCCAACCCGGGCGCCTCCCTCGCGCAGGCGTTCACGGTGTCCTGCAACACCTCCTTCATCAAGGACGGTTTCCACCACCTCGTGCACGACGGCGACGCCTCCGCCCTGCACGACGAGGCCGTGAACGTCTTCGGCATGGGCAGCTGGTCCATCGGCGGCGGCGTCGCCACCACCGACCCGAGCATCCCGGCGGACGTCCAGGGCGGCGACCAGGCGGCTCAGTTCATCGGCCAGGGCAAGGTCACCGCCACGCCCCTGTTCATGGCGTCCGTGGCGGCCACCGTCCGCAACACCGGCTTCGAGCAGCCGGTCATCCTGCCGGGACAGCACCAGGACACCGCGCCCCGGCCCATCTCCGCTCGCACAGCCGGCTATCTGCAGTCGATGATGCGCAACGTGGCCACCAGCGGTACGGCGGCTCCGCGACTGGGCGGACTGGCGGGCGTCGGCGCCAAGACCGGCACCGCGGAGGAGGGGGACCACACCAACGGCTGGCTCACCGCGTACAACTCCCGTATTGCGGCGGCAGCGCTGGTCGAAGGCGGCAGCTCCGGTGTGGACTCTGCCGGATACGTGGTCCGGCGACTGCTGACCGGCAGCTGACGGCGCGCGTCGCCCGCACTGGGGCCGGGGCTGTGTCCCGGTCCCTGTGAGCGGCGATGAGCGGGCGCGCCGGATCGGGGGCGGCGGGTCGGGGGTGCCGGACTTCCGTCACCCCTCAGCGCCCTCACCCCTCACTCGGTCACGAGGGCGAGCGTGAAGCCGTCGTAGCCCTTGGAGCCCACCGTCTGGAGTGTGGTGGCGGTCAGCCGGGGGTGTCCCGCGATGAGTTCGATGAAGCGGCGGACGCCCTGGACGCGGGGGTCGTCGCTGCCCGCGTCGGTGACGGCGCCGTCGCGCACGACGTTGTCGCCGACGATGACACTGCCGGGCCGGGTCAGCTTCAGGGACCACTCCAGGTACTCCGGGTTGGAGGGCTTGTCGGCGTCGATGAAGACCAGGTCGAACGGCCCCGCGTCTTCGGCTGCGAGCCGGGGCAGCGAGTCCTGGGCCTTGCCGACGCGGACGTCGACGACGTGCTCCAGCCCGGCGCGGGCGATGTTGGCGGTTGCGACGGCGGCGTAGTCCGGGTCGCTCTCCAGCGTGACCATGCGGCCGTCCTCCGGAAGGGCGCGCGCGAGCCAGATGGTGCTGTAGCCGCCGAGGGTGCCGATCTCCAGGATCCGGCGAGCGCCCTGGAGCCTGGCGAGCAGGTTCAGCAACTTGCCCTGGTTGGGAGCCACTTGTATCGCCGGGAGCCCGGCGGCGTCACTGTTCTCGGCTGCCGCGAGCAGGGCGTCGTCCTCCTCCACGAGCAGGCCGTTGAAGTAGTCGTCGACTGCGGTCCACGTCTGCTGAGACACGGTAGGTTCCCTTTCGGTACTCACTAAGTTCCGAAAGGGAACGTACTAGAGGAGTGCGTCGGCCTGTCAATGGCTTTCCTGGGGTCCCGGCAGTTGAGGCGCCGCGGGCCGCCTGGCTCGGCACGGCTCGTCCTGGCACCGGCCCGGCCGCGGCGCGTGCCGTCCGGGCGGCCCGCCAGCCGGTCGGTGGCGAGCGCCACGAGAGCGCACTATGCATGGGCATACGGAATGATGCATACTCTTCCTATGTCCAAGGTCCTCACTTCCCTTCCGGTCGGCGAGCGCGTCGGTATCGCCTTCTCCGGCGGCCTCGACACCTCGGTCGCCGTCGCGTGGATGCGCGACAAGGGTGCCGTCCCGTGCACCTACACCGCCGACATCGGCCAGTACGACGAGCCCGACATCGCCTCGGTGCCCGGCCGCGCGACGACCTACGGTGCCGAGATCGCGCGCCTGGTCGACTGCCGCGCGGCCCTGGTCGAGGAGGGGCTGGCCGCGCTCGCCTGCGGCGCGTTCCACATCCGCTCGGGCGGTCGTGCCTACTTCAACACCACGCCACTCGGCCGCGCCGTCACCGGGACCCTCCTGGTCCGGGCGATGCTCGAGGACGACGTGCAGATCTGGGGCGACGGCTCCACGTTCAAGGGCAACGACATCGAGCGGTTCTACCGCTACGGCCTGCTCGCCAACCCGCACCTGCGCATCTACAAGCCCTGGCTGGACTCCGACTTCGTGACCGAGCTGGGCGGCCGCAAGGAGATGTCCGAGTGGCTGCTCGCGCACGGCCTGCCGTACCGCGACAGCACGGAGAAGGCGTACTCGACCGACGCCAACATCTGGGGCGCCACCCACGAGGCCAAGACCCTGGAGCACCTGGACACCGGCGTGGAGACCGTTGAGCCGATCATGGGTGTCCGGTTCTGGGACCCCTCGGTCGAGATCGCCCCCGAGGACGTGACAGTCGGCTTCGACCAGGGCCGTCCGGTGACGATCAACGGCAAGGAGTTCGCCTCGCCGGTCGAGCTGGTCATGGAGGCCAACGCGATCGGAGGCCGGCACGGTCTCGGCATGTCGGACCAGATCGAGAACCGGATCATCGAGGCCAAGAGCCGTGGCATCTACGAGGCGCCCGGCATGGCGCTGCTGCACGCGGCGTACGAGCGGCTGGTCAACGCGATCCACAACGAGGACACCCTCGCCCAGTACCACAACGAGGGCCGCAAGCTCGGCCGCCTGATGTACGAGGGCCGCTGGCTGGACCCGCAGGCGCTGATGATCCGCGAGTCGCTGCAGCGCTGGGTCGGCGCGGCGGTCACCGGCGAGGTGACGCTGCGGCTGCGGCGCGGTGAGGACTACTCGATCCTCGACACCACGGGCCCGGCGTTCAGCTACCACCCGGACAAGCTGTCCATGGAGCGCACCGAGGACTCCGCGTTCGGCCCGTCGGACCGGATCGGTCAGCTCACCATGCGCAACCTCGACATCGCGGACTCCCGGGCGCGGCTCGAGCAGTACGCGGGCCTCGGCATGGTCGGCACCGAGCACCCGGCGCTGATCGGCGCGGCCCAGGCGGCCTCCACCGGTCTGATCGGCGCGATGCCCCAGGGCGGTGCCGAGGCGATCGCCTCCCGCGGGGAGGTCTCGGAGGAGGACGCGGTCCTGGACCGTGCCGCGATGGAGTCCGGCACGGACTGACACCGCCGACCGCCCCACACCCTTGGGCAGCGGGCCCCGTCGGATTCCCACCGGCGGGGCCCGCCGTCGTACGACGAGAGAGGCCCGCCGTCATACGGCCCCCGCCTCGTACTCTGTGTCCCGTGCCGTCTCCCCGTCTGCAACGCGTCGCCGTCCTCGTCCTCGAAGGCGCGAAGCCGCTCGACGTCGGGATCCCCGCGCAGGTGTTCACGACGCGGGCCAGCATGCCGTACGAGGTGCGGGTGTGCGGGGCGGCCCCCGGGCTGGTGGCGGGCGGTGACGGGCTGTCGTACCACGTCGCCCACGGCCTGGACGCGCTGACCTGGGCGGACATCGTCTTCATCCCCGGGTACCGGTTTCCCGACCGCGAGGATCCGCCGCGGTCCGTCGTCGACGCACTGCTCGCCGCCCACGCACGGGGCACGCGGCTCGCCGCCATCTCGACAGGTGCCTTCGCGCTCGCGGCCACGGGTCTGCTCGACGGCAAGCGGGCGACGACGCACTGGCACTACGCGCGGGCCCTCGCGGCGAAGCACCCGCTCGTCCGGGTCGACGAGAATGTGCTCTTCGTCGACGAGGGCAGCGTCCTGACATCGGCCGGTGCCGCCTCCGGTATCGATCTGTGCCTGCACATCCTGCGCACGGACCTGGGGATCGCCGTGTCGAACCACGCAGCACGGCGCCTGGTCGCCGCCCCCTACCGCAGCGGAGGTCAGGCCCAGTACGTGCCGCGCAGTGTGCCGGAGCCGCTCGGTGAGCGGTTCGCCGCGACCCGTGAGTGGGCCCTGCACCGCCTCGGCGAGCCGCTCACCCTCACGGTGCTCGCCCGGCATGCCGCGGTCTCCCCGCGCACGCTCTCCCGGCGCTTCGTGGAGGACACCGGGTACACGCCGATGCAGTGGGTGATGCGCGCCCGTATCGACCTCGCCCGCGAGCTGCTCGAACGTTCGGAGCGCAGCATCGAGCAGATCGCCGCCGACGTCGGCCTCGGCACCGGCACGAATCTGCGGACGCACTTCCAGCGGATCCTCGGCACCACCCCGAGTGAGTACCGGCGCACCTTCACCCGGGGCGAGTAGCCGCCCGGCGGCCCGCTGGCGCGATCCTTGCGAACCATGGCGCTTGCGACACGGTCATGAGCGCGGGCGGCACGCGACGCTGGTGACGCACCGAAGGAACCAGCAGAAGCCGGCAGAAGCTCGCAGGAACTCAAGGGACACCACTCATGACTCGCATCGCCATCAACGGTTTCGGCCGCATCGGACGCAACGTGCTGCGCGCCCTGCTCGAACGCGGCAGCACCCTCGAGATCGTCGCCGTGAACGACCTCACGGAACCCGCGACCCTGGCACGGCTGCTCGCCTACGACACCACAGCCGGCCGGCTCGGCCGTCCCGTGACCGTCGACGGGGACGCCCTCGTGGTCGACGGCCGTCGTATCACCGTGCTCGCCGAGCGGGAGCCCGCGCAGTTGCCGTGGGCCGAACTCGGAGTGGACATCGTCCTCGAGGCGACCGGCCGCTTCACTTCGGCGAAGGCCGCCCGCGCACACCTCGACGCAGGTGCGCGCAAGGTGCTGGTGAGCGCGCCGTCCGACGGAGCCGACGTCACCCTCGCGTACGGGGTCAACACCGACGCGTACGACCCGGCCCTGCACACGATCGTCTCGAACGCCTCCTGCACCACCAACGCGCTCGCGCCCCTGGCCGCCGTGCTGGACGAACTCGCCGGGATCGAGCACGGGTTCATGACGACGGTGCACGCCTATACGCAGGAGCAGAACCTGCAGGACGGTCCGCACCGGGATGCCCGCCGGGCCCGCGCCGCCGCCGTCAACATCGTGCCGACCACGACGGGCGCGGCGAAGGCGATCGGCCTGGTGCTGCCGAACCTCGACGGCAAGCTGTCGGGCGACTCGATCCGGGTGCCCGTACCGGTGGGCTCGATCGTCGAACTCAACACGACCGTCGCACGCGACGTCACCCGCGACGACGTGCTGGCGGCCTACCGCACCGCGGCCCAGGGAGCACTCGCCGGCATCCTGGATTACTCGGAGGACCCGCTCGTGTCCTCCGACATCACGGGCAATCCGGCTTCCTCGGTCTTCGACTCCGCCCTCACCCGCGTCGACGGCCGTCATGTGAAGGTGGTCGCCTGGTACGACAACGAATGGGGCTTCTCCCACCGTGTGATCGACACGCTCGAACTCCTCGCCGGGCAGCCCTCCCGAGAAGGCTGAGGTCAGCTGCTGGACAGGGGGGGGCAGCCCCCGGGGCGTCCTGGGGAAAGCCCCCCATCCGGTCGGGGGCCTGACCGGCTGTTACGGTCGAAGGGGCGGGCCGAGACTCGACGGCATGACGATTTCCCCTCATACCTCGGTCGCGGCCGAGCTGCCGGCCGCCCGTTCCCGTCCGTCCGGATCCACAGCCGGCAGCGACTTCGCCCGGCTGTCCCGGCGTATCACCGAGGCGGGCCTGCTGAAGCGGCGCCCCGGTTACTACACGGCACGGCTCGCTCTGGTGATCGCGCTGACGGTGGCGGGCTGGGGAACCTTTCTCGCACTCGGCGACACCTGGTGGCAGTTGGCGGTGGCGGCCTTTCTGGCGTTCATGTTCGGTCAGATCGCCCTGGTGGCACATGATCTGGCGCACCGGCAGGTGTTCCGGCGCGGCCGGCCGAGCGAGACATGGGGCCGGCTCTTCGGCAATCTCGGGATCGGTATGAGCTACGGCTGGTGGATGAACAAGCACACCCGCCACCACGCCAACCCCAACCACGAGGAACTCGACCCGGATGTCGCCCCGGACATCCTCGTGTGGTCCACCGCCCAGGCCCGCGACAGCCGTGGTCCGGCCCGTCTCATCGGCGGCCACCAGGCGTGGCTGTTCTTCCCGCTGCTGACCCTGGAGGGCTTCAACCTGCACGTCGCGAGCGTGCGCGCGCTGCGCTCGCCGGCCATGAAGCACCGGCTGCTGGAAGGCGGTCTGCTCTTCCTCCACCTCGCCGCGTATGTGTCTGCGCTCTTCCTCGTGCTCCCGCCCGGCAAGGCGGTGGCGTTCCTCGCCGTGCACCAGTGCCTCTTCGGCGTCTACCTCGGCTGCACCTTCGCACCGAACCACAAGGGCATGCCCACCTTCAGCGGTGACGAACGGCCCGACTTCCTGCGCCGTCAGGTCCTCACCTCCCGCAACGTACGCGGCGGCCGGTTCACCGATGTGATGCTCGGCGGGCTCAACTACCAGATCGAGCATCACCTGTTCCCGAGCATGCCCACACCCCATCTGCGGCGGGCCCAGGTCATCGTGCGCGAGTACTGCGCGGCGATCGGCGTGCCGTACCACGAAACCGGCCTGATCCGGTCCTACCGCGAGGCCCTCACACACATGCACCGAGTGGGAGAACCGATCAGGCGGCGGCGCAAGGCATCCTGACGGCGACTCCGGAGCCGACATGTGCGCCGACGGCTCGCCGTCCGCCGTGAGGACCCGCGTCAGCCCGCGCACAGCATCGCGAACTCCACGACGCCGAGCAGCGCGAGATACGCCCAGGCATACGTGCGGTCCGGGATCCGGGGCGGCCGGCGTCGCAGCACAGCGATGACGGGCAGGGCGCCGACGAGCAGCGCCCCGGCGGCACGGAGATCGACGAGGCCGACCAGGTGCAGGGGGGTGTGTCCGGCGACCGAGCCGGTGTCCGTGCCCGTCAGCGACAGCGCGGTGGCGGGGAGGGCGATGGCGAGGGTGAGGGGGTTGGCCAGCGCGGTCGCCACCTGCATCGGGTGTCCGGCGCGTCGTAGCGCGGGGACCGTCATGACGCTGCCGCCCACGCCGAGGAAGGCCGCCACCGCGCCGATCGGTGCGCCGAGGACCGCGGGCAGGGCCCGAGGCACAGCGCGGACCGCCCCGGCCTGTCCCGTGCGGGTCTGCTCCGCCTGAGCCTCGCCGCTCTCCTCGGCCGGTCCGCGCCGTCGCAGGAAGCCGGGGCGCAGCAGCAGGTCGACGATGGTGACAGCGACGTACGCGACGAAGCCCCAGTGGGCCTGGCCGGCCGGGGCGTGGCGGGTGGCGAGCGCACCGGCCGTGGCCCCGGCCGCCAGCAGGAGCAGCAGCGTGCCGCTGCCGCGCAGGGCGGACAGCACGCGCCGGGGCGTGACGGCCGTGGCGAACCCCGCGTTCACCAGCATCACCAGCGCCGAGGTGGCGGTCGCCACCCGTATCGCGTCCGCGCCGAGTGCCGCGTTCGCCCACACCACGACGGGGACCGCGACGAAGCCGCCGCCGAATCCGAACAGGACCGTTGTGACCCCGGTGAGGAGTCCGATGCCAAGAAGCGCCAAGTCGTTCACAGGGCCACCTCACCAGCCGCGACGAGTGTCCCGCATGCGATGCCCGGCACCATTCTTTCGAGACTCGGCCCCCTACAGTGGCCGCGTGAAGAACGTCTCCCTGGACGGCCTCGACCATGTGGACCGGGCCGTCCTTCCCATCGGCACCGACTACCCGTCCGGCCATGTGCTCGACTGGCACCAGCACCGGCGCGCGCAGTTCCTGTACGGCGCGACGGGCGTGATGGTCGTCGACACGCCCGAGGGCACCTGGACCGTTCCGCCGGAGCGAGCCGTGCTGATCCCGGCCGCCACCCGGCACCGGGTCCGCATGCTGGAGGTGAGCACCCGAAGCCTCTACATCGAGCCGGCCGCCGTGCCCTGGTGGCCGGCCACCTGCACGGTCGTGGACGTTCCGCCGCTGCTGCGTGAACTCCTGCTGGCTGCCGTCGAATTCGAGGCCGACTACAGCCTCTCCGGCCGGGAAGGCTGCGTCGTGGCGCTCCTCCTGCACGAGATCGCCGCGCGCACCCCGCTGCCGTTCCACGTGGCGGTCCCCGCCGCCGCCGACCTCGCGTCGATCTGCCGGGAGTATCTTGCTGCCCCGGACGCCGGTGTCACCAATGCGGCATGGGCCGCGCGGACCGCCATGAGCGAACGGGCCTTCACCCGGCGCTTCCGAGCCGAGACCGGCGAGAGTCCGGCGGTCTGGCGCACCCGCGCGCGTCTGCTGGCCGCCGTGCCGCTGTTGCGTACGGCCTCGGTCACCGAGGTCTCCGGGCGCCTCGGCTACGCCTCTCCCGCCGCGCTGACCGCCGCCTTCACCCGCGCTTTCGGCATGCCCCCGTCCCGCTTCACCACGAGCCACCGCAACGGCGGCGGCACGGCCCCCGGGACCGAGCAGACCTGAGGCCGCCCGGCCCGTGGGACTTGCGGGCGACGGTGCCCACCCGGCGCAATCATCCATCGCTCAGCGTGAACGAGCCGCCTACAGCGGTCCTGTCGCCACCTCACCGTCCCCTTCCGCTCCCGATATCTCCGTACACACCGCTCGTCACGCCGTCCCCGGCGGACAACAATGTGTCCCAGAGGGAGACCGGACCGCCGGGAGGCGTCATGAGCACATCAGCTGAGCCAAGGGTGTCCGGCCTCGAGGTCCGGTCCATCGACTACGTTCCCCTGGACGAGCGGCACGGCAAGCTCTGGCATCTGGGACCGCTGTGGTTCATGTCCAACGCCCAGATCGCGACCCTGGCCGTGGGACTGATCAGCATCACCGAGGGCGGCAACCTGATCTGGTCCCTGCTGGCCATCGTCGCCGGTACGGTCATCGGCACCTTCTTCATGGCCTTCCACTCGGCGCAGGGACCCCAGCTGGGCCTGCCGCAGATGATCCAGTCGCGCCCCCAGTTCGGCTACGTCGGAGCCCTCCTGGTGTGGCTCTTCGCCTATGTGCAGTACGCGGGGTTCAACGTCTTCAACAGCATCCTCGCCGCGGAGTCCCTGCACACCACCCTGCACGGCGGCGTCAAGCTGTGGGTGGTCGTGGTCACCGTGGTCGCGCTCGTCATCGCGCTGGTCGGCTACGACATCATCCACAAGGCCGAGCGGTTCCTGACGTACACCTTCCTGATCATCTTCGGAGTCTTCACCGTGGGCGTCCTCGTGACCCTGCAGTATCCGGCGGGCTCCTTCGACCTCGGCGCCTTCAAGTGGACCCCGTTCCTCGCCCAGTTCGGCGTGGTCGCCGGCTACCAGATCAGCTGGGCCATCTATGTCTCCGACTACTCGCGCTATCTCCCGCCGGACGTGACCGTCCGCAAGACCTTCTACTGGACGTACTTCGGCTCCGCGCTCGGCGGCATCTGGCTGATGGTCCTCGGTGCGCTGCTGGCCGCCTGGGCGGGCAAGGACTTCGACACCATCAAGTCGATCAACGCGGCCGGAGACAAGGTGTTCGTCGGTTTCGGCGCGGTCGTGCTGCTCTTCGCCGCACTGGGCCTGGTGTCCGTCACCGCGCTGAACATGTACGGCGGTTCGCTGACCCTGATCAGCGGCATCGACTCGTTCAAGCGGGTGCGGCCGACCCTGGGCGTACGCCTGCTGACCCTCGGTCTGACCGCCGCGCTCTCCCTGGTCGGCGCCCTGGCCGCAACCTCCAACTTCCTTGCGAACTTCAACAACTTCCTGCTGCTGGTGCTCTACCTGTTCATCCCGTGGACCGCCGTGAACCTGATGGACTACTACGTCGTGCGCCGCGGGCACTACGCCGTCGCCGAGATCTTCAACCCGCACGGCATCTACGGCCGGTGGGGCTGGCACGGCATCATCTCCTACCTGCTCGGCTTCGCCGTCATGATCCCCTTCTTCTCCGTCGGCACCCTGTACGTCGGTCCCGCCGCCAAGGCGCTGGGCGGCGCCGACATCTCCCTGTTCATCGGCCTCCCCGTCTCCGCGTTGCTGTACTGGTGGCTGACCCGCTCGATCGACGTGGCCGCCGAGACACGCATTGCCCAGGCCGAGGCGGAGGCACTGGAGCAGGCGGCCCACGAACACCGCGAACCCTGACCACCGGCCGCGCAGCGCCAGACCGGCTGGGGGAGGAAGCCCGACGACGGGCTAGGGCAGGTCGGAGCGCAGGGCGACCGCACGGAGCAGGGCCTCCCTGCAGGCGAGGACCGCGGGGTGCCGGCTGCGGCCGCGGCGTACGACCGTGAAGATGCGGCGAGTGCGCTGCCCGCGGGGCAGTCGCCGCAGGGGCACGGTCGGAGCCCGGCCGTCCCAGACGAGGGCCGGAAGGAAGGCTGCGGCATGGTGCTGCTCGACGAGGCGGAGGTGCAGCAGAAGGTCGGAGGTCTCGAACCGTACGTCGGGTTCGAAACCGGCGTTGCGGCACAGGGTCGTGGCCCAGTGCCGGGCGGCTGTGCCTTCGGGCTCCATCACCCAGGGATGGCTCTGGAGCGAGCGCAGCACCGCCAAGGGGCCCCGGAGGCCGGCTCTGTGGGCGGTTTCGGGCAGCGCGAGGTGCAGGGCGTCCTCGAGCAGGTCCTCCTGCTCCAGTTCGGCGGGCCGCGGGTTGGGGCTGCCGGGGTATTCCTCGGCGAGGACCAGGTCGAAGTCACGGGCCTGCAGGGCGGGCAGCGCCCTTTCCGGTTCCATGTGGGTGACGTGGACGCGCAGGCGCGGGTGCTGCTCGCGCAGCAGGCCGAGGGCGGTCGGGATCAGGGCCAGGGCGGCGGTCTGGAACGAGGCGATGTGCAGGGTGCCGGTCAGATCGGTCAGGGAGGCGGCGATGTCCGCCTCCGCGCGCTCCAGGCGCTCCAGGACCGCTTCGGTGTGGGCGACGAGGATCTCGGCCTGTTCGGTCAGCCGCACCCGCCGCCCCACAGGTTCCAGCAGCGGGACGCCGACTTCGGATTCCAGCTGGGAGAGCTGCTGGGAGATCGAGGAGGGGGCGTAGGACAGCGCGGCGGCGACGGACGCCAGGGTGCCGCGGTGCTTGAGTTCACGCAACAGCCGCAGCCGGTGCAGGTCGAACATCGCCGGCTCACCCTCCTCGTCGCCGCCGAGGACGTCGCGAACGATCGGCTTCTCCGACGACTATAGGTCGGAAACATTCGCTGGACCGATCGTACGAGACCGACGGATCCTCTTCGTGTGTCCCAGAACCTCTCCTCCTTCCCGGCCCTGCGGTGGTGGATGCGCCCGGACGCCGGTGGCTGGCACTGTGCGCCCGCATCCGCCGAGGCACGGGCCTTCCACGCCGAGCTGCCCGACTACGCACCGACAACGCTGACGGAACTCCCGGCGCTGGCCGTCGAATTGGGGGTCGGCCGGGTCTTCGTGAAGGACGAGTCGTGCCGTCTGGGGCTGCCCGCGTTCAAGGCGCTCGGGGCGTCGTGGGCGATCCACCGCGTCCTTGCCGAGCGGGCCGCCGACGGCATCCAGCCGGACCCGGTCACCTTCGTCGCCGCCACCGACGGCAACCACGGTCGCGCGGTGGCCCGTATGGCCCGAAGGCACGGGCAGCACGCCCACGTTTTCGTCCCCCAGGGAGTGCATCCGCGGGCGGTGGCGGCGATCGTCGACGAAGGGGCAAAGGTCACCGAGGTTCCGGCGCCGTACGACGAGGCGGTACGGCGTGCGGCCGAGGCGGCTGCCGCGCCCGACGCGGTCCTGGTCCAGGACACCGCCTTGCCGGGGCACGAGCGGATCACGGAGTGGATCGTCGAGGGGTATTCCACCCTGTGCGCGGAGATCGACGAGCAGTTGGCGGTCCAGGGGGTGACGGAAGAGCCCGCCCTCGTCTGCGTACCGGTGGGCGTGGGGTCCCTGGCCCAGGCCGTCATCACCCACTACCGCAGCCGCGGCTTCGGGCCTGCTCCGGCGCTGCTGGCAGTGGAGCCCGAGGCCGCGGCCTGTGTCCTCGCCAGCCTCACCCGGGGCGAGGCCGTCGGCGTCACCACCGGCGAGACCGCCATGGCCGGGCTGAACTGCGGCACGCCGTCGAGCCTGGCCTGGCCGTACCTGCACGGCGGACTGGACGCCGCCGTCGCCGTCCCGGACTCCGCCGCTGCCCGGGCTGCCACCCGTCTCGCGGCTCTCGGCGTCTCCTCGGGCCCCTGCGGGGCGGCGGCACTCGCCGGCCTTCGTCTCGTGCTCACCGGAGCGGGCGCCGATGCCCGCCGTACGGCGCTGGGGCTCGACACCACCTCGGTGGTCGTGCTGCTGAGCACCGAGGGCACGGCCGCCAACCCCCACCACCTCGTGGAAGATCGCTGAGCTGCACCACCGGACCCGCAGGAAACCCGCGCCGGGTGCTCGCCGTCGTCCGGCCCGGGCCGACAAACGAGCCCCGGAAAGGCCTAACGAATACGACAAATGGGTACTTTCCGTAAAGGTAGACGCAGGCGACACACGAGTGTCGTCAGCCCGCCTCGGGGTTCCGACCAGCACGTTCACGGGCTCGGCGAGCGTCGGCTGCTGGTCCTCTGCTCTGGTCGAAGGGATGCCGGACATGAACGAGGACACGAGGAGCCTCCACCCGGAGCGGCCACTCGCGGACGGCCCGCGCCCGACGGTAGCGGGCGACCCGGCCCCACTGGGCCTGGCCGGCTTCGCCCTGACCACGTTGCTGCTCTCGATCGTCAACACCCACCTGCTGAAGGAGACCGCCGCCATCCTGCCGGTCCTGGGCCTGGCCGCCTTCTACGGCGGACTCGCCCAGTTCGCCGCCGGTCTGTTCGAGTTCCGCCGCGGCAACACGTTCGGCGCGACGGCGTTCGTCTCGTACGGGGCCTTCTGGCTGACCTACTGGTGGCTCGCACCGCGCCTGGCACTCGCCGGTGACGCACACAACGCGCTCGGTCTGTTCCTGCTCGGATGGGCGATCTTCACGGCCTACATGGCCGTCGCCGCACTGCGGGTCAGCCTCGCCGTCCTGCTGATACTGGCGCTGCTCGCGCCCACCTACCTCTTCCTGGCCATCGGCGCCTTCCAGACGGGAGCGGAGCCGCACGCCATGACCCAGGTGGGCGGATGGTTCGGCATCGCCACGGGACTTGTCGCCTGGTACACATCGGCGGCGACCGTCATCAACGAGTCCCACGGCCGCACCCTCCTGCCCGTCGGGCCCCGCGCGCCCGGCGCGGCCCCGCCCCCACGGGACGAGCGCCTCGCCTGAGACCCTGCCGGCTCAGCCCGCTCACGGGCTTTGGTCGGACCGGCGGCAGCGAATTATGGCGAGTGAGGTGGAAGCCCGCCTTGAACGCCATCCGCGCCGGGCTGCGTGCCGAGGAACCGGCCGTACGGGAGGGCTGCTGCCGCTTGCTCGACCACCTGGTCGACACCGAGTCGATGGGCGAACTCGTCGCCATGGCCGGCGATCCCGACGCTCGCGTCAGGATCGCCGCGTTCCACGCCCCGGCCTGTGAGGGCCCGTCCACGAACGGACGCTCCCGCCCGCCTTCAGCGATGGCTCAGCACGTTGACCACCCGGCCGTTGGGATCACGGACGAAGAAGCGCCGTACACCCCACTCCTCGTCCTGCAGGGGATGAACGATCTCCGCGCCGGTCTCCCGCACGACCGCGTAGACCGCGTCCACGTCATCCACTTCGATGCTCAGGTCGGGGTTGACCGGGGCGGTCCTGTCCCGGGTCATGAAGCCGACCTGCGCCGCCGGCGTGGAAGGGGAGGCGAGCGTCATGATCCAGCCCTGGTTCATGACCTCCTCGAAGCCGAGGAGGCCGTAGAATTCCCGGCTCTCCTGCACGGCTTCCGACCGGACAACGGGCATGACACGGCGAACGGACATCGGCGTACTCCAGGTGAGAGGCGAGCCTAGCTGTGGTCGGCGAGGGCCGTCAGCATGGTCTGGGCGGTGACCGTCGCGTCGTAGTCCTCGCTCACGCCCGGAACGAGGATGATGTCCCCCTCGATGTGCCGGGAACGCAGGGGCGCGATGGCCTGGTAGGCGTCGGAGTCCCACCAGGCCCGTGCCTGGGCGATCGACGGGAAGCCGATCACGACGACGTGCCCGGGCCAGGAGCCCTCCTTCACCTCGTGCGCAGTGCCGTGCACGAGGAAGCGGCCGCCGTACGGCTCGAAGGTGGCGGTGACCCGGGCGATGTACTCGGCGATCTCCGGGTGCGGAGCGGCTTCCTGGAGGTGGGCTATCGCGTAGGCGGACATGGGGTCCTTCCCGGTCGGTCGGCTGCGGTTGTCCACCATCCTGCCCTCCGGGCGCACTGAGGGCGATGAGTTTCCACTCGTCGCCCCCGGTGTCGCGGGTGCTCCGATGGCTGGATCGAGCCACCGATGCCATATCGCCTCATGCTCCCTGACATGGTGTTTTACAGTGGCTGGCAGCAGTTTCCGGCGATAACACCTGTGAGGAATACGCGAACATGCCGACTGAAACACTTGAGTTTCAGGTGGAGGCCCGTCAGCTGCTGCAGCTGATGATCCACTCGGTCTACTCGAACAAGGATGTCTTCCTGCGGGAGCTCGTCTCCAACGCCTCCGACGCGCTGGACAAGCTGCGTCTGGAGAAGCTGCGGGACGACTCGCTGGACGCGGACGTGTCCGATCTGCACATCGAGATCGACATCGACAACGACGCCCGCACCCTCACCGTGCGGGACAACGGCATCGGGATGTCGTACGACGAGGTCGGGCAGCTCATCGGCACGATCGCCAACTCCGGCACCGCGAAGTTCCTCCAGGAGCTGCGCGAGGCCAAGGACGCGGCCGGGGCGGAGGGGCTCATCGGCCAGTTCGGCGTCGGCTTCTACTCCGGCTTCATGGTGGCCGACGAGGTCACCCTGGTGACCCGGCGCGCCGGCGAGAGCAAGGGCACCCGCTGGACCTCGCGCGGCGAGGACACGTACACGCTGGAGCCGGTCGACGACGCGCCGCAGGGCACCTCGGTCACGCTCCATCTGAAGCCCGCCGACCCGGAGAACCAGCTCCACGACTACACCTCCCCGTGGAAGATCCGGGAGATCGTCAAGCGGTACTCGGACTTCATCACCTGGCCGATCCGGATGGTCCCGGAGAGCTCTTCGGGCCAGGGCGACGAGACACCCGAGCCCGAGACGCTGAACTCGATGAAGGCCCTGTGGGCGCGCTCGCGCGACGAGGTGTCCGACGACGAGTACCACGAGCTGTACAAGCACATCGCCCATGACTGGCGCGACCCGCTGGAGACGATCCGGCTCCAGGCCGAGGGCACCTTCGAGTACCAGGCCCTGCTGTTCCTCCCCGAGCACGCGCCCCATGACCTGTTCACCCGGGACTTCAGGCGTGGCCTGCAGCTCTACGTCCGCCGTGTGCTGATCATGGACGAGTGCGAGGCCCTGCTGCCGCCGTACCTCCGCTTCGTCAAGGGCGTCGTCGACGCCGCCGACCTCTCGCTCAACGTGTCGCGCGAAATCCTCCAGCAGGACCGCCACATCGAGATGATGCGGCGACGGCTGACGAAGAAGATTCTGTCCACGGTCAAGGAGCTGATGACCAAGGACCAGGAGCGATACGCCACGCTCTGGCGGGAGTTCGGCACCGTCCTGAAGGAGGGACTGGTCACCGACGCGGAGAACCGCGACGCCATCCTCGCCCTCGCGTCCTTCGCGAGCACGCACCACGACACCGAGCCGACCACGCTCAAGGGTTATGCGGAGCGGATGAAGGACGGGCAGGAGGACATCTACTACCTCACCGGCGAGTCCCGGCAGAGCATCGAGAACTCCCCGCACATGGAGGCCTTCCGGGACCGGGGCATCGAGGTCCTGCTGCTCACCGACCCCGTCGACGAGGTGTGGGCCGACGCCGTCGGCGAGTACGAGGGCAAGAAGCTGCGGTCCGTCGCCAAGGGGCAGATCGACCTCGACGCCACGGGCGAGGACAAGGGCGACGGCGAGCGGGAGAAGCAGAGCGAGGAGTACGCCGGGCTGCTCGACTGGATGAAGGAGCAGCTGGCCGAGGACATCAAGGACGTGCGCCTGTCCTCCCGCCTCACCGTCTCCCCGGCCTGTGTGGTCTCCGACGCGAACGACCTCACCCCGGCGCTGGAGAACATGTACCGCGCGATGGGCCAGGAGGTACCCCGCGCCAAGCGGATCCTGGAGCTCAACCCGGACCACCAGCTGGTGAAGGGCCTGAACCGGGCGTACAAGGAGCGCGCGGACCGCACGGAACTGACCGAGACCGCCGAAGTCCTGCACGGTCTGGCGGTGCTCGCCGAGGGCGGTCAGCCGAAGGACCCGGCCCGCTTCGTCAAGCTGATGGCGGACCGCCTGGAACGCGCCCTGTAAGCCCGACCGGCCAGACATCGGCGGCCTGCCCGGCGAGCCGGGCAGGCCGCCGACTGCGTACCGGCCCTGGCGGCTGGACAAACACGGAGTCTCGCCTAGACTGATCATCCAGAGATGGATATTTAGTCCAAGATCTTGCTGGAGGGCTTTCCGTGGACGAAGTGGCACGCAGCGCGGCAGCCCCCGACGAGGCCGATGAGCATCTCATCCGCGAGGCCGAGAAGATCGCCGTGGCGCTGGGGCGCATGTTCCCCGGGCTGTGCGAGGTCGTCCTGCACGATCTGCGGGATCCGCAGCATGCGATCCGGGCGATCGAGAACAACCTCTCCGGCCGCCGGGTCGGGGACTCCGCCACGGAGCTGGGGCTGGCCCGCATCGAGGACCCCGACTACCCCAGCGTCATCCAGAACTACCCCAACCAGTTCCCCGACGGCCGCCCCGCCAAGAGCACGTCCATCGGCATCAAGAACGCCGCGGGGCAGTACATCGCGGCCCTCTGCCTGAACCTGGACGTGTCCGTGCTGTCCCCGGTGACCCTCGCGCTGTCCAACCTGGTGGCCACGGAGGCCGAGCACCGCGAGCAACCCCTGGAGACCCTCCGGGACCGCAACGCGCGCGAACTGCGCCGCGCGGTGGAGGCCCATGCCGCGGAGCGCGCCGCGACTCCCAGGTCGCTGAGCCGGGAGGACAAGAAGGACCTCGTACGGCAGTTGCAGCGCGACGGCTACTTCGACTCCCGCGATGCCGCCCAGACCATCGCGGACCTGCTGGGCGTCTCCCGGGCCACTGTCTACAACTACGCGAAGTAGCGGCGGCACTCCATGACCACCGAGCGGGCGGCGCGACCGTCCGATCCCGAAGAAGCCGGACTCCCCTCCGTGAGCACCCCAGTGAACACCGCTGTGCACGCCCCAGCGACCCTGGCCGACCCGGACACCCCGTTCGCCGTCGTCGACATCCACACCGTGCGGCGCAACATCGCACGCCTCAAGGACCGGGCCGACGCGCTCGGGGTCACCCTGCGCCCGCACGTGAAGACGGCGAAGAGCCTCGACATCGCCGCCCTCCTGCACCCCGGCACACCCTGCCCGGTGACGGTCTCCACGCTGGCGGAGGCCGAGGCGTTCGCCGACGGCGGCTACACCGACATCACGTACGCCGTCGGTATCGACCCCCACAAACTCCCGCGCGTCATCGCGCTGTTGCGCCGCGGCGTCACCCTGCGCATCCTGCTCGACAGCATCGAACAGGCGACGTTCGTCGCCGAAGCCTCCCGTCGGGCGGGTCTCCCGCTGCCCAGCCAGATCGAGATCGACTGCGACGGCCACCGCGGCGGACTGAGGCCCGAGGATCCCGCGCTCCCCGAAATCGGCCGCGTCCTGCACGCCGCGGGATGTCTGGACGGCGTCCTGACCCACGCGGGCGAGTCCTACTTCGCCGCCACCGCCGAGGAACAGCGCCTGGCTGCGAAGAACGAACGCGACACCGCCGTGGCCGCCGCGGAACGGCTGCGCGCGGCCGGCCTGCCCGTGCACATCGTCAGCGTGGGCTCCACGCCCACCGCCCACGCCGCCGAGGACCTCACCGGCGTCACCGAACTGCGCGCGGGGAACTACGTCTTCTTCGACCTGGTCATGGCCGGGCTGGGGGTCTGCCGGGTCGAGGACATCGCCCTGTCGGTGGTCGTGACCGTCATAGGTCACCGCCCCGAGCACGGATGGATCATGACCGACGGCGGCTGGATGGCCATGTCGCGCGACCGCGGGACCGCCGCGCAGGCCCAGGACCAGGGCTACGGCCTGGTCGCCGACCTCGCCGGCCACCTCGTCCCGGGCCTGGTCATGACGGCGGCGAGCCAGGAGCACGGCACCCTCACGGCCCGCGACGGCGCCGACCTGCCCCACCTGCCGGTGGGCACCCGCCTGCGCATCCTGCCCAACCACGCCTGCGCCACCGCAGCCCAGCACCGCGGCTACCACATCGTCGACGGCACACGCCGCGCCGACCCGGCTCCGGCGATCGAGCATGTCTGGGAACGTGTCACCGGCTGGTGAGCACCAGTTGCGCACCACCGGCGCGGCGATGACACCGGTGAGGGGCGCGCAGCGTCGCGCCTCGAAAATCGATGTCATGGGCAGTACCGGCTTCGATAACGTCGGCGACGTGACTCCAGCAGATCTCGCCGCCGTCATCTCCGACGGCATTCAGACGGCCATCCAGTCCGGACGCATCGCAGCGCAGATGCCCGAGGAGATCCGCGTGGAGCGCCCCCGCCACCGCGGCCACGGCGACTACTCCACCAACGTCGCCCTGCACCTCGCCAAGTCCGCGGGCCTGCCCGCCCGCGCCGTCGCCGAGGCACTGGCGCCGCTGGTGAGCGCGGCCCCCGGAGTCGCGAAGGCCGAGGCCGCCGGCCCCGGTTTCCTGAACATCACGCTGGAAACCGCGGCGATCGGCGCCCTGGCCCGGGACATCGTCCTGGCCGGCGACACCTACGGACACACCGACCGGCTGGGCGGCCTGCGGATCAACCTGGAGTTCGTCTCCGCGAATCCCACCGGGCCGGTACACATCGGCGGAGCCCGCTGGGCGGTCGTGGGCGATGTCCTCGCCCGGCTGCTCGAGGCCGCCGGCGCGGATGTGTCGCGGGAGTACTACTTCAACGACGCCGGAGTGCAGATCGACCGCTTCGTCCGCTCACTGCTCGCCGCGGCGCACGGCTCGCCGGTGCTCGAAGACGGCTACAGCGGCGCGTACATCGAGGAGATCGCGGCCGCCGTGCTGCGGCGGCGGCCCGACGCCCTGGACCTGCCCGCCACCGAGTCCTTCGCCGTGTTCCGGGCGGTGGGAACGGAGCTGATGTTCGACGAGATCAAGACATCGCTCGATGCGTTCGGAACCCGCTTCGACACCTACTTCAACGAGAAGGCCCTGCACGACCAAGGGGACTTGGACACCGCCGTCGGCCGACTGCGCGACGGCGGCCACGTCTTCGAGCACGAGGGCGCGGTCTGGCTGCGCACCACGGACTTCGGCGACGACAAGGACCGGGTCCTGGTCAAGAGCGACGGCACCTGGACGTACTTCACCGCGGACTGCGCGTACTACCTGAACAAGCCCTCCCGGGGGTTCGACCGGGTGGTCATCATGCTCGGCGCCGACCACGCCGGCTACGTGGGCCGGATGCGGGCCATGGCGGCCTGTTTCGGCGACGATCCGGACCGGCATCTGGAGATCCTGATCGGCCAGCTGGTCAACCTGGTCAAGGACGGCACACCGGTCCGGATGAGCAAACGGGCGGGTACGGTCCTCACCCTCGACGACCTGACCGAGGCGGTCGGCGTCGACGCCGCCCGGTACGCGCTGGCGCGGGCCAGCGTGGACGCGATGATCGACCTCGACATCGACCTGCTGACCCGGCAGTCGAACGACAACCCGGTCCATTACGTCCAGTACGCACACACCCGGCTGTGCTCCGTCCTGCGCAGGGCGGAGGAAGCCGGTCTCGGCAGGGGCGACCCGGAGGACTTCGACCCCGCCCTGCTCAGCCATGAGCGGGAGGCCGACCTGCTGGGCACACTGGCGGAGTTCCCTCAGGTCGTGGCCACCGCGGCCACCCTGCGCGAGCCACACCGGGTGGCGTACTACCTGGAGGCGCTGGCCGGTACGTACCACCGCTTCTACGACGCCTGCAGGGTCCTGCCGCGGGCCGGCGAGGCTCCGGACGACCTGACCCGGGCCCGGCTGTGGCTGACGGATGCGAGCAGGCTGGTCCTGCGCAACGGGCTGCGGCTGCTGGGCGTCTCGGCACCGGAACGGATGTAGACGCACCCGGAGCCGACGTTACGAGGTGGGGCGGAAGAGGCCCGCGACGGCATCGCACGGAGTCGCCGCGCGGGCCTCCACGAACCATTCCCGGCCGAGCAGCCGACCGAAGACAGGGACCGGCAGACGCACCAGCACTCTCAGCACAGGAGCAAGGCGGCCCGTGCCCGAGACCTGCGAATGGTGGGCGGCCAGAGCCGCCCGCTTCCGTGCGGCGAAGCGTCGGACATCGACGGTGTGGGTGATGGCCGCGCGCGGCGTGTAGCAGGTGCGCACCGTCTCCGCGTCGAACCGCAACGGGATCCGCAGCACGCGCACCAGCTTCACCAGGCGCGCCACCGCGTCCCGCGGCAGGGTCGCCTCCAGCACACGGGGCACCCCGGCCAGCTCGGCGGCGCGTCGGCCGACCTCGTGCACCTTGACGTGGTCGCGGTGGCCGTATCCGCCGTGTGCGTCATAGCTGAGGAGCAGGCCCACGTCCTCCTCGCGGAGGATGGCGGCCAGCCGTTCGGCCGCCTCCTCCGTGTCCGCCCGCACGAAGCGTGCCCGGTCCGGCGGATCCGGATGGAGAACCGCGCCGTGGCCGCTGTCCGCGTACCCCAGATGCACCACCCGCTGCACACCCAACGCGGCAGCACTGGCGCGGAGTTCGGCCAGACGTGGCGTGTCGCCGTCCGGCGCGGCGTCCATGAGTCCGTCCGTGGCGACCACGATCACCACGCGGTGCCCCTCGGTCGCGGCCCGCGCGAGCGTGCCGCCCGTCAGTAACACCTCGTCGTCCGGGTGGGCGTGAAAGGCCAAGACGTTGGTCACGAACCCATTCTGACGCCCTTATCGTTGTGTCGCATGAGCAAGTGGCTGCCGCTGTCCGCGGTTCCCAGGCTGGCCTGCGCGGTGCTCGTCGGAGCGGCGGTCGGTGCGGCCGTCGGCGTGGCGACGCGCCCCCCGCTGGGAATCCTCGCCGGCACCGCGACAACGGAAGCCGTCTTCGTCGTGACGGGCTGGCTGGTGCTCTGGCCGATGGACGCCACCGCGACCCACCGCAACGCCCGGCGTGAGGAGCTGCGACCCCTCCTGGAAGAGCTGGTCGTGGTGGCCGCCTCGCTGTGCGGACTGGTCGGAATCGTGCTGCTGCTCCTCCTGAACGGATCCGCAGCCGGTCGTGCCGCTGCCCCGACCGCGCTCGCCGGTGTGTTCCTGGCCTGGGCGGCACTTCATCTGATGTACGCCACCCGCTACGCCCATGTCTACTACGACGCGTCCGCCGGCGGCATCGACTTCAACGACCACCAGCCGCCCGCCTACCGGGACTTCCTCTACTTCAGCTACAACCTCGGCATGACCTACCAGGTCTCCGACACCGCCGTCTCCAGCCCGCTGATCCGCTCGATCGTGCTACGGCACACACTGCTGTCCTACGTGTTCGGCACCGGCATCCTGGCCACCACCCTCAACCTGGTCGCGAGCATGGTCACCGGCTGACACATGTGCGGCGATGGTCCGTGCGCACTCCATCGACTCCGTGTGCGTCGTGTCCACTTCCAGGTCGTAGGTCACGCCCTGGTGGACCACTTCCGCCTGGGCGGCGGCCATGCCGATGGCGCGATCACCTCGCGCGACCTCACGGCCTGCGGCCACCGCGGCGTCACACCTGACACCGACCCACAGCACCCGCAGGTCACCCAGAGCCTTCCGCCATCGCTGCTGCGAGTACGCCCCGCCGAGGAAGACCTCGTCGACGATGACCCGGGCACCCGCCCGGGCCATCGCGGCGACCCCCTCGATCCATGCCGCTTCCAGCGTCCGGAACTCCGGCCCGACGCTCACCTCTCCGTCCGGAGCGAACTCGATCCCGCCGGCCGATGTGTGCATCGCCGTCGGCATCGCATCGACCAGTGTGTCCGTCCCGAGAGCCAGCCACGGATCCGGCAGCACTGCCTGCAGGCACCGGACGATCCCGGACTTTCCCGAGCTGGACCCACCATTGACCACGATCACCTGAGTCGTCACCGCGCCACGGTAGACGCGTCCGGGCACCGCTCATAACGGATTTCGCGAGGGAGACATCCGCGGCGGGACACACCACGGACTGACAGCCGCCGTGGCGGATGCCGTGGACCGGGCGGCGCTCCCCTGCCGGACTGCCCGAGCCGAGACGTGGCGCTCACGGTCATGTCCGAATCTGGCCAGCACCGGGACCAACCGATCGCCTAGAAAGGGGACATGACGACTTACTCGGCCGTGGTCACCACCGGCATCTACTGCCGGCCGGGCTGCGGGTCGAAGCCGCTGGCGGAGAACGTGCGCACGTTCGAGCACCCGGCGGCGGCCGAGGCGAACGGATTCCGGGCGTGTCTGCGGTGCCGGCCGTACCGGGTGGCCGGGCCCATCGCCGCGGACGTCCCCGAACTGCTGTGCCGGGCCGTACAGTTGATCATCGCGGGAGCGCTGGACACGGGGACCGAAGCCGCGCTCGGTGCCCGGCTCGCCGTGTCGCCCCGGCATCTGCGGCGGCTGTTCACCCAGCACCTCGGTGTGACCCCGGACCAGCTCGCCCGCTCGCGCCGCGCCCACTTCGCGCGCCGCCTGCTGGACGACACGGATCTGCCGGTGGCCGATGTGGCGTTCGCGTCCGGGTTCGGCAGCGTACGGCAGTTCAACCGGGACATGCGGTTCGTGTTCCGGGCCTCACCGCTGGAACTGCGCAGCCGGCGCCGGCGGGCGGACCGGCTGGTGGCGGACGGCGGGCTGGTGATGCGGTTGCCGTTCGCACCGCCCCTGCACTGGCCGGCACTGCTGGCGTTCCTGGCCGAGCGGGCCGTACCGGGCGTGGAGTCCGTGGCGGACGGCGTGTACCGGCGCACGATCAGCCTGGACGGCGAGGCCGGGCTGCTGGAGGTGCGTGTGGGCGGCGAGGACCATCTGCTGCTGCGGGCCCATCTGCCGTTCTGGGAAGGGCTGATCCATGTCGTCGAACGCGTCGGCCGGATCTTCGGCGTGGACACGGACGCCGCCCCGGCCGAGGCCGCCCTCGCCGGAGACCCACGGATCGGCCCGCTGATCGCGGCCCGACCGGGACTGCGGGTGCCCGGCGCCTGGGGAGCCTTCGAGATCGCCGTGGACGCCGTGCTCGGCCAGTACGCCGCACGGCCGCGCGTGCGGGAGCAGCTGGCGGCCCTGATCATGGCCGCCGGCCAGCCGGTTCCCGGGCTCGGCCACGGCCTGACACACCGCTTCCCGTCGGCCCGGACGGTGGCCTCGACCGACCTGCGGAGCGCCGGACTGCCGAAGCCCACGGCGGACACGCTCGGCGCCCTCGCCCGGGCCGCCGCACAGGACGACACGCTGTTCGACGGGGGCTCCTGCCTGGCGGACTTCGTGCGTGCCGTGGCAACCGTCCCCGGCGTCACCGAGGACACCGCGCACCGGATCGCGCTGCGACTGGGCTACGACGACGCCTTCCCGGCCGTGGATCGCGAGATCGCGCACACACCGGGGGATGAGGCGGGCGCCGCATGGCGTCCCTGGCGCGCCTACGCCGCGACCCACCTGGCCGTGGCCCGACTCCCCGCCGTGACCGCCTGACCGAACCGACTCAACAGCCATCAGTACCGAAGGGATCCCTCATGCACACTGCCCAGCGAGAACTGGCCGACGCCCTGCGCGCCCTGCACACCGCCTCTGACGGGCGCGCGCTGGTGCTGCCGAACGCGTGGGACGCCGCGAGCGCGGCACTCATCGCACAGGCGGGCGCCCGGGCCATCGCCACGACCAGTGGCGGTGTCGCCTGGTCGGCCGGCCGGCCCGACGGCCACGGCCTGACACGGGAGGAGATGGCCGCGGCCGTACGTCGGATCGCCGACGCGGTCGACGTGCCGGTGAGCGCCGACATCGAGGGCGGTTACGGGCCCGGCGCCGACGATGTCGCGGCCACCGTCCGCGCGGTGATCGCGGCCGGAGCGGTCGGTGTCAATCTAGAGGACTCACAGGCGCCGGGCGGGCCGCTGCACGACGTGTCCGCTCAGGCCGTCCGGCTGCGCGCGGCCCGTTCCGCCGCCGCGGAAGCGGGTTTGCCCGGCCTGTGGATCAACGCGCGCACGGATGTGTTCCTGTTCGGCATCGGCGCCGCGGAGGAGCGCGTGGAACACGTGCTGACCCGGGCGAAGGCCTACGCCGATGCGGGCGCCGACAGCCTGTTCGTCCCCGGTCTCGTCGACCTGGACACGGTGGCCGAGCTGGTCCGCCGCGGTCCCCTGCCGGTCAACGTGATGGCGGGCCCGGGCGCGCCGCCGGTGACGGCGTTCGAGGCGGTCGGCGTCCGCCGCGTCAGCGTGGGCACCGCGCTCGCCCAGACCGCGTACGGGACCGTCCGGCGCGCGGCCGCCGAACTGCTGGACACGGGCTCCTACGACGCGATGCGGGGCGCGGCCGACTTCGGCACCGTCAACAACGCCGTCAGCGCCGCACGCGCGGCGCGGTGACGCCCGGCCCACCGTCTGTCTTCGGCGTTCCCCCGCGCGCGGAGCCCCGCGCTCACACCCGCCTCCCAGGCCCTGTGCGGTGCGCGTAACCCCTGGTGAGCAGGGGTGGAGACACCCACGTAATGAGCGGTTCGTACGGTCACGGAAGGTGAGACCAGGTCGAGCACAGCAGAGGGGAGGCGCCCGTGGCCGCGCCGGACTCGCGGAGCGAGGACACGACGAAGGTGCGGACGGTCTGCTCCTACTGCGGGGTGGGCTGCGGCCTGGTCCTCGACGTCGGCACGGGACCGGACGGACGGCGTACGGTCCTGAAGGCGTCGGGGGACAAGCAGCACCCGGCGAACTTCGGCCGGCTGTGCACCAAGGGCGCCACCACCGCGGACATGCTCGCGGCCCCGGGCCGGCTGACCACCGCGCTCATCCGGCCGGACCGTGGCGAGGAGCCGCAGCCGGCGCCCGTGGCCGATGCCGTCGCCGAGACCGCCCGCCGCCTGCGCGCGATCGTCGACGAGCACGGCCCGGACGCGGTCGCGTTCTATGTCTCCGGACAGATGAGCCTGGAGGCGCAGTACCTGGCGAACAAGCTGGCCAAGGGCTTCCTGCGCACCAACCAGATCGAGTCCAACTCCCGGCTGTGCATGGCGAGCGCAGGCGCCGGTTACAAGCTGTCGCTGGGGGCGGACGGGCCGCCCGGCTCGTACCAGGACTTCGACCGGGCCGATGTCTTCTTCGTCATCGGTTCGAACATGGCCGACTGTCATCCCATTCTCTTCCTGCGGATGATGGACCGGGTGAAGTCGGCGGGCGCCAAGCTGATCGTCGTCGACCCGCGCCGTACCGCCACCGCGGCCAAGGCCGACCTGTTCCTGCAGCTCAGGCCCGGCACGGACCTCGCCCTGCTCAACGGGCTGCTGCACCTGCTGCACGAGAACGGCCACACCGACCCCCGCTTCATCGCCGCGCACACCGAGGGCTGGGAGGCGATGCCCGCCTTCCTCGCCGACTATCCGCCCGCCGCCGTCGCGGAGATCACGGGCGTCCCGGAGGAGGACATCCGCGAGGCGGCCCGGCTGATCGGCGAGGCGGGGGAGTGGACGAGCTGCTGGACGATGGGCCTGAACCAGTCCACGCACGGCACCTGGAACACCAACGCCCTGGTCAATCTGCACCTCGCCACCGGCGCGATCTGCCGACCGGGCAGCGGACCCTTCTCCCTGACCGGACAGCCCAATGCCATGGGCGGCCGGGAGATGGGCTACATGGGGCCGGGGCTGCCCGGACAGCGGTCCGTGCTCGCCGACGCCGACCGGGCCTTCGTCGAGGAGCTGTGGCAGCTGGAACCGGGCACCCTGCGCGCCGACGGCGTCGGCAGGGGCACGGTCGAGATGTTCCGCAAGATGGCCGGCGGGGACATCAAGGCGTGCTGGATCATCTGCACCAACCCGGTCGCCTCCGTCGCGAACCGCAAGACGGTCATCGAGGGCCTGGAGGCAGCCGAGTTCGTCGTCGCCCAGGACGTGTTCGCGGAGACGGAGACCAACGCGTACGCCGACGTCGTGCTGCCCGGCGCCCTGTGGACCGAGACCGAGGGCGTCCTGATCAACAGCGAGCGCAACCTCACCCTGGCCCGGCCGGCCGCAGATCCGCCCGGCGAGGCGACGGCGGACTGGCGGATCATCGCCGCCGTGGCCCGCCGGATGGGCTACGAGAAGGGCTTCGCGTACGACAGCGCCGAGGAGGTCTTCGAGGAGATCAAGCGCGCCTGGAACCCGTCGACAGGCTGGGACCTGCGCGGTGTGAGCTACGAGCGACTGCGGCAGACGCCCGTGCAGTGGCCGGCGCCGAGCGCCGACGGCCCCGACCGCAACCCCGTCCGGTACCTCGGCGAGGACGGATCGCCGACGTTCCCGACGGCGAGCGGACGTGCCGTCTTCCACGCCCGCCCGCACCTACCGCCCGCGGAGCTGCCCGACGACGACTACCCGTACGTCCTCAACACCGGCCGTCTCCAGCACCAGTGGCACACCCTGACCAAGACGGCCAAGGTGGCCAAGCTCAACAAGCTGAACCCCGGCCCCTTCGTCGAGGTGCACCCCCAGGACGCGGCCGAACTCGGGCTCGCCGAAGGGGATTCGGTGGAGGTCGCCTCGCGGCGCGGGCGGGCCGTGCTGCCGGCGGTCGTCTCGGACCGGGTGCGGCCGGGCTGCTGTTTCGCGCCGTTCCACTGGAACGACCTGTTCGGTGAGTACCTCAGCGTCAACGCGGTGACCAGCGACGCCGTCGACCCCCTGTCGTTCCAGCCCGGGTTCAAGGCGTGCGCGGTGTCGCTGACCAAGGTGGCCACCCCGGTGACGGTGCGTGCTCCGGCCCCGGCGCTCCCGGCGGCCGAGCTCCCGGCGGCCGTGGAGGTCATGGCAGCCTCCACCGCCGCCCTTCCCGCCCTGTCCGCTGCCGCCCCGTTCGGGCTGGAGCCCGCGCCGCCCCCGGTCCTGGCCGAACCCGAGCGCCGCTATCTGACCGGCTTCCTCGCCGGCATCCCCTCCGGCTTCCCGGGCGTACCGGTGCTGCCGCCGGACGCCCCGTTCAGTCCGGAGCACGCCCTGTGGGTGAACGGTGTACTGGCCGGGATGTACTCCAGGACGGAGCCGGCGTGTGCCACCGATGGCCAGCCGCGGCCGATCTCCGACTCCCCGCGCCGCCAGGTCGTGATCCTGTGGGCGTCACAGACCGGCAACGCGGAGGAGTTCGCGACCACGGCGGGGGAGCGTCTCACTGCGGACGGCCATCCCGCCGCCCTTGTGCCCATGGAGGAGGCGGACCCCGCCGCGCTGCCGTCCGACGCCGACCTGCTGCTGATCACGAGCACCTTCGGCGACGGCGACGCCCCCGACAACGGCGCCGGATTCTGGGACGCCCTCGCCGCGCCCGAGGCCCCGCGCCTGAAGGGCAGGCGGTACGCCGTCCTGGCCTTCGGCGACTCCTCCTACGACGACTTCTGCGGCCACGGCCGCCGCCTGGACCGGCGCATGGAGGAGCTGGACGCGGTACGGCTGGCACCGCGCACCGACTGCGAACCGGACTACGAGACCACCGCCGGAGCCTGGCTGGACCAGGTACTCACCGCCTTGCAGACGACCGAGCAGCCGGCCCCTGCCGCTCCCGCTCCGGCGTCCCCGCCGGCAGCCCCTGCGCCGTCCCGGCCGAACCGTACCGCTCCCGTCACCGCCCGTCTCACCGGCAACCGCCTGCTCAGCATGCCCGGCGCGGGCAAGGAGGTCCGGCGCTTCACCTTCGACACCCGCGACAGCGATACGCCGCTCGTCTACGAGGCCGGGGACGCCCTGGCCGTGCACCCGGTCAACCGGCCGGAGCTGGTGACCGAGTGGCTGGCCGTCACCGGTCTGGACGCGGACGCGACCGTGCAGGTCAAGAGCGTGGGAGAGGTGCCGTTCGCCGAGGCCCTGCTGCGCCGTCTGGACATCACCCGCATCACCCCGGACCTGCTGCGCTTCGCCGCCGGCCGCGCCCGCGACCCGCGCGAGCTGCGGAAGCTCCTGCGGCCGGACAACAAGGGCGAGCTGGCGCAATGGTCCTGGGGACGCCAGGCCGTCGACGTGGTCGCCGAGTTCGGCATCCGGGCCGGGGCACAGGAGTGGGCCGACGTGCTGGGCCGCCTGCAACCCCGCCTGTACTCCATATCGTCCAGCCCGCTGACGGACCCCCACCTGGTGTCGCTGACCGTCTCCGTCATCCGCTACGAGAACCTGGCCGGCCGCCCCCGGCAGGGCGTGTGCTCCCCCTTCCTCGCCGACGCCGAGCCGGGCACGCCGGTGCCGGTCCGTGTCCAGCGGGCCCCGCACTTCCGCCCGCCCGCCGACCCGGCCACACCAGCGGTGATGGTGGGCCCCGGCACGGGCGTCGCGCCCTTCATCGGCTTCCTGGAGGAACGCAGGGCCCGCGGCCACCATGCCCCGAACTGGCTGTTCTTCGGCGAACAGCACCGCGCGACGGACTTCTACTACGAGGAGGAGCTGGCCGGGTTCCTGTCCGAGGGCACGCTCACCCGCCTGGACACGGCCTTCTCCCGCGATCAGCGCGCCAAGGTCTACGTGCAGGACCGGATGCGTGAACACGGTCCCCTGCTGTGGTCCTGGCTCCGGGACGGCGCCCACTTCTACGTCTGCGGCGATGCCTCCCGCATGGCCAAGGACGTCGACCGGGCCCTGCGGGACATCGCCGTCCTCCACGGCGGCCTGGACGAGACGGAGGCGGCGGCGTACGTCAAGCAACTCGCCGCCGGCAAGCGCTATGTGCGGGACGTGTACTGACCGTCACATCGTGTCCTGCACGGGGGGCGGGGTCAGGTCTGCCCGGTGTGTACCGGGCCGTCGGCGACCTCCTCGGGGCACTTCCGGCGAGTGCGGGCGGATCCGCCGGTCGTGCCGCCAGTCGAACGCCGCCAGTGCCAGCGACGCCGCCATGCCGACGAGGGCGGCGCCCAGCGCGGTGACGAGGGCAGCGCGGTAGTCGTCACTTCTGCCGAGCACCAGATAGAAGAGGCCGGGCAGCGCGGCGGTCCCCACCGCGGCGCCGAGCCGCTGCCCGGTCTGCAGGGCACCGCCCGCCGCGCCCGCCATGCGCACCGGTACGTCCCGCAGGGTCATGGTGATGTTGGGGGAGACCACGAAGCCGCCCCCGACGCCGCCGAGGAACAGAACCGGGGCAGCGGCCCAGGCAGCAATGCCGGGCGGTGCGAAGCGGAGCAACAGCGCGGTTCCCCCCAGGCCGGCGATCACACCCGTGAGACCGCACACGGTGAGCAGGCGGCCGTACCGGTCCACCAGCCGGCCGGCGACCACGGCCGCGCCCGCCGTGCCGAGGGCGAAGGGGGTCACGGCGAGGCCGGAGCGGAGCGGGGAGTAACCCAGGCCGTGCTGGTAGAAGAGCGCGAAGACCAGCCAGACGCCGCTGAAGCCGATGAAGTACAGCGTGCCGACACCGGCCCCGACGGCGTAGCCGCGCACGGTGGTGAACAGACGCGGGTCGAGCAGTGGCTGGGCACCGCGGCCGACGAGCCGGCGCTGCCACCAGGTGAAGACGGCCAGGACCGCGCCGCCGGCGGGGAACAGCCACCAGAGACTGCCGATGCCGCCGGAGTCCGCCTGGACCAGCGGGTACATCAGCGCGAGCACGCCGAGTCCGAGGAGCAGGACGCCGGGCAGATCCACATGGCCGCGCCCGGACCGCCGGGTGCGGGGCAGCAGACGGCGGCCCAGCAGTACGGCGAGGATGCCGATGGGCACATTGACGTAGAAGATCCACCGCCAGCCCTGGTCACCGGAGGCCAGGGCGAGGATGGCGCCGCCGGTGAGAGGCCCGGCGGCGGACGAGATGCCCACGGTGGTGCCGAAGAGACCGAAGGCCCGGCCGCGTTCCGCGCCGCGGAACATCTGCTGGATCAGCGCGGAGTTCTGGGGCGCCATGAATCCGGCCGCCAGTCCCTGGGCGAGGCGGGCCACCACCAGCAGAGTGATGTCGGGGGCCGCTCCGCACGCCGCGCTGCAGACCGCGAATCCGCTGAGGGCCAGCAGGAAGATACGGCGCCGGTCCAGGGCGTCGCCCAGCCGGCCGGCGGTCACGAGGGCGAGCGCGAAGGCGAGGGCGTAGCCGGACACCACCCACTGGACCTGGGCGGGGGAGGCGTGCAGGTCCCGTTGGACCGTGGGCAGGGCGACCGCCACGATCGTCACGTCCAGCAGGCTCATGAAGCCGGCCACCAGGGTGACCCACAGGGCCCGCCACCGGCGCGGGTCCGGTTCGTACCCGTCCCGACCGCTTGCGGCTGACGCTGTCACCGGGGCGCTCCTCTCCCCGGGCCGGCACCCGGCTCACCAGGACCGCACCCGGGCGAGTCAAGTTCCCGCGCCGCGACGTGGCCACACATCCCGTTCGAGCGCGCGGGAAATGTGCAGGCGGCATGCCGCCATCGGCTTCCGGGCACCGGCCTTGTCGATCTTCTTACGGCCCGGCCGCCCCACCGCTTCCGGACGGTCGCCGGGCGGGAGCTGAACGGGGCGGCTGGGACGGGACGTACCCTGACCGGGCGATGAGGGAGGGCGCATGAGGGACAACGCGTGCCCCGGTGCGGTGCTGGTCGTCGACGACGACGCGGCCATCCGGCGGTCGCTGGAGCGTGGCCTGAGGCTGAACGGCTTCATGGTGCGCACCGCAGCCGACGGACCCGGGGCGCTCACCATGATCGAGAAGGAACCACCGGACGTCCTGGTGCTCGATGTGTCGATGCCCGGGATGAGCGGCATCGAGGTGTGCACCCGGCTGCGCGACTCGGGCCGGGACCTGCCGGTGCTGATGCTCTCCGCCCTCGACGAGACCGCCGACCGTATCGCCGGACTCCAGGCGGGCGGCGACGACTACCTGGTCAAGCCGTTCGCCCTGCAGGAACTGGTGCTGCGGCTGCACGCGCTGCTGCGCCGCCGGCCGCCCGCCGACCGCGCGCTGCTGCGGGTGGCGGGCCTGCTCATCGACCCGGCGGCGCGCACCGCCGAGCGGGACGGCCACACGCTGGATCTGACCCGTCGCGAGTTCGAACTCCTGGAGGTGCTGGCCCGCAACGCCGGACTCGTGCTGACCCGCGACCAGCTCCTGGAACGCGTGTGGGGCTACGACTTCGACGTGCGCACCGACGCCGTCGACACCTTCGTCAGCTATCTGCGGCGCAAGCTGGAGGCGGACGGAGGCTCCCGGCTGATCCACACCGTGCGCGGAGTCGGCTTTGTGCTCAGGGAGGCCCGGGACACGCCGTGAGACTCTCGACCCGTATCGGCCTCGCCGTCGGCTGCACCGTCCCGCTGCTGGTCCTGGCCTCCGGCTGGCTGCTGCTCAACCTGGTCGCCCGCGATCTGCACCACACCGAGGACCAGCACCTGCGCCAGCGGGCCGCGGCCGTCGCCCCGGACGCCCGGTCGCTGCTGCGGGCCTCGGAGAACGACCGGCCCAAGGCCACCGACACCAGGGAGCGAAAGCTGTTCACCGCGGCCCTCGACGTCGGCGTACGCGTCGTCGGACCGCACGCCGACTTCAGCGGCGGCCCCCAGCCCGGCCCGTCCGTGACCCTCCCGCCCCGGCCCGCCGGCCCGGTCACCGTCCGCGACGGCGCCCGCAGCTGGCGAGCCCTGGCCCGGCCCGTCCGGGGCACCACCGGCACCCTGTGGGTCTTCGCCACCGACACCGCCGACCGCACCCAGCTCCGGCTCGTGCGACGCCGCGTGCTCCTCGCCGCGCTCCTCGCCGCGCCCCTGTCCGGCCTGCTCGCCTGGGGCCTGGCCGCCGGTGCGAGCGCCCCGCTGCGCCGTCTCACCCGCCGCACCGCCGGGCTCGACCCGCGCACCAGCAGCGCCCGGCCGGCCGACCGGCGCACCGGAGTGACCGAGGTCGACGAGCTGGCCGCCACCCTGCGGACCGTCCTCGCCCGCTACGACGAACAGGCCGCCCGCACCGCCGAGGCCCTGGACACCGCCCGCTCCTTCTCCGCCGCCGCGGCGCACGAACTGCGCACGCCGCTGATGAGCATGGGCACCAACCTCGACATCCTCGCCGACCACCCGGGCCTGCCCGAAACGGACCGCGCCGAGGTCCTCGCCGACCTGCGGCGCGAACACGCCCGGCTGCTCGGCCTGTTGGTGATGCTGCGCGAGCTGGGCCGCGGGGACCTGGTGGAGGCGGAGGCGTTCCGCCCCGTCGACCTCGCCGACGTGGCGGACGCCGCCGTCGCCGACGCCCGCCGCCGGGCCCCGGACGCCGAGATCATCCTGGACGCCGCGCCCGGACTCACCGTGCACGGCTGGGAGCCCGGCCTCAGGCTGCTCCTGGACAACCTGCTCGGCAACGCCCTGGCCCACGGTCGGGACGCGCGCGGCCGGGCGCGGGTGCGGGTGGGCGCGAGCGCCACCTCGGACCAGGTCGCGATCACGGTGGACGACCAGGGGCCCGGCGTGCCGCCCGCCGCCCGGAACCGGATCTTCGAGCGGTTCCAGCGCGGCCCGGACAGCGCGGGTTCCGGGCTCGGCCTGACCCTGGTCGCCCAGCAGGCGGCGCTGCACCGGGGGAGTGTCACGGTGACGGACGGACCCGACGGGGTCGGCGCCCGCTTCGCCGTACGGCTGCCCTCGGGCGGTGGCCGACTGCCGGACCGGCGGAACTGGCTCATCGGCACAGCCGGGGCAAACCGGTCACAGAGTTTCCCCAAAGACGCTCCGTAGCCTCCCCCGCGGCGGACGGCGGACCTGGCCGTCCACCGGAAGAGAACGGAGAGGCAGATGAACGTACGACGACGCACGCGCACGCTGCTCGCGGGGCTCGCCATGACAGCGGTCCTGGCGGGCGCGGCGGGGACCGCCGCCGCGGCCGACAGCACCCCCACCGCCAAACCGGCCGGTGACGGGGCCCACGCATTGTGCAAGCGGGTGCCGAAGATCGACCGCCGGATCACACGGGCCCTGCAGCGGCTCGACGCCGGAGCGGGAACGCGCGGCTCGGTGGCGCGGCTGCAGAAGCGGGTCGACAACGCGAAGAAGGCGGGCCACACGGAGATCGCCGGCTTCCTCCAGGACCGGCTGGAGTTCCGTAAGTCGTTGCGGACCAATCTGGAGCAGCGCCAGAAGGACCTGGCGGCCGTCAAGACGTGGTGCGCGGCGGGCGGCAACGGGAAGGCGGCGAGCTGATGCGGGCCCGGCGCCGGGCACTGACGCTGACGGCGGTCACCGCGCTGGTGGTGGTGCTCGGCGCGGGCTGCGCCCACCACGACGGTGCCTCCCCCAAGGCGACGCCCGACGGCGCGGCCACCACCGAGCCGTCCGCCGGGCCCGCGCAACTGGCCGAGATGCAGAAGAAGGTGAAGGCGGCCGAATCCGCGGCCGCCGCGGCCGACCGGGACGCGGCGGGCACCGCCGACCGCTGACCCGCGCGGGGGGCGCCGCGCGGCGCCCCCCGCCCGGCACCCGCGTATGCCCGGCCCCCGTCGGGAGACCGGCGCTCAGGTTCCGGGCGCCCCGGTGCGCAGGCCGTCCATGACCAGGTCGAGGAGCCGGGTGGCGCGTGTTTGCCAGTCGTCGTGCGGGTCGAGCTGCCACAGGCCCGCGATGGCGAGGAGGAAGTCGTCCGCGGTGACTCCGGGCCGGATGGTGCCGGCCTCGTCGTTGGCGCGCAGCAGGAGTTCCGCCGCGGACGTCACCGGTGTGGGGGGCGGCTTCCCCGGGCCGCCCGGTGCGCTGGTGGCCTGCCGGATCGCCTCGGCCAGTCCGGCCTTGGTCATGGCGAACTCGGAGAGCCGGTCCATCCAGGCACGCAGGGCCTCCTCGGGTGACCGGGTCCGCAACAGGTGGGCCGCGGCGTCGGCGACCTGCTGCATCTCGTGCCGGTAGATCTCCAGGACGAGCGATTCCCGGTTGGGGAAGTTCCGGTAGAAGGTGCCCTGTCCGACCCCGGCCTTCTTCGCGATCCCGCTGAGCGGGGCGTCCGCGCAGCGCGACAGTTCGGTGATCGCCACTTCCAGGATGCGCTCGCGGTTGCGCTGTGCGTCCGAGCGCCGGGGTGATTCCTGCTGCTGCGGCACTCGTCCTCCTCGATCGAGGGGTCGTGGCCGAACCTCGACCTTGCTAAGCGGACAGCTGTCCGTTACGTTCCCAGTTAGCGGACAGTCGTCCGGTTGCGTCCACCATAGCCCGCGGACGCCGTCCCACGGCAGTCGCCGGCTGCCACGGTTCCCTCCCGACAACCCCGCGCCTGTGCGGCAGCCGGACCCCTCCTGACCTCCCTGGAAACGCGAAAGAAGCAGCTCATGGCCTCATCGACGTCCAGTGTCATCACCTTGAAGATCAACGGGGAGAAGTACACACTGCCCGTCGACCACCGCACCACCCTGCTCGACGCACTGCGCGAGCGCCTCGCTCTGACCGGCACCAAAAAGGGCTGTGACCAGGGGCAATGCGGTGCCTGTACGGTCCTGCTGGACGGGCGCAGGGCCGTCGCCTGCCTGCAACTGGCCGTGGCGGCCGAGGGCCGTGAGATCACCACCATCGAAGGCGTGGCCGACGGCGACCGGCTGCACCCCGTCCAGCAGGCCTTCCTCGATCTGGACGGATTCCAGTGCGGTTACTGCACGCCGGGACAGATCTGTTCGGCGATCGCGGTGATCGAGGAACATGCGGCGGGCTGGCCGAGCGCCGTCACCGACGACGTCCGGCCGGAAGCGGGGCCACCAGCCCTGACAGCCGACGAGATCCGGGAGCGAATGAGCGGCAACCTGTGCCGTTGCGGCGCTTACGTCTCCATCGTCGAGGCGGTGGCCCGCGCCGCCGAAGAGGCGGCGGACGAGCGACGTACGACTCCCACGGCGGGTGCGGAAGAGGTGGCGGCATGAAGGAGTTCGCCTATCAGCGGGCCTCCGACGTGGCCGGCGCCGTCGCGCTGCTCGGTGCCGATCCGGACACCCGCTTCCTCGGCGGCGGCACCAACCTCGTCGACCTCATGAAGACCGGTGTCGAGCGGCCCGCCCGGCTCATCGACATCCGCGAACTCCCGCTGGACGGCATCGAGTCGACACCGGAGGGCGGTCTGCGCATCGGTGCCACCGTCACCAACGGCGACCTGGCCGCCCACCCCGAGGTCCGGCGCCGTTACCCGGCGCTGGCGCAGGCGGTGCTGGCCGGTGCGTCGGGGCAGCTGCGCAACATGGCCACGGTCGGCGGGAACCTGATGCAGCGCACCCGCTGCGGCTACTTCACCGACGTCACCAAGCCCTGCAACAAGCGCGTCCCCGGCAGCGGTTGCCCCGCGATCGAGGGTGAGCACCACAACCACGCGATCCTCGGCGCGTCCGGCCACTGCGTGGCCGTACACCCCTCGGACATGGCCGTGGCCCTGACCGCCTTCGACGCCGTCGTCCACTTCGAAACGGCCGACGGCCCGGGGGAGTTGCCGCTCGCCGCGTTCCACCTGCCGGTCGGTGACACCCCGCACCGCGAGACCGCCCTGCCGCAGGGCGCACTGATCACCGGCATCTCGCTGCCGCCCGCCCCGGTTGCCGCCACCTCCCGCTACCGCAAGGTCCGCGAGCGTGCCTCGTACGCGTTCGCCATCGGCTCGGTCGCCGCCGCGCTCGACGTCCGGGACGGTGTCGTCCACGACGTGCGCCTGGCCTTCGGCGCCGTCGCCTCCCGCCCGTGGCGGGCCGTCGCCGCCGAACGTGTGCTGACCGGTGCGACGGCCGGCGCCGCGACCTACGCCGCCGCCGCGGACGCCGAACTGGCGGCGGCCCGGCCGCTGCCGCACAACGGATACAAGGTGGACCTCATGCGCAACCTCGTGGTGGCCGTCCTGTCCCAACTCGCCGAGGAGGCCGCCCGATGACCACCGTCACCCCCGGAACCGTCACCCACGCGCCCTCCGTCGGCACCGCCCACACCCGTGTGGAGGGCAGGGACAAGGTCACCGGAGCAGCCCGCTACGCGGGAGAGGTGCCCTTCGACGACCTCGCCCACGGCTGGCTGGTGCTGTCCACGGTCGCCCGCGGCCGTATCCGCGCCCTCGACACCGACACCGTGCTCGCCATGCCGGGTGTTCTCGCGGTCCTGGACCACCGCAACGCCCCGCGCGTCGACACCGACTTCACCGGCCTGCTGGGCACGCGTCCGGACCCGACCTGCGCGGTCTTCCAGCACGACCGCGTGCCCCACCTGGGCTGGCCGGTGGCCCTGGTCGTCGCCGAGACGCCCGAGCAGGCCAGGGAGGCCGCCGAGACGCTCGTGGTGCACTACGAGCAGGAGCCGCACGACATCGACTTCACGGGCGAGCGCGCGGACGCCTACCCGGTGGACGGCCATATGCCCGGCGTGACGGAGAAGGGCGACCTCGACGCGGCACTGGCCGCCTCGGCCGTCGTCCTGGACGCCGAGTACACCACGCCCGAAGAGCATCACAACCCGATGGAACCGCACGCGGCGACCGCCCGCTGGGACGACGGCCGGCTGGAGGTGATCGACTCCAACCAGGGCGCCACCTGGGTCGTCGGCGAACTCGCGAAGCTGTTCTCACTCGACCCGGCCTCGGTGCGCGTACGCTCCGAGCACGTCGGCGGTGGTTTCGGCAGCAAGGGCCCCCGTGCCCACCAGGTGGCCGCCGTGATGGCCGCGACCGTCCTTCAGCGGCCCGTGCGCGTGGTCCTGACCCGTCGCCAGATGTTCTCGCTGACCGGCTACCGCAGCCCCACCACCCAGCGCGTCCGGCTCGGCGCCGACGCCGACGGACGGCTGCGGGCACTAGAGCACCGCTCGGTCAGCGTCACCTCCACGGTGCACGAGTTCGTCGAGCCGAGCGCCGTGGTGGCCCGGGTGATGTACGACGCCGACGCCCACCACACCGCCAACCGCGTCGTACGGCTCGACGTGCCGACCCCGACCTGGATGCGCGCCCCGGGCGAGGCGCCCGGGTCGTTCGCCCTGGAGGCGGCGTTCGACGAGCTCGCCGAGCAGTGCGGGATCGACCCGATCGAGCTGCGTCTGCGCAACGAACCCGACAAGGGCCCGGTGTCCGGCCTGCCGTTCGCCGGCCGCAATCTGGCCGCCTGCTTCCGCGAGGGCGCCCGCAGGTTCGGCTGGGCGGACCGGGATCCGCGCCCCGGGCTGCGCCGGGACGGCCGCTGGCTGCTCGGTACCGGTACGGCGGCGGCCTCCTTTCCCTCGGGCGCCGCGCCGTCCACCGCGACGGCGACCGCGCACCCGGACGGCACCTTCACCGTCCGGATCGCCGCGGCCGACATCGGCACCGGGGCCCGTACCGCACTCACCCTGGTCGCCGCGGACGCACTCCAGGTGCCGCCGGAGCGTGTCCGGGTGCGCATCGGCGACAGCGACTTCGGCCCGGCGATGATCGCGGGCGGTTCCATGGGTACCCGCTCCTGGTCCTGGGCCGTCAGGACCGCGGTCGGTGACCTGCGCGAACGGCTGGCCCTCGGGGCCGACATCCCCGCCGAGGGCATCACGGTACGGTCCGACACCACCGCGGCCATCGGCGCCCTCGCCCCCGCCGAACGGCACTCGTTCGGAGCGCAGTTCGCCGAGGTCGCCGTGGACCCGGCCACCGGCGAGGTGCGGGTGCGGCGCATGCTCGGCGTCTTCGCGGCGGGCCGGATCGTCAACCCGCTCACCGCCCGCAACCAGCTCCGGGGCGGCATGATCTGGGGCATCTCCATGGCCCTGCACGAGGAGGCCGTCCGGGATCGCCACTCGGGCGGCCACGTCGGCGCCGACCTCGCGGGCTACCACGTGGCCACGCACGCCGACGTACCGCACGTCGAGGCCGACTGGATCGAGGACACGGACCCGAACGACCCGGTCGGGATCAAGGGCATCGGCGAGATCGGTATCGTCGGCGCCGCGGCGGCCGTCGCCAACGCGGTCTGGCACGCGACCGGCGTACGCCACCGCAGCCTGCCCATCCGCCCCGACCGCGTCCTGTCGGCCGCCGCGGGGGCGCCGGATGCTTGACCTCGCCGAGGAGCTGCACCGCTGGGCCGAGGAGGGCCGGGAGTTCGCCGTCGCCACCGTGGTGGCCGTCGGCGGCAGCGCGCCACGCGGTCCCGGCGCCGCCCTCGCCGTCGACCGCGCGGGCACGGTCATCGGCTCGGTCTCCGGCGGCTGCGTCGAGGGCGCGGTGTACGAGCTGTGCCAGGAGTCGCTGCGCACCGGCAAGGGCGTGCTCGAACGGTTCGGCTACAGCGACGAGGACGCCTTCGCCGTGGGACTGACCTGCGGCGGAACGATCGAGGTGCTGGTCACACCCGTGGCCGGACAGGCAGGGGCGGTCCTGGTGCGGGCCCTGTCGGCCGCCGCACGGAACGAGCCGGCGGCCCTCGTCCGGGTCGCCCGCGGCCCTGCCGCACTCCTCGGCCGCGCCCTGCTGGTGCGGCCCGACGGCACGTACGAGGGCGGCCTCGGCGGCCGTCCGGAGCTGGACCGGACGGCGGCGGCCGAGGCACGGGCCCTGCTGGAGGCGGGCCACACCGGCACGGTGGACGTCTCGGCGAGCGAAGCGGGAGGGGCATCCCCCCGGACGGGGTCCGGGGGAGGCTTCCACTGCCCCGGCGGTCTCACCCTGCTGGTCGAGTCGAACGTGCCGCCACCGCGCATGATCGTCTTCGGTGCGATCGACTTCGCGGCGGCGCTGGTGCGGGCCGGAAAGTTCCTGGGCTACCGCGTGACCGTGTGCGACGCCCGTCCTGTCTTCGCCACGCGGGCCCGTTTCCCCGACGCCGACGAGGTCGTGGTCGACTGGCCGCACCGCTACCTGCGCCGCACCGGCACCGACGCCCGTACGGTCCTGTGCGTGCTCACCCATGACGCGAAGTTCGACGTGCCTCTGCTGAAGGAGGCCCTGCGCAGGCCGGCGGCGTTCGTCGGCGCGATGGGCTCACGCCGCACCCACGAGGACCGCAACCGGCGGCTGCGGGCGGAAGGCGTGACCGAACGGGAACTGGCCCGGCTGCGCTCCCCGATCGGCCTCGATCTGGGCGCGCGGACTCCCGAGGAGACCGCACTGTCGATCGTGGCGGAGGTCGTCGCCGCGCGGCGGGGCGGCACGGGTGTTCCCCTCACCGGCTCCGGGACGCCGATTCACCGGGAGTGTATAATATTCAGCACCCGATGAATTACTGCTCTCCCGAAGGGCAGGACCGTCATGGAACAGAGGGAACGGACCACCTGCTGTGTGGTGGGCGGCGGCCCCGCGGGCATGGTGCTCGCCCTGCTGCTGGCCCGGGCCGGCGTCGATGTGACGGTCCTGGAGAAGCACGGCGACTTCCTGCGCGACTTCCGCGGTGACACCGTCCACCCCTCCACGCTGGCGCTGCTGGACGACCTGGGCCTGGCCCAGCGCTTCGCCCGGCTGCCGCAGCGCCGCGTACGCACCGTCCAGCTGCCGATCGGAGCCGGCCGCTCGGCGGTCACGGTCGCGGACCTCACGGTGCTGCGCGGTCCCTACAACTACGTGGCGATGGTGCCCCAGTGGGACCTGCTGGACCTGCTCGCGGACGAGGCCCGGCGCGAGCCGTCCTTCCGTCTGCGCATGAACACCGAGGCGACCGACTTCCTGATCGAATCCGGGCGGGTGACCGGAGTGCGCTACCGCACCTCCGACGGCCGCATCGGCGAGCTGCGCGCCGTCCTCACCGTCGCCTGCGACGGACGGGGATCACTGGCCCGTGCCCGCCCGGAACTGGGACTGCACGGCTTCACCTGCCCGATGGACGCATGGTGGTTCCGGCTGCCGCGCAGGGAAAGCGACCCGCAAGGACTCGTCGGCGCCGTCGGCGACCGCTTCCTGACCGCGATGATCGACCGTGGCGACTACTGGCAGTGCGCCGGGCTCATCCCCAAGGGCACCAACACCCAGCGCCGCGCCGCCGGCCTCGACCGCTTCCTGGCCGAATTCGCCGCCGCTGCCCCATGGATGGCCGACCGCGTGCACGCCGTGCGCTCATGGGACGACGTCAAGCTCCTCGACGTACGCCTGGACCGGCTGCGCCGCTGGCACCGCCCCGGCCTGCTGTGCATCGGCGACGCCGCGCACGCGATGTCCCCGGTCTTCGGCATCGGCATCAACCTCGCGGTGCAGGACGCCGTCGCCGCCGCCCGCTGTCTCGCCGAGCCGCTGCGCCGGGGAACCGTGGGCCTGCGCGACGTGCACCGGGTGCAGCGCCGCCGCCGTCCCACGACGGTCGCCACCCAGGCCCTCCAGCGGACCGCCCACGCCCGCTTCATCGCTCCGGTCCTGCAAGGCCGGCCGCCCCTCGGCAGCGCGGACCGGGCCCGGCGCGTGGCACGCCTGATCGCCGAGTCGCGGTGGCTTCGCCGACTGCCCGCGTACTTCGTCGCCTACGGCGCCCTCCGGGAACGCCCGCCCGCCGCGGCCGTCCGGTAGCTCCCACGGCGCCACCCAGCCGTACTCGGGAGCGTTTGTTGCCTTGACAAGAATTGTCATGACAACGATGCTGGGACGTGTGAGTGAGATCAGCGGACTCCACGACCATCTCGGCTACTGGCTCCGTCGCCTGTCCGACGAGGTCCACAGCCGGTTCGAGGCCGAACTCGGCCGGCACGACGTCACCGTCTCCCAGTGGGGGGTGATGGTCAGTGTGTTCCACGGCCACGACACCACCAAGGCCGTGGCCGCGCACATGGACATCGACCCCGGAGCCGTCTCCCGCCTGGTCGACCGCCTCGCGGCCAAGGGCCTCGTCCGCCGCGAGCCCGACCCCGCCTCCCGGCGCACGGTCCGGCTCGTGCTGACCGAGCGGGGGCACGCCCTCGTACCGGAACTGGCGGAGCTGGCCGACCGCAACGACGCCCACTACTTCGGCTCGCTGGACGCCGGTCAGCGCCGGCAGCTGGAGGAATGGATCCGGCGCCTGGTGGGCGAGGCCCACCCCACGGCACCACCCGACGAACCCTGAAAGAAGCACACCGTGAGCATCAGCGCATCCATCACCAAGACCATCGGCATCGACCGCCCGCACGAGCAGGTCTTCGCCTTCGTCGCCGACCCCGTGAACTGGCCCAGGTGGGCCGTGGTCAACGTCCGGTCCATCGAGCCCACCGACGACCCCGACTGGTGGCTCATGTCCACCCCGCAGGGACCGGCCCGGCTCCGGCTGCGCGCCAACGCCGAGTACGGCATCCTCGATCACGACTACGTCGACGACACCGCCTCCTGGCAGGTACCGGCCCGGGTGGTCCCCAACGGCGAGGGCGCCGAGTTCATGATCACCTTCCATCGGCCGCCGTCGCTCACCGACGCCGTCTTCAAGGAGCAGACCGACCTGGTCGACACCGAACTCGCCGCTCTCAAGGAGATCCTTGAGAGCGGCCGGGCCGACGTCACAGCATGACGTGCTTGACCTGCGAGACCGTCGTGCCATGCGTGTTGACCCAGACGATGCCGGTGTGCAGCGCCCGGCTCGCGCGCATGGCCCGGTCGTGGTCGCGGGTCCACACGCTCGCGGCCAGCCCCTGGGGAACCGCGTTCGCCATCCGGAAGGCCTCGGCCTCGTCACCGAAGGGCTGGACGGTGACGACCGGCCCGAACACCTCGCTCCGTACGATCTCGTCCTCCTGACGGACCCCGGCCACCACCGTGGCCTGGTGGAAGTAACCGGGGCGGGCCAGGGCCGCGCCGCCGGTGACGACCTCGGCGTGTGCCGGCAGACGCTCCAGCAGCCCGCGCACGGCGGCGAGTTGACCGGCGTGGACCAGTGGGCCGAAGTCGGCCTCTTCCTCGTCGGGTGCGCCGGGCACGCGCTGCGCCGCCCGCCGGGCGAACGCCTCCAGAAAGACATCGTGGATCCGCTGCTGGACCAGGATCCTGGTGGCAGCCGTACAGTCCTGGCCCGCGTTGTAGAAGGACAGGTACGACAACTCCTCGACCGCTTGGCCGAGATCGGCGTCCTCGTGGATCAGCACCGGTGCGTTGCCGCCGAGTTCGAGGTGCAGCCGCTTGAGGTCGGCCGCCGCTGCCGCCGCGATCTCCTGACCGGCGCGCACGCTGCCGGTGACGGCGACCAGCCGGACGCCGGGGTGGGCGACGAGCGTACGCCCGGTGTCGCGGTCGCCGCACACGACGTTGAGGACGCCGGGCGGCAGGTGCGCGGCGGCCAGCCGGGCGAGCAGTACGGCGGAGGAGGGCGTGGTGTCGGACGGCTTGAGGACGACCGTGTTCCCGGCGGCCAGCGCGGGGGCGATCTTCCAGACGGCCATCATCAGCGGGTAGTTCCACGGCGTGATCTGGGCGCAGACGCCGACCGGCTCACGGCGCAGCACCGATGTGCGCCCCGGTGTGTACTCGGCTGCCGCGGCACCCGGCAGGTTCCGCGCCGCTCCGGCGAAGTACCGCAACACGTCCACAATCCCCGGCAGTTCGTCCGCCAGGAACAGGGCCCGCGGTTTGCCCGTGTCGGTCACTTCGGCGCTCGCCACGGCAGCCGCCTGCCGTTCCAGGGCGTCGGCGATGCGCAGCAGCGCGGACTGCCGCTGCGCCGGAGTCGCGGCCGACCAGCCGGGAAGGGCCTCCTGTGCCGCCCGGCAGGCCGCGTCCACGTCCTCGGGGCCGGAGCGCGGAGCCGTGCCGTGCGGGAGTCCGGTGGCCGGGTCCACCAAGGGCAGCGTGGACCCTGAGGCGGCGGGCACGTCCTTGCCGGCGATGTGGTTGAGGCGGTCGGTGTCAGCCACGGCGCAGTGCCTCCTCGGCGGCGGCTCGGCCGGTGCGGACGGCGCCTTCCATGTATCCGGCGACCCACTGGTCCGAGCCGCAGACGTAGAACGGCGGTTCATGCGTGCCGTGCAGCGGGCCGACCGCCATCACCTCGCCCGGCGGCCACTGGGTGACATAACCCCGGGTCCACGGGTCGGTGCCCCACAGCCGCAGATGACAGGCGGTCGGCCGCAGTGCCTCGTCACCGAACATGGCGGCCACCTCGGCGAGCAGCTCGGGGGTGCGCAGATGGGGCGGGGTGCCCAGCAGGACGCCGTAGCGCTCGGGCGGTATCAACGCCGACAGCACGCCCTCGCTCTGCGGCCAGGTGCTGCCCAGGATCCCTTCGGCCTCGGACAGTCCGCTCAGGCCGTCGGCGCGCCAGAAGGGGCGGTCGTACACGGCGGCGAACTTCGCGGCCGTCGCCTGTCGTTGCCGGTGCAGCGAGGCCAGGCGGGCGTCGCTCACCCCGGTGACGGCGACCGACCGCAGTGGTCCCACCGGCAGGGCGCTCACCACGGCCGCCGCGGTGAGCACCTCGCCGGTGACCAGGCGCACGGCGCAGTGCCCGGGGCGGACGTCCAGCGCGGCGACGGGCGACCCGAGGCGGATGCGCGGGCCCAGCTCGCGGCCCATGACCTCGGCGAGGGTGGCCGACCCCCGCGCCGGCCGCAGCCCCTCCCAGGCGTCGTAGTCGTAGTCCCCCGTACCCGGGACCGCCGCGCTCTTGCGCAGCGCCGCCAGGAGCGAGATCCGCTCGTACGAGCCGCCCGCCAGCGCCAGTTGGCCGATCTCCCACAGCCGCACCACGGCGGGGCCGGCGTGGCAGGAACGCAGCCAGTCGGCCACGGACAGCCGGTCCAGAGCGGCCGCCTCCGGGTGCGACCACGGGTCGTCGGGGTCGACCGTGGCGGCGAGTTCGCTGAACTCCCGTCCGAGCAACTCGTGTTGGGCCAGATCGCCGGGGCCGAACCAGTGCGGCGGATCGCCGGCCGAGAGACCCTCGGGGGTGGAACGGGTGATGACGCCCGGCTCGGCGACATAGCTGGGAACCAGTTCCAGGCCGAGTTCCTCGGCCAGCCGGAGGTAGGCGGTGTGGGCCCGTCCGACCACTTCGCCACCCAGCTGGACGGTACGGCCGTCGGGAGTACGGATCTGTTCGACCCGGCCGCCGACACGGTCCCGGGCCTCCAGGACGAGCACATCGGTGCCGGCGGCGGCCAGGTCCCGGGCGGCGGCGAGGCCGGCCAGCCCGGCCCCGAGCACGATCACGTCGTGATGCATCGCATTCGCTTTCGTCGCGGGCGGGCTCAGGCCAGGACCAGACAGTGCTCGGGCCGCCAGCCGAACTCCACCGTCTCGCCGCCGCTCCAGCGGTCCTCCATACGCGCGCGGGCCGTGTTCTGCTCCAGCACCGACAGCGTGACCCCCGGGGCGAGTTCGATCAGGTAGGTGGTGGTCGGACCGCTGTAGACGGTCTCGCGCACCACACCGCTCAGCATCGACATGCCCGGTTCGAAGTCCGACAGCCAGATCTTCTCGGGGCGTACGGAGACGCTGACGGCGGTGCCGTCCGCGACGCCGGGACGTGCGCCGACCGGCAGGGCGGGACCGCCGTCCAGGGCGACCTCACCGCCCCGGTAGGTGCCGTTCATCAGGTTGGAGGTGCCCATGAAGGACGCCACGAACCGGGTGGCGGGGTGCTCGTAGACGTCCTCGGGGGTGCCGCACTGCTCGATCCGCCCCTCGTTCATCACGGCGATCCGGTCGGACATGGTCAGCGCCTCGTCCTGGTCATGGGTGACGAAGACGAACGTGATGCCGACCTCACGCTGGATCTGCTTCAGCTCCACCTGCATCTGCCGGCGCAGCTTCAGGTCCAGGGCGGCCAGCGGCTCGTCCAGGAGCAGCACGGCCGGACGGTTGACCAGCGCCCGGGCGAGGGCGACGCGCTGGCGCTGACCGCCGGAGAGCGTACGCGGCTTGCGGTCGGCGAGGCCGGCGAGCTGGACCAGGTCCAGCATCTCGCCGACACGCCGCCGGATCTCGGCCTTGCCGACGCCCTTGCGCTTGAGCCCGAAGGCGACGTTGTCGGCGACGCCCAGGTGGTCGAACAGCGCGTAGCTCTGGAAGACCGTGTTGACGTTGCGCCGGTCGGGCGGCAGGGCGGTCACGTCCTCCCCGGCGAGCAGCACCGATCCCTCGGTCGGATCGCTGAACCCGCCGATCATGCGCAGCGTGGTGGTCTTGCCGCAGCCGGAGGGACCCAGCAGGGAGAAGAACTGGCCGGCCTCGATGTCGAGGTCGAGGCGGTGGACGGCGTAGGAGCCGGCGAACTGCTTGGAGACGCCGTCGAGCCGGACTGCGGGCATCGCGTCCATGGGTCACTCTCCGGAGAGGATGTCGAGGCCGCCGCGGCGGCCGAAGAGGCGCGGGATGAACAGGGCCAGGGCGATCAGGCAGATGGATCCCGCGAGCATCAGCGTGCCGACGGCGTTGATGGTGGGCTGCAGCCCGAAACGGATCGCGGAGTAGATCCGCACCGACAGCGGCTGCGGGTCGACGCCGGTGGTGAAGTAGGCGAGGACGAAGTCGTCGAAGACGAGCGCGAAGATCAGGACGGCGGAGGCGAGCACAGCGGGCAGCAGGGCCGGCAGGGTGACCAGGCGGACCGCCTGCCGGCGGGTGGCGCCCAGGTCCATCGCCGCCTCCTCCACCTCGGGGTTCAGCGCGGCGACCCGTGAGCGGAGGATGACGGTGACGTAGGAGATGGAGAAGGTGATCTCGGCGAGTGTCACCGTGCCGGTCGACAGGGCCACGCCCAGTCCCTTGAACAGCAGCATCGACGCCACGCCTGTGACGATCTCCGGCGTGATCAGCGGCACCAGCATGATCAGGCCGGCCAGCGAGCCCAGCCGGGTGCGGCAGCGGACCAGACCGAGCGCGAGCGCCACGCCGAGGACGACCGAACCGGCCATCGCGACCAGGGAGATCCGCAGGCTGGTGCCCAGCGAAGCGATGAGGACGTCGTCGTGGGCGAAGGCGCGGTACCAGCGCAGGCTGAACCCGCCGAAGACGGTCAGCGACTTCTTGGAGTTGAAGGAGAACAGGGCCACCACGGCGATGGGCAGGTAGAGCAGCGCGAAGAAGAGGCCGGTGACGGCGATCAGGATCCGCGGTCCGCGGTCGGCGCGGCCGCGGCGGGTGCGGGTCCGGCCGGTCGTGCGGGCGGGGGTGGTGGCGGAGGGCAGCCGCAGCAGGGTCATCGGGTGGCCTCCGCCTCGTCCTTGCGGGTGCGCCGCAGGTATCCGAACATCCCGATGAGCAGGACCAGCATCAGCAGCATCGTGAGCGCGGAGCCCAGCGGCCAGTTCTGGCCCTGGAAGAACTTGTCCTGGATCAGGTTGCCGATCATGATCTGGTCCGGTCCTCCCATGAGCTGTGCGCTGACGAAGTCGCCCATGGCGGGCAGGAAGACCAGGACGAGCCCGGCCGCCGCACCCTGCCGGGTGGCGGGCAGGGTGACGAAGAAGAAGGTGCGGACCGGGCCGCCGTAGAGGTCGCGGCCGGCCTCGATGAGGGAGACGTCCAGCCGTTCCAGGGCCGCGTACAGCGGGATGATCATGAAGACGACGAAGCCGTAGACGAGACCTGCGACCACGCCGACGCCGGTGTTGAGTATCTTCGTGTTCCCGTCGGCCAGTCCGACGGCACGCAGCGCGCTCAGCACGGGGCCGTCGTCGGAGAGGACGACCGACCAGCCGTACATGCGGACCAGGTAGTTGGCGAAGAACGGCACCACGATCGCGGCGATCAGCGCGTGCTTGTACCGTCCGCCGTACAGGGCGATGGTGTACGCCACCGGGTAGGCGATCAGCAGGCAGATCAGACAGGTCAGCAGGGCGTAGCCCAGCGAGCGGGCCAGGACCTCGGTGTAGGCCGGGTCGGCGAGGGCGCGCACGCCGGACAGGTCGAAGCCGAAGCGCGGGTTGCCGAGGTCGTCGGTGGTGCCGACCGCGAGGACGGCGACGAGGACCAGTGAGGCGATCAGGAATCCCGTCATCCACAGGGTTCCGGGCAGCATCAGCCAGGTCCACATACGGGTGCCGGTGGCGTCGGAGCCCCGGCGGCGGGGGAGGCGTGCCATGTCAGCCCGCCTTCACATGGGTCCAGGCGGTGTCGCGGGCGTCCTCCGCCGCGCGGCTGCCGTTGCGGAAGAACAGGTCCCCCTTCAGCTCGTCCTCGGTGACGAGGCACTCGGGGAAGGGTTTGACCAGCTCGGCGTAGGTCTTCTCGGAACCGGCCACCGGCATCGGGTAACCGATGTACGCGATGTTCTTCTTCACGTTCTCCGGTCGCAGCATGTAGTCGATGAACAGCATCGCGGTGCCGGGGTGCGGGGCGTTCCACGGGATGGCGTAGCAGTCGGAGTTGATCGGCGTGCCCTCCTTGGGGGCCTCGAAGCCGAACACCGAGGGGTCCTTGGCCTGGTTGAGCATGGCGGCCATGTCGCCGCTCCACGCCTGGGTCATGACCGCGTTGCCGTTGAGCAGGTTGTTGTAGCTGTCGCTGGAGAAGCCGCGCAGCCGCGGGCGCAGCGTGCCCAGCAGGGAGGTGATGCGGTCCAGGTCACCGGTGTTCCCGGTGCTGACGTCCAGGCCGAGTGCGAGGGCGCCCATGCCGAGCACCTCGTCGCGGTCGTCCAGCAGGAAGACCCTGCCGCGCGCCTTCTCGCTCCACAGGTCCCGCCAGGAGCCGCTCGGTTCACCGAGTCTGTCGCGGCGCCAGCCGATGCCGGTCTTGTACGCGGTGAACGGGACGGTGTGTGCGGAGCCCGGGTCGTACCAGGGATCGGCGAAGTAGGTGTACGTGTCGAATATGGCGTGGGATTCGGTGAGTTGGGAGTGGTCGATACGGCGCAGCCGGCCCGCGTGGGCCAGCCGCTGGGCCCATTTGGCGGAGGGGAAGACGATGTCGTAGCGGTTGCCGGCGTTGAGCTTGGCGACCATGCCTTCCATCGAGTCGAAGTTCGACTGGATGACCTTGACGCCGTACTCCTTCTCGAAGCCCTTGAACACGGTCGGGTCGACGTAGTCGGCCCAGTTGAAGTAGACGAGATCGCCGTCGACGCGCGCTTTCACCGGGGCGAGCGCCTGCGGGCCGGGGCGCTCGGCGGGCATGAACCCGCAGCCGCCGGCCGCGGCGCCGAGCAGTCCGCAGGCGCCGGCCCGCAGCACGGCGCGTCGGGTTGGTGGGGGAACCTCGGGGGACACGGAACGTCCTCTCCGTCGAGGAACGGCACAACTCCAGGGCTGGACCGGCTGGTCGGCTCGCGGAGGCCCTGACTCCGCAGGAAGGACCGGTCTGGGGAGGGTGCGCGCTGCGTCAGCGGGGGAGGGGTAAGCCCGTCCGGAGGCGTACGGTGCGGGGCGCGCGGCAGGACGTCACCGGGTGTCCCCCTCCAGGTCGGCCCGGACCCGGCGGGCGAACCAGCCGACGGCGGCCTCGCGCTGCGACAGCGGGCCCGGCTGGAAACCGGGCGTGGTCAGACCGGCCTGCACGCGCTCCACCAACTCGGCGTCCTCGTCGTTGGTGACCCAGCCGATGCGGATGTTCAGCCGCCGGGCCAGCCGGGTGCGGACGCTCTCGCCGTGCCTCGTGTAGAAGCCCCCGGGGATCGCCGCCCGGTCCTGGGCGGTGGGCAGGGCGGTCCACGCGAGCACGTGGTCAGGGTAGAAGTCGATGAGCGTGTTCGGATAGATCACGGCGTACCGCCACACCCGCCGGTCGGCCTCGGTCAGCCCCGGCATCGGGGTCGCGAGGCGCTGGTAGAGCCGCTCGCTCCAGTTCGAGGAGGGCTTGTCGCGCAGCGGTGACTCGAACAGGACGTAGTCCTCCCGCACGTCCGCCGTGTACGCCTGGTAGTCCAGCAGCCGCATGAGCGCCGGGTGGGCCACCGGGACGTGGTACCCCTCCAGGTAGTTGTCGACGATCACCTTCCAGTTGGCGTTCTGCTGCTCGCCGCCGGACAGGTCGTGGATGCGGTGCTTGCCGACGGGGACGAGAGCGGGCCCGGCGTAGCGGCCGACGGCCTCGGCGAGCCCGGCGCAGCTCTCCGTGAGCGGGGTCGCCTCCATGTCGAGGTTGACGAAGACGAACCCGAGGAAGGACTCGACGTTGACCGGGTGCAGGCCGAGCCGGGGCTTGTCCAGGCAGGGGATCCGGCGCGCCTCGGGGGCGCCGACGAGGCGTCCGTCCAGCTTGTAGGTCCAGCCGTGGTAAGGGCAGCGGATCGCCTTGCCGGCCGGCTCGGGCGCGGTGACCAGGCGGGTGCCGCGGTGCCGGCAGACGTTGAGGTGGGCGGCGAGGCCGCCGTCCTCGGTCCGGACCACCAGCACCTCCCGGCCTGCAGCGGTGGCGGTCAGCCGGGCGCCGGGGCCGGGGAGGTCGGATTCGTGGCAGACGAGCTGCCAGGACTTGGCGAAGATGCGGTCGGTCTCGGCCTCGGCGATGGCCGGATCCGTGTAGTAGCGGGCCGGCAGCGCTTCCCCGGGATGCTCGGGGGGCGGATCCGGTGGGGCAGGGGAGAGGGCGGCTGCCCGGGTGGTCGGGGAGTGCATGGAGTCCTCCTCCGCGCCGCGGCGGCGGCGATGGGCGGTGAGGCTGCGCGGGAGATTCAGGCAGGTCGGGCCCCGGCCTGCCCGGGCCCCGGCTGACTAATTGGTTAGTCAGAGTGCGACCCGGGCGGCGCCAAGTCAAGACTTGTGGGCTGACTAATCAGTTAGTTAGTGTCATGCCAGGCGCTGTCCGGCTCGGCCGGGCACCGCGCACCGATCCGGACACCTGTTTGTCCCCGTCGTGCCCGGCCCTCCCGGCCGGCATCTCGCACCCGCTCCCCGCCCCTCCCGCTCAGGCGTCGGAGCACCGCCCGTCCCTGCCCTCGCCGCGCCACCCCCGTTCCGGGCCGTCCGGACACGGTGCGACCCAGGAGGCCCGCATGAGCGCTCGCCGAAATCCGGTCTGGCTCGGCCTCACGCCCGAGCCCGAACAGGAACTGCCCGCCGTGGTGGCCGCCCTCCGGGCCCCGGCGGACGGCCGCCCGCCACCCGACCTGGTCGCCGCCGAGCGCCACCGCGTCCAGCGGCTGGTGCTGCGCGGCACCCAGGGCGGCTGGCTGCGCTACCTCCGCGAAGTCACCGACCTGGTCGTGGCCGCCGCGGCGGCCTCCGCGACCGCCGACCCCCGCCCGGCGCTGGTGGCCGGCGAGGTCGTCCTCGACCACCACCGCATGCTCATCGGCCTGCCCGGCACCGCCTACGCGCGAACGGCCGCACAACGGCGGGCCCTGGAAACCGCGCTGGCGCGCCTGAGAGCCCGCGGCCGCCCCGCCCTCTCCGACCGCACCGAGCCCAGGAGCACCGTATGACCGGCGTCCACTCACTCCTTCCCGAAGGACAGCCCGGCCTGCTCGTCTCCCCCGTGTTCGGCGCCGAGCCGCACCGCGGTGTGGAGGAGCTCGCCCGCTACCTCGCCGTGGGCGGGTATGCGCCGTTGCCCGCGCGCGACCGGCTGCTCGATCTGATCGCCGAGGCCGGACTGCGGGGCCGCGGGGGTGCCGGCTTCCCGGCCGCCGCGAAGCTGCGCGCCGTACGCGCATCATCCGGCAGGCCCGTCGTCGTCGCCAACGGTGAGGAGGGCGAGCCCGGCTCGGTCAAGGACCGGTGGCTGCTGTGCCACCGACCGCACCTGGTCCTGGACGGCCTGCGGCTGGCCGCGGCCCTGACCGGTGCCGAACACGGCTTCGTCTACCTCTCGGACCCCGTCGCCGAACAGGCCGTCCGGCACGCGCTCGGCGAGCGTCCCGCCGGCCTGCGCGTCGATGTCGTACGGACCCGGCACACCTACGTGGCCGGGGAGGAGACCGCGGTCGTACGGCGCATCGAGGGCGGCCCGGCGCTGCCCACGGCGAAACCCCCGCGCCCCTTCGAGGCGGGGGTCGGCGGCGCCCCCACACTGGTCGCCAACGTGGAGACGCTGGCACGGATCGCGGTGCTGCACGCGTGCCCCGACGCCGCCATCGCCGTCGCCGGTGCTCATCTGGTGACACTCTCTGGACCGGGCGGATCCGCCGCCGCGCTGGTCGAGGCGCCGGCCGGTACGCATCTGAAGGCCCTCGCCGACCTGTGCGGGTACGGAAGGGCCGAGGCGGTCCTGCTGGGCGGCCTGTTCGGCGGGCTGTACGGCGCCGGCTGGACGGACCTGCCGCTCGACCACGACGGGCTGAAGGCCGCCGGCGGAGCCCTCGGCTGCGGGGCCCTGCACTTCCTGCACCCGGAGGACTGCCCGGTCGCCATGGCCGCCGAGGCCACCGCCTACGTGGCGGCCCAGAGCACCCGGCAGTGCGGTGTGTGCGTGTCCGGAACCGGTGCGCTGGCCGGCACCCTCACGGCCGTGGCACGCGGCGAGGCCGGTGACGACGCGGCCGAGAAGCTGAACCGCTGGTCGCGGCAGCTGCCCGGGCGCGGGGCCTGCGGGCTCCTCGACGCGGCCGCCCGCCTCGTCGCCACCCTCCTCGCCCACTTCCCCGACCGGCTCGACGCCCACCGCGCCTCCGGCTGCCCGGCGTGCACCGACACGGCACCCGACGACGGCCGCCGCTTCACGGTGGCCGTGCCCTGACCGCTCCACCCCTCGCCCCGAAGCCCCGCGCACCCGAAGGGACCGACCGTGAAACTCCTGCTGGACTCCACCCGCTGCCAGGGCTACGGCCTCTGCCAGGAACCCGCTCCCGAGCTGATCGACCTCGACGAGTGGGGGTACGCCCAGGTCCGCGTCGGCGAAGTGGCTCCCGGTGACGCGGACGCCGCCGTCGCCGCCTGCCCCAACTCCGCTCTCCGCCTGGTGAAATGACATGGGACGCGACCTGTCGGCACTCTTCGACCCCGGCTCCGTCGCCGTCGTCGGGGCCAGCGACGACCCCGCCAAGTACGGCCACGCCATCGCCGCACAAGCCCTGCGGGCCAACGGCCGCCGCCCCGTCCACCTGGTCAACCGGCGTGGCGGCACGGTCCTCGGGCGCACCGCCGCCCCCAGCCTGAGCGCGATCGGCGAGACCGTCGACCTGGCGGTCGTCTCCGTACCCGCCGCCGGCTTCGAGGACGCCGTCGACGAGGCCCTGCGGTGCGGGGCCCGAGCCATCGTCGCCATCACCGCCGGCTTCGCGGAGACCGGCGACGCGGGACGGGCACGCCAGCGTGCCGTCGCCGCACGCGTACGCGCCGCGGGCGCCGTGATGGTCGGGCCGAACTGCCTGGGACTGGCCGACAACACCACCGACCTCTTCCTGGCCTCCGACACCTTCACCCCCGGCGGTGTCGCGCTGCTCAGCCAGAGCGGCAACCTCGCCCTGGAACTCCAGCTCCGCTTCCGCCCGCACGGCCTCGGCTTCTCCCGGTTCGTCTCGCTGGGCAACCAGGCCGACGTCACCCTCGTCGACCTGCTCACCGACTGCGCCCGGCACGAGGGCACCCACGCCATCGCCGTCTACGCCGAGGACTTCGCCGACGGACGCGCCTTCGCCGAGGCGGCCGCCGCAGCGGGCAAGCCCGTGGTCCTGCTCACCGCCGGACGCGGTGACGCCTCCGCCCGCAGCGCCCAGTCCCACACCGGGGCGCTGACCACCTCCGCCGACGTGGTGACGGCGGCGTGCCGGGACGCCGGTGTGGAACTGGTCGCCACCCCGCGTGAACTCACCGTCGTGCTGGCCGCGCTGCACGGCGCGCGGCGCGCGGCCGGACGCCGGGTCGCCGTCCTCACCGATGGCGGGGGCCACGGTGTCATCGCCGCCGACGCCGTCGAGACGGCCGGCCTGACCGTCCCCGAACTGCACCAGCCGACCCAGGACCACCTCCGGACGGTCCTGTGGGACCAGTCGGCCGTCGCCAACCCGGTGGACCTCGCCGGGATGGGCGAACAGCACCCGGGTTTGTACGCCGAGTCCGTCGCCGCGCTGCTGACGGCCGAGGAGACCGACGCCGTCCTGATGACCGGCTACTTCGGCGGGTACGCAGCCGCCGACGGCGGGCTCGGCGGAGGCGGAAGCGCCCTCGCGGACGCGGAACAGGCCGCCGCGCGCCTGATCGCCGCCCGCCACCGCACCACGGCCAAGCCGCTCGTGGTGCAGTCGATGTACCCGGCCTCACCCAGCTGCCGGGCCCTCGCCGCGGCCGGCATCCCGGTCTTCTCCGCCACCGAGGACGCCGCCCGCGCCCTGGCCGCCACGGCACCCCGCCCACCGCACACGGGCGTCACACCCCTGCCCCGCCCCGCAGCACCCCTCCACGAGTGCGGCTACCTGCCCACGCGCAGCGCCCTCAGGGCGGCCGGACTCGCCTTTCCCGTCGCCAGGGAAGTCCATGACGAGCGCGAACTGCTCGCAGCCACCCAGGAGTTCGCGGGGCCGTACGTCCTTAAGGCCCTCCACCTGCTGCACAAGTCCGACGCCGGTGGCGTGGCACTCGGCCTGGCCGGTCCCGCCGAACTCCGTGCCGCCTTCCGCGAGATGCACGCACGGCTCGGCGCCGCCTCCTACTGCGTGGAGGCCATGGCGGACCCGACCGACGGCGTCGAGCTGATCGTCGGAGTCCACCGCGACCCCCGGTTCGGCCCGGTCGCCATGGTGGGCCTGGGCGGAGTGCTGGCCGAGGCCCTGCGCGACGTCGCCTTCACCCTCGCCCCCGTGGCCGCCGACCGTGCCCTGCACCTGCTGCGCGGACTGCGCACCGCCGCCCTGCTCGACGGGGCACGCGGCAGACCACCCGTCGACGTCGCCGCGGCCGCCGCGGCCGTCGAGACGATCACCGCGTTCGCCGCCGCCCACCCGGAGCTCGCCGAGATCGAGGTCAACCCGCTGCTCGTGACCCCGCACGGGGTTCTCGCCCTCGACTCCCGCGCCGTACTCGCCTGACTCTTTGCGACCGACCCAAGAGGCCCCCATGGACATGCGCTACACCCCCGAACAGACCGGCCTCAAGCGCCGCGCCACCGCCTACGCACGCCTGCTGATGCGGTACGAGGACCAGTCCGAGCAGGCCGGCGGTCCCCTCCCGCAGAAGACCGTCGCCGAACTGGCCCGGGCCGCCATGGACGCCGGGCTCTACGCCATCAACATGCCCGCCGAGTGGGGCGGCGCCGGGCTCGGCCTCCTCGACCAGGTCATCGTGGAGGAGGAGTTCGGCAAGGTCACCAACTGCCTGTGGGACATCCCCTGGCGGCCCGCCAACGTCCTCGCGTACGGCGACGAACGGCAGCGCGAGAAGTACCTGCTGCCCGTGATCCGCGGAGAGAAGTTCGACGCGTTCGCCGTCACCGAGCCGGGCGCGGGCTCGGACCCCTCCTCCGGCACCTCCACGGCCACCCGCACCGACGGTGGCTGGCTGCTCAACGGGGAGAAGTGGTTCGTCACCTGCGGCGACATCGCCGACTTCCTGCTGGTGCAGGCCGATGCCGGTCCCGAACGGCTGCCCACCCTCTTCTTCGTCGACAAGGGCGCCCCCGGAGTGGCCATGACACGGGTGCCGCACTTCATGCACTCCGCGGTCAACGGGCACCCCGAGTTCACCTTCACCGACGTCTTCGTGGCCGACGAGGACGTCCTCGGCGGCGTCGGCAACGGCTATGAGCTGACCAAGGAATGGTTCACGGACGAACGCCTGATGATCGCCGCCCGCACGGTCGGTGCCGCCGAGCGCGCCCTGCGGCTCGCCCGGGACTGGGCGGTGGAGCGTGAGCAGTTCGGGGCGCCGATCGCCTCGTACCAGTTGATCCAGGGCATGCTCGCGGACTGCGCCGTGGACATCGCCGTCAACCGGGCCTACACCCACCAGGTCGCCTGGGAGGCCGACCATGCCTCGGCCGACGACCGCAAGACGCTGCACGCCAAGGCCTCCACCGCCAAGCTCGCCGCCAGCGAGGCGGCCGGCCGGGTCGCCGACCGCTGTCTGCAGATCTTCGGCGGCCGCGGCTACGACCGCACCTACCCCGTCGAGCGCATGTACCGGGAGCTGCGCGTCGACCGCATCTGGGAGGGCACCTCCGAGATCCAGCGCCTCATCATCGCCAACGAGCTGATCAAGCGCGGCACCCGCGCCCTGGCCCTGCCCACCCGCTGACCCGCCCCTTCATCGCGAAGCGAGGACCTCCATGGACTTCCGTCTCACCCCGCGCCAGGCACAGCTCAAGGCCGCCGCCCGCGCCCTCACCGACGTCATCGCCGCCTACGAGATCCCGTGCGAGGAGAACAACGGCCTGCCCGCCGACGCCCACGCCGAGATCCGCGGCGCGGTGCTCGCATCCGGCCTGCAGGCGGTCAACATGCCGGCCGAATGGGGCGGCGCCGGCCTCACCATCGCCGAGCAGGTCACCGTGCAGGAGGAGCTGGGACGGCTCACCGGAGCCCTGTGGGACACGGTGTGGCGGCCCGCCAACGCGCTCCGGTTCTGCACGCCCGAGCAGCGGGACCGCTTCCTCATCCCGGTGATCAAGGGCGAGCGCCGCGACTGCTACGCCGTCACCGAGCCCGGCGCCGGTTCGGACCCGCAGAACCTGGCCACCACGGCGACGAAGAACGACCAGGGCTGGGTGCTCGACGGCGAGAAGTGGTTCGTGACCGTCGGCGACCACGCCGACTTCATGATCGTGCTCGCCGCGGCGGGTCCGGACCGCGCCCCGACGCTGTTCCTCGTGGACAAGGACACCCCCGGCATCGAGATGACCCGCGTGCCGCGCTTCATGCACACCTTCGTCTACGAGCACCCCGAGTTCACCTTCACCGACGTACAGGTGGGCGAGGACGCCGTGCTCGGCGGTATCGGTGAGGGGTACGACATCACCCGTTCCTGGTTCACCGAGGAACGGCTGATGATCGCGGCCCGTACCACCGGTGCCGCCGAGCGCGCGGTGGAACTGGCCCGGGACTGGGCGGTGGAGCGTGAGCAGTTCGGGGCGCCGATCGCCTCGTACCAGCTGATCCAGGGCATGCTCGCGGACTGCGCCGTGGACATCGCCGTCAACCGGGCCTACACCCACCAGGTCGCCTGGGAGGCCGACCACGCCTCGGCCGACGACCGCAAGACGCTGCACGCCAAGGCCGCCATCGCCAAGCTCGCGGCGAGCGAGGCCTCGGGCCGGGTGGTCGACCGGTGCCTGCAGATCCACGGGGGCCGCGGCTACGACCGTGCGTATGCCGTCGAGCGGCTCTACCGGGAACTGCGCGTGGACCGCATCTGGGAGGGCACTTCGGAGATCCAGCGGCTGATCATCGCGGGCGAACTCATCAAGCGCGGCTCCGGGGTCCTGGACCTGCCCACCGCCTGACACCACGGCCGACGCCCCGGTGGGGGAAAGCTGAGGGAAGATGGTCGGGGCGTACGACCACCGAACGAGGGGAGCCGCAGGGTGTCCACCAAGGTGCGCACGGCAGACACGCGTGAGCGCATCCTGACCGCGGCGTGTGAGGCCATCGCCGAGATCGGTTTCGAGAAGATCCGGATGCGCATGGTCGCCGAACGGGCCGGCGTGTCGACGGCGCTGCTGCACTACCACTTCGACACGCGCGAGAAGCTGTTCACCGAGGCGATGACCCACTCCTTCGCCAACACCGCCACCGATGTGGAACGCGACGCCGGGACGGCCCCGGCGGCGGTCGTCCTGGCCCGCATCCTGCGCAACCTGCTGCCGACCGACCCGGAACTGCACCAGGACTGGCGACTGTGGCAGGAACTGTGGGTCCGGGCCCTGCGCGACGAGGCCACCCGGGCCTATGCCGTGGACCTGTACGCCCAGCTGCACACCTGGGTCGCCGATGCGGTCCGGCGGGGCATCGCCTCCGGCGAGTTCGAGCCGACCGACGTGGACGAACTCTGCACGCTCGTGCTGTCCCTGAGCGACGGCTACGGCATCCGCCTCATGCTGCGCGATCCGGTGGTCACCCTGGACACCGCGCTCGCCTCCATCTGGCGCCACGTCGCCGCGGCGCTGGGCCTGCCGGAGGCGGTGCCGGTGGAGTGAACGCCGTAGCGGCTGAGTTTCTTCTGCTCGGCGCCTCTTGTCCTGCCGGCGCCGGCTCGTTCGCCGCGGCCCGGCCTCCGCGCCGGCCCAGATCGCCAACTCCGCCGAGCGCTCCCGCAGATCAGCACCTATGCGTCTCCGGTGCGCTAGCCGGCTCCGCGGTCTAGGACGCGACGGGCCGCCTCGGCCTCTGCCGCCGGCGGGGACAGCTCGTCCAGCGTGTCGAGCTCGTCATCCGATTCCAGTTCCCGTTCCCAGGCCGCCGCGAGCCTTTCCTGCTCCTGGCGCGGCTTGGCGCCGATCGCCTCCCGGTGATTCGGGTCGAGGGCTGCCAGGAATCGTCCTACCTGATCCGTCGGCATACCGTGCTCCTTGTCGCATGGAGGGGTGCCACTCTGGGCCAGTATGGCCGAATATGCGGGCAGTGGCCGCCCGAGTCTGCCGGGGAACAGCCGGCGCTACTCGACGGCCGGGTCCTCCTGGGCATGCCGCACGGCCTTCTTGACGGCCTGCTCGACCTCGAACCGGCTGGCTTCGGTGGCTGCGGCGTGCGCGGTGATGGCCGCCTGTACCGCCTCGGACGCCTCGCGCCAGCGGCGCATCTGGGCGTCGTACTCGTCACCGGTCAGGCCCGCGAGCTTCGCGCGCTCTACCTCGGCGGATCGTTCCAGCTTGATCAACTCATCGGGGACCTCTGCCACGGGCACGGATCCTAAACGGTGGGAGCACCGCATCGGCCGGCGGACTTACCGGCCGATCGGGTAGAGCCGCCGTCGGTCTCCGTGCGGACCCCGAGGGGGAGCCGAAGGCGGGGCCGAGGGGGAGCCGGTACGGGGTGCGGTGGTCCCCCTACGCTCCCGTACGCCGCAGTGCGGACTCCACGAGCGCTCCCGCCGCCCAGCGCATGACCTCCTTCGCCTCCTCCGTGTCGAGTCCGCACGCGTCACGCGTCGATATGAGCGCTTCCACGCCGTAGACCAGCATGACCGCCATGGTCAGGCGACGGTGCTCGGCGGGTGGGAGGACGCCGGCGAGGGGTTCCAGCGCGGTGCGGGTCAGATCCAGGCGGGTGCGGTTGCGGAAGGGCAGGTCGTCGGCACGCTCGCCCTGCTCGACCTGCTGCCAGCGGTCCAGGCTCGCCCGCAGCAACGCCCGCCACATGAGCTCGTCACCGAGTTGCACATCCGCGATCCGGGAGACGACCGCATCGACCCGCGCGGCCGGCTCGTCCGGCAGATCGGCCAGCACGTCCGGCGCCCGCATGAGCGTGCGGGCTTCCAGCAGCAGGTCCGAGGGGTTGGAGAAGTAACGATACGCCGTGGCCGTGGACACCTGGGCCGTCTCGGCGGCCTCCGCGATCGTGACCGCCCTGCCCTCCCGCAGCAGCGCGACCGCGGCGTCGATGAGCGCGCGCCGGGTGCGCAGCTTCTGCTTCCGCCGGCCGTCACCCCGCCGCTCCGCGCCGTCCGTGCTTCGCGCGCCCCCGTCAGTCATGAGAGAATCCTCTTGTCGTGAGAATCGCCTCTCATTACGGTAGCACTGTCTCATCGCGGGGGCCGCGGGCCGTCAGGCGTGCGGCGCGAGAAGAGAGGGGGCCTCTCGTGGGCTCCACGACACCAGAGGCAATGGAAGCTCTGATCCGGCAGCACATGGCCGCCGAGGAGCGCGCCGACCCGGAAGGGTCGGTCGCGATGTACACCGAGGACATCGAGCACGACGTCGTGGGCGACCCCGGCGGCCCGAAGCACGGGATCCCGGCGGCGCTGGAGTTCTACCGCGGGCTGTGCGAGGAATTCCGCGCGGAGAAGGAGGAGCGCACCCGCACGTACTACGCGGACGACGCCATCACCATCGAGAACGTGATGACGGGTACGGTCCCGAACTCCTTCATGGGCCTCCCGGGCGACGGCCGGCGGATCTCCTTCCGGATCCTGCACGTCTTCGAGTTCCGGGACGGCCGGATCTCGCGGGAGAACGTCTGGCTGGACAGCGCGTCGATCGTCGCCCAGCTCACGGCTCCCTCCCGGACCGGCTGACGCCCGGTTTCCCGCAGCAACCCTGTTCCCTCGCGTTCGACTTCACAGAGAAGCGCGTTTCACTCCACAGAGAAAAGGGACAAGAGTGCGCCACACGTTATGCGTCGGAAGGTGGCTCTTCGCCGCCGTCAGCGCCATCGCGCTGGCACTCGTGCCGAGCCTCGCCGGTGCGGTCACCGCCGCCCCCGCCGAGGACGCCCGGCAAGTCGCGGGCAGATATCTGAACCTCCAGCAGTGCCTGTACTACTCGGCCTCGGCCGCCGACCACTTCACGACCTTCGTGCCGAGCCAGGACAACCGTTTCCTGGCCGGCACGCATGTCTCCGACACCCAGGACAGCGCGCCCACCTGCGGCAGCGGCGACGGAAACTTCGGCCTCATCGCTCTCCTGTCGGGCGTCAAGCCACTGGACCTGCGCGGCGGCCGCTACCTGAACCTGCATCAGTGCACCTACTACTCGGCATCTGCCGTCAACTACTTCACGACGGTGGTACCGAGCCGGGACGGCCGCTTCCAGGCCGGCACGAACATCTCCAACACCCCGGGCGGCAACGTCAGTTGCGGCAGTGGTGACGGCAACTACGCCATCGTCCCGAACCTGTCGTACGTGAAGGCCCTGGACCTGACCACCGGAACCTTCCTCGACCTGCACCAGTGCGTGTACTACTCGGCCGCGAACACCGACCACTTCACGACGGTGCTCGGCGGAGGCGGGGCCTTCTCGACCGGGACGAAGGTGTCCTCGACCGCCGAGACAACCCCTGCCTGCGCCGCCGGAACCCAGGGCTACGACCTGCTTCCCGTCCTGCCGGGCGTCAAGGCACTCCCGCTGACCTGAACCGCGCCTCGTGTGCGGCGGTGGGCCATCACCGCCGCACACTGCAGCTGGTCGTGCCGGAGCTCCACCGTCAACGCTCGTCGTCCGGCGGCAGGCTGGGCACATTGGCGCGAAAGAGGCTGACCAGCAGCCCGTACGGCGCAGGAACTCCGGGCGGACCGCCGCCAGCCGCGCCGGCCCGGCCTCGCGCAGCACGAGGGCTTCGTCACCTGCCGGAGAGCCCCCAAGGAGTCCGGTACCTCTCGCCACGGCCCCTGCCGCCTGCGCCCTGAGCCCGGACGGCCGCGGCACCATCACGGTTGCCGCCGGACCTGCAGCCTCACGGCCACCCCGGACCGGCTGGAGGCGACCGCCACCGCGGTCGACGCCGAGGCGCTGGGCCGGGTCCAGGACGTGATCACCCGTCACCTGGTGCGGTTGGCGGTCCGGTAAGCCGCCGCCGGCGCCGCGCACATGCAGGTATCCGCCGACGAAGGCACGCTGCTCACGATGCTGACCCCGCCTGACGGACGCCCGCTGCGCGGTCGAGGTCGGCGTCTTCACCGGATACTCGACCCTCTGCATCACCCGTGGCCCGGCCGCCGGCGGCCGGTTGCTCGCCGGCGACGTCAGCGGGGAGCGGGCCGCGATCGGCCGGCCGTACCGGGCACGAGCGGGCGTCGCCGACCGGATCGACCTGCGCACCGCGCCCGCGCCGGCGACTCGCAGATGCTGAGAACCCGGCCAACCGAACCCGACGACACACGAACTCGCGGGCCCGCCGGTGCGCTTGACGCGCATCCGGTACGGGACTTCGAGGGAGCAGGTCCGCGTCAAGTCACACCAATCGCTCCACTGACCACCGGTCCCTCTGCCAGGATGACCACGCAACGGAGCAGAAGTGACGGGAGGTCCGCGTGGACGAGCGGTTAGTGGTCGAGGTCGTCGGTGAGCGGGCTGCCGACGAGCTTCGGTCACTGCGTGACTGGCTGGTCGCCGAGGAGGAACTGCGCGGGCGGGTGCGGCTGGAGTTGCCTCCCCCGGCGCCGGGTGCCCTGGGCTCGCTCGTGGCGGCACTGACGGTCGCGCTCGGCCCCGGAGGCGTGGCGACGGCCGCCGCGAGCGTACTGATCTCCTGGCTGCGTCGGCGTACCGGCAACGTCTCGGTCAAGGTGGTCCGGCCGGACGGGACAGCGGCGGAGTTCAGCGCCACCAACGTCCTCGGCCTGGACGCAGCGGAAGTACAGCGGATCACCGCCGAACTCTCCCGCTCCCTCGACCCCGCCGGCGATCGGGAAACCGGTGACGCAGGCTGAGCCGTACGGCGCATCCCCGGCGACCGGCCTCGGCTCGCCCGGATCGCGCGCTCTGCTCATCGGCACCGGACGCCACCTCCCCGGCTCCCCGACGTGCCCGCGGTGTCAGCCACCATCCGGGAGCTCGGCCGCACCCTGGTCGACACCTGCGGGCTGCGGCCCGAGAACCTTCTCCCGCCGCTGCTCGATCCGAAGGACCCGATCGAGTTCGGCAACGCCGTCGTCACGGCCGCCAGACAGGCCGAGGACGTCCTCCTCCTCTACTACGTCGGCCACGGACTGGTCAGCCCGGGCAACGAGCTCTATCTGGCCACGGCCGCGACGGACGACCTGGCCGAGGGGCTGGCGTTCAAGGCGCTGCCGTACCAGGCGGTGCGCGACGCGTTCAGCAACTGCCGGGCGCGCTCCATCATCGTGGTGCTGGACTGCTGCTTCGCCGGACGCGCACACGGGTCCTTCGGTACGGCGGCGGCCGACGCGTTCGCGCTGGCCTCGCTCAGCGGCAGCTATGTGCTGGCCTCCGCCTCGCGGGACGAACAGGCACTGGCGCTGCCGGACGAGCCGTACACGGCATTCACCGGCGAGCTGCTGCGCTTTCTGCGCGAGGGAGACCCCGGCGGCCCGCCGGGACTCACCATCGAGGGCGCCTACCGGCACCTGCGCCGCGTCCTGCCGCTTCGGCACCTGCCCGCACCGGAACGGCACCTCAGCGGCCGGGCCGGGGACCTGGTACTGGCGGCCAACCCGGCCGCCGCGCCCCGGCACACCCCGCCGGCCACCCATGCACCGCCCGAGCGGCCCGACGAACAGATCTGCCCGTATCCGGGCCTCGATCCGTTCACCGCCGACGACGCCAGGTTCTTCTTCGGCCGGTCCCAGACCACCGCCGAGTTGCTCACGAAACTCGCCGACTGGTCGCAGGACGACGGGCCGGTCGCACTGGTGGGGCTGTCCGGCGCGGGGAAGTCCTCGCTGCTGCGCGCGGGCCTGCTGCCCGCCGTCAAGCGCGGCGAACTCCCGCTGCCCGGCGCCGGTACCTGGCCGCAGTTCATCCTCACCCCCGGCGAACACCCGCTGGACAGCCTGGCCGGTCAGCTGGCCCGCCCGACCGGACACACGAAAGCCGAGCTGATCGCCGAGCTGCGTGCGGACCCGACCCGCTCGGCCGGCCTGATGCGCCGCGCCCTGCACCGGTGGAGCGGCGGCCAGGACGTGCCCGGCGGCCGACTGCTGCTCGTGGTGGACCAGTTCGAGGAAGTGTTCACCGCTTGCCAGGACGAGCAGGAGCGGCGCGACTTCATTAGCGCGATCTGCTCGGCAGCGACGGGCGACGAGGCCGCCGCCGTCGGCGCACCTGCCCTGGTCGTGCTCGGCATCCGCGCGGACTTCTACGCCTCCTGTCTGGCGCACCCCGAGTTGGCCGACGTGCTCAAGCACCGCCAGTTCCCGGTCGAACCCATGACGCCGGAGCAGCTGCGCGAGGCGATCGAGAAGCCCGCCGAACTGGCCGGGCTTGAGCTCGAAAGCGGCCTGGCCAGCACGCTGTTGCGCGATCTGCGGGCCGACCGCGAGTTCGCCGGCGGCACCCTCCCGCTGCTGGCCTACGCGCTCTGGCTGACCTGGGGCCGCCGCGAGGGCCGCACCCTGACCCTCGCCGGGTACGGCGCGACCGGCGGCATCTGGGACGCGATCACCCAACAGGCCGACCGCACCTACGACAGCCTGACGCCGGACGCCCAGCGGGCCGCCAAGCTGATGCTGCTCCGTATGGTCCGGATCAGCGAGAGCACCGAGGACACCCGTCGGCGGCTCGATCTCACCGACCTGCTGGCCCAACGGCCGCCGGACGAAGCCGCCGCCATCGCCGCCGCCCGCGACGCGCTGGCCGGCGCGCGCCTGATCACCGTCGACGGCGACAGCGCCCAGATCGCCCACGAGGCGCTGTTGCGCGCCTGGGACCGGCTGCGTGGCTGGATCGACGCCAGCCGCGCCGGTCTGCTGGTCCAGCAGAAGCTCCTCGACGCGGCCGAGTCCTGGGAGAGAGACGGACGCGACCCGAGCGCTCTCTACCGTGGCAGCCAACTGGAACTCGTCCGCGACCAGTTCGGCGACACCGGCCGGCACGGTGGGCGCGACGGCCAACTGGGCGAGCTCGCGGCCGAGTTCTTCGCCGCCAGCGTACGAGCCGACCGGCGGCGCCGCCGCATACGGACGGGAACAGCCGTCACACTGATCCTCCTGGTGGTGGCATCCCTGATCGCGACCGGCTTCGCCGTGCAGGGCCGTAAAGACGCACAGAGACAACAGCGCTCGGCGATCGCGGAGGCGCTGGTGCGCGACGCGGACTCCGCCCGGGCCAACGATCCCAGACTGGCCCTGCAACTCGGCATCGCGGCCGACCGCCTGGACCACACCCCCGCGACCACCGCGAACCTCCTCAGCAGCCTGTTCACGCCCTACGCCAGCACCCTCGCGGCCCACTCCGGCGCGGTGGCCGGTGTGGCGTTCACGCCCGGCGGGCGGACCCTTGCCACCGCGAGCCAGGACGGCACCGTCGTCCTGTGGGACACCAGCTCCCCGCAGAACGTCAGGAGGCTCGGCCGGCTGCAGGGCCCCAGCTTCGGCGTGTACACCGTGGCGTTCAGCCCGGACGGGCGTTACCTCGCGGCCGGCGGCAGCGACCGCGCCGGACTCACCGTGCAGATGTGGGATGTGAGCTCTCCGCGACGACCACGCCGTCTCGGCGAGCCGTTGACCGGCCCGGCCAACGTCCACACGCTGGCCTACGCACCGGACGGACGCATGCTGGCGGCCGGCGCACCGGACGGCAAGGTCTGGCTGTGGGACACCAGCGACCCCGGCCGCACCCACCCGCTCGGACAGCTCCTGACAGTCCAGAACACGGACGTGTCGGCCCTGGCGTTCAGGCCCGACGGGCACCTGCTCGTGACCGGCGGCTTCAATGGCACCGTGGTGCTGTGGGACGTCACCGATCGCGCTCATCCCCGGCGGCTCAAGAACCCGATCAGCCACGCGTACGGGGTGTCCGCTCTCGGCTTCGCCCCCGACGGCCGTACGCTCGTCATCGGCGGCGGAGACGGCAAGGTCGACCTCTGGAACGCCGGCGATCCGGACCATCCCGCCTGGGTGAGCCAGATCCCCGCCGGAGATGCCCCGGTGAAGGCCTTGCAGGTGTTCCGGCATGAGATCGACGTGGCACTGGCCGACCATTACACGACCGTGTGGAACACCTCGCGGCCAACTGCCCCCCGCATGGTCAACATTTCCATCGCCGGGGCGTCCAACTGGACCGGCGCGGTGGCGTTCGCACCGCACGCCGGCCTGCTCGCCACCGGGAGCGCCGACAACACGGTGATCCTGTGGCAGGGCAAGAGCGCCAGCGGAACCGTTCCGCTCTCCGCCCGCATCGGAGGCATCGGTGGGGTGCAGACGATGGCGCTGCGCCCGGACGGCCACGCGGCGGCGACGGGCGGAGTGGACGGCAAGGTGACGTTGTGGGACCTGGCCGATCCGAAGCATCCCAGCGGAGTGACACGCAAGACCGTGCGTCACGCGGGCACTGTGTTCGGGGTGGCCTTCAGTCCCGACGGACGCATACTGGCCAGCGGCAGCCTGGACCACACCGTGATCCTCTGGGATGCCGGCGACCTCCACCATCTCCGCAAGATCACACAGTTCACCGCCAACAAGGGCGGAGTCGACGGGCTGGCCTTCAGTCCGGTCGGCCATACCCTCGCCACCGTGGGCGGGGACGGCGCGATCACGCTCTGGGACACTGCGGACCCCTCCCGTCCCCGGCCCATCGGCCGGCCGATCACGGGGCACCGTGCGGGTGTGGACGCGGTGGCCTTCAGCCCCGACGGACACACCCTGGCCACCGGAAGCTGGGACGGCACGGCCAGACTGTGGAACATCGACGACCTGGCCCGGCCGCATCCCCTGGGCACGCCACTGGCCGGCCACACCAACTGGGTCTCCTCCGTGGCCTTCAGCCCCGACGGACACACACTGGCCACCGGCAGCCTGGACTCCAGCATCATCCTGTGGGACACCACCGACCCGGCCAAGCCCCAGCACCTCGGTCCGCCGCTCGTCCAGCACAGCAGCTGGGTCCTCGGACTGGCCTTCGGCCCTGACGGCCACACACTGGTGTCGGGCAGCGCCGACCGGACAGCGATCCTCTGGGACGTCACCGATCCCGTTCACCCCTACGACCTCGGCGTGGTCGGCAGCAACCACACCGACTCGGTCACGTCCGTGGCGATCAGCGCCGACAACACCATGCTGCTGACCGCTTCCGCGGACGGCACCGTCAACCTGAACAGCCTGACAAAGCTCAACAACGCGCGCACCCATGCCCGCGACATCGCCTGCGCCCGGGCAGGTCACGGGCTGGCCGCCGGGCAATGGTCCCACTACCTCCCCGATCTCGAGTACGAGCGCACCTGCTGACGGTGACACCTCCACCGCGCGTGCACCCCGTCCACCGCCGCCGGTTCACCGACCGGCGTCAGTGGGCGAGGTGGGCGGCCTGCGGCGAAAGATCTCGGCCAGCGCTGTGTTGGCGACCACGACGACTGCCATGGCTACGGCGGCAACAGGATGCCCGACCCCGTACAAGGCCGCTGCCCCGCCGCCCAGCACCACCGTCTTGACGGCGAGTACGAGGGGCAGCCGTGGCCGCAAACGGGCCTTCGGCGCCGCGAACAACGACCACAGCACGATCGCCGCAAGGGGCGTTCCGAGGCCGAGCAGGAGACGAGGCGCAGCGCCCTCGCCGACGGCCGATCCCCACCAGCCCAGACATGCCAGCGCAGCGAGCTCCAGCAGAAACGCCAGGAGTTCGTTCGCGGCGTACCACCGCCGCTCATCGATCACGACCATGGCGTCAGGGCCTTGTGACATGGAGTCCTCTCGATGCGCCGGGACCCCAGCATGACAGGGCGGCGACGTGTGCAGTGCCCTTTCGGGGAACTGCGGACCGGCCCCGGGAAACGGCCGGGATCGCTCCTCCACTAGATTTCGATCATGGAAGAAGACTGGCGGTCGGATCGCATCGGAGCTGCGCTGCGGGGCGAGAACCCGACGGTGCTGCGGCGGCTCGAGGCGGGGTTCGCGGTGATCGGCGACGTTCAGTTCCTGCCGGGTTACTCGGTCCTGCTCGTGGACGAACCGGGCGTTCAACGGCTCTCCGACCTGCCGAAGGCCAAGCGGCTGGCGTTTCTGTCGGGCATGGACCAGCTCGGAGAGGCGGTCGAGCGGGCCTGCCGGCGCCTGGACCCCGCATTCCGCCGGGTCAACCTGGAGATCCTGGGGAACACGGACCCGTTCCTGCATGCGCATGTGTGGCCGCGGTACGAGTGGGAGTCGCCCGAGTTGGTGGGCAAGCCCGTATGGCTGTATCCGCCTGACCGGTGGCGGGACGAGCGGTTCGGGCTCGGTCCGCAGCACGATGTGCTGCGGGAGACGATCACCAGCGAATTGAACCGTACGAATTGAGCCGTGCGCTTCGGGATCACCCGATGGAACGAGAAGCACCGGCGTGACATGGGGCTGCGGGGGTCGTTGACCAGGCTATGAAGAAGATCACCGCGCTCGCCGCGCTCACCGTGGCCGGTTTCTCCCTCGCCACCCCGGCCCACGCCGACGAGGACGGCAACCGCCCCGACCACGGCCGCATCAACATCGCCGGCCGGCCGTTCACCGGCGACAACCTCTGCAGGCAGGCGGCCGGGCTCGTCCGCTTCGCCGCTCCGTTGGCCGGCGACTCGATGCAGGACGCCTGCAACAACCACGAGCACCCCGACCGCGTCCGCACCCGGTCCGAAGAGCCCGGCTCCTTCTCCGGTCAGGAGTGACCGCACCGCCTGCACCCGCCGACCGACTGCGTCGCCTGTTCGTCAGCTGGACACGGCCCCGCCCGCGAGGTTCCTCGCAGGCAGGGCCGCGGGGTCTGCGCCCCGGAGGCCGCCGGGGCCGGCCCGCGCCCGCGGCCAGGCCGGCCGGCTGACGCGAACCGAGGAGGTTCTGCCCCGGCAGCCGGGAAGGGGCTGGACGCCTAGCAGTAGTGACGCCTACCAGTAGTGCCGTCGGCCGGCGACCGCGTGCCCCATCGAGCCAAGGATCCAGAAGATCGCGCCGATGACCACGAGGATGATCCCGATGGTCCACAGGATGGACAGACCTGTGATGAAACCGACGACGAGCAGGATGATACCGAGGGCGATCATGACGCGCCTCCTGTTGATGAATCGCTCCTGTCCCTCCGAGTGCCCCGAAGCGGACGATGTCATCACCCGCAGGCCGAAAATCTACGGAAGCCCCGTACCGGTGTGATCGGTCCGCTCAGGGAAGTCGCCAGGACGCGTCGCTCGACAGCTGCTGCTCCGCCCAGATGGTCTTGCCCGTGGCGGTGTACCGCGTGCCCCAGCGCTGGGCGACCTGCGCGACCAGGAAGAGACCGCGCCCTCCCTCGTCGGTGCTGCGGGCACGGCGCAGGTGCGGAGAGGTGTTGCTGGCGTCCGACACCTCACAGATGAGAGCCCGTTCGTGGATCAGACGCAGACCGATCGGACCGCAGGCGTGCCTGATGGCGTTGGTGATGAGTTCGCTCACGATCAGCTCGGTGGTGAAAGCGATGTCCTCCAGCCCCCAAGCGGCCAACTGACGGGCGGCGTTGTCGCGGGCCTCGTGCACCGCCCGGGGATCGGCGGGCACTTCCCAGGAGGCCACGCGGTCGGGGGCCAGGGCGCGCGTCCGGGCGACGAGGAAGGCGACGTCGTCGTGCGGATGACCCGGCAGCAGAATGCGGACCATCGTGTCGCAGATCTCCTCCAGCGGCCGGTCGGGGTGGGCCAGGGCGAAGCACAGCCGCTCGAAGCCGACATCGACATCGCGGTCCGAGGCCTCGATCAGGCCGTCCGTGTAGAGGGCGACGACGCTGCCCTCCTCCAGTTCGATCTCGGCCGACTCGAAGGGCAGACCGCCCAGCCCCAGCGGGGGGCCGGCGGGGATGTCGGGCAGCTCCACCGGTTCGCTGAGGTGGGCGATGGCGGGCGTGGGGTGCCCGGCCCGCGCCACGCTGAGTTTCCGCGAGATGGGGTCGTAGACCGCGTAGACGCAGGTCGCGCCGATCACCACCGGTCCGTCCGTGGCCGCCTCCGCCTCGTCCGCCAGGCGCAGGACGAGGTCGTCGAGGCGGGCGAGCAGCTCGTCGGGGGGCAGGTCCAGGTCGGCGAGTGTCTGTACGGCCGCACGCAGCCTGCCCATGCTGGCCGCCGCGTGGATGCCGTGGCCGACGACGTCCCCGACGACCAGGGCGACGCGGGCGCCGGACAGCGGGATGACGTCGAACCAGTCGCCGCCGACGCCGGCCTCGGCGTCGGTGGGCAGATAGCGGTAGGCGACGTCGACGGCACAGTGCTCGGGCAGATCGGGCGGAAGGAGACTGGTCTGGAGAGCGAGAGCCGCGTGATGCTCGCGGACGAAACGCCGGGCGTTGTCCACGCACACCGCGGCCCGAGCCACCAGCTCCTCCACGAGCAGCAGATCGTCCTCGTCGAACGGGTTGGGGTTCTCCCAGCGCAGCAGCGTGACCACCCCCATGGTCACGCCCCGGGCCCGGAGCGGCACCACCAGGTGTGTGTGCACACCCAGGGAGACGATCTTGGCCATGCGCTCCTGATCACCGGCCAGCCACCATGTCGTCGGTTCCAGTACCGGATCGAGGATCGGCCGGCCCGTGGTCAGGCACCGTCGCTGCGGGGAGATGGCCGGGTACCCGGTGGGCTCCCCGATGGGAACGATCGCCTCCGGAATGTCCTCGCGGATCGACCGGTGCACCGCCCGCTGCAGCGTGTCGCCGGCGACCGGTCCAGGAGTGAGTTCCCTGGCCGCGAGGACGCTCCGGAAGAGGTCGATCGCCACGAATTCTGCGAGCTGCGGTACGAGCACCTCGGCCAGTTCCTGCACCGTGCGGTCGAGGTCCAGGGTGGTGCCGATCCGCTGTGCCGCCTCGTTGACCAGGGCGAGCCGCTCACGTGCCCGGTCCTGCGCGGTGAAGTCGACGGCGGTGTGACACACCCCGAGCGTCCGGCCGCCGACGTCCCGCAGCGGGAACGACGAGCGGAGCCTGAGGTGACCCTGCGCGTTCCGGCGGGACCTCCCGTGCGGGGGTGGCACATGCTCGACAGCGGGCGTCACCCGGCCCGAGATCAGCGCCTGGCGCGCCTGCCAGTCCACGGCCGACGGCACCTGTCCCGGTCCGGCCGGCACCTGTCCCGGTTCGGCCGGCACCTGTCCGGTTCCGGAAGGCAGCGGGTCCGACGGCACCTGTCCCGGTCCGGGAGGCGCGGGAGTGCGGTCGGCCCCGGGCTGGGCCGGCAGGCCCTCCATGGCGACCAGTGCCTGGTTCACCCACTGGAAGCGCAGCTCACTGTCGAGGACGGCGATGCCGATCGGTGACTCCTCCAGCAGGCCGCGTACCACTGCCTGATCGAGTTCCCACCGGCGCGAGTCGGAGACCTCACAGGCCACGGCGAGCCAGGCGGAGCCCTGCTCCGCGCTCAGCGGACACGCCCGCAGGGCCAGCTCGACCGGGTGGCCCGCACGGTGGCGCACGGTGATCAGGCCCTCCCAGCCCTCGCCGACCCGCTGCGCCGTGGACAGCGCGGACGTCGGCGAGTCCTCGCTCATGAGGACGGAGGTCGCCGGCTGCCCCAGCACGCTGGGCGCCGGATAGCCGAGGAGGTCCTCCGCCCGCTGACTCCAGTACCGGATCAGGCCGTGTCCGTCCACGAGGGCGACGGCGGCAGAGGTGATGCCGAACGGATCGTCCTGGTGCTTGTTGTCCAGATCCTTCAGACCCATGGTGGCGGCCGCATCCGCAAGCGTGTTTTCTCACACCACGGTCTCACATGGACCCGGGTGTGTCTTCGCGCCGACCACCCGGGCCTGTGCACGGTCCGCGGTCCGCGGGGCATCACCCGGCGGCGCGCCGGCGTGGACACTCGGTCCGTGCCCCGCCGGCGCCGTGAGCGTTACCCGCGCGGGCGCTCGAAGGTCAGCAGCAGCCCCTCCACGGCTCCGGGCCCTATACGGCCCTTGACGTCGGCGGAGGTGATGGCCTTGAGGCCCCAGCCGTCCTCGGCGTGCTTGTTCAGGACCTTCTCCAGCTTGTCGCTGTCCAGCGCGTCGCCGATCAGCGACTCCCGGAAGGTGACGACCTTGTACTCGTACGTGTAGCCGCTGCTCATGTGCGGAGTCCTCCTGAACCCGGGCCGGGTGGTGGTGTCATGGCCGGGGCAAGCTAATCATCAACGGGCCGCACGGCAGAAGGCAGGAGGCGTCCGTCGGGTGGGAGGCCCGCGCGGGGTCCCTGTCTCAGGGGGGAAGCGTCGAGGCGTCGTTGAGGCGGACGGCGCACTCCAGCAGGAGGGCGTGGACGAAGGCCTGGGGCAGATTGCCGCGCAGCTGGCGCTGGCGCACGTCGTACTCCTCGGCGAACAGCCCCGACGGCCCGCAGGCCGCCCGGGTCCGTTCGAACCAGCGCAGCGCGCCGGCGCGGTCACCGAGGTGGTCGGTGGCCAGCGCCATGGTGAACCCGCACAGCAGGAAGGCCCCTTCGGCCTCACCCAGCGGGATCCCCTGGTGGACGAAGCGATAGAGGTACCCGTCGTCGCTCAGCTGGTCCTCGATGAAGCGGCGGGTGACGGAGTTGCTCGGGTCGTCGGCGGACGGGAAGCCGCGGGCCAGAGGCGTCAGAAGAGCGGCTTCCGGTCCGTCGTCGTCGGCGGCCCGCCGCCACCGGCCGTCTTCGCGCAGACAGCGGCGCCGGGTCTCCGCGTAGACCGCCTGGGCGAGGTCGGCGCACCGCTGTCCCGTCCGCCCCGGCAGCGCCTCGGCCACGCGTCGCAGACCGCACACCACGCTCAGCCGGGACTGGGTCCACCACCGCTCGTCGAGTTCCCACAACCCTGCGTCGGGCCGCTGCCAGTTGTGTTCCACCGCCCGGACCGCGACCGTGACCGCCTGCTCGGCCTCGGGCGTGAGCCGATCGTGGTGAGCGGCGGCGGCGAACAGCTGGAGCACCTCACCGAACGCGTCGAGCTGGAACTGATCGGCCGCTCGGTTCCCGATCCGGTCCTGGCCTCCCGGGTAGCCGGGCAGCGGAAGCCCTCGTTCTTCGGGTACGGGGCCGCCGTCGACGGTGTATGCCGGGTGCAGGCCCTCACCGTCGGCGAGAACGCGTTCGGCAGTGAAACGCACCGCGGTGTCGAGCAGGTCGTGCGGCCCGTGCGCGGCGACCGCGAGGCCGGCGTAGCTCTGGTCGCGCAGCCAGGCGTAGCGGTAGTCGTAGCTGCGGCCGGTGTTCGCGCGCTCCGGCAACGACGTGGTGACGGCCGCGACCATGCCGCCGGACGAACTCGTCAGGCCGCGCAGAACGGCGTAGGCGTGCCGGGCGTCACGCGGGGCTGCCAGGCCGGAGCAGTCGGGCACGGCCTGCCGCCACGCCTCCTCCGTCCGCGCCCACAGCCGCTCCGGATCCAGCCGGGCGGTGCTCTCCTTCTCCGACAACTCCAGGACCAGATCGTGCTCCTCGCCCTTGCGCAGGCGGAACTCACCGCGCAGGACGGACCGGGCGTCCCACGCGGCCCGCCGCGCTCCGTGGAGCCGCAGCCGCAGACCGTCGGTGTACGCGGTCCACACATCGCCCTCCAGGCGAGGGCCGCGCATCCCGCCCTGGCCGAAACCCGGACGCGGGTCGAGGGTCAGCCGTAGGCGTGCCTCACCCTCTTCGACACGTATCCGGCGCAGCAGCACAAGACGGTCCACGGAGGCCGGCATCGCCAGCGCGTCGCGGCACTCGATCACAGAGTCGGCGGTCACCCACCGGCTGACCCGGATCAGCGTGCCGTCCTCGTAGTAACCACCCCATACGTGCCAGTGGTCCTCCGGTTCGACGCCGAAGTACCCGCCGCCTCCGATGAGGGCGGAGAACACCGCGTCACTGTGCCAGCGAGGAGCGCACAGCCACACGATCCGGCCCTTCGGGTCCACCACGGCGCCGCGTTCGCCGTCGGCGAGGACGGCGTAGGCCCGCAGCACCCACGGAGGGCAGACGTCGTTCGGCACCTGTGCCGCCTTGTCCGCTGTGTCACCCATGGCACTGCAGATTTCCCGGCCGCCCCGCCGGGAAACGCCCACTGGGCCGGCGGAGGCCGAGCAGACCAAACCCGGTACGACCCTGAGCCGGCCGAACGTGTCTGCTGGAGCGCTGCTCCCGGGTGTGCCGGTGACGCGCGGGCCCGGGCAGGCGGATCTCGGGCTGCTGCCCGCAGCGAGTGACCGCCTGCTCCAGGCCGGGAGTGTGGGGGGCGCGGACCGGCTGACGCTCGACCGCCTGGACCGCGACCCGGGCGAGGTCCTGAACGTCGGCTCGACGGTCGAGGTGCGGGCCGGTTTCACCTACCACGGTGAACGGGTGCTGCGGCAGGTGCCGGTGTCCGTCGAGGTGTCCGAAGGGCTCTCGTTCACGACCGAGTACAGCAACTGCCACTACGGCACCGAGGTGCAGCCCCGCACGGTCGAGACGCACCACAGAGCGCTGTGCCTGATCGACATGCAGGTCGCGCCGGGCCGGTCCGTCGACCTGGCGCCCGTCGCCCTGAAGGTGGGCAAGCGGGCGCTCCGGGAGGACGTGGCCGTGCGGGCCGCGACCGGCATGGACTGGTCGGGCGGCGAGTGGCGGGACATCCACCGGGGCCGCGGTGGGGAACTGACCCTCGCGCAGCGCACCGGAGGCGTGCCGCCGACCGCCCGCCGGACCGGGGGCATGTCGTACGGCCTGCTGGGTGTGCCCGTGCACAACGCGTGGGATCTGGAGGTGACGGGAGCCGCGCTCAAGGGCAGGAAGGGGCCGCGGGTGCGGCAGCCGCGGTGCTGACCGGGCTCCTCGCCCTCGGCCGTCGGCGCAGGCGCTGACGCCACCCCTGCGATCGTTCCCGTCCCCGGTCCCGATGCCGCGTCCCGCATCCGGACGGCACGCGCATACAGCGCTCGCAGCACACGATGCCTCAGCCGGCTACGAGGCGCCGTCGTAGACGAGAAGCCCGTCCTCGCGCACACGCGCGCCGGGCGTCACGGTGTGCGCGCTGAGGCGGCCGTCGTGCATGAGGTGGTAGGCCGGTACACCGCGCGCGAGGACCGCGAAATCTGCGATGAGGCGTCGGTGGCAGCGCCACCAGACCGCTTCCCTGCACATGACGGCGGTGCGGACGTCGGTGGCCTGGAGCAGCAGCTCGTCCATCGCGGTGACGAACGCGTCGGAGCGGGTGTGGGCCGCGTAGCCGCGGAACGAGGCGTTGCGCCAGACGGTGTCGGGACTGTCCGGAGGGGCTCTGCGGAACCCGCCGAGGTCCGGCTCCCACCGGTACGCGATCCCGTGCTGCGGCAGCCACTCGGCCAGCTGCTGCCGGAAGAAGTGCGGGTAGCGGCGGCTCCCCGGGGCGGTGCGCACGTCCACGACGGCCGCCACACCGGCCTGGCGCAGCAAGGAGACGATCCGCTCGCGATCGGCGGTGCTGTGCCCAAAAGTGAGCAGGGCCCCGTCCATGGGGCCAGAGTGTCCATTTTTCCAGGACCCAGGCGTGAGAACGGTACGACGCGGCGCGGGTGCCGGGTGACGAGCGGGTGCGTCCGGCGGCGTGACGAGTCGGGGGTTCGAAGCTGACGTACCGTCAGATGGCGGGCTCGGCCCAGACATCGGGCGGGACGATGCCGGTGGACCGCCCGTAGGCGTCGAGCAGGCGTCCGAGGAGCTTGTCGTGGCGCAGGGTGATGACGCGGTCGACGATGTCGAGGCTGGGATGGGCGGTGGCGAGCTGGGTCTCCAGGCGCAGGGCGTCGTCCACGGAGTGCAGGCTGGCCTGCACGACGAGGTTCTGCGGGCCGGTGACCGCGGCACAGTTGCGGGTTTCGGGCAGGCGGATCAGGGCGTGGCCGATGGCGGGCAGGTCGGCGGGCGGAACCCTGGCCCAGAAGGTGACGGCGACGGGCCAGCCGCCGAGGGGGCGGGCGAAATCACAGCGGAAGCGCAGGACATCGAGTCGGATCAGCTGCTCGATGCGGCGTTTGGCGCTGGACAGGCTGACGCCCAGGGCGGTGGCCAGCGACTGGTAGGAGGCGCGGCCGTCGTGGACCAGCCGGCCCAGGAGGGCGCGGTCGAAGGCGGTGAGGTCACTGGGCCCGGGCCGCGGCGACCGGGTGGCGGGCGGAGTGCTGAGCCGGGCGCGCTGGTCGGGAGCGAGGGCGGCGATGCGCCAACGGCCGCCCTCGGTGAACATGTGGGTGACGATCCGGGCGTGGACGGCGGTGATGCCGGGGACGTGCGGGAGCAGGTCGAGGGTGTAGCGGGACAGGGCGTGCAGGTCACGGGTGGCGACGGTGGCGAGGATGTCGTGGCCGCCGGCGGAGCGCTCCAGGGTGAGCATGTGCGGATGGCCGCTCAGGGCCTGGGAGACGGAGGCCGCGGCGCCCGGGGCGCAGTCGATCTGGGCGTAGGACAGACATATCCGGTCCAGCAGGCGCGGGCCGGGTGAGAGCGCGACCCACGCCGTGCCGTGCTCGGTGAGGCGGTTGAAGCGGCGGGCGACGGTGACCGGGTCCACCCCGAGGGCACGGCCGAGCTCGGTCCACGAGGCTCTCGGCCGCAGTTGCAGCGCATGGATCAGCGCAAGGTCGTCCTCGCTCAGCTCGTGTGCACCTTCCTGCACCACTACGGGCTCCCTGGCGAGAATCCTGCGTTTCCCCTGCCTTCCATGGCCAGTCTTGCACTGTGGAAGCGGCAGGGCCCGCACGGGGCGGGCCGGAGCAGGAGGACCGGACCATGGCGTTCGCCGACTACCAGAACGAGATCTACCTCGCCGGGCTGCACGGCGTGGCACCGCGGCTGCCGATGACCTGCGCGGAACTGGAGGCGCCGGCCCTGGCCGCGATGACCCCGTCGGTGCGCTCCTACGTCGCGGGCGGCGCCGGGGACGAGTACACCCAGCGAGCCAATGTCACCGCCTTCGAGCAGTGGGGTCTCGTCCCGCGCATGCTGGTCGGCGCGAGGGAACGGGACTTGTCGGTCGACCTGTTCGGCATGCGCCTGCCCGCGCCGCTGTTCCTGGCTCCGATCGGCGTGATCGGGCTGTGCGCCCAGGACGGCCACGGCGACCTCGCCACCGCACGCGCCGCCGCCCGGACCGGTGTGCCGATGATCGCCTCCACCCTGACCGTCGACCCGATGGAGCAGGTGGCCGCCGAGTTCGACGGCACCCCGGGCTTCTTCCAGCTCTACACGCCCACCGACCGGGAACTGGCCGAGAGCCTCGTCCACCGTGCCGAAAAGGCCGGCTTCAAGGGCATCGTGGTCACTCTCGACACCTGGATCACCGGCTGGCGTCCCCGTGACCTCGCCGTCAGCAATTTCCCTCAGCTGCGCGGACACTGCCTGGCCAACTACACCAGCGATCCGGTCTTCCGCTCCCGTCTCGCCAAGTCCCCCGAGGACGACCCGGCAGCCGCGGTGATGCGCTGGGCGCAGACCTTCGGCAACCCGCTCACCTGGGACGATCTGCCCTGGCTGCGGTCGATGACCGACCTGCCGCTGATCCTCAAGGGCATCTGCCACCCCGACGACGCCCGCCGCGCCAGGGACGCCGGCGTGGACGGCGTCTACTGCTCCAACCACGGCGGACGCCAGGCCAACGGCGGGCTGCCCGCGCTGCACTGCCTGCCCGGCGTCGCCGAGGCCGCCGGTGACCTGCCGGTCCTCTTCGACTCCGGCATCCGCTCCGGCGCCGACATCGTCAAGGCCCTCGCCCTGGGGGCGACCGCCGTCGGCATCGGCCGCCCGTACGCCTATGGCCTGGCCCTCGACGGGACCGACGGCATCGTCCATGTCCTGCGCTCGGTGCTCGCGGAGGCCGACCTCCTCATGGCCGTCGACGGCTACCCCACCCTGGCCGACCTCACGCCCGACGCCCTCCGCCGCATCCGCTGACCCGGGACGGTCCGTGCGCCCCTGACGTCCGGCTGCGAGAGGCGCCCGGAGAGCTCGCAACCGGGCGGTGCGGGCCGCGCGGCACACCCCGTGCTCGTGTGAGCCCTGTACGCGCCCCCGCAGGGGCGGGAAGACTGCCTTCGCGGTGGGTGGTTGGCCAGAACATCACCCACCGATACGGATCCGAGTTCTCCGGAAGGCAGGTCGGCTGCTGTGCTGTTGAGGCTGCCCACATCCGTGTCCGAAGCCCAGACGTGCCTGGCCGAGGGTGCCGTGCCGATCGGCGGGGCGACCCTCGTCTGGGCCACCTGGCAGCGGGACGGATTTCCCGAACAGGCCATGTCACTGCGGGAGTTGCCGGAGGCCAACGTACTGGGGCGGCAGACGGTGGGCGGCGCCGTGGTCCTGCACCGGATCGACGACCGGGTTCCGGACGTGCTCCGCCTGGCCGCCGCCATGGTGGGCACCGGAGCCGTGCGGCGGACCGCGACGGTCGGCGGCAACCTCGTCGGCAGCACGCTGCGCTGTCTGCTGCCCGCGGCACTCGTCCTGGACGCCCGGGCGACAGTGCTGGAATCCGACGGCCTCCAGGAGACGGACATGGCCGAGCTGGTGGCCAAGCGTCCCGTCCTCGTCAGCCTGCGCTGGCGTACACCGCTCGCCTCCTCCTACCGCAAACTGGCCGGAGAGACAGGCGGACCGCCACCCCTCGTCGTCGCCTCGGCGGTCCACGCCGACAACAGCGGCAACCGCCTGCGGGTCGCCGTCCGCGACGGTCATGACGTGCTCAGCGGCAGCGTCAGCTGCACCACCGCCACCGACGCCGAGGAGACCCTGCACTCGCTGAGCGAGACCGCCCTGAGTGACCTGCCGGCCTCCGCATGGCAAGCCGTCCACGCACAGGTCACCGGTCTGCTCGGCGAGCACAGCACGGAGTGACGAGGCGGAGCGCCAGCCGCTCCGCCCCCCGGCACACTGCTTCGTCCCGCAGCACCTCCCGCCGAACGCGCGGCCCGCATGCCCTGAGGCTGGCTTGGCAACCGCTTGCAGCAGCCTCGGCGGACGGCGCAGCATGGCGGTTCCCACCCGTTGTCCGGCAGGGAGTGGCCCATGCGCCCGAGCTCGCCAGCGAGGAGAGTGAGACGCGCACAGCCCACGACGAGTGATGCCGGTGTCCCGTGTCTCCCGAAGGGGATGGACGTGCCAGAGCCGCTTGATGCCGTGACCCCTGTTGCCGCCGGCGGGCCCGGGTTCCCGCCGGAGGCGACCGCACCGCCGACAGTCGGAGTGGAGGAGGAGTTCGTCCTGGCCGACCGGCACAGCAGGTCGGCCGTGTACAGATCCCTGTCCGTCGTACCTGCCGCCCGCGCGCACCTCGGCGCGCCACATGTCACCCCCGAACTCTCGCAGTCCCAGGTGGAGACGGTCAGTGCGGTGTGCCGTACGGCCGCCGAACTGGAGGCCGAGATCCTGCGATTACGCGCCGGTGCGGCCGCCGCGGCCGCCGAGTACGACTGCCTGCTGGTGCCCAGCGGCACGGCGGTCCTCGGTCGCACCGGGCCACCGCCCCTCCTCGACCAGCCGCGTTATCTCGCCCTCGCCCGCCGCTTCGGGCTCCTGGTCCACGAGCAGGGCGTCAACGCCTGCCACGTGCACGTCGGCGTGGCCGAACGGGAAGAAGCCGTGGAGGCGGTCAACCACCTGCGCGGCTGGATGCCCCTGCTGCTGGCCCTCACCGCCAACTCCCCGTACAGCGGCGGATCGGACACCGGTTACGCGAGCTGGCGCTCCATGGTCTGGAGCCGGTGGCCCGCTGCGGGGCCGCCCCCCTATCTGCGGGGCGCGGCCCACTACGCACGGGTCGTCGACCAACTCGTGGCCACCGGAGCGGCGATGGACTCGGGCATGATCTACTGGCACGTGCGGCCCTCGGCGCATCTTCCCACCATCGAGGTACGCATCGCGGACGTGATGCCCGACGCCGGGACCACCACCGCGTACGCGCTGCTCGTCCGCGGCCTCGTCGGGCACGCCGTCGAGGCGGCACGCGCCGGCGAATACGCGCCCGAGGTCCCCGACCTGCTGCTGCGGGCGGCATGCTGGCAGGCCGCCCGGCACGGTCCGGCCGGCACCCTGCCCGCCACCCACACCCGCGACTGCGTGGTCACGTCCGTCGGCCGGTTGGTCGAGGAGCTGTGGAAACGGGTGGAGCCGTACCTCAGCCGGTACGGCGACGACCAGTGCGTCGGCGACTGGCTGAGCGATGTCCAGGTCGACGGGACCGGCTGCGCGCGCCAGCGGCGTGTCGCGAAACAGTACGGAGGCCGCCTGCAGGCAGTGGTGGACGACCTCGCTGTCGAGCTTCCCGGATGACGCGCCAGGCGGTCTTCTCCGGGGTGGGTACCGCGGCGCCGGACGCCCAGGGAGTCGGCGGGTCCTTGCCGCGCCGACTTCCTGGGCCTCACCGGCATCACCGCTCCCGGCTCCCGACGTGGGTCACCGGTGCGAGTCCTCGTGGGACAGTTCGAGGTCGTGGTCGGTGACGCCGCTTGCGTCCACGCGCAGTGCTGCGGCGACCGGCGGACAACCGCCGGCGATGACGGTGTACCGGCCGCCGGTGAGGTCGGTGAAACCGTAGGCGCCGTCGGGGCCGGTGACCGCCGTTGCGACCACGTTCCCGGCCGCGTCCAGCAGAGTGACCTTGGCGTCGGCGAGCGCCCTGCCGGTGGCGGTGCTGACCACACCATGGAGCCGGGCGCCGGGTTCGAGGCGGACCTCGTAGGCCCCCGTCGTTCCCGGGGTGGCCTCGACCGGCAGGGCGGTGGGGCGGTGGCCGGGCGCGTTCACAGTGAGCGTATGGCTGCCGGGGACCAGATCGGCGAGCAGGAAGGTGCCGTCGGCGGCCGAGGTGCCCGAGGAGACGACCTCGCCGCGTACATCGGTGGCGACCAGCAGGGCGCCCGGCAGCGGGTGTCCGTCGACGGCGTCCCGGACGGATCCGGTGAGGGCGGCGCTGCCGCTCAGCGCGAGGTCGCACCCGACCGGCTCGTTGCCGACGAGGACCGTGACGGCCTGCGGCTGCCGCGCGCCGGCGGCGCCGATCAGCACATAGGTGCCGGGGCGCGCGACGCTCACCGCATAGCCCCCGTCCTCGGCGCTGACGGCGCGGTCGAGCTGCCGTCCCTCGACGTCGATCAAGGTGATCACGGCCTGCGGCACCGGCCTGCCCGCGCCGTCCAGCACCCGGCCGCGAACGCCGTACGACGGGGCGCCGTGAGGGGGTCCGCCCCCCTCCGCGGAGGCTCCGGCGACGGGTGCGCCTCCGGCGGCGGGCTCGGCTCGGGCGACGGACCGGTCGGCGGGGGTCGCGCCGACGGCTGACTCCACGGCAGCCGACCCTTCGGCGGTGGCCGCGGGCGGCTCCACAGCTGAGCCGGGCTCCGCAGCTTGGCCGGGCTCCGCGGCCGGGCCGCGGTTCTCCTCGGCGGCCTGCGCCTCCAGACCGGAGACCTTGCGCAGCGGCACCTCCTTGGTCCACAGAGCGACCAGGAAGCCCAGCACCATCACGGCCGCCGCGATCAGGAACACCAGTTGCATCGAGTCGGTGAAGCCGGCCTTGAACGGCTGCGCCAGGCGCGGGTCGAGCCGCTGGATGAACGAGGAGTCGTTCAGCACGCCGGAGCCGCTCCCGCCGCCCGCCCGGGGGTGCCTGAACATCTCCAGCACCGGGGCGTTCGCGGGATCGGAGCGTACGGCCGGGTCATGGAGCGCGGCCTGGAAGCCGGGCGTTTCGTACGCGGCCCGGAAGGCGGAGCCGATCTTGTCGCCGACGGTGCTGAACAGCACCGAGAGGAAGACCGCGGTACCGGCGGTGCCGCCCATCTGCCGGAAGAAGGTGGCCGACGCGGTCGCCACGCCCATGTCCTTGGGCTCCACGGCGTTCTGCACGGCCAGTGTCAGTATCTGCATGCACCCGCTGAGGCCGATACCGAACAGTGCCATGTAGGCCATGGTCTCGGGCAGCGGGCTGTTCCACTGCACGCGGTAGTGGAACAGCAGCATGGCGGCGATGATCAGCGCGGTGCCGATGATCGGGAAGATCTTGTACTTGCCGGTCTTCTGGATGATGCGTCCGACCACGATGGTCCCGGAGATCATCCCGACCATCAAGGGCAGCATCAGCAGGCCGGACCTGGTGGGGCTGACGCCCTTCACGATCTGCAGGTACAGCGGAACCATCATCATCCCGCCGAACATGCCCATGCCGATGAGCACGGACAGCAGGCTCATCTTGCTGAACACCGAGCTGCGGAACAGCCGCATCGGGATCAGAGCCTCCTCGCCCATGGCCCGCTCGACGAAGATCCACACCACCAGGCCGACCGCGCCCACCGCATAGCAGACACAGGCCTTCGCGGACGTCCAGCCCCAGTCCTGCCCCTGCTCGGCCACGAGCAGCAGCGGCACCACACCGACGGCGATGGTGAGCGCGCCCCACCAGTCGATGCGGTGCTCGCGCCGGGTGTGCGGGAGGTTCAGCACCTTGGCGACGACGAACAGGGCGATGACGCCGACCGGCACGTTGACGAGGAACACCCAGCGCCAGCCGGCGATGGTCAGGATGCTGCCGCGGCCCGCCAGGAAACCGCCGATCAGCGGGCCGAGCACGCTGGAGGAGCCGAACATCGCGAGCATGTAGCCCTGATACCGGGCCCGCTCCCGGGGCGGCACGATGTCACCGATGATCGCCAGCGCCAGTGACATCAGACCGCCGGCGCCGATGCCCTGGAAGGCCCGGAAGGCGGCCAGCTCGGTCATCGAGGTGGCGAACGAGCAGGCCGCCGAGCCGACGATGAAGATGCTGATGGCTGCCAGGAAGAAGGGCTTGCGTCCGTAGAGGTCGGACAGCTTTCCGTACAGCGGCGTGCTGATGGTGGACGTGATCAGATACGCGGTGGTGACCCACGCCTGGGAGCTGAGTCCGTGCAGATCGTCGGCGATCGTGCGGATCGAGGTGCTGACGATGGTCTGGTCGAGCGCCGCGAGGAACATCCCCAGCATCAGGCCGCTGAGGATCGTCATGATCTGGCGGTGCGTCAGTCGGCCGGCCGGCGGGGCCGACGGGGCTGTCGCGGCGGCTTCCCCACGGGGCGGGGACGCGGGCGTGGTCATGCGTGCAGATCTCCTTGCCTCGCCCCGCCACCCGCGCACTGCCCGGCTGGAGGGCTACCCGTGTCGCTCATCACTCGCTATCCGTTGCTTGCGGCTACCAAGTGAGTCTAGATCCCGGGGAGAGGAGGGTGCATCACGCTGGTGCACCGGCCGAACGGGCGACGACGACTCGCCACCCGTTCGACCAGTTGCGACGGCGGTGACCGGTGGCACCCGTTACAGATACGGGCGGGTGATCAGCTCGATCGCGTGACCGGCGGGGTCCTTGAAGTACACCCCTCGACCGCCGTGCTCGTTGTTGATCTCGCCCGGGCGTCGCATCTGCGGATCGGCCCAGTGCTCGACGCCGCCCTCGCGCAGACGCCGGTACGCCCGGTCGAACAGCTCGTCGTCGACCAGAAACGCGTAGTGCTGCATCTGGATCTCCACCGGCGGCTCGGCGAACTGGAGCAGTACGCCGTCGGTGAGCTGGATGTTGGTGAACGGGCCCCAGGACGGTGCTTCCGGAAGTTCCAGGAGCTCCCGGAAGAACCGGGCCGACTCGTGGCGGTCCTTGGCGGCAATGATGGTGTGGTTGAACGTGACTGTCATGCGGCTGACCTCGTTGTTGTCCGGCACGGGAAACGGAATCGCGGTGCACGACCGCGAGGGGGTCCACGTGCCGAACCGAGGGGGTGCGTTCTGCGCACCCGCTGTGCGATCAGCCTTCCACCGGAAGACCAATCCGTGTGTGGCGTAGCGCCGGTCCGGTGTTCACATCACAGGACATTACTTGATCTTGCAGGCCGCGCCAACCGGATAAGCCCTCCGTCCTCGCCTTGGGAGGTGGCGGGGACGGAGTTCAGCCCGTTCCGGTTCTCCTCCGCACGTCTCTTTCTGTGTACGCCGGGAGTCGTAGCAAGTCTGCCCCGTAGACGGATCCGTGGGCTCCGCCGGCACGAAAAGCTCGTTCCTCACTGGAAGTTGACCGAAGGGAACGGCCATCGTGCGGACCGGACGCATCGCGCCCTTGCTCACCGTGGGGATCACGGCAACGCTGCTCCCCGCCCTCGTGCCGGCGGCACAGGCATCCGCGGCGGAACCACTGAGGAGATTCGAGAACCAGAAGCCCGCCTGGCACCGATGCGCCCCGTCACAGCCCGCGGCGTTCCAGTGCGCCACCATCCAGGTACCGCTGGACTACAGCCGCCCCGGCGGCAAGAAGATCAAGCTGGCCATCTCCCGTATGAAGACGGCTGTCCCCGGCAAACGGCACGGCGCGATCCTCTTCAACCCCGGCGGACCGGGCGGCGAGGGCCTGGACATGCCGGTCATGATGAAGAACGCGATGCCGAAGAACGTGCGCGAGCAGTACGACCTCATCGGGTTCGACCCGCGCGGCGTGGGCCGCAGCACCCCGCTCACCTGCGGTCTCACGCCCAGGGAACAGAACATCGAACACCCCTACAAGGCGGCGACGTTCAGCCGGGACGTCAAGTGGGCCCGGACCGTCGCCGACAAGTGCCGTGCCGAGAACGGCGACCGGCTCGCGTACTTCACCACCCGCAACACCGCCCGTGACATGGACGTCATCCGCGCCGTTCTGGGCGAGAAGAAGATCTCCTACCTGGGCTACTCCTACGGCACCTACCTGGGCGCCGTCTACGCGCAGATGTTCCCCACGCGGACCGACCGCTTCGTCCTGGACAGCGCGGTCGACCCCGCCCGGGTGTGGCGCGGGATGATCCAGGTCTGGGCCGAGGGCACCGAGCCGGCGTTCACCCGCTGGACGAAGTGGACCGCCCGGCACGACCGCACCTACGGCCTCGGCAACACCCCGGCGCAGGTGAAGAAGACGTTCTGGGACCTGATCGCCCGGGCCGACCGCACTCCGATCGACGACGCCGGCCAGAAACTCACCGGGGACGACATCCGGGCCGCACTGCGCGCCGGGTTCTTCAGGCCCAAGTCCGCGGCCGATGAGGTCGTCAGGCTCAAGAAGGCCGCCGACGGCCATGCGTCCCTGCGTCCTTCCCCCGCGCCGGACCGGCAACCGGAACCGCGCTTTGCGCAGGCCCCCGCCGCACAGCAGCCGACCGACAACGCCTCCGTGGTCTTCTGGACCGTGCTCTGCGGCGACACCGCGGCCTGGCCACGCGACCCCGAGCAGTACCGGCGTGACGCGATCCGGGACAAGGCCACGTACCCCCTCTACGGCGACTTCGCCTCCAACATCACCCCCTGCGCGTTCTGGACCGAACCGGCCGAGCCCGTCACCGAAGTGCACAACACCCTGGGTGTGCTCACCGTCCAGAACCAGTGGGACTCCCAGACACCCCTGGCCAGCGGCCTCGGTATGCATGACGCCCTGAAGGGCTCACGCATGGTGTACGTCAAGGGAGGTGAGGGCCACGGTGTCTACTCAGGAGACCCACGCGCCTGCGCCGACCGTACCGTCAACGCCTTCCTGAGCAACGGCAGGCTTCCGGCCCGTGACGTCACCTGCAAGCCGTCCGGCCGCCGGAGCCCCGGCGTGACGTCCCTTCCCGTCCCCGGGCCGTCGCACACACCGCAGTCGCCCCGCTTCTGACGCGGCTGACGGAGCCGGTGACATGGCCGGCTCTGCTGCGGTCATGACAGACTGCCCCGCTCGCAGACCCGGCGGGCGACCTCCCGGAGCTTGATGTTGTTCTCCTGCGAGTAACGGCGCAGCACGTCGAACGCCTGCTCTTCGGTGAGGCGGTGGCTCCCCATGAGAATGCCCATCGCCTCGCCGATCATGTGGCGGGTGGCGACGGCGTGCTCCATCTGGGCGTGCGTGCGGGCACTGGAGAACGCGACCGCCGCATGCGAGGCCAGCAGCCAGCCGGCCAGTTCACTGGTCTCGGGGAAGGCGCCGGGCCTGCACGAGTAGAGGTTCAGCGCGCCCAGCTCTTCGTCCTCGGTGTACAGCAGGAACCCCATCATGCTGCCCACACCCAGCTGATGGGCCATGGGGGCGAAGGCGGGCCAGCGCGGCTGCTCCCGGGTGAAGTCGGCGATGCGGAAAACCCGCTCCTTTGCGCTGCTGCGCGCCGCGTCGAAGCAGGGCCCCTCACCCAACCGCTCCTGCAGCCGGTCGCTGTCGACGACGAGCTGCCCGGTGGGCGCGAGCGTCTGCACCTTCGTGCCGTGCAGCACCAGAATGCCGGCCGCGTCGCAGCCCTCGACCAGCTCGGTGGCCGAAGCGGTGATCCGTTCCAGGGTGGCGCCGACCGACTTCTGCGCCAGAAGATCCCGCGCCATCGCCGCCATCTGCTCTGCGAACCGAGCCCAGTCCATCGTGTCCTCCGCCTCTCGGTTCGTCCCGGACAGGCCGTGTCCCAGCATTCCACGCAAGCCGGACCGCGTGTGCGTGAGACATCCCGGTTCCCCGGGCCCGTCCGGCCCCTGTGCCGGAAGAACGGCTCTCTGCCCCGGACGGTGCCACTCGGCCGGGTGGGACGGCGGCCCGCCGGCGGAGGACCACGGGCGGCGGGGCGGGCCGATCGGCCGATCGTCGGCGCGACCGTGCCGGGACGGGGCCCGGCGCGGAGGTTCACTCGCGGGGAGCGATCTCCCTCCCGTCGGCGTCCCGGACGGTGATGGCCAGCATCGGGCAGATGTCGGCGGCCTCCAGGGCGCGGTCGTCGTCCTCCGCGATGCGCTCGCGCACGGGGCGCGCATGGTCGTCGTCCAGGGCGAACAGGTCCGGTGCGGCCCCGGCGCACATCCCGGAGCCGATACAGCGGTCGGAGGCGATGTGCAGCTGCCAGCCCATGGGCCGCCTCACCAGCTCACCGGCATGACGCGAGGGCCACGCACCAGCATCTCGGTCTTCCAGGTGATGTCCCCGGCGACGCGCAGCCGGGGGAACCGGGCCACCAGCGCGCCGACGGCCTCCTGCAGTTCGAGGCGGGCCAGGGGAGCCCCGAGGCAGTGGTGGACGCCGTGGCCGAAGCCCAGATGTGCGTTGCCGCTCCGGGAGAAGTCGAGCGTGCCGGCCGCGGTGAAGCGCAGCGCGTCCCGGTTGGCCGCGCCGATGGCGACCAGCACCGGTTCCCCGGCCCGCACCAGGGTGCCACCGACCTCGATGTCCTCCTTGGCGTAGCGGGGCATACCGGCACCGCTGCCCAGCGGCACGAAGCGCAGCAGCTCCTCGACCGCGCCGGTGATGAGCGAGGGCTCGGCACGCAGGCGGGACAGCGCCTCCGGATGGTCGAGAAGGGTGAGCACGAAGTTGGGGATCTGGGTGGCCGTGGTCTCGTGGCCGGCGATGAGAATGCCGACGCACAGGTCGACGAGTTCCAGCTCGGACAGCCGGTCGTCGTGATCGCGCGCCTCGATCAGCGCCGTCATCAGGTCGTCCCGGGGCTGCCCGCGATGGGCGGCGATCAGCTCGGCCATGTACGCCCGCAGCTCTTCTCGGTTCCGGTCGAACTCCTCGGCGGTGAGCGAGCTGGTGGACAGCGCCGCGTCGCTCCACGTGCGGAATCGCGGGCGGTCCTCCTCCGGTACCCCGAGGAGGCGGCAGATCACCGCGACCGGAATGGGCAGGGCGTAGCGGTCGACCAGGTCGACCGGCGGCCCTGCCGCTTCCATCTCGTCCAGCAGCGTGGACGTCAGCTCCCGGATCCGCGGCCGGAGTTTTTCTACCTGCCGCACGGTGAAGGCCTTGGCGACCAGCGAACGCAGCCTCGTGTGGTCGGGCGGGTCCATGCCGAGGATCCCGCTCTCCCGCCTGCCCTCGGAGGCGCGCGGCTCGTCGTGTTCGAGGCCCAGGGCCCGGCTGAAGCGCTGGTCGCCCAGGACCAGCCGGGCGTCCGCATAGCGGGTGGCGAGCCACGCCGGTTCCCCGTACGGCAGCTGGACGCGTAACAGCCCCGGCGTGTCCCGGGCTCGTTCGTACGCCTCGGACAAGGCCAGGTCATGGCTGGAGTTGAAGGGATAGGCGAGGGGTGCGGGGTCCGTTGCAGTCACTGCTGCCTCCCTGGTGTAAGCACACGCTTACAACGCTAGGAGGCGCTCACCTGGAGGTCAACGACGCTAACCGGCCGTTACTCTGACGGCTCCTCGGGCAGGCGCGGAGCGGGCTCACGGCGGACGGCAGAAGGAGCAGAGGGTGGACATCGGCGAGCACACGCGGCAGCAGGACCAGCCCGGGGACGGCCCCGCGAGCGAGGACTCCCCGCACCGTCCGCGTGACGCCCGCGGGACCCGACTGCGCATCCTGCACGCGGCCGGCGCGGTCTTCGCCGAGCGCGGATACGAGGCGGCCACCGTCCGCGACATAGCCGGACGCGCAGGGGTGAACCAGGCACTCATATTCCGTTACTTCGGATCCAAAAAGGCCCTGCTCACCGAGGTCATGGCGCAGGGTGGCAAGGAGCAGCTGATCAGCACGCCCACGGACCGGCTGTTCGAGACCGCGCTGCGCGGCGTCCTGGCCGAGGGCGGCAAACCCGATGCGGACCGACTGCTGGCCGTCTACCTGCGCTCCATCGGCAGCGCCGATGCCGCCCCGGACACCGTACGCGCGCTGGGGGAGGAGTACGCCGCCGCCCTCGCCGCCCTCTCCTCCGCCGACGACAGCAAGCTGCGCGCACAGCTCGCCATGGCCTGGCTGCTCGGTATCGGCCTGATGCGGGTCGTGGTCGGCCAGGAGCCGCTGGCGAGCGCAGAACCGGACGAGATCTGCGGCCACGTACTCACGGCACTCGAAGGACTCCTGCACGACGAGAAGGCGCCCGGGGGCCGAGGAGCGGACCAACACCCGGCCAAGCGCCGCTGACCAGGCCGACGGCGCCCTGCACGTCCACGAGCGGCTGATCGACACGCTCCTCGGCGGTGCCGCCGCCGCCATTGCGGCCTGCGCCGCCGTGCATCGCTGCCGTGTCGTCCTGAACGGCGTGTACGGCCGGACAATTGAAAATGCCACGACGGCCGAAAAACATCCGCGGTGGGCGCACCGGATGTTTTGACAGGCCATGCTGTGAAACATTCGGGCGAGATCGCACAACGCGCACCGGTTGCGTAACCCCCTTGAAAGGGAAACGAGTTGCCCCTGCACGTTCTCACAGCGTCCAGTGACCATTCCGTGATCGCCGAATGGGCCGGTGGAAAGGCCGAGAACCTCCACACCCTGACCACGTCCGGTTTTCACGTACCACGCTGGTCCGTCCTCGGCCTGGACGTCTTTGCGGAATTCTGCCGCGGCAGCGGTCTGGACGAGCACCTGGCCCGGCTGCTCGCCGACGGCCGGCACGCGCAGGCCCGGCAGGTCGCCGAGGACGTCGCCGGCCTGATCGAGGCCGCCCCGCTCGGCGCGCGCGTCACCGAAGCCATCGCCCTGGCATACCGGCAGGCCGGCGGCGGTGCGGTGGCCGTCCGCTCGTCCGGCGCGGAGGAGGACGGCGCACGGCACTCCTTCGCCGGCCAGTTCGACAGCTTCCTCAATGTCCGGGGCCTGGACGACGTCACCGCCCATGTCCGCCGCTGCTGGGCCTCCGGCTTCTCCGAACGCTCCCTGCGTTACCGCGCCCAGCGCCGGCTGCCGCCCGGTACCGGTGGTGTCGCCGTGATCGTCCAGCGCATGGTGCCGGCCGAGCGCAGCGGCGTGCTGTTCACCGCCGACCCGACCACCGGCCGTACCGACCGCCAGCTGGTCAGTGCCGTCCACGGGCTGGGGGAAGGGCTGGTCTCCGGCGCGGTCGACGCCGACACCGTCGTCCTGGACGCCGCCACCGGCCGGCCCCTCACCACGGTGATCGGCGACAAGCAGGAGCGCTACGACGCCGGACCCGGACCGGGCTGCCGGGTGTCACCCGTCGCCGCCGAGGACCGCGCCAGGTGCGCCCTGACCCCCGCAGACCTGGCCCTGCTGCACGAGACCGGGCGCCGCATCACCGCGCACTTCGGCGCCCCGCAGGACATCGAGTGGGCCATCGCCGAGGGCACCCTGTGGATCCTGCAGAGCCGCCCGGTCACCACCCCGGCTCGCGCGCCCGAACCCGAGGGAGAGCTGCGGATCTGGGACAACTCCAACATCATCGAGAGCTTCGGCGGCGTCGTCTCCCCCCTCACCTTCAGCTTCGCCGCCGACACCTACGCCAAGGTGTACGACGGCTACGCCCGCGCCCTGGGCGTACGCGGCGAGCAACTGCGCGAGGTGGGGGAGTGGACCCCGCACCTGCTCGGATACCTCCACGGACGGGTCTACTACAACCTGTTCCACTGGTACCGCATGGTGCGCCTGGCTCCGCTGTACCCGCTCAACCGGCGCGTGTTGGAGAAATCCCTCGGGGTCGCCGAGAGCATTTCCGACGAGACCGCCGACGCCTTGCATCCGTTCACCCCTCGCTCCGGGCTGCGCGCCCGGTTGTCACAACTGGTCCGCACGAGCGTCTTCACCTGGCGATTTCTCACCGTCCGGAAATCCGTGGAGAGGTTCCACCGGGATTTCTACCGGGCGTACGCAATCTTCAACGATGTCGATTACGACTCCCTGCCCGGCGACGAGACCTACCGCCGTTTCCGTCGGCTGCAGCGCGAACTCATCGAGAAATGGGGCCCGATGCAGGCCCTGGACGCCACCATCCTGCTCTCCGTGGGACTGCTGGCCCTGCTCACCCGCAGCTGGCTGCCGGACGCCCCCGAGTGGTTCACCTGGGCCGCGGCCGCCCCCGCCGGCACCGTGGAGTCGGCCGAACCGGTGCGGGCACTGCGCGAGCTGGCCGCCCGGGCACGCGCCGACCCCGAGATCCTGCACCTGCTGGAGCACACATCCGACTCCGCGGCCCACCGGGCGCTGCACGAGGCCGGCCACACCCGGTTCCTGGCGGCCGTCGACGCCTACATCGCCGACTACGGCTATCGCAGCCCCGACGAACTCAAGCTGGAGGTCCCCGACCTGTACGAGAACCCGGCTGGACTGTTCACGCTGCTGCGCGACGCATTACGGGACCCCGCGAACGAGGGCGCCCGGGACCGGGGCTGTGAGGCCGACGCCTACCTCGACGAACACCTGCACGGCCCGCGCCGGCTGCTGTACGAGCGGGTGCGGGGCAAGGCCCGGGCGGCGCTCGCCGACCGGGAACGGCTCAGGTTCTGCCGTACCCGGGCCTTCGGCGCGGCCAAGCGCATGCTGCGCGCCCTGGGACGCGACCTGGCGCGCACCGGTGCCATCGATGCCTGGGACGACGTGTTCATGCTGCGTCTGGAGGAGATCAAAGGTGCCTACGAGGGCATGATCGTCCACACCGAACTGCGCGAGCTGGCCGCGCTGCGCCGCAGGCAGCTGGCCGCCGACACCGCCCTGCACGCACCGTCCCGCTTCATCACCCACGGCGCCCCGTACTGGTCGGGCAACCTGGAGCGGGCCGGCTGGGCCGGCGGTCCCGCCGCCCGCAGCGGCGCCCGCGAGTTGCGTGGCACCCCCTGCGGCCCCGGCGTCGCCGAAGCGGCCGCCGTGGTCACCGACCACCCGCACGACATCGGGGGCGGCGTCCTGGTCACCTACCGCACCGACCCCGGCTGGGTCGCCGCGCTGCCCTCGGCCGCCGCCCTCGTCATCGAACGCGGCAGCCCGCTCACCCATGTCGCCGTCGTCGCACGGGAGTTGGGCATCCCGACCGTGGTCCAGGTCAAGGACGCCACCACCGAGATCCGCACCGGCACGCGGCTGCGCGTCGACGGCGCCGCCGGGACCGTCACCGTACTCACCGACCCGCCCGACGACGGCGCAACCCCCGACCGGCACGGCGCAACCCCCGACCGGCACGGCGCGTCCGCCGCCCTGAACGGCCCCCGAACGGAGGCACACCCGTGATCCTCACCGAGGACCAACTGCAGGATCTGCTCGACCAATCCCTCGCCGAACCTCCAGGCGGCGTCGAGTGGGCCGTGACCCTCGAGGGCTCCATCGCGGAAGGGTTCGGCAACCCCTCCTCCGACATCGACTTCCTGCTCGTCGCCCGCTGCGCGGAGGAGCCGCCGACCATGCCGTCACTGCTCTTCGTGGACGGCCGGCGGGTGGAGGTCCGCACCCGGTCGGTACGGCAGCTCGCCGACCAGTTCCGCGCGGTGGAGCAGGCAGCCGAACGGCCCGGCCGGCTCTCCGAGGACCTCCTCAACCGCTGCCAGCGACTGCTGCACAGCCACCCGCTGCGCGGACACGCCCTGGTCGAGGAGGTCAAGGCGCTGCTGCCCGTCGAACGGTTCCGGCGGATCACCGCCGACTGGTGGGCGCACCGGGCCCGCCAGTCCCTCAGGCAGGCGACGGCGCTGCTCTGCCTCGGCGAGAGCGACGAGGCCGTCGACTGGACCCGCGCCGGACTCCTCCAGACCGTCAAGTCCTGGGCAGCCGGCCTGGGCGAGACCTACCTCGAACCCAAGTGGCTGTCGCTGCAACTGGACCGCACCGGCCGCGCGGACGTACGCGACCGCTACTGGGAGCTGGAGGCCGTCTCCCTCGCATCCGGTGACGCGGATGCCGCTCGCGACCACCTCGGCGCCTGTCTCGCGTTCGCCACGGATCTCGGGCTCACCGGTGTCCCCCGGCGCCCCGAGCAGCTCACCGTCGCACGCGTGGCCGGGGTGACCACCTGGCAGGCCGGCGAACGGGTCCACGTCATCCGCGGCCGGCGCGACGTGTTCGCCCTGGGCGACGACGCCGGCGCCGTCTGGCGCTCCCTCGTCCTGGGCCGGCCGCTGCCCCACGTGCTGGCGGCGGCCGCCGGCACCGGCGTCGCCGACCCCGGCTCGCTGCTGGCCGCCTTCCTGCGCTACGGGCTGATCCGGCTCGCCTGGAAGGGCGGCGGCACCGTCACCCCCTCGCTGCCGCTCGCCGCCCCGACCGGTCCGGTCACTCCGCCGCCGTCCACCGCACAGCCGATGCTGTCGGTGCACGGCGCCGCCGTCGGCGGGCCCCGTGCCGTCGATCTGATGCCGCTGCCCGCCGATCGGTTCGCCGCCGCGGCCATGGCGCTGGTGTGGTCCAACGTGGTGGCCGAGAACGCCGTCGAGGACTTGACCGGGGCCCTGCGACGCGGCCAGTGGCGGGTCGCCGCACTCACCGCGCGCCGCGCCGTACACGCCGCGCTGCGCGGCCTGTTCAGCGCCCATGGCGTCCATCCGCTGCCCGCCGACCCCGACCTCGTACGCCGCCTGGAGCTGCTGCCCCCGGCCGCTCGGCCGATCGGGGCACGCGCCGGCGAACTGCTGCGGCGCAGCGTCGACTCGGCGGAACACGGCGACAGCCTGCTCGCGGAGCTGCGCGGGTTCATCGCCCAGGTCCGCGCCGCCGCGGGCGCCGACTCCTTCCCGCTCTCCTTCGACTCCGCGGACACCTGGCGGGCCACCCTGCAACTCGGCTACGACTGGCTGCGCATCGGCGCCCACCTCGACGCGGAACTGCCCATCGAAGAGGCCCGCGACCTGCTGACCGGCCACGGCACCCAGCCCCAACCGGCCCTGCCCCGGCACCAGGCTCCGTGAGCCCCCTGCCCGACCTTCCGTCCGGAGGTAGCCACCGATGTCCGACCCGATGACGGTGCTGGTGACCGGCGCCGGCGGTTTCGTGGGTGCGGAGGTGACCGCCCGGCTCACCGCCGAGGGCCACACCGTACTGGCGCTGCTGCACCACACCCCCGACATCGTCCGCAACAATGGCAGAAAACTCACCCCCGGGCCGGGCACCCTGACCCGGATCACCGGCGACATCACCCGCCCCGGCCTCGGGATGACCGACGACGACCGGCGGCTCGCCGCCATCGCCGACCGGATCGTGCACTGCGCAGCCGTCACCGACTTCGGGCTGCCGGACGAACGCTACGACCGCATCAACGTCGTCGGTACCCGGCACGTCCTCGACCTCGCCCTGGCCGTGCGCATCCCGCTGGTGCACCTCAGCACCGCCTATGTGTGCGGGGAACGCGACGGCATGGCCCGCGAGGACGAACTCGATGTCGGCCAGCACCCCGGCAACGGCTACGAGAAGAGCAAACTCACCGCCGAGACCATGGTCCGCACAGCCGCGACGGACGGCCTGCCGGTGTCCGTGGTGCGCCCGAGCATCGTCACCGGCGCCACCCGCAGCGGCCGCGTCCGCGACTTCAAGACCATCTACCCCGTGCTCCGGATCCTCACCCAGGGACTGGTAAGGACCGTGCCCGGTCACTACGACGCCGTCCTCGACCTGGTCCCGGTCGACCGCGTCGCCGCCCTGGTCACCGAGGCCGCCACCCGCACGAAGGACGCAGAAGGCCACACCCTGCACGCGGTCGGCCACGAGCTGACCCTGCGGGACTTCTCCGACGTCCTCGCCGAATACCCCTGCTTCCAGGTGCCGCGCTTCGTCCCGCCGTCCGCGTTCTCCGCCACATCCCTGCCGAGCCGCGAACGCGCCTACTACGACCGTGTCATCTCCCTGTACGACACCTACTTCCGGCGGCGCGTCCGCTTCGACGACTCCCAGGCCGCGGCCTTCAGCAGCCGTCCGGCCCTCACGGGTGCACGGCCGTACCTGCGCCGCCTCCTCGACCACTGCCTCGCGACCGGCTATCTGGGCCCGGCCCCACGCCGGACGCCGGCCGCCGCAGTCCGACCCGACGGGAGCACCCACCGATGACCCCCGACCCTCTCGCCCGGCCCGCGCACGGCATACCCGTGTCCGCGCTGCTGACCTGCCACCCGGCCAAACAGCGGCTGTACGGCGCGGACACCTACTTCCAGGAGAGCCACGATCAGCTCGCCGCGCTCACCGACGACGTCACCGGGTTCGCCCACCGGCACGCCGCGCTGCTGCTGAAGCCGGACGCCGTGGTGGCCCGCAGGCTGGAGGCGGCCGTGGACTGGGTGACCGGACGGGGCTTCAGGATCGTCGCAGCGGCCGTCACCCGGTTGACCCGCACCATGATCCGCGCTCTGTGGTACTTCCAGTGGAACCTCGCCACCCCCCACCGCAGAAGGCTCGCCGCCCTGTTCCTGGAGGACGCAGACGCCCTGGTGCTGATCGTCCGCCCCGGCCACGACCTGGACATCCCCGCGTCGGTCGAACTCACCCGGCTCAAGGGGCCCACGGACCCCGACGCCCGCCGGCCGGGCCAGCTGCGGCACCTCCTCGGCCGCCACAGCTACCTGCTGAATCTGGTGCACACCCCCGACGAGCCCGCCGACGTGCTGCGGGAGCTGGCCGTCCACTTCGACGACACCGCACGCGACCACCTCTTCCGCTCCGCCCTCGCCGGCGAGGACCGCACCGAGGACGCCCTGCGGCTGACCGGCCGGCTGTACGCGGCCACCAAGCCCCGTGACCTCGACTTCGACCCCGCCGTCGAACGACTGCGCGATGCCGTGTCCCGGCACCCGGGCACCGATCCGGCGGTGGCACCGCGCCTGCTGCTGGAGACCGCGTGGGAGCACGGGATCGACCTCGACCCGTGGGACACCGTCATCGTCGGCTCCAAGGTGCTGCCCATGCGGCACCCCGGCCGCGTTCCCGTGCTCGACGGGGCCGACGCCGCAACCTGGCGCCGCCACCTGGACAGCCTGAAGTGAGGAGCGGTCCATGCAGTTCACCCGGACACTCGCCAAGGAAGTGGTGCACCGGGCAGCGGTCGCCGAGGTCTTCCTGACCGACGCCGAGCGCCCCAGCGACGACGAGCTGCTGCTGGCCGCGCAACTTCCCCGCCGCCACGCCTACTACCACGACACCCTTGAGCCCCGCACCCACCACGATCCGCTGCTGCTGCTCGAAGCGTGCAGGCAGGGCATCTTCGTGGTGGCCCACCGCTACCTCGACGTCCCCCTCGGGCACAAGTTCCTGCTGCGCGCGGTCGAGTTCGAGGTGCCGGACCCGACGGCGCTCACCTGCGGTGACCTTCCCACCGAGGCCGTCATCGCGGTCCGCATCGAGCACCGGTTCCGCATCCGGGCCGCGGTGACGGGACTGCGGCTGCGCTTCACCTGCACCATCGGCACTCAGGAGGCCCTGCTGGCCCGCATCGACTACTCCTGGATGCCGCCCGAGGACTGGACGCGTCTGCGGGCCGGTCAGCGGGGCGCACTCGGCCTGCCCGACGTGCCCGTCGCCCTGCCCGGCCCACGCGTCGATCCCGCCCTCGTCGGGCGGCGTGACCCGGCCAACACGGTCATCTCCCCACCGCGCGCCGCAGACGACGGCACCCGCACAGCCCATCTGATCGTCGACACCACGCATCCGAGTCTGTACGACCACTGGGTCGACCATGTGCCCGGCATGCTGGAGCTGGAGGCCTTCCGCCAGCTCGCCGTCACCGCGGCCGTCGCCGCCGGCGCCGTCCGCACACCCGCGGCGCTGCCGGTCGGCCTGACCGCGCGGTTCCGCTGCTTCGCCGAGATGGACCTGCCGCTCCGGTGCCGGACCGCTCCCGTGCTGCCCGGCGCCGGCATCGAGTGCACCCTGCGTCAGCCCGGCGCCGTCGCCGCCGAGGCCCGGATCCGGCTGGCCGAACCGGACCGGTCCGGCAGGGCGGGAGTCCTCGCGGGCCGGGCAGCCCACGGAGCCGTATGACGTCGTTTCCGCCGGCCCCGGCCAGACTGGGCCGTTTTGTGCTGCACAGGTTCCGGCCGCACCTCTACGTCACCTACGGGCTGCTGTGGGTCCTCGCCCTGGAGAGTACGGCGGTGGCCGCCACCGGTAGGGCCTGGCGGCCCTCCGGCGCCACCTGGGTGCGGGTCACGAGCGTCGTACTGGCGCTGCTGTTCCTGCGGATGCTGGACGAGCAGAAGGACCTCGCCCACGACCGCGTGCACCACCCGGACCGGCCGCTCGTCACCGGCGCGATCACCGCGGCCGAACTGCGCGGCGCGATGGCCGTGATCACCGTCGGGGCGGCGGCCCTGAACGCCGCCCTCTCGGCCACGGACGTCCTGCTGCTCCTCGCGGCCCTCGGGTACGGGCTGCTCCTCGCCGCCCTGGAACGGCTGTCGTCCGCGGTACGCGACCGTCAGCTGCTCGGCCTGGCGGTCACCTACCCGGTACAGGTGGTGCTCGGCGCCTATGTGTACGGCTCGCTCGTCGCCGCCGGGACCGTCACCGCCGACTGGCGCGGCGCGGTGCTGCTCGCCCTGAGCGCCTGCGTGTTCCTGCACTTCGAGTTCGCCCGCAAGACGGCCTGGGAGGCGCCGCCCGGAGCACGTCTGTACGCGGCGGACATCGGACCGCGCCGCAGCGCGCTGGTGACCGCGGGGTTCGCAGCCGGTGCGGTCGGCTGCCAGGTGCCGCTGTGCGCGCCGGACGGCCCGCTCGGGCTGCTGCCCTGCCTCGCGGCAGCCCTGCCGGCCTGGGGCACCCGGCGCTTCCTGTCCGCGCGGCGCGGCGCCTGGCCGATGCCCACCGCGATCGGCTTCGTCGTGGCCACGTACCTCGCGCTGATCACCCGGGCGGTGCTGTGGCCGTGACCGACGAACCTGCGCTGTCCTGCGAGGAGTTGCTGACCACCACGCGATGCGTGCGGCGCGGCCTCGACCTGGACCGGCCGGTGGATCCGGCACTCGTCAAGGACTGCCTGGGCATCGCCCTGCAGGCGCCCAACGGAAACAACCGGCAGAACTGGCGGTGGATCCTGCTCACCGACCCGCGGCTGCGCGCGAAGGTTGCCGAGGTGTACCGGGCCGCCTTCTACGACCGCAACGCCGCCGCACTGGAGCAGCCGGCACAACTGCCCCGGGCCACGCGCTCCGTGCTCACCGCCGCACGGTCGCTCGCCGACCGGCTGCACCGGGTCCCCGTCCTGGTCGTCCCGTGTCTCGAACTGGCCGACGGACGGCTGCCCCCCGGCAACCAGGCCGGCCTGTGGGCCTCGTTGCTGCCTGCCGCCTGGAGCTATGCGCTGGCCGCCCGCAGCCGTGGTCTGGTCACCGCCTGGACGACGGTCCATCTGGACCGCGAGCAGGAGATCGCCGGCCTGCTGGGCCTGCCGCCCACCGTCCGTCAGGGCGCGCTGCTGCCGACGGCGTACCCGCTGCGCACCACCTTCCGGCCGGGGCCGCGACTGCCGCTGGAGCAGGTCCTGCACCACGACGGCTGGCAGGGCACCTGACCGGCATCCAGCCGATCACAGGTGCTTACGGGGATGTCTGTGCCGTGTCGTCGTCCTGCGGGGGCGTCGCCCGGGGCGCCGTGGTCGCCCGCGGAATCAGCTGGGTGGGCAGGATGATGTGCCGGGCGTGGTCGGCCGCCGTGTCGTCGATGAGCTGCAGGGCGAGTTCCCCCGCGAGCCGGCCCATGTCGGAGGGCGACTGCGCGACGGTGGAGAGGTCGAACCACGGGGCGACCTGGTGGTCGTCGAAGCCGATGACGGACATCCGGTCGGGCACGTGGATGCCGGCCTGGCGCAGCGTGTGGATGACGGCCACGGCCAGCTCGTCCTGTTCGGCGAAGAGAGCGGTGGGCGGCTCGCGCAGGCTCAGCAGCTGCCCGATGCCGGTGACGAGGGCCCGCGTGTCGTCGGCCGCCATGGTGACCACGAGTTCGTCGTCGACTGGGATGCCCGCCTCGGTCAGCGCCTGCTGGTAGCCGAGCAGGCGTTCGCGCGAGCTGAAGCTGAAGCCGGTGGCCCCCGTGGTCGGCGCGAACGCGATCCGGCGGTGGCCGAGGTTCAGCAGGTGCCGGGTGGCCTTCAGGGCACCGGCGACATCGTCGACGTACACACTGGGCCGGCCCTCGGCGTGCTGGCTGACGTAGATGACTGGCATCCCGAGGTCGTCCAGGCGTGCGGTCTCCTCATCGGTGAGGTCGAAGCCGAAGACCAGCAGCGCGTCGGCGTTCCGGCGGGCCGGGAGACGCTCGAAGAACGCGGTGCGCTCGGCCATGTCGGGGATGACATAGACGTTCAGTTCCCGGCCGGCCGCGCGCAGCAGGGGACCCAGGCTGGACAGCGCCGATCCCATGAACCACGAGTTGAGTGTCGGTACGAGCACCGCCACCACCCCGGTCTTTCCCGTGACCAGGCTCGCCGCCTGGCGTGAGACCGCGAAGTTCAGCTCCCTGGCGGCCTGTTCGACCCGGGCGCGGACCTCCGGCGAAACGGTCGGAAGGCCGCGCAGGGTGCGCGAGACGGTGGAGGGGGAGACGCCGGCCCGTTCGGCGACGTCGGCCATCGTGGGGTGCCGTTGAGCGGGTGACATGAGCGGAAGTTAGCACAGGGACGGGTCTCGCTCCCAGCTGTCGTGACAGCGCTGTCACGACAGCAGTACGCCATCGTGATGTCATCCTTTGCCAGTAAATAGGGCATCTGTACTTCCAGATATGTTCGAGCTACCGGCAAGTTACGGATTGACTGCGCCCGAGTGCACTCCTAGCGTGCAAGCGTTGTCTCGACAGCGTCGATTCATTACTTCGGTTCCCGCACGACCAGGAGAGAGACAGTGAAGACCAGAACCACCAGAGCCCTCCGGTGCTCGGCGACGCTCGCCGCCGCCGGGCTCCTTCTCACCGCCTGCGGCTCGAACGGGGGCAGTGACTCGGGCGAGCCGGCCGGGAGCACATCCTTCGAGGGCCGTGGCCCCATCACCTACGTGGCGGGAAAGGACACCTCCGGCGTCGTGCCGAAGGTCATCGACCGCTGGAACAAGCTGCACCCGAAAGAGAAGGTCACCTTCGTCCAGCTGCCCACGGACGCGGACTCGCAGCGGCAGCAGATGATCCAGAACGCGGAGACGAAGTCCGACGCCTACACCGTGCTCTCCCTCGACGTCGTGTGGACGTCGGAGTTCGCCGCCCACCAGTGGATCGACCGCCTGCCCGAGCAGAGGTTCTTGCTGCGGAACATGCTCAAGCCGGTGGTGGAGACGGCGAAGTACCGCGGCGGCCTGTACGCGGTCCCCGCCAGCTCCGACGGCGGACTGCTGTACTACCGCACCGATCTGCTGAAGAAGGCCGGCATCACCAAGCCTCCGGCCACCTGGTCCGAGATGACCGCCGACTGCGCCAAGGTGAAGCGGCTGCCCGGGGCCGAGGGCATGTCGTGCTACGCCGGACAGCTCCAGAAGTACGAGGGCCTGACCGTCAACTTCGCCGAGGCCGTGAACTCCGCGGGCGGTGTCGTCACCGACGCGAGCGGCAAGCCGGACGTCGACACGCCCAGCGCACGCAAGGGCCTGGACTTCCTCGTCGGCGCCGTCAGGAACGGCACGATCCCGAAGGAGGCCATCACCTACCAGGAGGAGGACGGCCGCCAGGCATTCCAGTCCGGCAAGCTGATCTTCCTGCGCAACTGGCCCTACATGTACGCGCTCGCCGAAAAGAGCAAACTGGCGGGGAAGTTCGCGGTCGCGCCGCTGCCCGGTCTGAACGGACCCGGCTCCTCCAGCCTGGGCGGTCACAACCTCGCCCTGTCCTCCTTCGCCAAGAACAAGGCCACGGCGCTGGACTTCATGAAGTTCTTCAGCAGCCAGGACAGCACGAACACGTTTTTGAAGGACGCCTCCCTCGCCCCGCCGTACGCGACGTCGTACGACGATGCCTCGCTGGTCAAGCAGTATCCGTACCTGCCCGTCCTCAAGCAGTCCATCCTGCACGCCGTGCCCCGCCCGCGGGTCGTGCAGTACGGCGACGCGACCTCGGCGATCCAGCAGGAGGCGTACGCCGCGCTGACCGGCGCCAAGAGCAGCGCGCAGGCGCTCAAGGACCTGCAGAGCGCGCTGCAGAAGTCCACGGCGCAGTGAGGAGCGGGTGATGACCGACACGACGATCCCGCCCGGCACCCCGGTGCACGCACGCGGCGGCACCTCCCGGCAGCCGTCCACGCCGGTGCCCCCGCGCCGCCGCACGCGCGCCCGGGCGACGGCCGGTTCGGGCCGGATGGCGGCCCTGCTGGTCTCGCCGACGCTCCTGGTGCTGGCCGTCGTGGTGCTCTATCCGACACTCATGGCGCTGCACGAGTCGCTCTACGGACCCAAGGGCCTTGATCCCAGGACCGGATTCATCCGCACCGCAGAGCCGTTCGTCGGGCTGCACAACTACGCCGACATCTTCGGCGCCGACGGCCGGCGGTTCTGGAACGCCTTCTGGAACACCACGTTCTTCACGGTCGTCACGGTGGGGCTGGAGACGGTGATCGGCGTGGCGATGGCACTGATCATGCATCAGGCCTTCCGGGGCCGCGCCCTGGTACGAGCGGGCATCCTCGTGCCCTGGGCGGTGCCCACGGCCATCTCCGGCCTGCTGTGGCGGTGGATCTTCAACAGCAACGGCGTGGCCAACGCGATCCTCGGACGCCAGATCCTGTGGACCACCGAAGGCTTCCACGCCAAGGTCGCGGTCGTCGTCGCCGAGGTGTGGAAGACCGCCCCCTTCATCGGGCTGCTGGTCCTGGCCGGCCTCCAGGTGATCCCGAAGGAGGTCTACGAGGCCGCCCGCATCGACGGGGCCGGCGCCCTGCGCCGGTTCCGGCACGTCACCCTGCCCCTGGTGAAGCCCGCACTCCTGGTGGCGGTGCTGTTCCGCTGCCTGGACGCGCTGCGGATGTTCGACCTGCCGTACATCCTCGTCGGCGCGCAGAAGAACTCGGTGGAAACCCTGTCCATGCTCGCGCAGAACGAGGCCTCCAACGTCCGCTTCGGACCGGCCTCCGCCTACGCGGTGATCCTCTTCCTCTACGTCCTGCTCATCGCGCTCGCCTTCGTCCGGCTGCTCGGCGCGGACCTCGTCGGCGACCGGGACGGCACGAAGGGGAAACGCAGCATGCTGCGGCTGCGGGGCATCCTGGCGCCGCGCCGGACGGAGGTGGCGGCATGACCCGCACGGCGACCTGGCGCACCCGGCTGCTGTACGTGGGAGTCGCCGTGGTGGTGGCCTACTGCCTGGCCCCGTTCTACTGGATGCTGGTCTCCAGCCTGCGACGCACCTCCGACATCTTCGACACCTCGCTACTGCCCGCCCCGGTGTCGTTCGAGAACTACCGGGCCGTGTTCGACCCGTCCCAGGGGTTCACCCGAGCACTGCTCAACAGCCTGGTCGTCGCGGGCGTCACCACGGCACTGGCGCTGCTGCTGGCCACGTTCACCGCCTACGCGATGGCCCGGCTGGAGTTCCGGTTCAAGCGGCTGATCCTCACGCTGATCATCGCCACCTCGATGTTCCCGGTGGTGTCGATCGTGGTTCCGCTGCTGAAGCTGTTCACCGACATCGGCTGGATCAACACCTACCAGGCGATGATCGTGCCGAGCATGTCGTTCGCGCTGCCCCTGGCCGTGTGGAACCTCACCACGTTCTTCCGGCAGATGCCCGACGAGCTGGAGCACGCCGCGATGATCGACGGCTGCACCCGCGGCCAGGCGTTCCGCAAGGTCATCATCCCGCTCGCCGCGCCGGGCATCTTCACCACCGCGATCATCACGTTCATCGCCGCCTGGAACGAGTTCCTCATCGCCCTGTCGATGACCAACAAGTCCGCCATGCAGACGGCGCCGGTCGCCATCTCCAAGTTCGCCGGCGCGACCCAGTTCGAGACCCCGTTCGGCAGCCAGATGGCGGCGGGCGTCCTGGTCACCGTCCCGCTGGTGGCGATGGTGCTGCTCTTCCAGCGCCGTATCGTCGCCGGACTCACCGCCGGCGCAGCCAAGTAGACACCTCACTCTCCCGCACTCCCGAAGGGCCCACTCCAGACCATGCCCAGCACCGCGCCGTGGTGGCGCAGCGCCGTCATCTACCAGGTCTACATCCGCAGTTTCGCCGACGCCAACGGTGACGGTGTCGGTGACATCGCCGGGATCCGCTCCCGCCTGCCGTACCTCAAGTCCCTCGGTATCGACGCCATATGGATCAACCCGTGGTACAAGTCCCCGATGGCGGACCACGGTTACGACGTGGCCGACTACCGAGAGATCGACGCGCTCTTCGGCACGGTGGCCGAGGCCGAGCAGCTCATCGAGGAAGCCCACCGGCACGGAATCCGCGTCATCCCCGACATCGTGCCCAACCACACCTCCGACCAGCACGCGTGGTTCCAGTCGGCCCTGGCGTCGGGCCCGGGCAGCCCGGAACGCGAGCGCTACGTCTTCCGCCCCGGCCGCGGACCCGACGGCTCCGAACCGCCCAACGACTGGGTCTCCTGCTTCGGCGGCCCGGCCTGGACCCGGCTGCCCGACGGCGAGTGGTACCTGCACCTGTTCGCCCCTCAGCAGCCCGACCTCAACTGGGAACACCCCGACGTCCGGGCCGAGTTCGAGTCGATCCTGCGCTTCTGGTTCAGCCGGGGAGTGGACGGCTTCCGTATCGACGTCGCCCACGGACTCGTCAAGCACCCCGAACTGCCCGACCTCCCGCCCCGCCAGGAACCGGCGGTGCTGGGCCCCCTCGTCTCCCGGGAAGCGGCCGAACCGGGGCCCCGGCAGCACGTCGACCACCCTCACTGGGACCGCGACGAGGTCCACGACATCTACCGCGCCTGGCGCAAGGTGGCCGACGAGTTCCCCGGCGACCGGTCGTTCGTCGCCGAGGCCTGGGCCGACACCCCCGAACGGCTCGCCGCGTACGTCCGCCCGGACGGCCTGCACACCGCGTTCAACTTCGACTTCCTCATGTCCAGTTGGAGTGCGAAGGAGCTGCGCGCCGTCATCGACGACTCACTCGCCATGCTCGGCGCGGTCGGTGCGCCGGCCACCTGGGTGCTGTCCAACCACGACGTCATGCGCCACCCGAGCCGCTACGGCCGCCGGACGGTCAAGCGGTGGACCGCCAACGAGCCGTATCGCCCCGAGGGCCCCGTGGACCTGGCGCTGGGCACCCGGCGCGCCCGCGCGGCCGCCCTGCTCATGCTCGCCCTGCCCGGCGGCGCCTACATCTACCAGGGCGAGGAGCTGGGCCTGCCCGAGGTCGAGGACCTGCCCGAGCACGTGCTCCAGGACCCCGTCTGGGAGCGGTCCGGACACACCGACCGGGGCCGCGACGGCTGCCGCGTGCCCATCCCCTGGGGCGGACAGTCGGCACCGTACGGCTTCAGTCCCGAGGACGCCTCCGCCGCGCCCTGGCTGCCGCAGCCCGCCGCGTGGGCCGAGCTGAGCGTCGAGGCGCAGACCGGCGACGCCGCGGCGATGCTGGAGCTCTACCGCGGCGCCCTGCGCCTGCGCCGCGAACACCCCGCGCTCGGCGACGGCACCCTCACCTGGCTGGACGCTCCCGAGGGTGTCCTGGCCTTCGCCCGCGACCCCGGTTTCACCTGCGTGGTCAACCTCTCGCCCGACCCCTGCCCCCTGCCCGCCCACACCTCGGTCCTGGTCGCCAGCACCCCCATCGAGAACGGCCGCCTCGCACCCGACCAAGCGGTCTGGCTCGCTGTATAGAACGGCTCGCCCGCCCGGCGCACCTCCGCCCCGGAGGTGCGCCACGAGCTCATGAGGCCGTTCCCGGCCGGATCGGCGCGGGCGAAGAGGCCCCCGCGATCAGCAGCCGGGGGCTTCCCGTGCCGTCCGCGGGGACGCTCCACACGTCGCTGCTGCCGACCTTGCCGTCGGCCGGGAGCGCATAGGCGACGGTGTGGTTGTCGAGCCAGACGGCCTGATCGTCGACGCTGTGGCGTTCGGCGAGTGCCGTCTCGTGCAGGGTGTTCAGGTCGAGGACGTACTCGTGCCAGAGGGCGGCACCCGACAGGACCCGCTTCTTGAAGACGACGCGGGTCCCGTCGGGGGAGAGCGAGGGACACTCCACGTTCCGGGCCAGGGTGGTGACCATACGCCGGGAGAGTGAACCGCGTACGAGGTAGGTGTTGTCGGCGGTGTTGAGCGTGGCGTAGAAGGTGTCGTCGTCGGAGGCGAAGGTGACGCCCCAGAAGTTGATGTCCGAAGCGTGGTAGGGCTTGCCGTCCTTGACGATGGAGAACGTCTCCAGGCTGGGAGTCAGCCGCATCGTGCGGGTGTCGAGGATCGAGGTCCGAGTGGAGAAGAAGGCGGACGCATAGGACTCGCCGGAGACGAAGACGGTCCAGGCGGCGAAGTGGCCGCTGGGGGAGACCCGGGCCCGGCTGGGGGTGCCCGCGAGCGGGAAGGTGCGCAGGGTGCGCAGACGGTCGTCCAGGAGCAGGGCGCGGTTGCTCTGCCTGAGGACGCCGGGGGTGGACTGCAGGCAGACGCCCGTGCCGGCCGCCGCGTAGAAGCGCGCGCACTTCAGGTCCGAGGCGGTCCGCCCGCCCCCGGGGTCGGTGGCCGGCACCGCGGCGACCGCGGTGCGGTGCGGGCCGCCGATCCCGTTGAGGAAGGTCAGGCGGTCCTTCTGGTCGAGCGTCACCGTGCCTGCGCTGACAGCGGGACCGCCCGTCTGCGGCTGGTTCGCCCGGTCCGCGCGGGCGGCGGCGTGCAGCACGACGCCGGTGGCCAGGCCTGCCAGGAGCAGGACCGCCGCGACGAGTACGAGCAGGCGGCGGCGCAGCGATGTCATCGGAATCCTTGTGGTTCTCGGTGCCGGCGGCGTCATCGGGCCCCGTCCGTCGGCCGCAGTACCATGCCCGCGGCGGCGGCGCAGCACAGCAGACCGACCGCCGATCCGGCCAGCGCCGGTCCGTCTCCCCACACCGTCCAGGCGGCGCCGAAGGCCAGCGAGCAGCAGAACCGGGCCAGCGCCTGGCTGGTACCGACGATGGCCAGGCCGCTGGCGCGCAGCTGCTCGGGCACGATGCCGGCGAGCGCGGCCGGGAGCACACCGTCGGTCGCCGCGTAGAACGTGCCGTGCAGGGCGAGGATGAGAAAGGGGAGGGCCGGCGTGGCGGGGGCCCACAGCAGGAGGGCGTAGGCGATGAGCAGACCCATGTGCCCGGCGAGGAACACGGTGCGCCGTCCGGCCCGGTCGGCCAGTCCGCCGACGGGCACCGCCAGCAGCAGGAACACGGCGGCGGTGCCCAGCGGCAGCAGCGTGAACCACTGCTCGCCGACCCCCGCACGCCGCTGCAGCAGCAGATAGACGAAGGCGTCGCTGACGGTGGTCAGGCCGAGCAGCGCGGCACAGCCGGCGAGCGCCCGCAGACGCGGCAGGCGCAGCAGCGCCAGCGCCTCGCGTACACGGACGGGCTGCCTGCCGTCCGCCGCACCTGGCGCGCTGTGACGTCTGCCGGGTACGAACAGCACCAGGACGAGCACGCCGAGCGCGGCGACACACGCGCTCACGCCGAACACGGCGTCGTAGCCGTCGGCCGCCGCGCGCAGGATGAGGAAGGCCGCCAGCGGGCCGAGCATCGCGCCGGTGGTGTCCATCGCCCGGTGGACGCCGAACGCCCGGCCCTGGTGACCGGCCGGCGTCGACAAGGAGATCATCGCGTCGCGCGGGGCGGTGCGCAGGCCCTTGCCGGTCCGCTCCAGGGCGAGGACCGTACCGAGTGTGCCGAGGCCGCTCGCGAGCAGGAGCAGCGGCTTGCACAGCGCGGACAGTCCATAGCCGAGTCCGGCCAGCAGCTTGTGGCCGCGCACCCGGTCGGCGAGGTGGCCGCCGGTGAGCTGCACCAGCGCGCTCACGCCGTTGTAGACGCCGTCGAGGGTGCCGAATCCCAGCGGGCTGAAGCCGAGCGTGCTGACGAGGTAGAGCGGCAGGACGGCGGTGACCATCTCCGAGGAGATGTCGGTGATCAGACTGACCGCACCCAGCACGAGCACGACCGGGGCGACCTTGGGCACCGGGCCGCGTCTTCGGCCCTGCTCGGTGTCCGCCCCCGGCGGTGTGGAGCGGTCGGTGAGATACATGGTCAGGGACTCCAGGTGCGGTGCGGATCAGGCATGCCTGCTGCTCTCGTCCCGAAGCCAGGTGCCGAAGTCCTTTTCCCCGATGGCCTTTTGGGCCTTCCGGCGGGCGACGACCGCTGCCGCGACGAAGACCAGGACACCGGGGAACAGCTTCGGCTCCCTGCGCAGCACGGCCAGCAGATCCGCCTTGCTCGTGCGCGCCGAAGCTCCGTCCGGGCTCTGCTGCCGTTCGACCTGGGCGGTGGACACCGCGGCGCGGATCCGTCGCTTGATCAAGTCCCGCCAGGTGCGCGGCGGGTGGACCACGACACGGGCCGCGCCGACCACGCGTCGCTCCTCGGGGGCGAAGGCCAGGGACGCGGCCAGGTCGTCCGCCATCAGCGGCGGCAGCGCGGCGATCCGGGCGTGCCCGGCCTTGGAGACCGCGATCACGCCTCGGCCGAACAGCCCCTTGCGCACGGCCGGCAGCCGCTGCCACACCTGGTAGTAGGCGCGCACCCGCCAGGCACAGCCGGCCAGCGGGATCTGCCGTTCGGGGGCGGTGGCGAGAACGCCCGCGGTGGCGTCGCACAGCGGCTCGGTCAGCGCCCGTACGGCGGCGCTCGTGATCACGACATCGGCGTCCACATACAGGCGCGGGAAGCCGCGCGCGTGATCGTCACCCGTGCGCAGGGCGACGTGCTTGGACGGGACGGGGATCTCGACCACCCGGACGCGCGGGCCGCGTGCGGCCGCGATCCGCGCGGTGTCGTCGGTACAGCCGTTGCACACGACCACGATGTCGGTCTCGGCCCCGGAGCTGTCGGCCAGCAGGGAATCGAGGAGCCGGCCGATGACTCGTGCCTCGTTGTGAGCCGGGATCACGATGCTCGTCACGGGGGCAGTATGCAGCCAATATCGCTCATGCGATGCGTGTTTCGTCCAACTGTTCCCGCGACTGCGGCTCGTGGTCTAGATTGAGGACCGCCGGGCCGATTTGGGTGGGGAACTCGACCGCATGTCACGGCGTGGCCCGGTGAACGGATTCTGCACAGGCAATACCAGCATGCCGGGGGCATGGGGCGGTTGGGGAACCGCTGAAGCTCCCTTGCTTTCCAGTGCCGCTGTGTCGAGGGCACTTCGGTCAGGGACAGCCGCGCATGTGGGGGGTGGCATGACCATTGAGGTCACGCATGAGCATGTGGTTGTGGAACACAGAATTCCACAAGGTCGCCGAAGACGTTGGGAGCAGAAGTACCGGAGAGCCCTGCTGGTCGCGGACGGTCTGGCGGCCGTTGTCGCGGCCTTATTGATCCACGCGGCTTACGGCCGCTGGGCGGTGGCTGTGGCGCTGCCCCCGGCGTGGATCGTCGTCATGCTCGTCCATCGCTCCTACGACCGCAGCGCCCTGGGCCTGGGCAGCGAGGAGTACCGCCGGGTGCTTCGAGGCGCCGTCGCACTGCCGGCGCTGGCCGCGGTCGCCTACTGGCTGTTCACACACGATTCCGGACTCCTTCATGACATGGCCATGGCTGCCGTGCCGGTCGCCGCGATCGCCCTGTCGATCCGGTACACCCTGCGCCGCCGGCTGCACAGACGATGGTCACGCGGCCGGGACCGCAGCGCCACGCTCCTGGTCGGGCCGTCGCACGGCATCGTGGAGCTGGCCACGGTGCTGCGGCGCGGCGGAGCACAGGAACTGCAGGTCGCCGGAGTCTGCCTGAGCGACCCGCAGAACGCCGCAAGAACACGCAAGTTGGGGATGCCCTTCCTCGGCGGTCTCGGCGACCTGCACGACGTGGTCCGGGCCCTGGGCATCAGCACCGTCGTGGCACTGCCGGTGCCCGGCGCCGACGCCTCCGTGCTGCGCCGGATGTCCTGGACGGCAGCCGTACAGGGCGTCGACTTCCTGCTGGCCCCCGTACTGACCGATGTGTCCGCCTCCCGGCTGGCGGTACGGCCCACCAACGGGGTGCCGCTGATGCGGTTACAGGGGCCGAACCTGTCCCGGATCTCCCGGCTGCCCAAGGAACTGCTGGACCGGACGCTCGCAGCGGCTCTCCTGACGGTCCTCGCCCTGCCCATGCTGCTGATCGCCCTGATCGTCCGGCTGGACAGCTCCGGCCCCGCCCTGTTCAGACAGCAGCGGGTGGGCCGGTACGGCGACCACTTCACCATGCTGAAGTTCCGCACGATGCGACCGGACTCGGAGGCCCTGCGGGCGGAACTGGCACACCTCAACCAGAACAGCGACGGCCTGCTGTTCAAGGTGCGGGAGGACCCGCGGGTCACCCGGGTCGGTTCGTTCCTGCGCCGCAGCTCGCTCGACGAACTGCCGCAGCTGATCAACGTGGTCAGAGGCCACATGTCACTCGTCGGCCCGCGCCCGCCGCTGCCCGAGGAGGTGGAGGAGTACACGCCGGACATCAAGCGCCGGCTGCTCGTGAAACCCGGCCTCACCGGACTGTGGCAGGTCAGCGGCCGCTCCGACCTGCCCTGGGACGAGGCGGTCCGGCTCGATCTCGGATACGTGGACAACTGGTCGATGGGCCTGGACCTTTCGATCCTGGTGCGCACCGGGTCCGCAGTGGTGCGAGGAACGGGGGCGTACTGATGGACCAAGGGAAGAGGAACCACGTGACGCAGACCAGGGAGCCGTTGGGGGTCGCGGTCGTCGGGGCCGGCTACTGGGGTCCCAACCTCGTCCGCAACTTCCAGGCCAGTGAGCGGTTCCGGCTGCGCCGGCTGTGCGACCTGGACGTGGAGCGGGCCCAGCGGGTCCTCGGCGGGTATTCGACGGTCCAGGCCACCGCGGACTACGCGGCCGTCCTCGCCGACCCCTCCGTCGACGCCGTCGCCGTCGCCACACCCGCCGGAACCCACCTCGACATCGCCCTGGCCGCCCTGCGTGCCGGCAAACACGTCCTGGTGGAGAAGCCCCTCGCGGCGACGTACGCCGACGGGATGCGCCTGGTGACCGAGGCGGAGGAGCGCGGCCTCACCCTGATGTGCGACCACACCTACTGCTACACGCCCGCCGTGGGCCGCATCCGGGAGCTGGTCCGGGCCGGCGAACTGGGCGAGATCCACTTCGTCGACTCGGTCCGGATCAACCTCGGCCTCGTCCAGAAGGACATCGACGTGCTGTGGGACCTGGCCCCGCACGACCTGTCGATCCTCGACTTCATCCTCCCCGACCACGTCGAACCGGTCGCCGTCGCCGCCCACGGTGCCGACCCGATCGGCGCCGGACAGGCCTGCGTGGCCTATCTGACGCTCCAGCTGAACACCGGCGCCATCGCGCACGTGCACGTCAACTGGCTGTCCCCGACCAAGGTTCGCACCACCATGGTGGGCGGCGCCAAACGCACCCTGATCTGGGACGACCTCAACCCCCTGCAGCGCGTGGCGGTCTACGACCGGGGCGTGAACCTGGCCGCACCGCAGGAGATCGGCGCGGACGAGCGCCGGGACATGCTCATCTCGTACCGCGCCGGAGACATGGTCGCGCCCGCCATCGGCGAGAAGGAAGCGCTGCGCAGCATGGTCGACGAGTTCGCCGACGCGATCAGTGCGGGGCGGGCGCCGCTGACCGACGGCCGGGCGGGCCTCAGGGTGCTGGACATTCTCGAAGCGGCGTCCCGCAGTCTCGAATTCAAGGGCGCGGTCGTCGGCCTGCGCGCCGAGCGCTGAGGACATGCAATTGACCGGGAGGGCAAGGCAGTTGAGCAGCGTACGAGGAAAGAAGATCCTGGTCACCGGGGGAGCGGGCACCATCGGCTCGCACCTCGTCGACCTCCTGGCCGAGGGCGGCGCCCGCGAGATCGTCGTACTCGACAACTTCGTGCGCGGACGGCGGGCCAACCTCGCCCAGGCCCTGCCCGGCGGCGTCGTGGAGGTCGTCGAGGGCGACATCCGGGACGCCGCCACCGTACGGAAGGTCACCGAGGGCGCCGACCTGGTGTTCCATCTCGCCGCCATCCGCATCACCCAGTGCGCGGAGGAGCCACGGCTCGCCAACGAGGTCCTGGTCGACGGCACCTTCAACGTCCTGGAGGCAGCGGCCGAGGCCGGCGTGTCCAAGGTGATCGCCTCGTCCTCCGCGTCCGTCTACGGCCTGGCCGAGACCTTCCCGACGACCGAGCGCCACCACCCGTACAACAACGACACCTTCTACGGCGCGGCCAAGGCCTTCAACGAGGGCATGCTGCGCAGCTTCCACGCCATGTACGGACTGGACTACGTGGCGCTGCGCTACTTCAACGTCTACGGCCCCCGGATGGACATCCACGGTCTCTACACCGAGGTGCTCATCCGCTGGATGGAGCGCATCGAGGCGGGCGAGCCGCCGCTGATCCTCGGCGACGGCATGCAGACCATGGACTTCGTCGACGTGCGTGACATCGCGAGGGCCAACGTCCTGGCCGCCGAGCCGGGTCTCACCGACGAGGTGTTCAACATCGCGAGCGGCACCGAGACTTCGCTGCGCGAACTCGCCGACGGCCTGCTGGAGGCGATGGGGGCCGAGGGACTGGAGCCCGTGTACGGGCCCGCCCGCACGGTGAACGGGGTCACCCGCAGGCTCGCGGACACCGCACAGGCCGCCGAGCGGCTGGGCTTCACGGCGCGGATCGACCTGCGCACGGGCCTCAACGACCTGGTGACGTGGTGGCGCGCGGAGCGGGAGGCGGCCAAGTGAGCACCGACCGCATCCCGGTGATGATCCCCTGGCTCGGCGAGGAGGAGGCCCGGGCCGCCTCCGACGCGGTGCTGTCCGGGTGGGTCGCCCAGGGCCCCCGGGTCGCCGCCTTCGAGCGGGCCTTCGCCGAGCGGGTGGGCGCCGAGCACGCCGTCGCGGTCAGCTCCTGCACCACCGCCCTGCACCTGTCGCTCGTCGCGCTCGGACTGGGGCCCGGCGACGAGGTCGTGGTGCCCTCGCTGTCGTTCATCGCCACCGCCAACGCCGTGCGCCACGTCGGCGCCGAGCCCGTGTTCGCCGACGTCGACCCCGCCACCGGCAACCTCACCCCGGCCACCGTGGACGCGGTCCGCACCCCGCGCACCCAGGCCGTCCTCGCCGTCCACCAGGGCGGCGTACCGGCCGATGTGCACGCCCTGCGCGCCGCCTGCGCGGACTGGGACCTGCCCCTGGCCGAGGACGCGGCCTGCGCCATCGGCTCCACCGTCGGCGGCAAGCCCGTGGGGCACGGCGCGCTGATCGCCGCCTGGTCCTTCCACCCGCGCAAGGTCGTCACCACGGGGGAGGGCGGCATGATCAGCACGGACAGCGCCGAGTGGGCGGCCCGCCTGCGCCGGCTGCGCGAGCACGGTATGAACGCCTCGGCGGCCGAGCGCCATGCGAGCAACAGGCCGGTCCTGGAGAGCTACCTGGAGGTCGGCTTCAACTACCGGATGACCGACATCCAGGCCGCGGTCGGCCTGGTCCAGCTCGGGAAACTCGACGCGATGATCGCGCGCCGCCGACAGCTGGCGGCCCGCTACGACACGCTGCTGCACGACGTCCCCGGCCTCACTCCCGTACGCGACCCCGCGCACGGGCAGAGCAACTTCCAGTCCTACTGGGTGCTGCTGGACCAGGACTTCCCCGCAGGCCGGGACGACCTGCTCGCCGCCCTCGCCGAGGCCGGTGTCTCCGCCCGGCGCGGGATCATGGCCGCGCACCTCGAACCCGCCTACGCGGACCACCCCCGCGCGCCGCTGCCGGTCACCGAGCGGATCAGCCGCGACTCACTGATCCTGCCCCTGTTCCACACGATGACCGAGGCCCAGCAGGACCGCGTCGTGGCGGCGCTGCGCGAACAGGCCCGAAGATGAACGGGCTGCTGATCGTCGGCGCGGGCGGCTTCGCCCGGGAGACCGCACAGGCCGTACGCGACGCGGCCGATGCCGAGCTGCTCGGGCACCTCGACGACAACTCCGCCCTGCACGGTACCGAGGTGGACGGCGTGCCCGTCCTCGGCGGCTGCGACCTGGTCCACGACCTGCCCCGCGCCCGCGTGGTGATCTGCGTGGGCAACCCCCGGGACTACGCGGCCCGCGCCCGTCTGGCCCGCAGGCTCGCCCTGCCCCCGGACCGCTACGCCACCGTGATCCACCCGGCGGCGGCGGTGTCATCGACGTCCCGGGTCGGCCCCGGCTCGGTCCTGCTCGCGCACTGCGTCCTGACCGCCGCCGTGCGGGTGGGTGCGCATGTGGCGGTGATGCCGCAGGTCGTCCTCACCCATGACGACGTGGTGGAGGACTACGTCACTCTCGCGTCCGGCGTCCGCCTGGGCGGGGGAGCGCGGCTGGAGCGGGGCGCCTATGTCGGCTCCGGGGCCCTGGTCAGGGAGGGCACGGCGATCGGAGCCTGGTCGCTGGTCGGGATGGGCAGCACCGTGCTCGGCGATGTGCCGCCGGGAGAGGTCTGGGCGGGGAGCCCGGCCCGGCGGTTGCGCGCGGCGGACGCGCCCGCGCTCGACGAACTCGCGACGCGAAAAATGGGGGGACCCGTCCGATGAACCAGATTCCGCTTGTCGACCTCAAGGCGGCCCACGCCGAGGTGGCCGAGGAGGTACGGGCAGGATTCGAACGGATCCTGGCCGACACCGCGTTCATCGGCGGAGACGAGGTCCGCCGATTCGAGCACGCGTACGCGGAGTTCGGCGGTGTCGCGCACTGCGTGGGCGTCGCCAACGGAACCGACGCCGTCGAACTCGCCCTGCGCGCCCGTGGGGTCGGGCCCGGCGACGAGGTCGTGGTGCCCGCCAACACCTTCATCGCCACCGTGGGCGCCGTGGCCAGAATCGGTGCGCGACCGGTCCTGGCGGACTGCCTGCCCGACACCCACCTGCTCGACCCCCAGGCCGCGCTGGACGCGGTCGGCCCGGCCACCCGCGCGGTGGTACCGGTGCACCTCTACGGGCAGATGGCCGACGTGACGGAACTGGCCGGCCGGCTGCCCGGTCGCGTACGGGTCGTCGAGGACGCCGCGCAGTGCCAGGGCGCCACCCGCGACGGCCGCGCGCCGGGCAGTGGCGGCATCGCGGCCACCAGCTTCTACCCGGGCAAGAACCTGGGTGCCTACGGCGACGCGGGCGCGGTGCTGACCGACGACGAGGAACTGGCCGGCCTGGTGCGGGCGATCGCGAACCACGGCGGCGTCGCCAAGTACCGCCACGACGTGCCCGGGTTCAACAGCCGTCTCGACGGGCTGCAGGCCGTCGTCCTGCGGGCCAGGCTGGCCCGGCTGGCGGACGGCAACGCGGCCCGGCGGGCAGCCGCGGCCCGCTACGACGCACTGCTCGCCGACCTGGCGGTCACCGGCCGCATCGTGCTCCCCACGACGGCGCCCGGCAACGTCCACGTCCAGCACCTGTACGTCGTCCAGGTCGTCGGCGCGGACCGCGACGACATCGTCGGCAAGCTCAACGCCGAGGGCATCGGCGCGGGTGTGCACTATCCCGTCCCGGTGCACCTCACGCCCGCGTACCGCCATCTCGGCCACGTCCGGGGCGACTTCCCGAACGCCGAGAGGGCGGCCGGCCGGATCCTGTCGCTCCCGCTGTACCCGCAGATCACCGCCGATCAGCAGCAGCGCGTCGTGGACACGCTCACCGACGCGCTCGGAAGCTGACCGGCCCCGGCTCCACCCGACGGCACGCGTCGGTCCTGCACAGCACCGCTGAGAGGTACTCATGAACAGATGGAGCAGACGGATCCGGGGCGTCCGCCTCGCCGTCGTGGCGGCATTGATATGGGCGGTGCTCCCCCAGGCTGTACCGGCCCAGGCGGCATCCGATCCGTGCGGAGCCGGCTCGAACCCCGTCGTGTGCGAGAACTCCAAGCCGGGCAGCCCGAAATCCGACTGGTTCTCGCCCAACGCCTACGGTGACATCCAGGGGTTCTCCACCAAGGAGAGCGTCCAGGCCGGGGACACCGTCCAGTTCAAGGTCCAGTCGAAGGTCCCCTACCACATCGAGATCTACCGGCTGGGCTGGTACGGCGGCGACGGCGCGCGCGAGATGTCCACCGCGGCCCAGGCGGCCGTGACCTATCCGGCCAACTACATCACCAAGCCGGCCGGTTGCACCACGAAGAGCAGCACCGGCCTGGTCGACTGCGGCAACTGGCCCGTGACCGCGACCTGGACGGTGCCCAGCGGTGCCGTGTCCGGCCTGTACATCGCGAACCTGACGCAGACGGACGGCGACGGCCTGATGCCGTACCCGTTCGTCGTCCGCAACGACTCCAGCACCTCCGACATCGTCGTACAGACCAGCGATCAGACCTGGCAGGCCTACAACGACTACGGCGGCCAGGATCTGTACGGCGGCACCGGGCCCGCTCCGGACGGCCGCGCCTACGAGGTCAGCTACAACCGGCCGCTGGACATCGGCGGTGACAACGGCATCTACGGCTCCGAGTACATGATGCTGTCCTGGCTGGAACGCAACGGCTACGACGTCAGCTACCTGTCCGGCGTGGACGTGTCGGCCAACGGCGCCACCCTGCTGAAGAAGCACAAGGTGTACATGTCCTCCGGTCATGACGAGTACTGGACGCAGAGCCAGTACTCCAACGTCCTGGCGGCCCGCAAGGCAGGCGTCCGCGAGGCCTTCTTCAGCGGCAACGAGGTCTTCTGGAAGACGCGGCTCGCCCCGAGCATCGACGGCGCCGGCACGGCGAACCGGACCCTGGTCTGCTACAAGATGACCAAGATGTCCCAGAACAACGGCATCGCCGACCCCAGCGGCATCTGGACCGGCACCTGGATGGACCCGGCCGGCAGCGACTACGGCCAGACCTACCAGCCGCCGAACATCCTCACCGGCTCCATGTTCCAGGTGAACGGCTACCGCAGCGACGCGATCACCGTCCCCGGCTCGTACGGCAGGAACCGGCTGTGGCGCAACACCTCCATCGCCAACCTCACCGCCGGGCAGACCGCCACCTTCCCGACGGGCACCCTCGGTTACGAGTGGGACAGCGACATCGACAACGGCACCAGGCCCGCGGGGGAGATCGACCTGTCGTCCACGACCGTGGACATCAACGACGGCAAGCTCCGCACGGACTGGGGCAACGTGTACGGCAACGGCACGGCGACGCACAACCTCGTCGAGTTCCGCGACCGGGACTCGGGCGCCCTGGTGTTCGGGGCGGGGACCGTGCAGTGGTCGTGGGGCCTGACCGACATCCCCACCTACAACCCCGAGGACACGGTGGTCACCGAGGACGCCCGGATGCAGCAGGCGACCGTGAACGTCCTGGCCGACATGGGGGTCAAGCCACTGACCCTGCAGAGCAACCTCGTCACCGCGACGGCCTCCACCGATACCACGGGTCCGGCCGTCACCGTGAAGAGCCCGGCCTCCGGGATCACCGTCCCGGCGCTGAAGCCGGTCACCATCACCGGCACCGCCACCGACTCCGGCGGAGGCGTGGTGGCCCGCGTGGAGGTGTCCACGGACGGCGGAACCACCTGGAAGGCCGCGAACGGCCTGGCGTCCTGGAGCTACAGCTGGACCCCGACGACCCCGGGCCCGGCGTCCGTCGCAGTCCGCGCGGTCGACGACAGCGTCAACATCGGCGCGGTCACCACCGTCCCGCTGACCGTCGGCCCGCAGGCCTGCCCCTGCACCGTCTGGCCGGCCTCGGCCGTTCCCGGCACCGTCAACGCGGGCGACGGCAGCTCGGTGGAGCTCGGCGTCAAGTTCCGCACCACGACGGCCGGTTCCCTCACCGGTGTCCGCTTCTACAAGTCACCGGCCAATACGGGCACCCACACCGGGAGCCTGTGGAGCGCCTCCGGCACCCGCCTGGCCACCGGCACCTTCACCAAGGAGACGGCCTCCGGCTGGCAGCAGCTGAACTTCGCCACCCCGGTCAGCGTCAAGGCCAACACCACCTACGTCGCCTCCTACTTCGCTCCCAACGGCGGGTACTCCTACGACGGCGGCTACTTCTCCGGCAGCGACGCCGGCCTGGCCCCGCTCACGGCACTGAAGTCCGGCACGGACGGCGGCAACGGCGTCTACCACTACGGCTCGACCAGCGCGTTCCCGTCCTCGCAGTCCTCCGGCAGCAACTACTGGGTCGATGTCGTGCTGGACACCTCGACGGCCAGCACGACCCCGCCCACCGTCACCTCCACCTCCCCGACGTCCGGGGCGACCGGTGTGTCGATCACCGCACCGGTGTCGGCCGTCTTCAGCTCGGCCGTCGACACCGACGATCTGACGTTCACCCTGAAAGGCCCGGACGGCACCACCGTGCCGGGAACCACCACGCTCCCCGCGTCCGACAAGGCGACCCTCACACCGTCGACGCAGCTGGAACTCCACACCACCTACACCGCGTCCGTCCAGGCCTCCGACCTGTGGGGCAACGCCATGGCCGACCCGGTGACCTGGTCCTTCACCACCAGTTCCACCCCGCCCGCGGTCACCTGTCCCTGCACGCTGTGGGGCTCGTCCACCGTGCCGGCCAACGCCGACATGACCAGTGACACCAACTCCGTGGAGCTGGGCACCCGGTTCACCTCCTCGGCGGACGGCTGGATCACCGGCGTCACGTTCTACAAGGGCACCGGCAACACCGGCACGCACACCGGCAGCCTGTGGACCGACGACGGCACGCTGCTCGCCACCGGCACCTTCACCGGCGAGACGGCCTCGGGCTGGCAGCAGATGACGTTCGCCGCTCCGGTGGCCGTGACCGCGGGCACCCCGTACGTCGTCTCCTACCACGCGCCGCACGGCAACTACGCGGTGGACGGCGGCTACTTCGCGGCAGCCCACCAGTCCTATCCGCTGACCGCCACCGCCGACACCACCGCGCACCACAACGGGCTCTACCGGTACGGCACCGACCCGGCCTTCCCCAACGGTTCCTACAGCTCCGCGAACTACTGGGTCGGCCCGGTCTTCACCGCCGACAACCCGAGTGCGTCCCTGTCGACGGCCAAGGCCTCGGAGGTGACCGCGTCCTCGGTGACACACACCGCCGACGCGCAGGACGCCCTCGTCACGACCCTGCCCGCCTCGGCCGGCGTGTCGTCCGTCAAGGCGACCGTGACCGTCCTGAGGGGTTCCGAGGCGGCCAGGAAGCTCCACATCACCGCCGTCACCTCCTACGACCGGGCCACCCACAGGGTGTCCGTCCACCTGTCCGCCCCGTTGCCGGACGGCACACGGTTCACGGTCACCGTCACCGCCCGGGACCGGCACCAGCACCCGGTGAAGTCCCGCAGCTGGACCCTGACCGGCAAGACCGTCCGCAAGAAGATTGGCTCCCTTGATCGATGAGCACCGTCAGTGTCGTGATCCCCTGCTACAAGTACGGCCACTTCCTGGCCGACTGCGTGCGCAGCGTCCTGGACGAGCAGGACGGCGTCGACGTCCGGGTACTCGTCATCGACGACGCCTCGCCCGACGACTCGGCGGAGACCGCGCACAAGCTGGCCGCCTCCGACCCCCGGATCGAAGTCCGCGTCCACGCGACCAACAAGGGCCACATCGCCACCTACAACGAGGGCCTGCTGGAATGGGCCGACGGCGACTACGTCGCCCTCCTGTCGGCCGACGACCGGCTGGTCCCAGGGGCCTTGGTGCGGGCCGCCGCGCTGCTGGACGCCCATCCCGAAGCGGGGTTCGCCTATGGGCGCCCGCTGCGTTTCCAGCACGGCGGCCCGCTGCCGGCGGCCCGCACGCACAGCACCGGCTCGGTCGTCTATCCCGGGCGGTGGTGGCTGGAGCGGCGCTTCCGCGAGGGCACCGGCTGCATCACCTCGCCGGAAGTCGTCGTCCGCACCAGCCTCCAGCGCACGGTCGGCGGCTACGACCCGGCCCTGCCGCACGCCGGTGACATCGAGATGTGGATGCGGCTCGCCGCACACGCCGACGTCGGCTACATCCGCGGTGCCGACCAGGCCTTCTACCGCGTCCACGGCAAGAACATGTCCACCACCGACTTCGGCGGTCAGCTCGACGACCTGCGCCAGCGCCTGGTGGCCTTCGACTCGGTGCTCGCCAAATGCGCCGACCGGCTGCCCCACGCCGACCGCCTGGCCGACGAGGTCCACACCCGGCTCGCCCGCTTCGCGCTGCGCCGGGCGTACCGGGCCTACGACCGGGGGCGGACGGATGTCGTCCCGGTCGACGCGTGCGTGGAGTTCGCCGCGCAGTGCCTGCCGGGATACACGGCGCTGCCGGAATACCGTGCGCTGCGGTTGCGCAGGCGGATCGGTGCGCAGGTCATGCCCTATCTGCAGCCGCTGGTGTGGTCGGCCGTGGCCGAGCGCGGCCGGGAGTGGCTGTGGTGGGAGTCGTGGAAGCGCCGCGGTATCTGATGGTGCGTCGGCAAGCCTCAGTGGGTCGCTGGAACAGGGCCGGCGTGACGGCGGGGAGAGACGTGACGGCGCCTCAGCAGGAACCGGTCGAGCCACAACGCGCCGAGAACCCCGCCGGCCGCGCCGAGCAGTGCCATGCCCGCCAGGCCCCGGCTCTTGTCACCCTGCACCTGTGCCGCGCTCGGCGAGGTCAGGACGGAGGCGGTGATCCGCGACCCGGCCGGCACCCCCTGGGCCGACTGCAACTGGTCGACATGCCGGGTGTAGACATCGATCATGCGACGGACCGCCGCCACGGCGGCGCCGGCGCCGGACGCCTGCGACTGCATCTGCAGCGAGGGGATCAGGTAACGGGGCGTCGCGCTGGTGCCGCTGTTGCGTGGGACGAGATGGTAGCTCCCCCGAACGCCCGCGGCCCGCAACTCCTTTGCACCGTCCGGGGATCGCAGCTGCTGGACGACCGCATAGGACACCAGGGCGAGCGGGGGCTGCAGATTGGTGAGCTGATTGGGCTGGTTCCGCGTCACCGGCGGTTTGAGGACGACCACCGCGGACCCGACGTACTGGGGAGCGGGACGCACCACGTGATACGCCCCGGCGGCCGTCAGCAGCAGCGCGACCACCACGACGTACCAGCGTCGGAGCAGCGCATCGGCGACGTTCCCGGGCGACATGTGAGTTCCTTCCGTCGCCCCCGATACTGGCAGGGCACGCGGTGGGACGCCATCGAATGGGGGGATGGTTCATGAATCTCGATGAGATATGGGCCATTCTGCGCAGACGTTGGTATTTCATGGTGCCCTTCACCCTGCTCAGCCTGCTCGGCGGCGCGTATCTGTATGTGACCGTCCCCGTCTCCTACCAGTCGCAGAGCTCGGTCGCCCTGCTGGACTCCTCGGCCGTCGCCCGGCTGGCCCCCACCTTCGGCAACCCCATCTCGAACGCGGGCGGTTCGCTCATCGTCACGGCCGACGTGCTGATCAGGACCCTCGAATCGAACGACGCCGCCAAGGAGTTGCACAGCAGGGGCGTCACGGACCCGTACACCGCCGGCTTCGCGCCGCAGAGCGACAGCCCACTGCTCGTGCTCAGCGTCACCGGGACCGACCGGGCGAAGGTGCTCAAGGAGACCAGCACCCTGACCACCTTCGCCGGCGAGCAACTCGATGCCCTGCAGGCCGCCGCCAAGGTCCCGCCCGCGTATCTCGTGCAGACCGCCCCCGTCGTGCTGCCGCAGACCCCGGTGGCCAAGTCGAAGAGCCGCTACCAGGACGTCGCTGCTGTCGTCATCCTGGGCGTCGTCAGCGCGTTTTTGCTGTCGATCCTGATGGAGGGCGTCGCGGTGGTCCGCCGCCGGCGGCAGGGCACCGCACGACAGCAGGAGACCCGCACCCCCAAGCGGGTACGAGCAGGACCGCTGAGCCGACGGGTGGACGCCACCGCGATCCTCACCGTCTACTTGGCGCTCGCCTTCTTCATCCCGTCGAACCTGGCCCTGCCCGCGCTCGGCGGCGTCGGCACGCCGGCCAACGTCTTCGCCCTGCTCGGACTGCTCTGGTACCTGGCGACCTGGCTCGGCGGCCGTGTCCTTCCCGCACCGGGCACCAGGCTCGCACGGGTCGCGATGTGCGTGCTCGGGCTGGCCGTCCTCGCGGCGTATGTCGCCGACGCGATGCGCGAGAGCTCCCACGAGGAGGTCCTCGGGGCCGACCGCGGGCTCATCGGGTTCCTGGTGTGGGTGTCGCTGGTCGTCCTGACCTCGGCGGGGGTGCAGGACCGCGCACGGCTCGACGTGTTGCTGCGCCGGGTGGTGGTCATGGGGTCCGTCGTCGCCGCGATCGGCTTCTACGACTTCTTCGCGGCCACCAACATCGCCGACTCCCTCCACATCCCCGGGCTCCAGACCAGCGTGGCGCAGGTGAGCGTCATGGACCGCGGCGCCTTCACCCGGCCCCGGGCCACCACGGCCCAGCCGCTGGAGTTCGCCGGCATGCTGGCGATCCTCCTGCCCTTCGCCGTCCAGCAGGCCTTCGATCCGGTACGCCGTCACCGCCATGTGCTGCGCCGCTGGGCACCGGTGGTGCTCATGGCCGGTGCGCTGCCGCTGACCGTGTCGCGGACCTCGATCATCGGCCTGCTGCTGGTCGCCCTGGTGATGGTGCCGCGCTGGAAGCCGGCCCGACGGTGGGCCGCGATCGGTGTGATGACGGCCTCCGTGGCCGTCTTCAAGGTGCTCGTCCCCGGGCTGATCGGCACGATCACGGGCCTGTTCGCGTCGTTCCTGTCCAACTCCGACAGCAGCACCCAGGCCCGGACGGTCAAGTACAGCGCGATCGGGCCCTATCTGCAGGAGCATCCGCTGTTCGGGCGGGGCTTCGGCACCTTCACCCCGGACCTGTACTTCTTCACCGACAACCAGTACATGCTGACCCTGGCCGAGACGGGCGTGCTCGGGCTCGTCGCCCTGCTCGTCCTGTTCGTCACCGGAATCCACCACGGCGGCGCCCTCCGGCGGCTGGCCCGCACCGAGTCCGACCGCGAACTGGGACAGGCGTTCTTCGCCTCGTCGGTGGTCGCCCTGGTCATCAGCGCCACCTTCGACTCACTGAGCTTCCCGATGTTCGCCGGGATGTTCTTCCTGATGCTGGGGGCGGGGTGCAGCTGTCTGGGCTTCGTCCGGCGCGAGGCGGCAACCGCCGCCGTCCCGGCCCCGCGCGCCGCCTCCGAAGACCGACTTCCCCACCTCATGGAGTCCCGTTGAGCCCTGTCGCCGTCATCGTCGTCACCTGGAACAGCGCCCCGGTGCTCCCCGGGTTCCTCGCCGCACTCGGGGACGGCATGGCCGGTCTCGACTGGCGGCTCGTCGTCGCCGACAACGACTCCGCCGACGACACCGTCGAGGTGCTCCGTGCGCTGGCCCCCGACGCGACCGTCGTCCAGACCGGCCGCAACGCCGGGTACGCCGCAGGCATCAACGCTGCGCTGGGCGCCGCCGGTGCGTACAGGGCCGTACTCATCTGCAACCCCGACATCCGGATGCGGCGGGGCTGCGCCCGACGTCTCGTGGACAGTCTCGGCGACGGCGTGGGGATCGCCGTGCCCCTCCTGTACGAAGACGGCCGGGACTCGCCCCATTACTCACTGCGCCGGGAGCCGAGCGTGTCCCGGGCCCTCGGCGAGGCCGTCATCGGAAACCGCCGGGCCGGGCGCTTCCCGCACTGGAGCGAACTCGTCACCGACCCCGCCGCCTACCGACGGCCCACGCGCGCGGACTGGGCGACCGGCGCGCTCATGGCCGTCGCCGCGGACTGCCTGGCCGCCTGCGGTCCCTGGGACGAGTCCTTCTTCCTCTACTCGGAGGAGACCGAGTACTGCCTGCGCGCCCGGGACCGTGGATACGCCACGCAGCTGGAACCGACAGCCGAGGCCGTCCATCTCGGCGGCGACTCCCAGGTCTCGCCCCGGCTCTGGACTCTGCTGACGCTCAATCGCGTGCGCCTCTACGGGCGGCGCCACGGGGCCGTCTCAACGGCATGCTTCCGAGGAGCCGTGTTCCTGCGCGAGGCGTCGCGAGCGGCTCTCGGCAGGAGGGCCAGCCGCGCGGCGGCAGCCGCCCTGCTCAAGCCGGGCGCGCTGCGGGCCACACCGGCACCGTGACGCTCAGTCGGCCCACGACGTGTAGAAACTCCCCGGGTTCACCAGATACCGCACGGTCGCCCGCGGCACGTGCCGCACACTGTGACCGCGGCTGTACCGGTGGACGAGCTCCCAGTCCTCCCGCGGAAGCACCTCCGGCGTCCGCCGCAGCCGGCTGAAGTGCAGCGAACCGTCCCGCCGCGCGACGAACGCGTTGGTGTCCAGGAAGGACTCCCGGGCCGCCCTGCGGCGGTCGAACGGCACGGACAGGATGTCCCGCTCGGTCCCGTCCGGCAGGACGCGGCGCAGCGCCGTGTAGACGCCGTCGGGCCCGTGGGGGGACTCCAGAACCGCCAGCGCCTGTTCCAGATGGTCGGGCTCCCACAGGTTGTCGTCGTCGAGGAAGGCCACGTACCGCGAGCGGCTGAGGCGGATGCCCACATTGCGCACGACGCCGGCAACGCCCGTGTTGCGCGCCAGCGAGACCGCGAACAGGCGTGGATCATCCGGCAGTTCGGGGAGCCCGGCACCGTCGTCGACGACCACCACGACCTGGTCGCGGACGGTCTGCGCCAGGGCCGAACGGACGGCCGCCCGCAGCTCGTCGGGTCGGCGGTGGGTGGCGATGACCGTGGCGACCAGGGCGCAGGGCAGCGGCGCGGCGGCAGCCGCGAGCCTGCGGGCCTCGGCGGTTTCGAAGCGGCGCAGCCGCACCGCGGAGGGAAAGAGGAGGACCTTGTTGCGCAGCTCGAACAGGACGAGCCAGCCGAAGGCGCGCTTGAGGAGCTCCCAGGGAGCGCGGGCGATGCGTCGCATGATCCTCTTCCTCAGCCGGCCGGCTCGGGGGTGATCGGGGTGCCGTGGGAGAACCGGTTGCCGCGCCAGACGTTGCCGGTACCGCCGGCGTTCCAGGCGGTGACGGCTCCGTAGACACCGCAGTTGCGGTGGTAGCGGGTGGAGAAGACGTTGTCCGTGACCTCGATCCCGGTGGCGCCGTCGCCACCCCCGTAGAGGCAGTACGCGCCACCGGCCAGCAGGTTGTGGTCGATGACCGTATCGGAGACGGGCCCGGAGTCGGCGAACAGACCCAGGCTGGCGGAGGCTCCCCGGTCGACGGCGACGGGATTGAGCAGGGTGTTGTGACGGATGATCAGCCGGCCCTTGTTGCTGCCGCCGCTGATCACCGCGTCGGTGTGCTGCCACTCGCCACCGGCGTTGCGGAAGGGGACGAGGTCGTGGACGTAGGAGTCGTGGATATAGCCCTGGCCCATGGACAGGGCGTTGCCGAAGACGGAGATGTCGCTCCAGCCGACCTCGATGGAACTGCCGCCCATGTTCGACACGGCGTAGTCCACCCCGCCGTTGTCGGGACCCTTGCCGGGGACGGCGGTGATGGTGGTGTGGAGGATCTTCAGTCCGCTGTGACCGGGGCGCAGGTTGACCCCCCACCAGTTCGTGGAGGTGATCCTGGTGTCGACGATCGTCACGTTGTCCGCGTAGATGTCGAGTGAGCCGGTGATGTCCCACCCTCTGATGACGGTCCCGTCCGTCCTGACGGTCATGTTCCCGGTGGAGTGCGGCGTGAGGGGGACGCGGGGGCCGGTGCTGCGGGCATCGGGGAAGCCGGCTGTCCGGGGGCTCCCGCTGGTGGCGTGAGCGGTGCCGTTGGTTCCGTCTTCGGCGGTGTGGCCCGCTCCGCCGGCGCAGGCGGTCGCCAGCGCGAGCGTCACAAGGGCGGCCATGCGGCGGATCCTGGTCATACGGTCTCCGGTGCCCGGGAGCCGAGGAGCAGGCGGCGGCCGGGCAGGACACACACCGCGTAACAGGCCAGGGCCGCTGTGCCGATGAGGAGGAGGGCGGGGGTGCCGTCGCCGAGGAACCGCTTCGCGGCGAGGATCAGCAGGGTCATCACGGTCCCCCCGAGCAAGGGCCAGGCGCAGGCTGCGGCGATGTGGGCGAGGCCGATCCCGGCCCGGCCCAGGGCGTAGAGGAAGGCGGGTACGACGAGACAGGCGGCGACCAGGACATGGCCCTGGGAGACGCCGACGATGCCGCCGAGGCGCGCGCCGACGAGGAGGACGGGGACGAGGGCCACGACCCACAGGCCCTGGACGAGCAGGAGGGCGCGCCGTTGCTCGGTGGCGACGAGGCAGTCGTAGGCGAGTTCGCAGCCGATGCGGATCAGGCCGAGGGCCATCAGCCAGGGCAGCGCATCGGCGGCGGGCACCCACGTGCCGCCGTACACGAGGTGCACGACCGGCGCGGCGAGGCTGCCGAGCAGCACGCACAGCGGGACGGTGCCGGTGACCAGCACGCCCAGGGCGCGGCTGAAGCCCCGGGCGAGGGCCTGCGGGGAGCCGGCGAGGCGCGAGAAGCCGGCGAAGGAGACACGCCGGGCCGCCTCGGAGATGATGCGCACCGGCCAGCCGGACATGTTGAACGCCAGGACGTAGAAGCCGAGGGAGACCTGACCGAGGGTGGAGCCGACGACCAGGGTGTCCACATTGACGACGGCGAGGGCGAGGAGGCTCGCGCCGGCCAGCGGCAGCCCGAACCTCAGCAGCGCCCGGGCCTGTTCGGGATCCCAGCCGAACCGCAGGGTACCGGGGGCGGCCAGGGCGCAGCCGGCGAGGGCGGCGACGTTGCCCGCGACCGCGCCCCAGGCGAAGCTCATCGCGCCCCAGCCCGCGAAGGCCAGCACCAGGGTCACGGAGGTGCTGATGAGGAAGTTGAGCGCATCGATGACCATCCGCCTGCCCTGGGCGAACTCCCGGGTCAGGAAGCCGGCGGGCACCTGGGCCACCCCGTCGATCACCAGGCACAGGCACATCACCCGCAGTACGCCCGCGGCTCCGGGCGAGTCGAGCAGCCCTGCCACCGTCGGTGCCGAGACGAACAGGGCGGCGTACAGCAGGCCGCTGGACGCGGTGGCCAGCGTCAGTACCGTCGGCGCGAAGCGGCGGGGATCGCCGTCCCAGCGGACGATGGCCAGGCTGACGCCGAGTTCGTTGGCGGAGAGGAGGACCAGGAGCACGGTCTGGGCGATGCCGTAGACGCCCCACTGAGCGGGCCCGAGGGCGAAGCGCGCCAGCAGGATGCCGGTGGCGAAGTTGCCGAGGCGCATGACGACGGTGTTGATCAGGCTCCAGCGGGCCGCGGAGCGGACCTTGCGGCCGAGGGAAGCGGGAGCGGGGGTGTCGCTCGGCTCAGCGGTCCCGCTGTCCGGTGTGCGAACGCTGTCCATGAGTCGACTCCTCGTCGAGCGGCTCGGCGGCGGGTGCCACGGCCATGGCGGGCCGTCCGGCCCTCGGCTCCGCGGCGGCCGTGGTCTCGGCGGACCGCGACCAGGTGGGCGGCGGCCGGAGGGCCACCGTCTCGTCCGTCGCCGGTTCTCCGGTCGCGGACGTGGGGGCGGTGACCGGTCGCGCAGGCTCGTCCGGCTGCGCCGGCGCGCGCGGCCGGCGGCGGGCCTCCACGTAGAAGACGGCGACCAGGCTCAGCACCAGTCCCAGGAACCCGGCCATGACCAGGTATTCGAGCCGGGTCTTGGTCTGCGCCACCGGGTTCTGGGGGGCCACGACGGTCGTCATACGGATCATGGCCTTCGGGGCCACCGACTGCTGTTTCTGGAACTGCTCCAGCCGTTGTCCGGCATACGCGGTCAGGATGCGGTCCGAGGCCAGCACGTCGGTCTTGTCGGTGCCGGTGACCGTGAGCCACATGAGCGGCCCCTGGGCGTTGTCGGCGAGCTTGGCCTCGAACGTCCCCGTGGCGCCACGGGACTTGAGCTCCCGCACGGAGTCGTCGGAATTGAGATTGCGGGCCAGGCCGTCGGCCATGCCGGTGAGCGAGGTCTGGGTGCTGAGGAAGGGGTTGCCGTCGTAGGCCACCGTGGCCTTCTGGGAGTTCAGGAGGACCACCGTGCTCTGCGACTGGTAGGTCACCGGAACCAGCAGGTACACGGCGACCGTCAGTCCGGCGGTCAGCAGCAGTCCGGGCAGCAGGACGCGCCAGCGCCTGCGCATGACCCGGAAGATCTCAGCGAGATCCATGGCGGTCCCCCCTCGCGACCCGACGTTCGACGAGCATATGCGGCAAGCGGATCATTTGGGGAAGGTTCGGTCGGTCGGCCTCGGCCGTGTGCTCGCGGTGCCTCCCTCCATCAGCACGTCGGCGATGCGGTCGCTCGCGCGCCCGTCCCACAGTTCGGGCCGGCGCGGTGCGGGCGGATCGTCCAGCACCCTGTGCACGGTGGAGACGATGCGCGCCGGGTCGCGGCCGGCCAGCACATTGGTGCCCTGCTCGACGGTGATCGGCCGCTCGGTGTTCTCCCGCAGGGTCACGCACGGCACGCCCAGCGCGGTGGTCTCCTCCTGAATGCCGCCGGAATCGGTCAGCACGAGGCGGGCGGAGTCCTGCAGGGCGATGAAGTCCAGGTATCCGGCGGGGGGCACGAGCCGGATGCCTGCGGGGACGCCGATGTCGGCCAGCCGTCCGGCCGCGCGCGGGTGCACGGGCAGCAGCAGCGGGCAGCGGCCGGCGATCTCACCGAGGGCCTTCAGCAGCCCGGCGAGGACCTCGGGATCGTCCACGTTGGCAGGGCGGTGCAGCGTGACCAGGCCGAACTCCCCTCTGCTCAGGCCGTACCGGCGGAGAATGCCCGAGGCCCTGGCCCGTTCCAGGTTGGCCAGCAGGGTGTCGATCATGACGTTGCCGACCAGGTGGATCTGGTCGTTCCGGTAGCCCTCCGCCCGCAGGTTCTCGACGGCGTCGGGTGAGGGGGCCAGCAGGTAGTCGCTGACGCGGTCGGTGGCGACGCGGTTGACCTCCTCCGGCATGCTCCAGTCGCGGCTGCGCAGGCCGGCCTCGACGTGCGCCAGCAGCGGCCCGGCCTTGGCGGTGACCAGGGCGCAGGCCAGAGTGGAGTTGATGTCGCCGACCACCACGACGATGTCCGGGCACACCTCGCCGAGAAGGGGCTCGAACGCGGTCATCACGCGTCCGGTCTGCTCGGCGTGGGTGCCGGAGCCGACCCCCAGGAAGCGGTCGGGCGGCCGGATGCCGAGGTCGGCGAAGAACACGTCGTTCATGGCCGGGTCGTAGTGCTGACCGGTGTGCACGAGGACCACCTCGGCGCCCCGGCGTTCCAGGGCGTCCATCACCGGTTTGATCTTCATGTAGTTGGGGCGTGCCCCGGCGACACAGACGATGCGCGGCATGGCTCAGAGCACCTCGATCGTGGGTCCGGCCGGCAGCCGCCGACGGCAGTCGAGGACGAAGGGGGCGTGTTCCGCGACGAGTTCGTAGTCGAAGCTGTCGTGGTCGGTGAGCAGGACCACCACATCGGCCGCCGCCAGCTCCTGAGGCACCGGCTCGACCCGCACCAGCCGGCTGTCCATCGGCAGACTCTCGACGACGTGCGGGTCGGCCGCCCTGACCTGGGCCCCCATGTCGAGCAACAGGTGGGAGATGCGCAGGGCGGGCGACTCGCGGGCGTCGCCGGTGTTCTTCTTGTACGCCAGACCGAGCAGCAGGATGCGCGAGCCGTTCACGGAACGACGTCTTTCGTTGAACAGGTCGCTGATACGGCGCGCCACGTACTCGGGCATGTGGTTGTTGATGTCGTTGGCCAGTTCCACGAAGCGGAAGCTCTGCCCGAGTTCGCGCTGCACCCGCCAGGACAGGTACGAGGGGTCGATGGGCAGGCAGTGGCCGCCGACACCGGGTCCGGGTGTGAACCTCATGAACCCGAAGGGCTTGGTGGCGGCGGCGTCGATGGCCTGCCAGACGTCGATGTCCAGGTGGTGGGCGAACATCGCGATCTCGTTGACCAGGGCGATGTTCACATGGCGGAAGGTGTTCTCCAGCAGTTTGGCGAGCTCGGCCTCCTTGGGCGAGCTCACCGGGACGGTGGTGTCGACGAGTTGGGCGTAGAAGTCCTGAACGGCTTTGAGGGACGGTTCGTTGACCCCGGACACGACTTTCGGGGTCTGCTGGAAGCCCCAGACGGCGTTTCCCGGGTCGATCCGCTCCGGGCTGTAACCGAGGTGGAAGTCCGCACCGGCGGTGAGGCCCGAGCCCTCCTCCAGGATCGGAGCGAACAGCTCCTGGGTGGTGCCGGGATAGGTGGTCGACTCCAGGACGACGGTGGCTCCGGGGCGCAGGTAGCGGGCGAGGGTGACCGCCGACTCCTTGATGTAACGCAGGTCGGGAGTGCCCTCGTGCAACGGGGTGGGGACGGTGACGACCGCGACGTCGAAACCGCCGCAGTCGCGGGCCGATTCGCTCGGACGGTAGGCACCGTTGTCCAGTGCCGCGCGGATCCGCTCGGAGGAGACGTCCTCGACGAAGGACTCACCGGCGGCGAGGCTCTTGATCCGCCGGGAGTCGACGTCGTAGCCGATCACCTCGTGTCCGACCTCGGCGGCGCGGATGGCCAGTGGCAGGCCGACATATCCCTGTCCGACCACGACGACGCGCATCAGTGACTCCTGTTCGCGGAAGCGGGCGGCGGGGTGAGCCGGATGAACTCGCGCGCCGTCATGAGGACGAAGGCAGCATTGGTGGTGAGATAGCGCCGGCCCAGGCGGCGCGGCTCCTGCAGCGCGCGGTAGAGCCACTCGAGTCCCCACCGCTGCCACGATGCGGGGGCCCGTCTGGTGACACCGGCCAGGATGTCGAAGGAGCCGCCGACTCCGTGGACGACGCGGGCGCCGGTGCGTGCGCCGTAGGCGGCGGTGAAGATCTCCTTCTTCGGCGAGGTCATGCCGAGGAACAGCATTCGGGCGCCGCTGCGGGCGATGGCGCCGGCTATGGCTTCCTGCTCGGAGTCGTCGAAGTAGCCGTTGCGGCTGCCGGCCACCTTCAGCCGGGGGAAGCGGTCGGCCACCCGGCGCAGCATCCGCTCCAGTACCTCCTGCTTGGCGCCGAGGAAGTACACGGACACGCCTGCCGATTCCGCCTCGGCCAGCAGCCGCAGGAACAGATCGATACCGGCCACCCGTTCCGGTAATGGCGCACGCAGTACCCGGCCGGCCCAGACCACGGCCTGCCCGTCGGCGAGGACCAGATCGCAGCCGGCCACGGCCTGGGCGAGCCGCGGGTCGCGCCGCATGTTCACCAGCTTCGCGGCGTTGACCACGCCGATCTCCAGCTGTCTGCCGTCCCGCACCGCCTCCAGGCAGCGCTGTACGGTCTCGTCCATGGTCAGCGGGTCCAGCTCGACCCCGAACAGGGACTGACGCGCGGTCATATCCGGCCTCCCTGCCAGGCGTAGAGCATCCAGCCGAATTCGTAGGGCCGGCATTCGCGGTCCACGGACAGGGGGCGGTACACCCGGTCCAGGGGTTTCAGCCGGAGGCTGGGAGCGATCCGGGTGCCGAGTCCCCGGGCGGCGCGTACGGCCTTCTTCGGATCGCCCCGGTAGACCTTGCGCCAGGTGGCGCCGAGCTCGTCGAGGATCAACGGCTCCTTCCGCTCCGGGTGTTCGGCCAGTTCGGGCACGTCCGTCATCCAGGCGAGGCCCGTCCGGACCGACGCGCCGAAGTCGGTGCCGCCGGCGTCGGCGAGATCGAACAGGGCGGTCGGCGCCATGGCGTGCTGATGGACGCTGTAGACCGGGTAGCCCTCCACGACACCACCGGTGCGGGCGTCGTAGTGCCACCACCACTGCCCGCCGTCGCCCTGCAGGGCGCAGATCCGCGCCGCGCAGGCCTCGGCCGCGGCCAGCGCCTGCGGATCACCGTCTCCGTCACCGCTGGCGTGTGCGCGGGCCAGGGCCTGAAGCGGATAGGTCTGGTCGGCGAAGCAGCCCACGTGCGCCCGGTACCAGGGCAGCAGGCCGGGCCCGGTGGCGTGCGGGAACAGCGGGCTGTCCCCGATCCGGGCCCGCAGCAGACGGTCACGGGCTGCGGAGAAACGTCTCTCCACATCGACCGTGCCACGAGCCGCCGCGAGGGCGGACAGCACCCACGCCGCCTCGACGGTGTACTGCGGCCGGCCGTCCTCGTCCAGGGCTTCGACCCGAGCGACGGCGTCCGACAGTTTGGGGTGCCCGGTCTCGGCGGCGGCCCAGGCGATCAGCGCCGCGTCGCCGAGGTTGGTCACCGCGGGCAGCGATTCCACCAGCAGGCCGGTGAACTCCTGTGCGGTACGCCCGCCGAGCACCGCGCGCTGGCGGTCCTCGGGCAGGAACCGGGCCCCCAGGGCGGTGATGGCCGCGTACCGGGTGCTGGTGCCGCGCCGTTCCAGGGTCCAGGATCCGTCGGGTGCCTGCCGCCCGGCCAGGGTGAAGGCGAAGGCCTCTCCCCCGGGGAGCAGCATCGACGGAAGGCCCGACTCGGCGACTGCGAGCAGTCGTTGGGCGAGGGCGAGCAGCTTCGGCTCCTCACGACCGAGCGCCGCCAGACGTGTGATGGTCATCGTTCGGACACACCAACCCCCCTGTGGGTCCCCTTGTGCGCAGACTTGTGAGCGCCGTGGCGTGAACGGCCGCACGGCGGAAGAAAGGCGCGCCAGACGTCAGGCGTCGGAGCGGTCGTCGCTCCTCGTTTCGGACACAGGTGTCCCCACCCGGTAACCCCCCTGGGCACTGGCGTGTGTGCTCACTGTGCCCGGTCTGCACAGTTCGCACACATGTTATGCCTGCATGTGTTCGAGGGTCGGTGTTTTGGCAGAATCGGCAGTCACGCGCGCTCGACGAGTCCGCCGTCCTTCTCGTCGTACAGCGCGCCCGTCTCGGGGCACTGCCATCCGCCCGGCTCGCCCTCCCGCTCCACCAGCCGGACACCGGCCCGGCCGACCCAGCCGATCCGGCGTGCCGGTACGCCCGCCACGAGCGCGAAGTCCGGCACGTCCCGGGTCACCACGGCACCCGCCGCGACCAGCGCCCAACGACCGACCCGTACCGGCGCCACACACACCGAACGCGCCCCCAGCGACGCCCCCTCACCCACCACCACTGCCACGGCCTCCCAGTCGCCGCCGCGCTTCAGCCGGCCCCGCGGGTCCACCGACCGGGGGAAGTGGTCATTGGTGAGCACCGCCGCCGGGCCGACGAACACCCCGTCTCCGAGCACCGCGGGTTCGTAGACCAACGCGTAGTTCTGGAGCTTCACATGGGCGCCGATCCGCACTCCCGGACCGACGTACGCTCCCCGGCCCACGATGCACCCGCTGCCCAGCCGGGCGTCCTCCCGTACCTGGGCCAGGTCCCAGACCGTCGTCCCGTCACCGATCGTGGCCGTCTCGTCGACCTGGGCGGTCGGCTGGATCCTGAAGTTCACCGGGTTGAACCTTTCTTCTCGTCGAGCAGAGCAGGAAACGCCGCCTGCAGCGCCTCCCGCCAGGGACGGATCGGTTCCATTCCTGCCTGGTGCCAGAGGCCGTGCCCCAGGACGCTGTACGCGGGGCGGGGGGCGGGCCGCACGAAGGCGGTGCTGGTGGTCGGCCGCACCCGTCCGTGGTCCGCGCCGAGCAGCCGGAAGATCTCCCGGGCCAGGCCGAACCAGGTCGTCTCCCCACCGCTGGTGCCGTGGTAGATCCCGGCGGGCGCGCTGCCGGCGAGGGCGGCCCGCCCCAGCCGCACCATCCGGTCCGCGAGGTCCACCGTCCAGGTGGGCTGTCCGTGCTGGTCGTCGACCACGTCGACGGTTTCCCTCACCGACTCCAGCCCGATCATCGTGTCGATGAAATTCCCGCCCCCCGCCCCGTACAGCCAGGCCGTCCGCACGACGTACCCCGCGTCCGGGAGTTCCGTCAGCACCGCCTGTTCCCCCGCCAGCTTGGTGCGTCCGTACGCGCTGCGCGGTGCCGTAGGGGCGTTCTCGGCGTACGGACTGGTGCCGTCGCCCGCGAAGACATAGTCCGTCGAGACCTGGATCAGCCTCGCCCCGATCTTCGCGCACGCCTCGGCGAGGTGCCGGGGCCCGTCACCGTTGACCCGCAGGGCGTCCGCCTCGCGCGCCTCGGCGTCGTCGACGGCCGTCCAGGCGGCGCAGTTGACCACGATCCGGGGCCGCTGCGCGTCGACGGTGCCGTGCACCGCATCCGCGTCCGTGATGTCGAGATGGCCACGGGCGAGGCCGACGGCGTCCTCGCCGTCCCGGTGGAGCCGTGCCAGAAGATCCCGCCCGAGCATGCCGGCGGCGCCGGTGATCAGCCAAGTGGTGGTCATGGTCCCCTGTTTGTCGTCCGAAGGTGGCCGGGGCAGATCTATCGGAGCGCCGCGCGTTCCTTCAGCGGCTCCCACCAGGAGCGGTTCTCGCGGTACCAAGTGACCGTTTCGGCAAGGCCGATGGCGAAGTCCTTGCGGGGCTCGTAGCCCAGCTCCGCACGTGCCTTGCTGCAGTCCACCGAGTAGCGGCGGTCGTGTCCCTTGCGGTCGGGGACGTACTCGACACTCGTGTGCCAGTCCGCGCCGCAGGCCTCCAGCAGCAGAGCGGTCAGCTCCTTGTTGGACAACTCGGTACCGCCGCCGATGTTGTAGACCTCACCGGCGCGCCCCTTCGTGCGCACCAGCTCGATGCCCTGGACGTGGTCGTCGATGTGCAGCCAGTCGCGGACGTTGCCGCCGTCGCCGTACAGCGGGACCTTCCCGCCGTCCAGCAGGTTCGTGACGAACAGCGGGATGACCTTCTCGGGGAAGTGGTGGTGCCCGTAGTTGTTGGAGCAGCGGGTCACCCGCACGTCGAGGCCGTGGGTACGGTGGTGGGCGAGGGCGATCAGGTCGGCCGACGCCTTGGAGGCGGCGTACGGGGAGTTGGGGCGCAGCGGGTCCGTCTCCGGCCAGGAGCCGGAGTCGATGGAGCCGTACACCTCGTCGGTGGAGATGTGCACGAAGGTCCTCGGTCTTCGGCGTCCAGTGTGTCTTTCGTGGCGCAGCGCCGCCTCCAGCAGCGTCTGGGTGCCCACCACGTTGGTCCGGACGAACTCGGCGGCGCCCAGGATCGAGCGGTCCACATGCGACTCGGCGGCGAAGTGGACCACCTGGTCGTGGGCGGCGAGCAACTCGTCGACCAGCGCGCCGTCACAGATGTCGCCCTGGACGAAGGCGAATCCCGGGTGGCCGCGCACCTCGTCGAGGTTGGCCGGATTACCCGCGTAGGTGAGCTTGTCCAGCACCGTGACCGTCACATCACCCGGGCCGGCCGGACCGAGGAGCGTGCGGACGTAGTGCGAGCCGATGAAACCGGCACCGCCGGTCACCAGAATCCGGGTCGGGCCGTCGGGAGAGGAAGAGGCCGTCATGACGAGATCTGCACTTTGCTGTGGTCACCGAGGACGAAACGGTGAGCGGCAGGCTTGCGGGTCGCGGGAGTGACCTGGACATTGCGGCCGATGAGGGAGGCCTCCACCCGCCGGACGCCGCTCAGCGAGGAGTCGCGCAGCACGATGGAGTACTCGATCTCGCTGTCCTCGATCCGGCAGTCGTCGGATATCGAGGTGAAGGGGCCGACGTACGAGTCGGTGATCACGGTGTTCGCGCCGACGACCGCCGGGCCCACGATCCGGCTGCCGGTCACCTTGGCCCCGGTCTCGACGCGCACCCGGCCGATGATCTCGCTGCCGGCGTCGACCGTGCCGTCGATCCTGCGCTCCAGGGTCTCCAGCACCGAGCGGTTGACCTCGAGCATGTCGGTGACGTTCCCGGTGTCCTTCCAGTACCCGGAGATCGTGGTGGACCGCACGTCACGCCTGGCGTCGATCAGCCACTGGATGGCGTGCGTGATCTCCAACTCGCCGCGCCAGGACGGCTGGATCGCGCGCACGGCCTCATGGATCGCCGGGGAGAACAGATACACGCCCACCAGCGCCAGCTCGCTCTTGGGATGTGCGGGCTTCTCCTCCAGGCCGATCACCCGGCCCGCCGTGTCCAGCTCGGCCACGCCGAACGCGTGCGGGTTCGGCACCTTCGTCAGCAGGATCTGTGCCTCCGGCCGCTCGGTGCGGAAGGAGTCCACCAGATCCTTGATGCCACCGACGACGAAGTTGTCGCCGAGGTACATCACGAAATCGTCCTCGCCCAGGAACTCATGGGCGATCAGCACCGCGTGGGCCAGCCCGAGCGGTGCCTCCTGCCGGATGTAGGTGACGTCGACACCGAACGCGGAACCGTCGCCGACCGCCTCCCGGATCTCCTCTGCGGTGTCCCCGACGATGATCCCGACCTGGGTGATGCCGGCCTCGGCGATCGCCTCCAGACCGTAGAACAGCACCGGTTTGTTCGCGACCGGTACAAGTTGCTTCGCCGATGTATAAGTTATGGGGCGCAATCGGGTACCTGAGCCACCAGACAACAAAAGTGCCTTCATGCGTATCACCCTACTTTCGCCGGACTCGCCGACGGAGGGATTCCGCACAGTGCAGGGCAGCCTTCGGTGAGTGAGCCCTGAACGGCACCTCAGGGCCACCGGCGGAAAACCGACGGTGGCCCGAAGCCGCGATCAAGGCCTGTGAGGCTGTGGTCCGCCGTTCGAGGCGGCTGCCCCGGGGGATGGTGACGGACAGACGAGTTCGTCCGCCTCGGTGTGGATCTCCCAGTGATCGGCGTGGACATCGGCGCCGGTTTCACCTGCACCACAGCAGCCTCGCCCGCCGTCTCCAGCAGATCGGCAAGGTCCTGGGCGTGGAACTCACCGAACCCGCCGGCCTGATACGGGCCACGCTCGCCCTCACCGCCTGGCGGCTCCTCGACGACTGGGCACGCGGGATTCAGGGGGTCGACCGGATACCGGAGGAACGTCCTGGCCGGCGGCGCTCATTGGACTTTCCGCCGAGGGAATCGAGCATCCATGGTGGGGAAAGCGCCTTGTGCACAGGGGCGTCGGCAGATGGGATCGCGAGGGTCAGGACAGCGGTGCGGAAGAAAGCGGATGACATCCATGCTCGACGGCTGTACGCCCTGGCCCGAGGAGTTCGTCGACCGCTACTGGGCGGCCGGGCACTGGCGTGGCAATACGCTGGACAACCTGCTGCGCGACTGGGCCCTGCAGCACGGACCGCGGACCGCGCTCGTGCACGGCGGTACCCGCATCACGTACGCGCACCTGAACCGGCGCGTGGACCGGATGGCCGCAGGGTTCCGGCTGCGCGGCCTGAGGCCCCGGCAACGGGTCGTCGTCCAGCTGCCGAACGTGCCCGAGTGGGTCGTCACCGTGTTCGCGCTGATGCGCGCCGGCGCGGTCCCCGTGTGCTGTCCGGTCTCTCACCGCGCGTCCGAGGTGTCCCACCTGGTGCGGGTCACCGAGGCCGCCGGCTACGTCGGCCCTTCGACGTACCAGGGCTTCGACCACACGGCGATGGCCGCGGACATCGCGGCCCGGGGGCCCTTCCTGCGGCGGGTGTTCACCCGTGAGGCGCCGGGAGCCGCGTCCCCGTACGGCGGCCTCAGGACCGACCCGTCGGGCTGCCACTACTTCCCGCTGGACTCCATCGACGCCCCGCCCGGGCCGGCGCTTGCGCAGGGCGCCGATCAGGTGGCGTTCCTCCTGCTCTCCGACGACACCACCGCGGCGCCCGAGCTCGTTCCGCGCACCCACAACGACTACGCGTACCAGGCGCGGGCCGCCGCCGAACTGGTGTCGCTCACCGAGAACGACGTCTACCTCGCCGCGCTGCCCGCCGAGTTCAATCTCACCTTCGGCTGCCCCGGGATCATCGGCACCCTCTCCGCCGGCGGCACCGTCGTCCTGGTCGAGAGCCCGGAACCCGCCGAATGCCTTCCGGCCGTGGAACGGGAGCGGGTCACCATCACGTCGGTGGTGCCCGCCGTCGCCCGGCTATGGCTCGACGAACTCCCCGTGATCCGGTCCGACTTGAGCAGCCTGCGTCTGGTGCAGGTCGGCGGCGCACCCCTGCACCGGGCGACCGCCGCACGGATGGGCCCCGCGTTGGACTGTCGCCTGCAGCAGGTCTTCGGCCCGGCGGGGGGGGGGCCGCTCGCGCTCACCCGGCCCGCCGATCCCGACGAAACCGTACTCACCACGCAGGGCCGGCCGCTCTCGCCCGACGACGAGATCCGGATCGTCGACACCGACGGCAGGGACGTGCCCGACGGGGAGCCCGGCGAACTCCTCGCCCGGGGTCCGTATACCCTGCGAGGGTATTACCGGGCATCCGACCACAACGCTCGCGCCTTCACCCCCGACGGCTACTTCCGCACCGGTTTCCTCGCGCGGCGCACCCCGGCCGGCAACCTGGTGGTGACCGGCCGCCTCAAGGACGCCCTGCGGCGCACCGGCCACGAAGCACCGTCCGGCCTGTGACGGGCAGGGCCGGCCCGGCGTCATGCCGTGCACAGGTCCGTCGCAATCCCTTCCGACGTCGTTTGCGTACCTCTTTCATGAAGTCCCTCTCTGCCACCGACATCACCCTGAGAGGACTGGGAGCGTGCTGCGCCGTCGGCAATGTGGTGCTGCACGGCCTCCTCGTCCCTGATCACCTGGAGGAGAAGTTCTACATCGGGTTGCTGTTCGCCCTGGGCAGCGCCGTCATGCTCGTCGTGGCGGCGGTACTGGTGACCATGAGGCGTCCGGCAGCCGCGTGGCTGACCGGAGCCCTGGTCAGCCTCGGTATGATCTTCGGTTTTCTGTTCTCGCGCACCGTTGGCCTGCCCGGCGGCTACTACGAATCCGGCTGGGAACCGCCGTACGGCCCCCTTTCCCTGATCGTGGAAGGGCTGTTCGTCTTCGCCTCCCTCACCTGGCTGGGAGCGAGACTGACGAGTGACGCCTACCCGGCACCGCCGCATCAGGCGGCGAGTACGCCGCGTCCGGCGGCACCCTCAACGGCCCGAGGCGTCAGCCGGTCGTACCGAAACGCGTCATGACGGTCATGGCCGGCCGGATGTCGCGCACCGCGGGGCGCGGCGTCCACCTCGTCCCCCGCACGCGGCATGATCCCCGCCGTGTCATTCGGGTGTCTCAGCCCGCGGCTCCTCACCGACGGGCAGGCCCACAGGGCGGCGGCCCGGCGGCTGTTGTGGCTCGGTGCGCGCCCGGACGGGGGGCGTCGGGCGGTCGACCGGTTCGTCGGCGGTCACGGTCGTCGGCTCTCCGTGGTGCAGCAGGAGCAGCGGTTCGCCTTCCACCAGCTTGTACCGCGTACGGGAGCGGCCGATGTCCACCGTCAGTCTGCGTCCGCGTACGAGCACGGTGAACGCCACCCTGGACAGCGCTTCCGGCAAGCGCGGTGTGAACGCCAGCCGGTCCGGCTTCCCGTCCTCACCGATGTACCGGCGCATCCCCCCGAACCCTGCGATCAGGGCGATCCAGGTTCCGGCGAGGGAGGCGATGTGCAGCCCGTCACGGGTGTTGTGCTCAAGGTCGTCCAGGTCCATCAGCGCGGCCTCGCCGAGGTAGGCGTAGGCGAGCCGCAGATGCCCGGTCTCGGCGGCGAGCACCGCCTGGCAGCACGCCGAGAGCGAGGAATCGCGCACGGTCAGGGCGTCGTAGTAGGCGAAATTGCGTGCCTTCTGCTCCGCGGTGAAGACGTGCGGGCACTCCATTATCGCCAGCACCAGGTCGGCCTGCTTCACCACCTGCTTGCGGTACAGGTCGAAGTAGGGGTAGTGCAGCAGCAGCGGGTAGTTCTCGGGTGGGGTCGCCTCGAAGTCCCAGCGCTGGAAGGTCGTGAAACCGGCCGACTGCTCATGGACGCCGAGAGACGCGTTGTACGGCAGTGCCATGCGGGCCGCCGCGTCCCGCCACACCGCGGCCTCCTCGTCGTCGACACCGAGCTCCGCGGCCCGGTCCGGATGGCGTACCGCCACGTCCGCGGCAGCCAGCAGGTTCTGCTGGGCCATCAGGTTGGTGTAGAGGTTGTCCCGGGCGAACGCGCTGTACTCGTCGGGGCCGGTCACCCCGTCGATGTGGAAGACGCCTTCCGCGTCATGGTGACCGAGGGAACGCCACAGCCGCGCGGTGTTCACGAGGAGGTCGAGTCCCTCGGCACGCTCGAAGTCCTCGTCTCCGGTCACCATGACGTACCGCACGACGGCCATGGCGATGTCGGCGTTGACGTGGAAGGCGGCCGTCCCAGCGGGCCAGTAGGCGGAGCACTCGGCGCCGTCGATGGTGCGCCAGGGGAACGTCGCCCCGGCCAGCCCGAGTTGGCGCGCACGTTCCCGGGCCGCCGGCAGCGTCCGGTGCCGCCAGCGCAGCGCCGAGGCGACGGCCTCCGGCGCGGTGAACGTGAGCACCGGCAGCACATAGGACTCGGTGTCCCAGAAGGAGTGCCCGTCGTACCCGGTTCCGGTCAGGCCTTTCGCGGGAATCGCCCGGTTCTCGCCGCGGGCCGCTGCCTGGAGCACATGGAACAGAGCGAACCGCACCGCCTGCTGGATCTGCGCGTCGCCCTCCACCTCGACGTCCGCGCCGGCCCAGAAGCGCTCCAGGTACGCCCGCTGCGCGGCGACCAGTCCCTCCCAGCCGGTGCTGACCGCCGCCGCCACCGCCCCGTCCACCTGATCGTGCACGGCCGGCAGCGAACGCTCCCCGGACCAGCCGTACGCCACGAACTTCACCAGGCGCAGCGGCTGTCCGGGCACCAGGTTCGCGGTCACCGTCAGCCGGCTGACGTCGGGCTCGCTCTGTGCCGTCCAGCGCGTGCTCTCGGGCCCCTCCACGACGTGGTCGGCCGCCGCTCCCACCCGCAGTGCGCTGACGTCGGTGCAGTGCACGAGCCGCAGCCGGGTGTCCTGCGCGAAGTGCTCCTCGGGCACCAGCGGGGACCCGGTCGCCGCTGCGACCCGGGGATCGCCCTCGAAGCGGGGCAGCTGTTCGTTGGCGACGAGCTCGGACTGTACGGCCACCGTGGTCGGCCCGTCGACGGGCTCCACCTCGTACACCACCGCGGCCACCGCTCGCTGGGTGAAGGACACGAGCCGCCGTGAGGTGATCTTGACCGTACGGCCGCCGGGCGAGGTCCACCGGGCGGTCCGGCTGAGCACACCGGAGCGGAAGTCCAGGACCCGCTCGTGCGCCAGCAGCCGGCCGTAGCGCAGATCGCACGGGTGGTCGTCGACGAGCAGCCGGATGACCTTGCCGTCGGTGACGTTGATCATCGTCTGGCCGGACTCGGGATACCCGTAGCCCGCTTCCGCGTACGGCAGCGGATGCCGCTCGTAGACGCCGTTGAGGTAGGCGCCGGGCAGTCCGTGCGGCTCTCCCTCGTCGAGGTTCCCACGCCACCCGACGTGCCCGTTCGACAGCGCGAACACCGATTCGCTCTGGGCGAGCACGTCGAGGTTCAGCTCCGTCTCGCGCAGGCACCACGGCTCGACCGTGTAGCTGGGATGCGTGATCACCGCGACTCCAGAAGCTCGGCCAGGTCCCGGACCACCACATCGGCCCCGTGCGCCCGCAGTTGCTCCGCCTGGCCCACCCGGTCGACGCCCACGACCATGCCGAACCCTCCCGCCCGGCCCGCCTCCACGCCGGCCAGGGCGTCTTCGAACACGGCCGCCTCGTCCGGTTCCAGGCCCAGCCCGCGCGCCGCCTCCAGATAGGTGTCCGGAGCGGGCTTGCCGCGCAGCCGACGCTCGTGCGCCACCACTCCGTCGATCCGCTCGTCGAACAGGCCCTCGATCCCGGCCGCCACCAGCACGTCCCGGCAGTTGGCGCTGGACGACACCACCGCGCAGCGCAGCCCGGCTTCCCGCACCGCGTGCACGAAACGGACCGAGCCCTCGTAGGGCTCCACCCCGTCCTCGCGGATCCGCCGCAGCACCAGGTTGTTCTTCCGGTTGCCCAGGCCGTTCACGGTCTCGGCCTCCGGCGGGTCGTCCGGCGATCCCTCGGGCAGGTGCACCCCGCGCGCCGCGAGGAAGGTGCGTACCCCGTCCTCACGGGGGCGCCCGTCCACGTACTCGTCGTAGTCGTCGACCGCGTCGAAGGGCACGAACGCGGTCCCCTCACGTGCGGCGCGCTCACGGAGATAGTCGTCGAACATCTCCTTCCAGGCGGCCGCGTGCACTTTCGCGGTCTGGGTGAGCACCCCGTCGAGGTCGAACAGGCAGGCACGGACGTGAGCAGGAAGCCCCAGCATGCCGCCGAGGCTAGAAGGCGGACACAGCCGGCGGTGGCAGGACACCGCCCGGCAGGCCGGAAGGCACCCACTCGGTGGAGAGGTGCTCCCTCTGAGGTTCCTCAAGTCATTTGGCGGACCGGGAAGGCGACCGGCACAGTGATCGACATGAAAGCATTCACGGGGCTGACCAAGAAACACGACGCCGTACTGCTCATCCGGGACTCCGACCTGGTCGCGGCGACCCTGCGGCAGGCGCTGAGCGAGGCGTCCCCCGAAGAGCGCCCAGGCCTGGAGCGCGCCGCCGCGCTGGTCGAATCCACGGCCGCCGCGACCGACCCGCAGCTGCGCGCCCGCTGGGTCCGTTCCCGGCTGGACGCCGTCGGCTTCACCGGGGACATCGCCTCCGTCGCGGCGGTCAGGGCGCTGCGCCAGGCCGAGCCCTCGCTGAGCCTCCTGGCGTCCGTACAGCTGCAGAGGGACGCAGTGGCCCACCCTGAATGATCCGGCACGCCCGGGGCGGAACGGGGGCGCCCGGTGCCGATCGTGGCCACCCCGGCACGCCGCCCGCCACCTGCGCACCTGAAGAGCTGCACCCTGGGACGGGGCCGTTCCCGGGACGGGACCGTTGTCGCTGCGCACCGGACAGCACGCCCCGCAGCCGGCCCCCAGCCACCGGCCGGCGGTCCGCTGACCACCCTGCCTTCCCGCCTAGTGGCCCCGAGGGGGTTCGTCAGTCCCGCACTGCCCCGTACACCGGCGCCGCTGACGTCCTCGCTGCCTGACGGGAACCGCGCTCCGGGCGCCAGGTGGCGACGAGGGCGGCCGCGAGGAGGAGTTCGGCGATGTCACCGCCGTAGTACATGATCTCCGCACCGCCCTGGACCTGAGGGATGGGAGCGCGGATGTCTATCCAGAATCCGCCGTACATCAACTGCGCGATGACCGCGTGCGCGGCGATGGCACAGCCGAGGCAGACCAGCCGGGCCCGTACGCCGGGGCGGGCCGGAGCGGGGTCCGGACCCGCGATGACGTGGGCGAACAGACAGCCCGACAGCAGGAAGTGCGCGTGCAGCAGCCAGTGCCCGGCAGGATGGGCCATGGCGGTGTTGTAGAGCGGCGTGAAGTACACGACCGCGAGACTGCCGGTGGACAGCAGCAGGGCCGGCACCGGATGGGTGAGGAGACGGGCCGGACGACTGTGCAGGAACACGGTGAGGCCGCGGGCGCGCGGTGCGGGCAGGGCGCGCAGCAGGAGCGTCACCGGGGCGCCGAGTACGAGGGCGAGCGGGGCGTACATGCCGATGAGCAGGTGCTGGGCCATGTGACCGCGGAAGTCGCTGTGGGCCAGGGGCGCGAGGGGCGGCAGCAGGGCGATGGACGCCAGGGCGAGACCCGTGACGAAACTGACGGCGCGCCAGCAGCTCCAGCCCCGTACCGGGTTGCGGCGGCGCGCCCGGTGGACCAGGAGGAGATAGAGGACCGCACACACCAGCAGGCCCAGCAACGGCACCAGTACGTCTGCCGCACCGCTGCCCTGCGGGTGATGCATGTGGCCGCTGTCGTCGCCCATCAGCCGGCTCGGCCTGCCCGCCCGGTGCCGGCGGCCTGCGGATCGAAGGGCCGTGCACCACGCTGGAGCAGCCGGCCGCCGCCGACCAGCAGCGCTCCGAGGGCGAGGAAGCCCATGTCCCACCAGAGCTGGTACGGCCCGCCGTGGACGTGGTGGATGCCCAGGATCTGGTGGTCCAGAATGCCTTCGACGAGGTTGAACAGGCCCCAACCGGCAAGAATCCAGCCCCACAGGACCCGCGAGGCCCACACGCGGCGCCTGCCGGTCGTCACCCGCGCGTAGAGGATCGCGAGGCCGGTGAGCACAGCGATCCAGCACACGGTGTGGAAGATTCCGTCCCACACGGTGTTCATCTCCAGCCCGGAGACGGTGTGCGGGTCGTAGTACTTCACACCGATGTGGTCGTGATTGGTGCTGGTGAGCATGTGGTGCCACTGCAGCAGCTGATGCAGCAGAATGCCGTCGACGAACCCGCCCAGCCCCACCCCGAGGACGATCCCGGGCAGCTGAAGGCTCGGCGGCGCGGTGTGGTCCCTGGTTCCGTCCACGGTGGTGGCCATGACCATCCTTCCCTCGGCGTCCGCTGTCCCTCAAGGAGCTACCAGTTCCCCGGCCCCACGGCGCCGTCACCGTCGGCCATTCGCAGACGACGCCGTGCCGCGCGAGGATTTGGGCCAGGCGAGGACTTCGACCGGACGAGGACTTCGGCCGGACGACGACGGCGCGGTACAGCGTGCCGAAGACCGCCGCCGCTCAGAACGTCCAGCGCGTATGGGTGTAGACCCCCTCGCGCCGGCCGAAGCCGTACGCCGTCTCGGGAGCCACCGCGAACACCACCACGTCCCCCCTTCGGAACGCATCCCCGATGCCGTGGAAGGTGCCCTCGGGCGAGGTGATGTGCGGCCCGTACTTCGCCTCATATGCCGCGATGACCTCGTCCAGCACGGCCGGATCGGCAACCGGCTCGGCCCTGCCCTCCACCACCAGGTCGAGCCCTTCGCCGAGCGAGTTCCCGCCGGTGGTCAGCGCGCAGTGGCTGTCATGAGCGAGGTTCTTCGCCTTCTGCTCCCCCTTGCCGGTGGAGAAGTACAGCACCCCGTCGTGCCAGGCGGCGATCACGGGCGTGACATGCAGCCGGCCGTCCGCGCGCACCGTGGACACCCAGAAGATCTCGGCGGCCCTCATCTGCCGTTCGGCCTCGGCCCATTCTGTGGCGGTGACGTCCGCGGCACCCGGCCGGGGATTGAGCGCGGAACTGTAGCGGGCGTCCAGCTCGGACGTGGGCTGCTTGGCGGGTCCCTGTTGTGGCATGCGGATCTCCTTCCTCCCCCCATGTAAGCCGACCGCCCTGATCGGGAACGCCGCCACGCCGTCACCGTTCGGGTGTGGCCGGACGAGATGTGGTCGTGGGTTCTTGCGCCAGTCGTTTTGCTGTCGCTCACCGTCCCGTGCCGGGCGCGGGAAGAGGTAGCCCTGCCGGCCCACTTCCTGGCCGAAGAGCGTCGGAAGCCACAGCACCATCTTCAGCAAGGCTCGGCCGCCCACATGCCGAGCCCGTTCCCCGTGCACCCCGCCGAACGGACAGCGACCGGCGAAGGGGCCGATGGCCAGGAGCGGTGACATCGCAGCCCACATGCCGATGCAGGCGACGCCGAAGCAGACGAACAGGCCGCGTCGCCGGTTCAGCGGCCCAGGAGCAGTCCCGTTCCCGACACCTCGGCGCGGATGCCGTCCCTGTCCACCGTCACGCGCTGCAGACGCAGGGAGCCTCCGGGTGGCTTCGGGAGCTGGAAGGCGAAGGAGAAGCGGTCGGCGATCTGGGGGCGGGTGAGCTTGGTCAGCGCGGTGAGCAGGGACGGGTCGAGGCCCAGCCTGGTGAGGAGTTCCGGGTGGGCGAGAGCGGCGTCCACGAGGTTGATGCGGGTCAGCCGGTGCAAAAAGCGCGGGGCGCCGGTGAGTCGATGGAGTTTGTCCTCGTCGTGGAGCGCGGCGCGCACCGCGCTGTCGGGGACACCGAGGCGGTGCACGATCTCGGGGAGCGCCAGGAAGGCCTTGATCTTCTCCGCCTCCCGGGTGAGACGTCTCGCCGATGCGGGGGTCAGGTGGAGCCCCTCGGCGGGCCTGGTGCCGGGCCGGTAGGTCGCGAGGCCGTCGATGTCGAGCCGGATGCCGTCCACGGAGGTGGCGATGCCGCGGTCCCCGTTGCGCCGGATGCGCGCGTCGGCCCGTACGCTCAGGTCACGGCCCGCCATGTGCAGGGAGCCGCGGGCCTGGACGCCTTCCGGTCCGTGCGCCGTGAAAGCCACCTGGGAGGCGCCGAGTTCGCGGTTCATGTCGGCGAAGGACAGCAGGACCTGACCGCGCACCTGCCGGACGAGTGCGCCGCGCACCGCGGTGGGTCCGTCGCCGTCGATGCGTATGTCGTGTGCGGTGGCGGTGACCTGGGTGAGGGTGACCCGGTGGGCCGGGATGCCGGGGACGGTCACCCGGACCGAGTCCAGGCGTTGTGCGGCCAGTTGCGTGAGGAAGGGAAAGCCGCCGATCCGTACCTCGGGGGCGGCTGCGAGGTGCAGTTTGTCCTTCAGCTGTTCTGAGGCCCTGTACTCGGCGTACAGCAATGCCCAGCGGTCGGCAAGGGTGACGAGGCAGGCGAGGGTGACGACCCAGGCGAGGCCCCGGACCACCGTGGGCAGGCCCGTGGCGCGGTTGCGACGGCGGCTGCCGCGCCGGTGGTTGGGTGGTGCCCAGGGCTCCTCGGCGTCGTCCTCCTGCCGGGCCGGCGCGCTGTCCTCGGTGAGGAAGTCGTCCAGCGGATGGTCTGCCAGCGAGGCCAGTTCGTCGTACGGATTCCGGCGGGGTGGAACCTCTTCGGCGGGAGGCCCGTCCGACTGAGCAGCATGATGCGTCTTTATGTGGGGGGTACGCATCGGTAGATTTGATCACATAATGGCACCCGGTGCGCAAGTCCTACCTGAAGTAAGGCGCGAAATACGTCACTTGGGTGGGCGCGGCTCGGCTGAGCGCGATGTCCGGGCCCACCCCAGGGAGCGTTCCACCGCCCGCTGCCAGTTGTCGTACTCCGCCTCCCGCAGTCGGGGATCCATGGCGGGCAACCACTGCGCCGCCCGGTGCCAGTTGCGGCGCAGCACTTCCAGGTCCGGCCAGTAGCCGGAAGCGAGGCCGGCCGCGTAGGCGGCGCCGAGGGAGACCGTCTCGGCGACCAGGGGCCGCACCACGGGCACGTCGAGGACGTCGGCCACGAATTGCATGAGCAGGTTGTCCGCGGTCATGCCCCCGTCCACCTTCAGTTGCTGCAGGGAGACCGAGGAGTCGGCGTTCATGGCGTCGACGACCTCGCGGGTCTGCCACCCGGTGGCCTCCAGGACGGCGCGCGCCAGGTGCCCCTTGGTGATGTACGAGGTGAGGCCCACGATGACCCCGCGTGCGTCACTGCGCCAGCGGGGTGCGAACAGGCCCGAGAAGGCGGGGACGATGTAACAGCCGCCGTTGTCCTCCACCGTCCGCGCCAGGGTCTCGATCTCCGGGGCGCTGCTGATCAGGCCCAGGCGGTCACGGAACCACTGGACGAGTGCGCCGGTGACGGCTATGGACCCTTCCAGGGCGTACGCCGGCCGCTGGTTCCCGATCTTGTAGGCGACGGTGGTGAGGAGCCCGTGCCGGGACCGCACGACGTCGCCCCCGGTGTTCAGCAGCAGGAAGCTCCCCGTTCCGTAGGTGCATTTCGCTTCGCCCGGCGAGAAGCAGGTCTGGCCGAAGAGCGCGGCCTGCTGGTCGCCGAGGGCGGCGGTGAGGGAGACGCCCGGCAGCAGCGAGCGGGCGTCGCCGTACGTCTCGGCAGACGACCTGATCTCGGGCAGCATCGAGCGGGGGACGCCGAAGAAGGCCAGCAGCTCTTCGTCCCAGGCGAGCGTGTGGATGTTCATCAGCATCGTGCGGCTGGCGTTGGTGGCGTCGGTGATGTGCAGGCCACCGTCGGTGCCTCCGGTGAGGTTCCAGATCAGCCAGCTCTCCATCGTCCCGAACAGCACCTCCCCGTCTACGGCGCGCTGCTGCAGACCCTTGATGTGGTCGAACAGCCAGCGGATCCGCAGCGCCGAGAAATAGGTCGAGGGCGGCAGACAGCACCGTTGCAGGAAGAACTCCTCACCGGGGTCCTTTCTGAGCTCCTCGACGAGCGGCGCCGTACGCGTGTCCTGCCATACGATCGCCCGGCCCAGCGGTGCGCCGGTACGCCGGTCCCAGAGCACGGTGGTCTCGCGCTGGTTGGCCAGGCCGACGGCGGCGACCTGTCCCGTGCCGACCCCGGCGTCGGACAGGGCCTCCGGCACGACGCGTCGTAGGTTCTGCCAGATCTCGACGGCGTCGTGCTCGACCCAGCCGGGCCGGGGGAAGTGCTGCTGGTGCTCCTTCTGCGCGACCGAGACCAGCCGCCCGCGGTGGTCGAAGAGAATGCATCGGGTCGAGTTGGTGCCCTGATCGATGGACATTACATACCGTTCAGCCATGATCGGGTCTGCCTTCCGATGGATAAGGGGCGGCTGTCCTGGCCTACCAGCGGGCGGCTCCCAGGTCTCTGGAGATCGCGCGCGCCGCTTCACGGATCAGGGTGACCAGGCTCGGGCGGGGACGGCCCTGGCTGTCGCAGATCCGCTCGACCGGCCCGGACAGGCCGATGGCGCCGACGACGAGGCCGCCGTGGCCGCGGATCGGCGCGGCGAGCCCGGCCTCGCCCATGCTCATCTCCTGGATCTCGGCGCCCCAGCCGAGTTCCCGCACCTCGGCGAGTGCCCGGGTGAGCCGCTCGCGGTCCACCAGCGTGTGGCGGGTGTACGCCTCCAGGCCAGGCCTGTCGCCGGGCTCGATCGTCGCGGTCCCGAACGCCAGCAGTACCTTGCCCAGCGAGGAGGCGTGCAGGGGCAGCAGCGAGCCCACGTCCAGGGTCTGGAAGGTGTCGTCCGGCCGGAACACATGGTGGACGATGAGCACGCTGCCCTCCAGCGGGGTGCCCAGGCGTACCGCCTCCCCGCTGCGGGCGGCGAGGGCATCGGCCCAGTTCAGGGAGCGCGAGCGGAGTTCGTTGACGTCCAGGTAGCTGGTGCCCAGGTGCAGCAGGGCGGCTCCGAGCTGGTATTTCCCGGTCGCCGCGTCCTGCTCGACGAAGTCCACGTGCTGCAGGGTGCGCAGGATGCCGTGGGCGGTGCCCTTCGCCAGCCCGAGCGAGGCCGCCACCTCGCCGAGCCCGAGTCGGCGGGGCCCACCGGCGAGCAGGCGCAGGATCGCCGCCGCCCGTTCGATCGACTGGACTGGGCCGGCCATGAGCCGAGCCTATTACCGCCGCGGGTGCTTCGCTCCGCGGGCGGACGGCGCTCGGGGGTCGCAGGTGAGCAAAGCCGTTCGGCAATGCCGACCGCTGTTCATTGACGGGCCGGATTTGTCTTCATAGTTTGCTGCGAAGCCGGTATGCGTGAGGACACAGCGTCGGACCGGCAGCACACACCATGGGGAGAGACCATGACGGCTCAGCTCAACACGCTGCTTCGGGCGGCTTGCGAACACGTGTGTCCGGTGCCTCCCGTCGCCGGCGCCGTCTCGGCCGTACGCCGGCGTGTTGCGGCGGTCCTCGCCGACTGGAGGGTGTTCCCGGAGCTGGTCGAGGACTCTCTGCTCGTGGTGTCGGAGCTGGTCACCAACGCGCTCCTGCACGCCCGCCCCCCGGCCGTTCTCCGGTTGTCCTGGATACCCGACGACGGCGCCTGCACCCTGCGCGTCGAGGTCACCGACGCGGGGGCTGCGTTCCCGGTGGGCGGGGCCCGTGCCGACGACCCGGACGAGCACGGCCGGGGCGAGACGATCATCCACGCCCTGGCGACCCGCCACGGCATACGCGTCCACCCGGGCGGGGTCACCCGATGGGCCGATCTCGTCGCGGTCTAGAGCGTGGCCTCCACCGGAGACGGCAGGAAGGCCGTTTCGCTGTCCGCGGTCTGCCTGCGGAGCAGGAGCAGGGCGGCGTCGTCGTGCAGGCGGCCGCCCACATGCGCCAGCAGCTCGTCGTGCAGCGCGGTGAGTGTGCGGGCCGGCTCGTCGGAGACATGGCGGGCCAGCCCTTCGGCGAGCGGATAGAACTCGCGCGCCTGATCGCGGGCCTCGGTGACCCCGTCGGTGTAGAGCAGCAGCTGCTCTCCCACCGCGAAGGGCAGCCGCTGCAGACGAGGGGCCTGGCCCGAGAGGGCACGCAGCCCGAGAGGCGGCGCGGGGTGGGCCGGCTCCACCGCCCTGACCTCTCCGGACGCGGATATCAGCAGCGGAGGCGCGTGTCCGCAGTTGACGACCTCCAGCTGTCCGGGCCGGGGCCATCCGGCGACCACGGCGGTGACGAAGTCGTCGGGGCCGAGGTTGCGGGCGAGGCTCCGCTCGATCCTGCCGACGACGGCGAGCAGGTCGGGCTCGTCATGGGCGGCCTCGCGGAACACCCCGAGCACCAGTGCGGCGGTCCCCACGGCGGGCAGCCCCTTGCCGCGCACGTCGCCGACGATCAGCCTGACACCGTGCGGGGTGGGCACCAGGGCGTACAGATCCCCGCCGATCCGGGCCTCCGCCGCCGCGGCGCTGTAGCGGACGGCCACCCGGAACGGTCCGACGGTCTCCGGGACGGGCTGGAGTACGGCGTGCTGGGCGGCCTCGGCGACCGAGCGGACGGCTGCGAGGACCCGCTCACGCCGGCTGCGCAGCGCGCCGGCCAGGCCGCTGGCCGCCGTGACGGCCAGCAGCGCGGACAGTACGGCCATCAGCTCACCGGCGGGAACGCCGTTTCTGATACCCAGCCCCGCGCCCAGCGCCGTGGCGAGGAGACCGGCACACAGCACCCCGCGCGGCCCGTTGGTGGCGGCGGCCAGCGCGGGCCCGGCCGCCAGCAGCGGCAGCCAGACCATGCCCGCCCCGCCGGAGATGTCCACGAGCACGACGACGGCGAGGACCAGGACCGGCAGCACGGCTGTTCCGGGGGACGGCTGACCGGCGGCACGCCGGCGTACCGATCCCCAGATGCCGGCTGCACGCTTCCTGAACAAACTCGGCTCCTGGTCGCCACCATGGTGTCGGGCCTGACTCATGTTTCTTCCGCAGTCCTCGCCTGTACGGGATGCACACCCGGAATGTCCCTTTCGTCAAGGAAAACGGGCTCGGCGTGGCTGCCACAAGAAGCGGAATTTCAGATAGTGAGCGAGAGGCTCCTGGTGATACGGCTCGCGACCGGGAGCAGCCGTGCCCGGATCTCCTCGATCTGGTCCCGCCGTTCCACGGGCAGGGAGACGCCGAGCGAGCCGAGCGTGCCGCCACGATAGACGGGCACGGCGACGCACACGGTGCCGAGTGAGTACTCCTCCAGGTCCGTGACCGCCGGGGCGAGGGGGGACGACGCGATCCTGCGCAGCAGCTCGGGAAGGCTGGTGACCGTACGTGGTGTGAGGTCGGGTAGGTGGTGGCGCGACAGATAGTCCCGGCGGGCGTCCTCGTCCAGCTCACGCAGCACGGACTTGCCCAGGGCGGTGGCATGTCCGGCGTCCTCGAACCCCACCCAGAGATCGACCCGTGGGGCACGGGGCCCGTCGACGATCTCGGCGACCCTGATCTCACCGTCCTCGTAGAACGTGAGGTAGGTGGCGGTGCACAGCTCGTCCCGCAGGGCGGCGAGCGCCGGGCGGATGCGGCTGAGAAGGGTCTGCGTGCCGGCCGCCGAGTGCAGGGAGTTCAGTCTGTCGCCCAGGACGAAGCCGCCGTCGTCCAGTTTCCGCACGTATCCGTCGTGCACCAGGGTGCGCAGCAGGTGATACGCGGTGGCCAGGGGCAGACCGGTCTCGCGTGCCAGCTGTTTCGCCGGCGCACCGTTCTCGTGCGCGCTCACCGCCTCCAGCAAACGGAAGGCCCGCTGCACGGACGTGATGAGCGTGGGGCCGTCCTGAGCGCTCATAGGACCAGACTGCGCCGGGGGAGGTGGCACGGGCAAGGCGGGGATCACCGCCGGAATCGCCGATGGACCGGCCGCGCGTCGATACGCCCATCCTCGCCTCGGATCGGCGAGTGTCGTGCCGGAGAACGTGCCAAAGAGACAACGAAACGCCTCGAAGGAGCGCAATGATCAAGTCTTTCCGGATTGCGGCTGTCACTCTCCTCGCCGTCGGTGGCCTCGGTGTGCACGCGGCCGACGCGTCGGCGGCCGCCTCTCGTTTCGGCGCCGCTCCGATCGGCGCCCTGGCTCACGGCTCCGCGCGGTTCCCGGCGCCGCCCACGGGTGACAGTGCCGAGGGGGCGTCCGCCGGCCGAGCCTTGGGCGGCCCGGCCGATCCCATCAGCCTGGGACCCCTCAACGTCGCGGTCCCTGCGGTGGGTCTGCTGTAGCGGCGGCCGGGCTCGGCGCCACAGAGGCGGAGCGCCTGCTGGAGCAAGGAACCCGGAGAGGCCGTACGCAAGTCCGACCGCGACTTCGCGGAGCTGCTTCCCGAGGGCTCGGCCACGCCCGCCGGCCATGGGCTGCACATCCTGGAGCGGCACCGCGGCAAAGGGGTGCGGGCAGGCCGCGAAGGCGGCCGGCGAACAGGCCTGACGCGGCTCTCCACGCCACGGCCCGGCGCGGGGCGGCGGTGGCCCGCGGTCATGAGGCCACGCCGGTCAGGGCCAGGAATTCGCTCCGCGAACGGGCGTCGGACCGCAGCAGGCCGAGCAGGGTGGAGGTCATGGTGCTGGAGCCGGTGGCCTGCACCCCGCGCAGCGTCATGCAGGAGTGCTCGGCCTCGATGACCACGCCGACGCCTTTGGGCTCCAGGTGTGTCTGCAGCCAGTCGGCGACCTGCTTGGTCAGGCGTTCCTGGACCTGCGGCCGGCAGGCGAAGTGCTCGACGACGCGGGCCAGCTTCGACAGGCCCAGGATGCGGGCGCCGGGCAGGTAGCCGACGTGGGCGGTGCCGACGAACGGCAGCAGATGGTGCTCGCACACGGAGCGGACCGGAATGCGGCGGGCCAGGACGAGTTCGTCGTAGCCCTCCTCGTTGGGGAAGGTGGTCAGGTCGAAGGAGCGCGGGCTGAACAGTTCGGCGTACGCGCGGGCCATCCGCCCCGGTGTGCCGCGCAGGCTCTCCGAGGCGGTGGAGATGCCCAGTGCGGTGAGGAACTGGCCGGCCGCTGCCTCCGCGGCGGCCAGGTCGATACCGTCGGGCTCGTGGACGACCCGCAGCGCGGGCCGTGCGGATGGCGCGTCCTCCGCATCGGGCGGGTCTATTCGGGCGGTGGTGCGGTGCTCGGGCCGCGGGCTCATGTCAGCTGCCTCCGATGCCCAGGGCGGTGAGCAGGACCAGGACGAGGGTGACCACGGCGAACAGGCCGTGTGCCAGCACCACGGCGAGGGGGAAATGCCGTTCGGCGGGTACGGCCCCTTCGGCTCCGGCGGCCGTCGCGGCGGCCGGTACCGCCCCGGCCGTGGCGCGGTCGCGGTAGACGGGGATCCAGCGGGCGAGCATCACGAATCCGAGCAGGGCGACCGGCAGCAGCAGACCGAACGACGTCCAGGCCAGGGCGCCCTTGTCGGCCACGACATAGATGATCCACACCACCAGCCCGATCGCGGCCAGGGCGAAGTGCCCGAAGACGACGGGTGCGGGCAGGCGGCTGGTGCCGGATTGCTGCTGCCGGATTCCACCGCGTTGGATCCAGGTGCCGAGCATGTAGAAGCCGCCCAGAGCGGTGACCACCCAGGTGATCAGTGCGGCGATGTCCATGGGAACTCCCAGCTGAAGACGGGGTAGGAGGCGGTCGGAGGGCACCGGCCGCCGTGGCGGGTGCGCGGCCCGGGTCAGGCGACGGAGCGGGCGTTCCCCGGGCCGCGGTCGGTGGTGAATCCCTCGGCCTGGGTGCTCTCGTCGGCGACCCGGACGCCGTAGCGGTAGGCGAGCTTGCCGCCGAGGAATCCAGAGACGCCCAGGGCTGCCACGCTCAGTGCGGACAGGACGAGCCGCCCGATGCCGACGCTGCCACCGCCGGTGTGGTCGCCGTACCGCCACAGGAAGTTGACGACGTAGGCGGCGGTCACCAGCAGGTTCAGCGTCATGTGGACCAGGGCGGTGCGAAAGGCCGGGGTGCCGCTGGGGATCGCGAACAGGTCGAGGAATCCGACCATGGCTGCCAGCAGGGCACCGATCACCCCGACCGCGATCAGCCACTCCGAGGACTGGGTCAGGAAGCCCGGACGGTGCACTGCGTGGGACGCGATGTCGAACACCAGGCTGGTCACCCAGGCGCCGATCGGCACGGTCACCAGGATCGGGTGGAACGGGTGGCCGTACGGGCCGGCGAGCGAGGCGCTGACCGGACGCTTCGCCTGAAGCTGTGGCTCATTGACCATCGCAACCTCCCAGGGGTTTCACCAATAAATGTTGGTCTTATTCGGGTAAGACGTCAAGACGTGCAGAACAGAGGGCCAAAAAGGCAGTTGCGCCCAGCAAGGTGGGAGTTACTGTGGTCTCGTGGCTTCCCACCCGACTCCGCAGCCCGACACGGCCGACACCGCCCTCGACTCCGTGAGCGTCCTGAACGAGGACTCGCGCAGGCGCATGTTCACCTTCATCCGGCGGGCCCGCCGTGCCGTCACCCGCGACGAGGCCGCCGCCAGCGTCGGCATATCCCGCAAGCTCGCCGCCTTCCACCTCGACAAACTCGTCGACGCCGGCCTGCTGCGCGCCCGCTACGAATCACCGGGCGGCATCCGCAAGGTCGGCAGACAGCCGAAGGTGTACGAGGCCACCGACACCCAGATCACCGTGACCATCCCCGAGCGGCGCCACGAACTGCTGGCCGGTCTTCTCCTGGACGCCGTCCTGACCGAGGGCGCCGACGAGAACGCGACGCAGGCGGCCATGCGCACGGCCGACCAGCGGGGCCGGCAGATGGGCGAGGCCGCACGCGAGGAGACCCGCCCGGGCCGTCTGGGCCCCGAGCGCGGGCTGACCGCGTGCGAGCGGCTGCTGGACCAGTACGGCTACGAACCGGTCCGGGAGAGCCCCACCCGGCTCCGGCTCCGCAACTGCCCCTTCCACCCGCTGGCAGCGAAGGCCCCCGACCTGGTGTGCGGCATGAACCAGGCCTTCCTGAGCGGCTACCTCGACGGTCTTCAGGTCACCGGAGTCCACGCCGTCCTCGCCCCCGAGCCCGGGGAATGCTGTGTGCGGCTCGGCCCGAGCGGCCCCGAGGATGACGACCGGACGCCCCAGGACCGCTGAGGGCGACACCGGCCGCCTGCCTCCGGCGGGCCACCGCCCAGATGCACGGCACTGCCCTCGGCGCAACGATCGTAGGGAGGGCCGGCTCTGCGCCGCTGCGCGGGGCCCGCCCGTCGACCGGTTGCTCGGTATCCGCCCGAGCTGGGGGAAACGCCCGTCATGGCGTTCCGACCGGAGCATCTGCCATGTTGACCAAGCGCATCCTGAACCGTGCTGCTCGTTCCACGGAACCGGTAGCGCATCCCACCACCGCCTCCAGGACGACCGCCGCCGATGCCGGCCTGCTGCTGATCAGACTGACCTTCGGTCTGCTCATGGCCGCCCATGGAGCTCAGAAAGTCTTCGGGCTCTTCGGAGGCCCGGGCCTGACCCGGACCGGCAAGGGGTTCGCGGCCCTGGGCTATCACCCGGGAAAGCTCTTCGCCACGATCGGCGGCCTGTCCGAATTGCTAGGCGGCCTCGGCCTGGCGCTCGGTCTGCTGACGCCGCTGGCGGCTGCCGCCCTGATCGGCGTCATGATCAACGCGATGGCCACGGTCACCGGCGCGCACGGCCTGTGGGAGACGGACGGCGGCGTGGAATACAGCGTGTGCATCGCCGTCGTCGCGCTGGCCGTCGCAGCCACAGGTCCCGGCCGGCTGGCCGCCGACCGCTTCTTCCGCTGGGGCGAGGGCGGCTGGACGGAGGCGGCCTTGGCCCTCGGCCTCGGCGGCGCCGCCGCTGCGGTCACGCTCGCTCTCTGAACGGACCACCGGCCCACTCGGCCATCCCGCGCCGGTCGAGTGCCCGGCCCGCTCACACGGCCGGCCGGGCCGCGGTGTAGTCCCCGAGCACACGACCACCCGTCCAGCCCTGGGCCTCGGCCTTGGACACGTCCAGGACGACGGAGTTGGCCAGCTGGTCGACCGCATAACGGGTGAGGAACGGCTCAGTGTGCGGACGCAGCCGGGCCAGCGACTGGGCGGCGCCCGCTGCGGCGTGGGCGACCGCCGCCGGCAGGTGGCGGATCCGGGCCCGTATGCCGTGGGCACGGAGGACCGCCCGTACGGCCTGGTCACGGTCGTACGGCGCCGGGTCGGCGATGTTGTAGGCGCCCGGCGGCCAGTCGGCGGCGCTCAGGCACGCCTCGGTGAGGTTCTCCACGGCCGTCAGGCTGAGGCGGACGCTCGGGCCGGGCAGCAGAAGCAGGCCGCCGCGGACGCGGGACACCAGCCGCGGCACCAGATGCGGATCCCCGGCACCGTAGACCGCCCGGGGGCGCAGCACCACGGCACCGGCAGTGAGCGCCAGCGCCTCACCGGCGGCCTTGGTACGGCCGTACGCGTTCAGCTGGCTGTGCACCGGATGGTCCTCGGTGATCCGCGCCCTTCCGGGGCCGGGCGCGTAGACACTGGCGCTGCTCACCCAGACCACCGGTCGGCCGGCGGCGGCCTGCAACAGACGTGCTGTGCCCTCCACGTTGACGGCACGCATCGCCGCTTCGGCGGGGGAGCCGGGCACCGGGTCGCCGACCGCCGCCGCGCAGTGCACCACGATGTCGGCGCCGGCGAGGTCCGGCACCTCGTGGGCGGCGTCCCACGGAATGTGCCGTCCGACCGGGCCGGGGCGGCGCCCCACACACAGCACCTCGGCGCCCCGGAGGGCAGCCGTGGCGGCGACATGGGAGCCGCAGAAGCCGCTCGCCCCCGTGACGGCGATGGTGGTCATCGGGCCTCCGAAGGGCGGGCGGTGGAGCGGACGGTGAGCGAACGCCAGCCGGGCAGAGCCGCGGACCGGTCGACACGGGCCCGCACGACGGCGGGGCGGTGGGCCGCGAGTGCGGCGAGCGCGTCGTCGAGCTGCGCGCGGGCCAGGCGCGCACCGGGGCAGGCGTGGGATCCGGCGCCGAAGACGAGCTGGGCCACCTCGGGCGGCGCGGGATTGCGGATGTTCGGGGGATCGGTGTGCGCCCGGGCCGCGTGCCGTGCCACCAGGATCAGGCGGTCCCCTGCCCGTACCGGGCACCGGTCGAGAGCGCCGCCGGCCGCTGCGGCGCGCGGCAGCAGCGGGGACGGAGCGATCACCCGCAGCAGTTCGGTCACCAGGGCCGGCCGCAGCCGGTCGTCGGCCGCCTGGTCCCACCAGGCCGCGTCGGCACACCAGGCTGCGGCGCGTGGGAGAGCCGCCACCGTGGTGTTGACGGCGGCTACCGCGAGCATGGCCCGCAAGGCCGTTTCCGCCGACTCGCCGGGCGTGCTGCCTCGGGTGAGCAGGGCCTCCAAGCGGGCCGTCGCCCTGGCCGCCGCCCGGGCGGTGCCGGGCAGCCGTGGCCCGGGCAGATGACCGCGTACGGCGGCGGCCGCCACGTGGGCGGCAGCCACGGCGACACCCTCCGGGTCCGCGTCCGTCCCGAGCAGCGCACAGACGGTGGCCCCGGCCAGCTCGCGGGCCAGCGGCACCAGGTCGACCGTGCGGCCGTCGGCCAGTGGGGCGAGACGGCGGGTGAGGACCTCCCGCCACACCGGGCGCAGCCGCTCCACCCCGGCCGCGCCGAGCCCTTCGGCAACCGCACGGCGGGTGGCACGGTGACCGGCGCCCTCCTGGTCGAACAGCGACCCGCCGGCGGACAGCTCCCGCGCGGCCCCGCCGGTGGTGCCGGCCGCGGTGCGGTCCAGCGGAACACGGGTGAGGGCGTGCCGGTACGCATCGCTGCCGTGCACCAGCACCGTCCCTCCGAGCCGGGTCACCGTCCGGTGACGGCCGGCCGCGAGCAGAGTGAACAGCACGGGGTGGGAACGGGTGTACACGCGCCGGTCACGGCGGCGTGCCGCCCGTACGCCGGGCTGGACGGGCGCGGCGGTCATCGCACGTGTACCTCTCTCGTGTCGGCGGGGCAGTAGCGTCGGTCCCAGGACCACAGGAGGGTCCGGCGCGCACCCCACGCCCGCAGACGGCGCAGGCTGGAGTGGACCACCATCCGCTCGGCCCGCGCGATCCGGTCGCTGTACGCGCGTGCCCGGTTGAGGAGGACCACGTCCTCGGGCGGCCCCTGCAGCGGGACGCGCGGTGTGCCCCCGCAGCGCAGATACAGAGCCGCCGTGACGGCGAGGTTGTGGCCGTGGCACAGCACGTACGGCGCACGGAAGCGCGGGTGGCGATGCTCGGTGCGGTACCGCCCGTACAGCGCGGTCGCGCGGATCACCGCCGGCAGCAGATACCGCTCGGCGAGCGAGGGGTGTTCGTCCCTGCGTGGCACGCTCCGCCCGCAGGCCAGCTCCGTGCCGCGCCCGAACTCCCTGCGCACCGCCGCGATCCAGTCCGCGGCGGGTACGCAGTCGGCGTCGGTCCGTGCGAGCAGTGCGGCGCCCTGCCCGATGGCGTACCGGAATCCGGTGTCGACGGCGGCCCCGGTGCCCGGCTCCTCCTCTTCGACGAGGTGCACGGGAAAGGGCGCGGCGGCGGCGAAGCGGCGCACGACCTCCGCGGTCGCGTCCGTGGAGGCGTTGTCGACGACGACCAGGGTGAAGCCGGTGTCGGTCTGGGCGGCGAGCGCGGCCAGGGTGGCCCCGATGCCGGCCTCCTCGTTGTAGGCCGGTACGACCACCCACAGCGGCGCGCTCATCCCCGGGCCCCTTCCGCGAGGCGGGCGGCGGCCAGGCGCGCGGTGGCCGCGCGGTCCGGCTTGCGGGAGCGCCCGGACAGCGGAATGTCGGCCAGCAGCACCGCATCGGGCCGGGCGGACCCCATCCGCCCCAGCGGACCGGTCAGCGCGGCCCGCAGCGCCGCACGGTCGGCACCCCGGCCCGGCTGCACGACGGCGACCAGGCGCTCGTCGCCGTCACCGGCCGGTACGCCGACCAGCAGGGCCAGTTCGACGCCGGGCACGTGCAGCGCCGGCTCGTACAACCCCGGGTAGATGTTCTCCGCGCGCCTGAGCACCATGTCCTTCAGGCGGCCCTGCAGCACGATCCGGCCGCCCTCCAGGTGCGCACGGTCACCGGTGGCGACCCACGGGTCCGGTTCCTCGCCCAGGTAACGGTCCCGGGCCGCCGGACCGGCCAGCAGCAGTTCACCGGAGGCGTCCGTCCTGGCCGTCACCCCCGGCAGCGGAGCGCCCACCAGATCGCCCCCGCCGGTGAAAGCGGCCTTGTCGGCCTGTTCCACCGCGGCGGCGGGGAACAGCTCGGTCAGCGCGTACACGCCCCACGCCTCCCGCGCCCCCGCCTGCTTGACCCGGGTGAGCAGATCGGCACTGGCCGGAGCCGACCCCGTCCACACCCGCCCGGTGAACCGGGCCCCCGCGGCGAGCAGCAACCGCAGCTGAGGTGGCGTCAGATAGGTGGCCTGCGGGTCCAGTCGGCGCAGCTGCCGGACCAGAACGCGCGGCGAGCGGGCGGGCAGCGCGACCGGTGCACCGCTCGCCAGGGACGGCACGAGGACGAAGAACGTCCCGCCCAGCACCGGCCGTTCGGCCTCCACCCGGACCAGACCGGTCACCGTGGCCATCCCCGCCGCGAGCGAGGAACGGGTGTGCACCACCGCACGCGGCCGGGACGTGGTGCCCGAGGTGAAGACGATGACCGCGTCGCCGTCCTCGTCCACCGGACGCGGCAGGACCACCGACCGGACCCCGGTCTCCAACGCCGGGGCGCAGCCGGGCAGTCGGGGGCCGACCGTGGCCACCGGCCCCAGCGTCTCGAGGTCCGGCAGGGCCAGGTGCGCCCGACGGGCGAGCGGGCGGGCCCACCCGGCGACGGCCTGGGCGGTGGCGTCGGCGAGGACGACATCGGGCCGGGCGAGGGTGAGCCGGGCACGCAGCACGTCCGGTCCCGCGCCCGGGTCGAGCACCGCGGCCCGCGCCCCGAGCCGGTGTACGGCGAGCATCACGGCCAGCGCCCGGGGTCCGGGCCGTACCGCGACGCCGACGGTGCTGCCGCGTGCGATGTCCCGTGCGTGCAGCGCAGCGGCGTAATGGTCGGTGAGGTCGGCCAGGTCCCCGCAGGTGGCCATGACGCGTACGGCTCCGTTCCGGGCGGTGCCGAGAACGGCGGGCCGATCGGGGCTCTTGCGCAGGGCGTGGGCCAGTGTGTCGAGCATCAGCGCGGGTCCTCCGGGTGCCGGCCCGGGCCCCGGTCGAGGTACCAGCGGGCCGTGCCGACCAGCCCGTAGGCGCGCAGCCGCCGGGTGGAGTTCTCGACGACCATGGCGCGGGCGTGGACGATGGCGGTGGTGCGGCGCCGGACCCGGTTGAGGAAGAGACGGTCGGTGGGGGAGGGGCGGCGCGGCATACCGCCGACGGCTTCGTACAGGGCGGCCGTGACGGCCATGTTGTTACCGGCGTGCATCCGGTACGGCGTGAGATAGCCGTGCCGGCGCCCGTGCGCGGGGCGGACCCGGCCGAAGAACGCGGCGACGCGGACCAGCGTGCGGAAGACGGCACGCCCGAGCGGTCCGTGTTCGTCGCGACGTGCGTCGATACGACCGCACACCAGGCCTGCGCCCTGCCTCAGGGCGTCGCGGGCGGCGGCCGTCCAGCCGGGGCGCGGCAGACAGTCCGCGTCGGTGCGGGCCAGCATCGTCGCGCCGTTGCCTATGGCGTACCGGAAACCGGTGTCCACGGCACAGCCGACGCCCTTCTCCGGCTCGCTGAGCACATGGACCGGGAAGGGGGCCCGGCGGGCGAAGTCGTACGCCATCGCTGCCGTGGCGTCGGTGGAGGCGTTGTCCACGACGACGAGCGTGAAGTCCCGGTCGTGCTGGGCCGCGAGCGCGTCCAGCGTGGCGCCGATCCGCGTGGCCTCCTGGTGTGCGGGCACCACCACCCACAGGGCACTCACGCCTTCTCCCACACCATGGTCATCAGGCTCACGCCACCGCCCAGGCCCACGAACAGCACCCGGTCGCCGGGAAGCAGCCGCCCGTGGACCCGGTCGAGCTGCACGCCCAGCGTGGCGCTGGCCATGTTGCCGAGGTCGGGCACCGTGACGACGAGCCGGTCCCGGGGTATGCCGGTGAGCTCCACGAACCGCTCCAGGTACGGCACGGTGACCTGGTGCACCAGGACGTACCGGAAGTCGCCCCAGTCCAGCCCGGTGCGCAGCCTCATCCGGTCCAGCACCGACGTGCCGATCTTCTCGAACACCTCGCGCAGTTCGGTCCCGTCGCCGCGGAAGTACGTGTGCTCGTCCCCGCGGGGGTGACGCGAACCGCCACCGAAGATCCCGCCGACCCGCCAGTGCTCGGAATGCGTCTCGGTGTCGACGTCGAGGATGCCGCCCTGCTCCACGGCCTCCAGCACGACCGCGGCTCCCGCGTCACCGAAGGTGTAGCCCGCGAAGCCGTCCCGGAGCTGGCCGGGGCCGGAAGGGGCGTGCCGCACCGCCCGGCTCGGGGTCTCCCCGGTGACCACCAGAGCCCGGCGGGCCCGGCCGGCCAGGATCATCGCCCGCGCCGTGTCGATTCCGTTGACGAAGCTGTTGCACGCGTTCGTCACATCCAGCGCATGCGCCCGGGAGCCCAGCTCGGCCTGCACGACGTGGGCAGTCGCCGGTTCGGCCATGTCCCGCGTGGCGGAGGCGAACACCAGCAGATCCACGTCGTACGGAGCCAGACCGGCCCGGACCAGCGCGGTACGCGCCGCCCGCACCGCGAGCGTCGAGGCGTACTCGCCCTCCGCCGCGGCCCGGCGCGAGACGATCCCGGTGACGCGTTCGAGCATCCGGGCTGGCAACCGCAGCCCGGATGCCGTGGAGATCTGCTCCTGCAAGTGCTGGGACGTGACCGCGAGCTCCGGCAGGCAGGACGCCACTGACGTGATGCCCACCCGGAGCACGGGACCGCGAGCAGCGTGGTCTGTGTGCATGGGCTGGACGCTATGAGCGGACACGGACGGCCTGCCTGAGCACGCGTACTCAACTCGCCTAGGTAGAAGCCTCCCACCAGGTCGTCTGCGCACACGCCACGCCGCGGAGGGCGCGCCCGTGGACGCGCCCTCGATTGCCTGTGGTGACCGCTAGCCGACGATGATCACAACCGTTCCGTTGTTGAACCGGTGGTCGAACCGGTGGTCGAAGCGGTGGTCGAAACAGAACCAGGGGTGGTGGAAGCAGAAGCCCCGGTGGTCGAAGCGGAACCCGCCGTGGTCGAAGCAGCGCCAGTCGTGATGGCCGAAGCACTGGTCGGTGATCACACCGGTGTGAACGGACGGGGCTGCTGCTGCCGCCGTGCCTGCTGCGCCGATCGCAGCGCCGCCGGCCATCAGCAGGCCGGCCGCGGACGCCGCGACGAGACGCCTCGCGCCTTGTACTCGCATGATGGATGCACCCTCTTCTTTCCGGACTGCGGCCCTACTCTCAGTACGTCAGCGGCGCGCTTCGGGATTGCGCCTCGGCGGGACGGATACGGCGAGCGGTTGCCGAGCGCCGCGCTCGACCGCGCACCGGCTCGTCGTACGGCTGCGCGACGATGCTGCCCGATGGATGGACTCCCGTGGTACGACCGGCCAGTGGCAGCCCGGGGAACTGGACGAACGGCTCTCCCTGATCCTCAGCAAGGCGTTCCTGCTCGCCGCCGGCACGAAGATCACCGACGAGTCCGTTCTCCTGCAGATCAAGCGAGGTGCCTGATGGCCACCGTGACCTTCCGGGACGAGACCGCGACGGGCGGGCCGGTCACCGAGCGGGAGATCGCCGGGCTGCCGGAAGGGATGACCGTACGCGAGCTGATCAGGATCCGGGTCCGGGAGACCGACCTGAACGGCTACCGTCTGCGCGAGCCCCGCCGCATCGAGAGCACCAGGCCGTGATCGCCGAACGCGCCTTGCCGGCCAACGGGTTGTTCGTGCCGGCAGGCGATCGCCAGGTGGAGGACCTCGACGAAGTCCTGGATCTCAGCGCCGATCCCGACCTGGTCTTCATCAAGCTCGTCGCCCTCGTCGGCGGCTGAGGGACCCGCATCTGCCGGCGGGTACAGTGCGGGCGTGTCCGACGATGCGGCACGCTTACGGCAGGTCGTCGCGCCCCAGCCAGGCCGGCTTGACGGGCACCCCGTCCGCGTACCGCTCGTCCTGCTCCGCCGGCTCATCCGGCGAAGCGACGGGGCCAGTCGGCGTCTCCACAGGTTCTGGGGCGGCGGGCGCGGCGGAGTCCTCCAGCAGTTCCGCCACCGTGAACCGGGTGGCGAAGGACTGCCATGCCCCGTCCACGACGACGAGGAAACCGTCGCCGTCCCGAAGGAGCCGACGGCGTCTGGGACTTCGGGGATGCTCGGGCGAGTGGTTCCGGGCCCGCCGTTCCAACTCCGCGAGCGCCTCGGCACGAGTTCCGGAGACGTGCGCGACGACGTGCGCCTCCATGTGCTTGCCCTCGCCGGCACCCAAGGTCATCTCGACAACCAGTGCCCACGTCGTCATGTCCGCCGCCTTCATGTTCGTACTGCTGCCTGGAGCAGGGCCTTCTCCGCCACGGGAGTTGGGGATGTTGACGGAGGAGCGCCTGAGTATGTGCGCGCTGGTGGGGGAGGGAGCCGGTCGCAACGCTGGGGGGATGCGTCAAGGACTACTGAAATCCGTACCTCACCTGCTCTCGATTCCCTTGCTGGCGGGGGTGTCACTGGCTGCGTGGGCTGTCTGGCTGGGCTGGGACCAGCATCGCGACGTCCGTCCCGATGGCTCGACGACCGGCCCGTACGAGGCGTGGCAGGTGATCGGGCTGGTGCTGACCCTGCTGGTACCGGTGTGCTGGGCGGCGTACCGGGGCTACACCGTCGGCGGTGTGTCGGGTACGACGGCCGGTCTCACCCTTGCGGCCTTTGCGGACTGGTCGGACGACTCCACCGGACTGTTCGGGGTCGGCGTCGCGATGGTCATGATCGGCAGCCTGGCCACGACCTTGGCCGTGTCCGCAGTGATCGCCTGCAGGAAACAAGGCCCATGACGTCCTGGAGCTGCGTACGACGCCGGCGGCTCGACCGGCCGCGATGATCTCCTCGACGCTGCTGACGAGGGGATCCCGGGACCGACGAGCCGATGACGGCAGGAAACGTCCTAGACGCCTCTGCGGCGGAACCAGCCGCGTCCAGGTGTGAGCGGGGCGGACGGGCCAGGGTGGGGCGGGGGAGAGGACACGGGGTGTGGGGCAGGGGTGGGGCCGGGGTGTGCGGGCGGGACCGGGCCGCCGTAGGGAGCCGGAGACGGACCGGGGTGGGCCAGGGGTGGCGTCGGGCCGGGGAACGGCGGCAGGGTCTTGAACTGGTCGTGAAGGGTGACTGTCGGCGTGATCCGGCGCAGGGCGGCGCGCACCAAGGTGAGCGGGTGATCGGGGAATTGGGGATCCCACTGCTCCAGGTCGGCCACGTGGTACGGCAGACCGCCGAACTGCCCGCCCCCGGCGTACGGATGGGGCTGGAAGTAGGCGGCCGGCCCCACCTGACTCATCACCATGGCTTCCCGCAGGCCGGTCGTGGCACCCTCCGCAGCCTGCACCTTCACCACGGTGCTGCAACGGTCCTTCGGCAGCGTCCAACTGCCGATGAAGGCCTGCCCCTGCCTGCTCTGCAGCGGCATCTTGATCAGCTGGCGCAGCGCCGGGACGCCGTCCACGCTTCCCACCACCGCTTCGATGAGGCCGCCACCGGATCCGGCCGCGCCCTGGGCGCTCCCGTAGCGCAGCCGCTCCTGCTCGTGCAGGGGGGCCGGCAGGTCCGGAACCAGGGGAAAGAAGTGGACCGACAGGACGAGCCCCGCTGCATCGGTCCACAGGCCGGGCTCACGCTCGGTGAAACCTGTGAGGTCCAGGCCGGTGATCGGGGTCTGGGCGATCGAAGTCATGCTGATCATCATGCCGGGTCGGTGGAGCGAAGTCGTGGCCAGGGCCGGGGCAGGCGGATGCCCGGCGGTCACCAGGGAGTCCTTCGCCCCGTCCGGGGCGGAGCCACCACCGGCGACAGCGATCGGTGCGACCATCAGCCCATCGACCACGAGCCCATCGGCCGGCAGTTCCGGCGCGAGGGCAGTCACGGCGGCCCCGGCCCCTCGGGCCGGATTCAGCGTGGCGGTCGTCCCGTCGCAGATGTGAAGATTTGGCCCCCGCTGGTCCGCCACCCCGGGCCTGGCGGACCAGCGCCTTGGAGGCGCCGTCGCGGGGTAAGTGGAACTTACGCCTCCAGTGGCGGCCGCGGAAGACCTGTAGATGTGGTCCAGGTCATATTGACCCGGTCGGGCCGCAGGCCCGGGCCCGGGAGGGGGGTCAGCCGATGAGTGAGCGGAACTGGTCGATCGTGCGGCGCCGCATCGTGAGAAAGGCCAGCCAGGAGCTGTCGGCGTAGTGCAGCCGGAAGCGGGCCATCAGCTGTGTGCGCGGCCTGCGTTCGACCCGGGTCACCCAGGCCCGCGGCACCTCCCACACCGGGGTGCCGTCGAGGGGCTGGACGAGTCCGATGCGCTGGTCGGTCACCCGCAGCAGCAGCGCGCCGGACGTGTGGGGCATCTGAGCGGCGATGCTTCCGGCTGCTCCGGACTGGGCGCCGACGCTGTTGACCAGGTCGTTCGCGAGGGACCGGACGATGGTCGGGCTGATGCCTTTGGCGCTCTTGGCAGGAACGACGGTGCCGTAGCCCAAGAGCCGCTCGCCGGGGGCCAGTTGATTGAGGGCGGAACGCTCGTGGAGGACCGACATGCTCGTGATCATATGCCGTGCAGGTGGAGGATGCGGCACCGCCCTTGGCCGTACCAGGCGTCGTCGCCGCTCGGCAGGGTGCAGAGGCTGAGGGTCCCTTGACGCAGCCGCGGTTCGGCTCAGGCCGGCAGGTTCAGTTGCCAGGAGACGCCGAACCGGTCGTTGACCCAGCCGAACTTCCTGCTGAACCCGTAGTCCCCCAGCGGCATGAGCTCCGTGCCGCGCTCGACCAGGGCCGCGTGGAGGCGGTCGATCTCCGGCTCGCTCTCGCACTGCACGAAGAGCGAGACCGCGGGGGTGAAGGTGAAATCGTGCTTCGCAGGGCTGTCGATGCACATGAACTGCTGGCCGGCGAGTGAGAACGTCGCATGCCGCACGCTCCCCTCCTTGCCCTCGCCCCCGGCGCCGTAGCGGGTGATGTTGACGAGCTCGGCGCCGTCGAAGAGTGAGATGTAGAAGGTCATCGCTTCCTCGGCGTCGCCCTCGAACATCAAGAACGTGGTGATCTTCTGCGATGCCGTGATCTCCATACCGCTCACTCCTCCAGTGCCTCGGACAGCCGGCACACGAGCGCCCCGGACAGTCGACACATGGCCACCGTAGCCGGTGGCCTCCTCCGCATCCGGCCGCGACCCAGAGCCGACATGAACAAGGCCCCGGGATGGAGCGGAGTCGTCACCGGCGGGGCGACGGCCGTCGTCCGATTCCCCCGAGGGAGTGTTCGTGCGCATCCATCCGGAGCCGGTCACCGAGCGTGACCCGGCGACGGGGCAGATGCTCTACGGGGTGGAGCTTGTGCCTTGGGGGCGACCCGGAATACAGACGGTTCGGCCCGGCGACGGGGCCGAACGGCCCCTGTCGGGCACCGGTCGGTACGCCGGAAGGTGACGTGCTGTGCCCCCAGCGCCGAGACCGGCATGCGTCACACCCCCGATCACCGGCCGAACCGGGAAGGACCACAGATGTCCCTCGACACGCAGCAGGCGTCCGCCGGACTCACCGACGAGGAGCTCGCCACCCTGAACGCCCACTGGCGCGCCGCGAACTACCTCTCCGTGGGCCAGATCCATCTCATGGCCAACCCCTTGCTGACCGAACCGCTGCGGCCGGAGCACGTCAAGCCACGGCTGCTCGGCCACTGGGGCACCTCGCCGGGCCTCAACCTGGTCCACACTCATCTGAACCGCGTCATCAAGGCCCGCGACCTGGACGCCCTGTGCATCTGGGGGCCCGGCCACGGCGGCCCGGCCGTTCTGGCGAACTCCTGGCTGGAGGGGTCGTACACCGAGACCTACCCGGACATCACCCGGGACGCGGCCGGCATGGCCCGGCTCTTCAAGCAGTTCTCCTTCCCCGGCGGGGTGCCCAGCCATGTCGCCCCCGAGACCCCGGGCTCGATCCACGAGGGCGGGGAGCTCGGCTACTCCCTGTCCCACGCCTACGGCGCCGCACTGGACAATCCGGACCTGCTGGTCGCCTGCGTGATCGGGGACGGAGAGGCGGAGACCGGCCCGCTGGCCGCCTCCTGGCATGCGAACAAATTCCTCGACCCGGTCCATGACGGCGCCGTGCTGCCGATCCTGCACCTGAACGGCTACAAGATCGCCAACCCGACGGTGCTGTCCCGCCTGCCCGACGCCGAACTCGATCAACTCCTCAGCGGCTACGGCCACGAGCCGATCCACGTCACCGGCGACGACCCGGCCGCCGTCCACCGCGCGATGGCCGAAGCGATGGACACCGCCGCCGACCGCATCGCCGCCCTGCAGCGCGCCGCCCGCCGGGACGGGGTCACCGACCGGCCCCGCTGGCCGGTGATCGTCCTGCGCACACCCAAGGGCTGGACCGGTCCCGCAGAGGTCGACGGACTGCCGGTCGAAGGCACCTGGCGTGCCCACCAGGTGCCGCTCGCCGCTGTCCGTGACAACCCCGAACACCTGCGCCGACTGGAGCAGTGGATGCGCTCCTACCGGCCCGAGGAACTGTTCGACGAGCATGGTGCCCCGCGCGCGGACGTGCTGGCCTGCATCCCCCGGGGCGCCCGACGGCTCGGTGCGAACCCGCACGCCAACGGCGGACTCCTGCTGCGCGAGCTGCCCCTGCCTCCGCTGGAACGCTACGCCGTGACCGTCGACAAACCCGGCGCGACCCTGCACGAACCGACCCGCGTGCTCGGCGACATGCTGCAGGACGTCATGGCGGCCACTGCCGGCCGGCGCGACTTCCGGCTCGTGGGCCCCGACGAGACCGCCTCCAACCGGCTCCAAGCGGTCTACGCGGCCAGCGGCAAGGCCTGGCAGGCCGCCACCCTCCCGGTCGACGAGCACCTGGACCGGCACGGCCGAGTGATGGAGATCCTGTCCGAACACACCTGCCAGGGCTGGCTGGAGGGCTACCTCCTCACCGGCCGGCACGGGCTGTTCTCCTGCTACGAGGCGTTCGTGCACATCGTGGACTCGATGGTCAACCAGCACATCAAATGGCTGCGTACCACCCGCCGCCTGCCCTGGCGGGCCCCCCTCGCCTCCCTCAACTACCTGCTGACCTCCCATGTATGGCGCCAGGACCACAACGGCTTCTCCCACCAGGACCCCGGCTTCGTCGACCACGTGCTGAACAAGAGCCCGGAAGTCGTGCGGGTCTACCTGCCGCCGGACGCCAACACCCTGCTGTCCGTGGCCGACCACGTGCTCCGCAGCCGTGACTACGTCAACGTCGTCGTCGCCGGCAAACAACCGTGCTTCGACTGGCTGTCGATGGAGCAGGCGAAGGTCCACTGCGCCCGCGGCGCCGGCATCTGGGAGTGGGCCGGCACCGAGGACGGCGCGCGTGAACCCGACGTGGTGCTGGCCTGCGCCGGGGACGTACCCACCCAGGAAGTGCTGGCGGCGGCCCAGTTGCTGCGCCGCCACCTGCCCGAGCTTGTCGTGCGGGTGGTGAACGTCGTCGACATCGCCCGGCTGCTGCCGAGCGAGGAACACCCGCACGGCATGGGCGACTTCGCGTACGACGGGCTCTTCACCGCTGACAAACCGGTGATCTTCGCCTACCACGGCTATCCGTGGCTGATCCACCGCCTCGCCTACCGGCGCACCGGTCACCGCAACCTGCACGTGCGCGGATACAAGGAGATCGGCACCACGACCACGCCGTTCGACATGGTGGTCCGCAACGACCTGGACCGCTACCGCCTGGTGATGGACGTCATCGACCGCGTCCCCGGCCTGGCCGTACGGGCGGCGGCCGTACGCCAGCGCATGGAGGACACCCGGCAGCGCCACCACGACTGGATCCGCGAGAGCGGGACGGACCTGCCCGAGGTGGCGGACTGGTCGTGGGACAGCTGAGCTCCGGCGCGGCCCGCCGTCGATGTCGTCGCCGGCCCGAAGCGGTTTCCGGCTCCCGGCCCGGGGTACTCGGTGTGGCTCGACTTCGGAGGGAGGCATGGAGATGACAGCCAGGCGCGACCAGCACGGGGACCGCTACGACCGTGCGCGCACCCCGGAGGAGCCCGGGTCGCACTCGGGCGCGGAGAGCCAGGCACGAAGCCGGTCCGTCCCGGGTACGGCCGGAGCCAAGGAGGGCTACCAGCCCGAACGGGGCACGACAGCGGGCAAGCCCCTCGAAGGCATCGAGGACCCCGAGGCCGGCGACGAGGCGGCCCACGGCACGGACCCGAGCGACCGCTGACCCAACGGACGACGGACGCCCCCCTCAGATGTGCAATTCGGGGGGAAAGCCGGTCCAGCGCAGCTCGGCGGGCAGATGGCGCATGTCGTTGGAGACGAGGACGGAGGCCGGCCGACCGGGAGCGTAGCGGATCACCGTGAGCGCGGCGTTGCCGTGGTTGAGGCCGAGCCAACGCCATTTCGGCGCGTACATGGCGTCCCGGACGAGCCAGGCGACCAGGAAGTTGTGGGTGACGACCAGTTCGTGCCGCTCCTCTTCTCCCTCCACCGGCCCGGTGAACAGATCCAGCGCGCGGCGGGCCAGCGCAGGTCCGTGCTCCCGCTCCTCATCCGTGGCGTCGGCGAGAAAGCGGAGGAAGAAGTCTGCCGATTCCTGAGGGAGCTCGTCCCTTGCCGGCACATGGGGAACGTAGTCTCCGGCAACGTCCGAGACGTGCAGAGGGACGTTCTTCAGCTGGTCGCCGATGAGACGCGCGGTCTGCTCCGCCCGGGGCAGCGGACCATGGTGGACAGCGGCGAGGGGAATGTCCCGGAGGCGCCGGCCGAGCAGTGTGGCTTGCCGACGGCCGCCCGCTGTCAGCCCGCTCTCGTCCGCCGACGCCTCGCCGTGCCGGACGAGATAGAGGTAACGGGTGGCCGTGCCGGTCATCTGGAACTCCTCTGGCCCCTTGAGCGATCTTGTGCATCGATGGACGCTGCCTTCCTCGGTGCCGGTTCCGGCAGGCCCCGGGTCACAGGTCGTCCGAACGGTCGCGGATCACAGGGATGCGCTGTCGGCGTGCGGGACACGGCGGGGGTGGATGAGACCGGTCTCGTACGCCACCGTCACGGCCTGTGCCCGGCTGCTGAGGTCGAGCTTGGCCATCATCCGGTTCAGATGCGTCTTCACCGTGGCGATGCTCACCGTGAGGCGGTCGGCCACCTCCCGATTGGAGAGTCCCTGGCCGACCAGACTGAGTACGTCTCGCTCCCGGTTGGTCAGCGAGGCCAGGACGGCGGGGTCGGTGCTGGCGGGTGACGGACGGCTGAGGTAGGTGTCGATGAGCCGCCGGGTGACGGTCGGCGCGAACAGCATGTCACCGTCCGCGATGGTCCGGATGGCGGTGAACAGCCTTTCCGGAGGCGTCTCCTTGAGCAGGAAGCCGCTCGCGCCCGCCCGCAGCGCGGCGTACACCAGCTCGTCGAGGTCGAACGTGGTGAGCATGACGATCTTCGGCTTGGGCTCGTCCGACGCGGTGAGGATCTGCTCGGTCGCGGCGACCCCGTCGAGTCCGGGGAGCCGGATGTCCATGAGGATCACGTCCGGCCGTCTCCCTGCGGCCAGTGCGACCGCCTCCTCGCCGGTCGCGGCTTCCCCGCACACGTCCAGATCGGGCGTCGCACGCAGCAGCGCCGAGAGCCCGCTGCGGACGAGTGCCTGGTCATCGACGACGAGCACACGTGTCATTCCCGTGGTCCCCCCGAACTCGGTGCACCTCATCTGTCTGCAGGCGGCTCCGCGGCCGGGTGGCCGTCCCGGCCCGCGCGGTACGGGGCGGGTAGCGTGAACGCCACCTCGAATCCCGCCGCCGGTCGGGGCCCTGCGCGGAAACTGCCGCCATAAAGCCTCACGCGTTCATACATGCCGATCAACCCATGCCCGGTTCCCATGGAGCTTTGTCCGAATGCTGGCGGGCGTTGACCGATTCCCACGCCTGGGTCGGTGGCCGGGGCCTCCCGCTCACCGATGCCGCCTTCCCTTCGGCCCCCGTCGTCGGTCACCGTGACGGTCAGCGTCCCGGTGCCGTACACCAGTGATACCCGGACCCGGGCGGCCGGCCCGGCATGTTTGAGGGTGTTGGTCAGGGCCTCCTGGACGATCCGGTAGGCGCACAGATCGGCTCCCGGAGCCAGCTGCCGCGGCACACCCGTGACGTGGGTGTCGACGGTGAGCCCCGCGGCGACCATGCGTGCGGACAGTTCTCCCAGGCGGGCCAGGCCCGTGTCGGGGTCGGGCGGCGGTCCGCACACGGCGTCGGTGCCGTCCGTCGTCACGCGCAGCACATGAAGCAGGCCGCGCATCTCCTCCAGCGCCTCGCGCGTGGTGCCCTCGATGGTGTGCAGTGCTTCGCGGGCCTTCGCGGCGTCCGTGTCGAAGACGTACCGGGCCAGTCCGCTCTGCACCGAGACCACCGACAGATGGTGGGCGACCACGTCGTGCAGTTCCCGGGCGATGCGCACGCGTTCCTCGGTCACCGCGTGCCGGGCACGCGCTCCCTCCTCGGCCCGCAGCCGCGCGGTGAGGCGGTCCAGTTCGGCGTTCTGCTGCTCCAGACGGCGCAGGTTCCGGCCGAAACCCCAGGCGAGCAGCAGGACCACGAGGGTCTGCCCCAGGGCAACGGCCGCCGACACCGCATGGGAGGCCATCGTGTTGTGGAGCCATGCGCCTATGACGGGCAGGGCCGCCAAGGCGGTCTCCCGGGTGGGCCGTGCGGCGGCGATCGTGAAGAACGCCAGCATCGGCGACCACACGTTGACCGACGGCTGGTAGCCGAGAGCGGTGTAGACGGCGAGGCCGGCGCAGGTGCACCACAGCACCGGCCACGGGATCACCCGACGGACCGCCAACGGCAGATGGATGACGCAGGTCAGGACGACGGCACGCGTGTCGAAGGGGGGCCAGCCGGAGGGCGTGTACTGCTCGGCGAAGCCCAGTGTGACTCCCAGCATGCCCGCTGCGATCGCCGTGTCGACACAGACCCTTTGACGTGGCGTCACCCCCAAGCGCATGCCCGAAGACTAGCCATGACGTCTTTGGCCGGCCGTCGGACCAGGGGTTGAACTCCGGCGGTGGATGGCTTGAGGGGCGTAAACCTGCGCGGTAGCCGGCGTACCGCCGGGGACTGACCCGCGAATTGCAACCACCGTGGGATTCGCTGGGGCAGCCGCTCTCGTAGCGTCGTCGACGCAAGCCGGTTCCAACACGGGGGACGGTGCGCCCAGGCCGCACAAGGCAGCGACGACAGCTGACTTCAGGGCCGGGCAGCCACCTCGGTCTGCATCCACGACGGAGGAATCATGTTCATACCGCGCCTCAGCACCCGCGCAGCGGTCCTGGTCGCGACGACGACCCTGCTCACGGGCTTGGGCGGCGCCGTCGCCGCGACAAGCGCTGCCGCCGCCGACGCCAGTGCTGCGGGGTCGTGCACGTTCGCCCATCCCAAGACGGTGAAGACGGCGAAGGTCGACTCGATCAACATCCAGCTCCGCTACAGCACCTCCACCCGCTGCGCATGGGGCCGCATCTACAACGCGGACCCCGGCGACAAGGTCTGGGTGGACCGCTCCTCGAACAACGGCCGCACCTGGGAAGGCCCGCTGAGCCTGACCACGGTGCGGAGCGGCTCGGACACGCATACCGCTTCACGCTACGACGGCGGCTATGTGATGCGCGCCTGTGCGTGGAACGACTCCACGCACCACATCAAGTGCACCGGCTGGTACTGATCCCGCCGCGAGCACAGGGCCGGTCAGGCCCGTGAGCGTCAGGAGGCCGCCCGGAACGCCCGGGCGGCCTCCGCGTGTTGGGCCCGCCGTCTGCTGGATCAGCACGGCGGAGTGTGCGCTTCCGCAACGTCGGACGCCTGGGGCCCGTGCCTTTCGTCGGCGCCTGGATTCATGGTCCCGGCCCGGCGGGTGCGGTCTACTGCGGCGGCGTGAAGAGGATCCTGCGACCGAAGCGCGCGCACATTCCGGCCCCTCTCCGTGGCCGCTACTGGGGCGGTCAGCGTGGTCGACAGCCCCCGAACAGCTCGACACCGCCGTACGGCCGCCCATTCCTGCCGATCGCCGCCCCGCACGGACTGACGAGGGCCCCCTCGGCATCGAGGCGGGGTGCCCGCCTGCCGGGAGACCACCTCGTGGCCGGCATGGCCCACGCCCGCACGGGTCCGACGCCGCCCACGCGCCGGCCCGCACCCGCAGAGAAGTGAGCCGACAGATGCAGCGCATCGCCTTCCTCCGGTCCGCGGACATCCAGCGCGCCGACCCCTACATCCACGGCATCGCCCCCGCCCTGGCGCAGCTCGGTGCCGAGGCCCGTCTCTTCCACACCCACGGCGACTGCACTCCGGACCTGTTCCCGGGCACGAGTGAGCGGCTCGACCCCGCCGCGACACCGGACGAGTTCGTCGCGCGCGTGCGCGCCTGGGGCGCCGACGCCGCCGTGGCGATCTCCCTGCCGGACGAGAACGCCCTGCGCGGCGCCGTCGTCAAGACCAAGCTGGAAGCCCTCGGCATCCGCACCGTCATGACTCCTTGGGGAGCAGGTCTTCGAACAATCCTCGGCGAGATGAACAAGCGCTTAGTAAGATGAGGTCTCCGGAGTCCGCGCGGTAGGAAGGGGCAGCTGTGCCGACGTCGCAAGCCGAGGCCTTCTACGAGCGGGAGTCCGGCAGCCGGTTCCTGCCCACCGCCTACACCCGGGGCCCCTGGGACGCCGACTCCCAGCACGCCGGCCCGCCGGCCGCCCTGCTCGCTCTGGCCGTCGAGCAACGGCCGGGCGGACGGCCGGACATGCGGGTCGCCCGGCTCACCTACGAGATCATGCGCCCGGTCCCGATACGGCCGCTGACCGTGGTCACACGCGTGCTGCGCGCCGGGCGCAGCGTCGAGCTCGTGGAGGCGGTGCTGACACCCGACGGCGGCCAGGAAGTGATGCGGGCGACGGTGCTGCTGATGAAGACCGCGCCGGACTCGGTACCCCAGGTGTCGCCGGGCCCGCAGGTGCCCGGGCCCTCGACCGCGCCCTTGAAGGCCTTCTTCCCGGTTCCGTGGGATCAGGGCTACCACACCGCCATGGACGTACGCTTCGCGGCCGGTTCGTTCCTCGATCCCGGACCGGCCACCGCGTGGATGCGGATGAGGGTCCCCCTGGTCGCCGGGGAGGAGATCACGCCGCTCAGCCGGGTGCTGACGGCTGCCGACTCGGGCAATGGTGTCAGTGCCGAGCTGGACTTCCACCGCTACGTCTTCGTCAATGCCGACCTCACCGTCGGCCTGCACCGCCATCCCGAGGGCGAGTGGGTGTGCCTGGACGCCCGGACGATGGTGGACGGCGCCGGTATTGGTCTGGCCGAGTCCGCCCTGCACGACGAGAAGGGGCCGCTCGGCCGCAGTACCCAGAGCCTGTATGTGGCCGCGCGCGGCTGAGACGACGGGGGAGGTCCGGAGGCTGCTGGACGGGGGAGGGGGGTGACGCCTCCCACGAGAGCCATGTCACGTCCTACCGCGGATAGTAGCTCCAGACCGCCTCAAGCAGGAAAGAAAGCCGCTAGAACGGCTAATTTTGGACATTTCTCCGTAGTTGGGTAGTACGTCACATTCTTGCGCCGGTTTCCGCGCCCCGATAACCATGTCTGTCGTTGCCGGAGCCGCAGGACGCACCGGGCCTACCTACCCAGGCCTGGTCCGCTGTGCCCTGCAGCACGGGGCCTCGCCCCGACGCCCTACAGGCCGCGACCGACCCGGCCGGCGCCTCTACGACGTCCCCACAGGAGAGACCCCTTCATGACCGCGTTCACCACCCGCCGCCTTGCCCGCCTGCGTACCCTCGCCCTGACCGGCATCGCCACCACCGGCGCCGCGACCGTCGCGCTGACCCTGATGCCGGCGTCCGCGCAGGCCGCCGAAGCCCCGCAGACGAACGCCGCCCACACGATCGCGGCCCTCCCCAGCGCCGGCCACGCCGACTCCAAGGGCACCAGCGGCACCACAGGCAACCTCGACGGCTGGATCAAGCAGTCCCTGGCGATCATGAAGGCCAAGGGCATCCCCGGCAGCTACGAAGGCCTCAAGCGCAACATCATGCGTGAGTCCGGCGGCAACCCCAACGCCCAGAACAACTGGGACGTCAACGCGCGGCAGGGCACCCCGTCCAAGGGTCTGCTGCAGGTGATCGACCCCACCTTCAACGCGTACCACGTCGACGGCACGGCGCACAGCGCCACCGACCCGGTGGCGAACATCACCGCCGCGGCCAACTACGCCGCGCACCGCTACGGCTCCATCGACAACGTCAACTCCGCGTACTGACCCCGCACCCCGTGCGGGAAGCCGCACCGCGGCGCCCGCGGGCTGGGCGCCGCGGCCCTCGTCTCACGGCAGGAAGGTCACCTCGGGGAAGGCCCGGGACGGGCCGTCGAGCAGGTGGCCGTGGCGACCGCGTAGATGCAGGTCGAAGAAGGCGAGCGGGTACGCCTGCTGGATGCGTACCGCCCGGGCCGGGTCGAGCGTGCCGGTCCAGGCGCGCAGCTGCTCGTCGCTCATCCCCACCGCCTTCGCCAGCTGCGGAATCAGCACCTGGTTGTCGCCGTAGGACGAGTGGACGGCACCCTCGGCCCGGATGTCGAGCCGCCAGCCCCGCAGGTGCGTCCAGAACTCGGCGACGCTCGGCTCCGCGGCCCGGGTGAACTGGGCGGTCATCATCATGAACGGCCGGTCCAGATCACCGGTGACGGCGGGCAGCATCGGACCGTCGAGGCTCAGCCCAGCCCGCACGCGGGCATCGTCGAGCATGACGCGGGCGGTCGCCGTCCCGCCCTTCGACCAGCCGAACATGCCGATGCGGCGCGGATCGATCGCGCAGGCCAGGCCCTGCGGCAGCGACCGGCCGCCGGCGTCGGGATTGCGCCCGGCGGCGAGGTCCTCGACGCAGTCGAGGACGAACCGGATGTCGGCCGCGAAGTCCGCCGGCCCCATTGCGACCTCCCGGTCCGGGGCGAGGACCCGTCCGTCGGGGAACTCGGTGAAGGCGTCGTAGGTGTGGGCCACTGTCACCACCGCGTAGCCGTGGCTGGCGAGTTCCTGCACCATGACGGTGTGGTCCCCCCGGTGGCTGTGCGCGCCGTGCGAGTACACGACGACGGGCAGCAGCTCCCGGCCGCCGCGCCGCACCGGGGCACCCTGGTGACCGGCGGTCAGCGGCACTTGTGCGGCGTCGGCGGGGAAGTCCGCGGACGTGAGCAGCGCTCGCAGGTTGGCAGGGGACATCCACGGTGCCGGCGGATACCGCTCGGCGTCCCGGGCGGGGTACCAGACGCTCGCCATCAGCTCCCGATGGCGCCCCGGTCCCGCCACGGGGTCCGGGCGGGCGGCGTCGACGAGGTGCAGCGCCACCGTGCCCACCGGGTACGGCCCGGTCGGCGCGGGCAGGGCGAGCTGCGCCGGGGTCGACGTACCCGAGGCCGCCCGGGCCGGCCCGGCGAGGCCGAACGGCACGGCCGCGCCGACCGCCAGCGCGGCTCCCAGAAGGCGACGACGGGTCAAGGTGTCTCGACTGGTGAACGGTGTGGTGGTCACGGCCTCTCCCTGGGTCTCCTGGACGGAACCGGGCTCAACTGCCTGACCGTCAGCTGTGCCCGCGGTCGCGCATCGGTGTGCTGTGCCGAGATCCGTGCGCATGTGCGGAACGCTGTCATCCGCCACGGCCGTGCCGCGTCCGCCCACCGGATGCAATCCACCGTCTCCTCAGCCCACGGGTGTACCTCCGCAGGCTGACGGCCCCCCGGTTCCCGGTGGTTCAAGGCAGGCAGTGTAGTTTCGAGGCCCCAGCTCGCCATCGAGAGGAACCCGCCGTGAGCGTCGAACGTATTGGTCCGCCCCTTTTCGGTACGGAGCGCGAGACGCTGCGGGCGTTCCTGGAGTTCCACCGGGCGACCCTGGCGATGAAGTGCGAGGGCCTGACGGAGGAGCAGCTCAAGGAGCGGTCGAGCCCACCGTCGACCCTCTCCCTGCTCGCTCTGGTCCGCCACGTGGCCGAGGTCGAACGCGCCTGGTTCCGCCGGGTGTTCGACGACAACGCCGCCCCGATGGTCTGGTCGGAGAAGGAGTTCGACTTCCAGGCCGCGTACGACACCACGGACGCGAGCGCCGAGGAGGCGTTCGCGGCATGGGAGGCCGAGGTCGAGCACTCGCGCCGCATCGAGCGCGAGGCCGAGTCCCTGGACCTCGCCGGGCACCAGCCGCGCTGGGGTGAGGACGTGTCCCTGCGGATGGTGATGCTCCACATGATCCTGGAGTACGGCCGCCACAACGGCCATGCCGACTTCCTCCGCGAGGGAGTGGACGGCACGGTCGGCGCCTGATGACGCGCGCGTCACGGCGGACGTCGCTCCGCACCTTCGTGACCGCCGTCGTCACCGCGTCGAAGGACGGCAGAGTCGTGGAGCCGGCCACGGCCTCATGAGCCACCCGTGTTCGGCGGCGGCACCTGGGCACCGCTGCCGTCCGGCTTGTCGATGCAGTCGATGAACGTGACGAAGCCGGGCCGGACCGTGCCGTCGGTCGCCAGGAACGTGCTCGCCGGATGGTTACGGAGCAGGCACGTGTCATAGCGGACGACGGAGGGGAGTGCCGTGTGTGAGTCGGTCGTGCGGTACTGGTGACGACCCATCAACTGACAGGAGTCGTAACGGATCAGCGGTCCACGCGGCCCTACCGTGTAGCGATGCGTTCGCACGTCGGCGGAGAAGTCCTTGCCGGCGGTGGCGGTGTCGTCGCAGTCGTTGAAGTGGACCGTTCCGCTGTTCCACACGCAGTCGATGATCACCACGTTCCGGTTGCGCACCTCGAAGCGGATGTCCTCGGCGTGGAAGCGCTGTACGGCGTCGTAGTGCTGTGCCACAGGGAACCGGAAGAACGTGCTGGTGCTGCCGTATTCGTGGGTGGCCGCGGGGCGTTGGCCCGTGACGACGTAGGAGCCGCCGCGGCAGGTGATCGAGCCGCCGTAGGGGAACTCCAGGAAGTTGCCCCACTCGTACTCGACCTTCATGTCCGTGAACCAGTAGTTCAGGAACTGGTCCTGGTCGTTGAGGTTGGTCTGTCCGCGCCGTGAGAGACCAGAGTAGAGAAAGGCCCGGCGATAGCTGCCGCCGATCTCGCACGCCTCCCAGCGCATTTCGGAGTTGTTGTTCGTGCCGTCCAGCGCGAGGCCGTACTCCCACTCTCCCGTCCACTTGCACTCCGAGAAGCGGTAGTCCTGTGCCTGCCCCGTCGAGTAGGAGCTGAAGAAGGAGGCGCCCGGGGTGGTCGAGCGGAACTGCATGCGCTCGAAGGACAGGTTGAACCAGCAGTCCTCATTGCGGCACAAGAAGGAGCCGGGGCCTGTCTTGGGGCGGAAGACGAGGCTGGTCATGCGTTTGCCCGCCCCGCAGAAACGCAGTCCGTTCGCGGGCCGCGGGGGCGCCACGCCATTCATCAGCGCATGTGGCCGGCTGATGAGGAAGTCGCCGGCCGGAATCTCGATCACCATGCGTCCGACACCGTCCCTGACCCGGGCGGCGGCGACAGCATAGGCGAGCTCGAAGGCCCCGGTGTCGTCGGTCCGCCCGTCTCCCACAGCCCCCAGGTCCGCCACGTTGATGGTCGGCGGCCGTTCAGAAGCGGTACTGCCGCACACCGAAATGGCCATTCCCGAAACCCCTAATATCACCTCAACAGTGCACAATCCGAACGTATCAAAAGGCGGAGTGTGATTCATGGTGGCCAGGGCTGCGTCGCCGCCGGGGTCACCGGGGTGGCTGCACGGCAGGTCCCCGTTCGGACGTATTGCATTGGTGACGTTTCTGGTGGCGCCTTAACCTCGGGCCATGGCGATATCTTCGCGTCCGCGGCGTTCGGCCAAGCCGATACGGCAGTCCGGACGCACGCTGGTCGTCGTGCTGATGGCCGTGCTGACATGTCTGCTCAGCGCCCCCGCCGGAGCCGGCAGCGCCTCTGCCGACGCCACCAGGTCGAGCTTGCGGCTGTTCGTCATGGGCGACAGCATCGCCGGCGGCAGTGACGAGGGCGGCTACGGATCGCACGGCTGGCCCGCGCTGGTGGCAGCCCGGCTGGGACTGACGCTCACTCTCGACGGTGAGGGCGGCACGGGCTACACCACTGCCGGCCCGCAGCCGGGCCGACGGGCCTACCCTCAACGGGTTGACGACGCTGTCGCGGCGGCGCCCGACGTGGTGATCGTCGAAGGGTCCCGCAACGACCTGGATCCGACACGAAGCAAGGCAGCCGCGGTCGACACCCTGCGCCGGCTGCGGGCAGGCCTGCCGCACGCGCGCATCCTGGTCATCGGGCCCATCTACTCCGACCCGCAGCCGGTCGCCTCGCGACCGGTCGACGATGCCGTCGCGGCTGCGGCGGCCGAAGTGCCCCTGCCGTATGTGTCCGCGGTGCGGCGTGCGTGGTTCACCGGCTCCGCCCACCAGTTCATCGGCAGTGACGGCGTCCATCCCACAGACGCGGGACACGTCTACCTGGCCGACCAGATCAGCCCCGAAGTGTCCCGGCTGTTGGGTTACTAGTGCCCGTGCCGGTGTGCGGTCGGCCGATCGAATCGAGCAGCCGCCGTTCTTCCGGCGTGAGCCGGAGTGCGCCGGCTGCCACGTTGTCGACGAGGTGTTCCGGGTTGCCCGTGCCGGGGATGGCCAGCACATGGGAGCCTTGCTGCAGGGTCCAGGCCAGACGGACCTGCGCGGGTGAGACGCCGTGTGCGCGGGCCACGGCGCGGACCTGGTCGTGCTCGGCCCGGACGGCTCCGGCCTCGCGTCCCTGCCCGGCGATGGAGAAGAAGGGCACGAACGCGATGCCCTGCGCGGCGCATGCGCGCAGCATCGCGTGCCCGCCGGGGGTGTCGATGCCGTAGCGGTTCTGGACGCAGACCACCGGTGCGATCTCCTGAGCCTCGGCCAGGTGCTCCGGGCGGGCGCCGGCGATACCGAGGTGGCGGACGAGTCCGGCGTCGCGCAGTTCGGCGAGAGCTCCGAAGTGTTCGGTGATGGACTCCTGGTCCATGATGCGCAGATTGACCACGTCGAGGTGGTCACGGCCCAGTTGGCGGAGGTTCTCCTCGACCTGGCCGCGCAATTGGTCGGGTCGCGCCGGCGTGATCCACTCGCCGTCGGCATCCCTCGCCGGGCCGACCTTGGTGACGATGACGAGATCGTCCGGATAGGGCGCCAGCGCCGAGTTGATCAGTTCGTTGGCCGAACGCAGCCGGGAGAAGTAGAAGGCCGCGGTGTCGATGTGGTTGATGCCGAGGCTGACTGCGCGTCGGAGGACGTCGATCGCCTGGCTGCGGTCGCGGGGGGTGCCCTCGTGGAAGGCGGCGCTACCGGTCAGGCGCATGGCGCCGAAACCGATCCGGTTGACCTCCGAGTCACCGAGCACCCAGGTGCCGGCGGCTGCTGCAGAGACCATGTGTGACGTCAACTTTTCCTCAGCTCCATCCGAGTCGGCCCTCGTCCGCGAACGGTTCGAGGCGCGGCGATCCTGGAGTATGCGCAGATGGCGAGCGTGACCGTAAGGCGCGAAGGGCTGGGGGAATGTCACAACACGACCGGGAACTCCTGGGCGCCCGTTCCGAGTTGTTACCGGTGAAGCTTCCGTGGCCTGGCGGTGATCAGTGGTCGGGCAGCAACGTCGTGCGGTTCTCAGATGGCGTCGCGGATGGCCCGTTCGAAGCGCTCGACGTGGCTGCGGGCGAGCTGTGCCGCCCTGTCGGAGTCACCGGTGACGATCGCCTCGATCAGCGGTCCGTGCTCCTCGACATGTCCGGCCATGTCGGACAGCCGGTCGACGAACAGACACCAGATGCGGGTGGCCAGGTTGTCGTGGCGGACGAGGGTGTCTTCCAGGTAGGGGTTGTGCGTGGCGGCGTAGATGGCGCGATGGACCTGGAGGTCCAGGTGCATGAGTCCGGCGGCGTCGCGCCCCCGGGAATCCGCGCTCGCCAGCTCCCGCCGTAGAGCGGTCAGGTTCGCGCGGTCCGTGGGTGTGGCGCGCCGCGCTGCCTGCGCGGCGGCCAGGGGCTCCAGCTCCTGACGCACCTCGGAGATGTGGGCCAGGTCGGTGATGTTGACATCGGTGGCGAAGGTGCCGCGCCGGGGGTAGGCCGTGATGAGCCGCTCGTACTGCAGCCGCTTGAGCGCCTCGCGCACCGGCGTCCGGCCGACGCCGAGGGACTGGCCCAGCTGCTCCTCGTTGATCGGCGCGCCCGGGCGGATCTCCAGCATGACGAGCCGGTCACGGATGGCGCGGTAGGCGCGCTCGGCGAGGGACAGTTCCTCGTCCTCCGGTGCCCCGCTCCTGGGGTCGGTCGCCGCCTGCTGCATGGATGCCCCCTTGACCTGTCCGGCGAGCTCCCATACCTTACCGCAGAGGCTGATATATCAGTTGCTCATTAGCTGGCTTCCAGGATGGTGCACAGATGGCAGCGAACCCGTCGCCCGCAACGCTCACCTCCCCGCTCTCCCTCCCGCTCAGCGAACTCGACCCGGACGTCGCCGCCGCCGTCGACGCCGAGCTGCGCCGCCAGCAGTCCACCCTTGAAATGATCGCCTCCGAGAACTTCGCCCCGGCCGCCGTGATGGAGGCCCAGGGGTCGGTGCTGACCAACAAGTACGCCGAGGGCTACCCGGGCCGCCGCTACTACGGAGGCTGCGAACACGTCGATGCCATCGAGGAACTGGCCATCGCCCGGGTCAAGGAACTGTTCGGCGCCGAGGCCGCGAACGTACAGCCGCACTCGGGCGCCCAGGCCAACGCGGCAGCGATGTTCGCGCTGCTCCAGCCCGGCGACACGATCCTCGGCCTCGACCTGGCGCACGGCGGCCACCTGACCCACGGCATGCGCCTCAACTACTCCGGCAAGCTGTACGACGTCGTGCCCTACCACGTGCGCGAGTCGGACCTGCGCATCGACATGGACGAGGTGGAGCAGCTCGCGCTCGCGCACCGGCCCAAGATGATCGTCGCCGGCTGGTCGGCCCACCCCCGGCAGCTGGACTTCGCCGCGTTCCGGCGGATCGCCGACGCGGTGGGCGCGTACCTGCTGGTGGACATGGCGCACTTCGCCGGCCTGGTGGCCGCGGGCCTGCACCCGAGTCCGGTGCCGTACGCCGACGTCGTCACGACCACCACGCACAAGACCCTCGGCGGCCCGCGCGGCGGTGTGATCCTCAGCCGTGCCGACCTGGCCAAGAAGATCAACTCCGCGGTCTTCCCGGGCCAGCAGGGCGGCCCGCTGGAGCACGTCATCGCGGCGAAGGCAGTGGCCTTCAAGGTGGCGGCGGGGGCGGAGTTCAAGGAGCGGCAGCAGCGCACTCTGGGCGGCGCCCGCATCCTCGCCGGACGGCTGCTGGCCGACGATGTGGCCGAGGCCGGGATCACGGTGCTGACCGGAGGCACCGAAGTCCACCTCGTCCTCGTCGACCTGCGCAACTCCGCGCTCGACGGCCGGCAGGCCGAAGACCGGCTGCACCGCATCGGTATCACCGTCAACCGCAACGCTGTGCCCTTCGACCCCCGTCCGCCGATGGTGTCGTCAGGACTGAGGATCGGTACGCCGGCCCTGGCCACCCGCGGCTTCGGCGAGACGGAGTTCCGGGAGGTCGCCGACATCATCGCCGAGGCCCTGAAGGGCGAACAGTCCGACGACGAACTGCGCGCCCGGGTCGGGAAGCTCGCCGCCGCCTTCCCGCTCTACCCCCACCTGAACGGAGACCCGGCATGACCGCCGAGCAGCTTCCGGAGCACCCGGACTTCCTCTGGCGCAACCCCGAGCCGCGCTCCTCGTACGACGTCGTCATCGTCGGCGCCGGCGGCCACGGCCTGGCCACCGCGTACTACCTCGCCAAGAACCACGGCATCACCGACGTCGCCGTACTGGAGAAGGGCTGGCTGGCCGGCGGCAACATGGCCCGCAACACCACCATCATCCGCTCCAACTACCTCTGGGACGAGAGCGCGGCGATCTACGAGCACGCACTCAAGCTGTGGGAGAGACTCCCGGAAGAGCTGGACTACGACTTCCTGTTCAGCCAGCGCGGCGTCCTCAACCTCGCGCACACCCTTCAGGACGTCCGCGAAGGGGTGCGCCGGGTGGGCGCCAACCGCCTCAACGGAGTCGACGCCGAGTGGCTGGAGCCGGACGAGGTCGCCGAGATCTGCCCCATCCTCAACGTCTCGCCCCGCACCCGGTACCCGGTCCTCGGCGGAACCTTCCAGCCGCGGGCCGGCATCGCCAAGCACGACCACGTCGCCTGGGCGCTGGCCCGCCGGGCCGACGAGCTGGGCGTGGACCTGATCCAGGGCTGCGAGGTCACCGGCTTCGTCAAGGACGGCAACCGGGTCGTCGGCGTCGACACCCCCCGCGGCCGCATCCTCGCCGGCCGGGTCGGCCTCGCGGCGGCCGGGCACAGCAGCGTGCTGGCCGAGCGCGCCGGCTTCCGCCTTCCGGTGCAGTCCCATCCGCTGCAGGCGCTGGTCTCCGAGCTGCACGAGCCGGTCCATCCCACGGTGGTCATGTCGAACCACGTCCATGTCTATGTGTCCCAGGCGCACAAGGGCGAGCTGGTGATGGGCGCGGGCGTCGACTCGTACAACGGTTACGGGCAGCGCGGTTCCTTCCACGTGATCGAACAGCAGATGGCCGCCGCCGTAGAGCTGTTCCCGGTCTTCGCGCGGGCGCATGTGCTGCGCACCTGGGGCGGCATCGTCGACGTCACCCCGGACGCCTCCCCGATCATCGGCACCACTCCCGTCGAGAACCTGTATGTCAACTGCGGCTGGGGCACCGGCGGATTCAAGGCCACCCCGGCCGCCGGCTGGACCTTCGCGCACACCATCGCCACGGGCGAACCGCACCCGCTGAACGCACCCTTCGCCCTGGACCGTTTCGCGACGGGCGCCCTGATCGACGAACACGGCGCGGCAGCCGTGGCCCACTGAGGAGGACAGCGTGTTGCTGATCAGCTGCCCGTGGTGCGGTCCCCGTGACGAGACCGAGTACCACTACGGTGGGCAGGCCCATGTCGCCCACCCCGGCAACCCCGCGGACCTCACCGACGAGCAGTGGGCCGAGTACGTCTTCTACCGCGACAACCCCAAGGGCCCCTTCGCGGAGCGATGGGTGCACAGCACCGGTTGCCGCCGCTGGTTCAACGTCCTGCGCGACACCGCCAGCCACGAGGTGCTCGCCGTCTACCGGCTCGACGAGCCCCGCCCGGAACTGCCCCAGGCCGGAGGAACCCGATGACCGACCAGCGATACAGGCTCCGGCAGGGCGGCCGCATCGATCGCGGCACGTTGCTGCACTTCACCGTCGACGGGCGGGAGCTGACCGGCCACCCCGGAGACACCGTCGCCTCGGCCATGCTGGCGAACGGCATCATCGAAGTCGCCCCGTCGCTCTACCGTGGCCGCCCGCGCGGCATCGTCGCCGGGGGCGTCGAGGAGCCCAACGCCCTGCTGCAGCTCGCCGGCCCGTGCTCGGAGGGCATGCTGCCGGCGACGACCGTGGAGCTGTACGACGGCCTGTCCGCCACCACCCTGTCCGGCATGGGCCGGCTCGACCCCGCCCCCGACCCCGCCGTCTACGACAAGAAGTACGTCCACACCGACGTCCTGGTCGTCGGCGCCGGACCGGCCGGGCTCTCGGCCGCCGCCGAGGCCGCCGGCTCCGGCGCCCGGGTGATCCTCGTCGACGACCAGCCCGAGGCCGGCGGTTCGCTGCTCTCCGGCACCCGGGCCGACCTCGAACGGGTCGCCGAGCTCCGCGCGCTGCTCGACGCCGCTCCCGAGGCCGTCGTACTGCAACGCACCACGGCCTTCGGGTCGTACGACGACAACTACGTGCTGGCTCTCCAGCGCCGCACCGACCACCTCGGAGCCGCTGCCCCCGAGGGCGTCTCGCGCCAGCGCCTGTGGCACATCCGCGCCCGCCAGGTCGTCCTGGCGACCGGCGCGCACGAGCGTCCCCTGGTCTTCGCCGGCAACGACCGCCCCGGAGTGATGCTCGCCGCGGCCGTACGTTCCTACCTCAACCGGTACGCCGTCGCGCCCGGTTCGCGTGCCGTGGTCGGCACGACCAACGACAGCGCCTACGACACCGTCGCGGACCTCCACGCAGCCGGCATCGACATCGCCGCCGTCGTGGACGCGCGCCCCGAGCTGTCCCGCCGTGCCGCCGAGTCCGCCATGGCGGCGGGGGTGCGGGTGCTGACGGGCAGCGCGGTGGTCGGCACCGCGGGCGACGGCCGGCTCACCGGCGTGACCGTGCAGGCGCTCGACGCCGACGGGCAACTCACCGGCGCCCCCGAGTCGTTCGACTGCGACCTGCTCGCCGTCTCCGGCGGGTGGAGTCCGGTGGTGCACCTGCACAGCCAGCGTCAGGGCCGGCTGCGCTGGGACGAGGACCTGGTCGCCTTCGTCCCCGACGGCACCGTACGCAACCAACACGTCGTCGGTGCGGCCCGCGGGACGTACGACCTCGAAGGCTGCCTCGCCGAAGGGGCGCGGGCCGGTGCCCGGGCCGCGACGGACGCAGGGTTCCCGGTTGCCGTACCGTCGCCCGGCGACGCGCGGACCGGAGCCGGGCCGATGCGCGCGCTGTGGCTGGTACCCGCTCCGGAAGGTGAACCCGGCACGTGGGACAGCCACTTCGTCGACCTGCAGCGCGACGTCACCGTCGCCGACGTCTGGCGTTCCACCGGCGCCGGTATGCGCGGCGTCGAGCACGTCAAGCGCTACACCTCGCTCGGCACCGCCAACGACCAGGGCAAGACGTCCGGCGTCAACGCGATCGGTGTGATCGCCGAGGCACTCGGTGGGGGCGCGTCACCCGGGGAGATCGGCACCACGGCCTACCGGGCGCCGTACACGCCGGTCGCGTTCGCCGCCCTGGCCGGGCGTGAGCGCGGCGAGCTGTTCGATCCGGAGCGCACGACGTCCCTCCACAGCTGGCATGCGGCGCACGGCGCGGAGTTCGAGGACGTCGGGCAGTGGAAGCGCCCCCGGTACTACCCCCGGCCCGGTGAGGACATGGACACGGCCGTGGCCCGCGAGTGCCGCGCCGCCCGTGAGGGCGTGGCGTTCATGGACGCCTCGACCCTCGGCAAGATCGAGATCTGGGGAGCGGACGCGGGCGAGTTCCTCAACCGCATCTACACCAACGCCTTCAAGAAGCTCAAGCCCGGCACGGCCCGCTACGGCGTGATGTGCAAGACCGACGGCATGATCTTCGACGACGGCGTGACGCTGCGCCTCGACGACAACCGCTACTTCATGACCACCACGACCGGCGGCGCCGCAGCGGTCCTGGACTGGCTGGAGGAGTGGCTGCAGACCGAGTGGCCGGAACTCGACGTCCACTGCACCTCGGTGACCGAGCAGTGGGCGACGATCGCCGTCGTAGGCCCGCGGTCCCGCCAGGTCGTGGCTCACCTCGCACCGGACGTCGACCTGTCCGCCGAGGCGTTCCCGTTCATGGCCTTCCGCGAGACCACCCTGGCCTCCGGCATCCCGGCCCGCATCTGCCGGATCTCCTTCTCCGGCGAACTCGCCTACGAGATCAACGTCTGTGCGTGGTACGGCCTCGCCGTCTGGAAGCAGGTCTACGAGGCCGGGCAGCCGTACGGCATCACCCCGTACGGCACCGAGACCATGCATGTCCTGCGGGCCGAGAAGGGCTACATCATCGTCGGCCAGGACACCGACGGCACCGTCACCCCGCAGGACGCCGGCATGTCCTGGGTGGTCTCCCGGCAGAAGGACTTCATCGGCAAGCGGTCCCACTCCCGCGCCGACACCTCCCGCACCGACCGCAAGCACCTGGTCGGCCTGCTGCCGAGCGACCGCACGACCCGGCTGCCCGAGGGCACCCAGCTCGTGGCGCCGGACGTGCCCGTCACCCCCGAGGCCGGGCCGGTGCCGATGCTCGGCCATGTCACCTCCAGCTACCACAGCCAGGCCCTCGGCCGCCCCTTCGCCCTCGCCCTCGTCGCCGACGGTCGGGCAAGGATCGGCGAGACCCTGCTCGCCCCGGTGGGGGAGACCCTCGTGCCCGTCGAGGTGACCGACTCCGTCCTCTACGACCCCGAAGGGACCAGGCGAGATGGCTGAGCCGACGATCGACGCACGGGTGAGCCCGCTGGCGCACCTGGCGGAGCGGATGCGCGCCGCCGCCGTCACCGGCGCCCGCGGCGTCACGCTGACCGAGTGGCCGTTCGTCACCATGGTGAACCTGCGCGTCGACCCCGCCTCCGAAGCGGCCGACCGCATCGAGAAGACCCTGGGCACGCAGCTCCCGCGCCAGTGCGGCCACACCACCGCATTCGGCCCCCACACGGTCGCCTGGCTCGGCCCCGACGAATGGCTCGTGCTATCCCAGGCCGAAGCGACCGCTGTGGCCGCCGAGTTGCGCGCGGCACTCGCCGACGCCCCGGGCTCGGTCGTGGACGTCTCCGCCAACCGCACCACGCTGGAACTGAGCGGTTCGGCCGCCCGGCAGGTGCTGGAGAAGGGCTGCCCGCTCGACCTGCATCCCCGTGCCTTCGGACCCGGACGGGCGGTGTCGACCACGGTGGGCCCCGTCGCGGTACTGCTCTGGCAGGTCGACGACCGGCCGACGTACCGGCTGTTCCCGCGCTCCTCGTTCGCCGACCATCTGGCGCGCTGGCTCATCGACGCGATGAGCGAGTACCGCGGCCCGGAGGTGCCCTGATGCGGTGAGCGCCCCGCCTGTTCTTCCCCGGGCCGGCGGACCGCACGGAGAGGCCCGGCAGTCCGGTTGCGGGCCGTTCGTTGAGGCGTAGCCTGGACGTGATCGGCCCTGCCCGATTCTGGAGGTAGGCGATGTTTCTCCGATTCCTGCGGCGTCGTAAGCCGCAGCGGCTGGTCCTTCTCGGCAACGGCCGTCTGATCCGGGGCTTCAGCGGCGGACTCTACGACGGCCACGGATATCAGTCCTGACACCGTCCGTGGCGGAACTCTGGAGGATGAGCGGTGGCAGAGGACACCGATGCCCTGGAAGCCATGACAAGGATCCTGTCACCGCATTGCCGGGTCACCCGGATGTCCGACGGAGCACTCGTCGCCGACTGGAAACGGACGCGTTTTCTCGGGATGTCGGCGGAGGACGTCCAGAAGTTCACCGAGGGAAGCCCCGAGGAACGCGCCGAGCTCCTCTCCGCCCTCGTCCGGGCCGGGTGCGCGACGGGCGGCCGGAACAAGCGTGCGGACGCCTGCGCCGGGCTCTGGCTGCGCGCAGTGCACCTGCTGATCCGGACCGTGGGATTCGGACGTGTCCTGCGGCTGCTGTCCTTGGCCGCCCCGGGTTACGCCCGCGCCGACCTCCCCTCCGCGGAGGAGGCCCGACGGCTGAAACGAGCGGTGCAGACACACAGCCGCAGCAGCTGGTTCGTCAACGGCGACTGCAAGTCCGAGGCCGTGACGGCCTTCGTCCTGCTGCGGCGGCGCGGTCTGAAGGCCGTACTCCACGTCGGTGTACGCGAACACCCCTTCGCCCTCCATGCCTGGACCGCAACGGCCGGCCTGTGCATCCCCGACGCCGACCCGCGCGGGCACGCCTTCACCCCGGTGCTCTCGATCGACTGCGGGGCACAGTGACATGGATGCGCTCCGCCTCACATGGGCCGGTGGCGCACCGAGGCTCCGGACCGCCGACGTCATGGCGCGTCAGGGACTCGTCACGACGGTCTCCTCCCCGGCCGGCACCGCTGCCGTCGTGGGCTGGGTCGGCTCGGCCCGCGACCGGACGGCGGGCGCACACGGCCTCCTCGACGCCTTCGGCCGGCAGGGAGCCTGCCCACCGCTGCCGGACGGCGACTACGCGGCGGTTCTCGTGTGCCCCGACCGGATCCTGCTGATGCGCGACGAACAGGCACGCGTTCCCCTGTTCTTCAGGGCCTCCCGTGACCGCGTCAATGCCGTGAGCACCTCCGCCGGCAGTCTCGGCAGCGCCACAGAGCTGGAACCGCGCTACTTCTGCCGCTACCTCACCGGCAACATGGCCCAACCGCACACGGACCTCACCCCGTTCACCGGCGTACACCGCGTCCTCGGCGGGGAGGTGCTGGAGCTCTCCCGCACCGGGCAGCTGCGCAGTCGTACGCGGCGCCCCCTCCATCGCGCCACCGACCCGCTCGCGCCGACGACTGACGGGCCCCACCTCGCCGGGGCCGCCAAGGAGCTGCGCCTGGCGCTCGAGACCGCCGTCCTACGCCGTATGGGCACGACGACGGCGTGCCATGTCTCGGGCGGCACCGACTCGACCAGCGTCGCGCTGCTCGCCGCACGTCTGCTGGCCGAGGGGCGGGGCCGCCCCGGGGACCTCGTCCTGCTCGCCGGGCGTTTCTCCCACGGGGAACTGGCCGCGGAGCAGCCGTACCTCGACATCGCGATGGAGGAGATCCGGCGGCACACACCCGCAGCCCGCCCGGTCGTCGTCGATGCCGACGACGTGGCCGATTTCGACGACTTCCCGCACCACGCGGGAGACGCGGACGAGCCTCATGCGCACGCCTTCCGCGCCCCGTTCTGGAGCAGACTCCACTCCGCGGCCGCGGAACAGGGCTGTGACACCCTCCTGACCGGCTGCGGAGCCGATCCCCTCGCGGACGCCAACCCGTTCCACCTGCACAGACTCGCCCGCACGGGCCGGCTACGGCAGATGACCCGGCAGGCACGTGCCTGGGCCGCGGAGAGCGAGCGGGGTCTGCGGGACGTCGTGTACGCCCATGTGGTCCAGCCGGCTCTTCCCCTCATGACCGAACGGTTCACCGCACTGGTCCGCAGCGGAACGGTTCTCGGCGGCCTCGGCACCTTCAACCGCCCCCGATGGCTGCGGCCCGGATTCGCGCGCGCTCACGGCTACCGGGAGGCGGTCCTCGCGGAGAGCCGCTTCGTGTTCGGGCGCAGACCGGAACAGTCGCTGTACGACGCCGCCAACTACGTCGCCGCTCCCGACCCGCTGTCCTGGCACCGCGCGCGGCAGGACGGGTTCTTCCTCTCACACCCCTTCCTCGACCCGGAGGTCGTCGCCACGATGCGCCGCCTCCCCCTCGCAGTCACTTTCCGGCCGGGCCCTCCGAAGGCGGTGCTCCGCGAGGCCATGGCGGACCTGCTCCCTGCCCCGATCCGCGACAGGGCGGTCAAGGTGCCCTTCAACGACCTCTATGCCCGCGGCCTGCGGAGGCACGGGGACGAACTCATCGCCTTGTGCCGCTCCGCCCGGCATCCGCTGATCGCGGAGATGTTCGACGTCGACCTGCTGTGCCGGGCGGTGCGGGAGGCACAGCTCGGCATCGGGGACTCGTACTCCTGGGACCGTATGAACAGCTCGCTCGCCCTGGTGGCCTGGCTGGAGCGACTGGACCGGCGCGTCGGCGCGCACGGCGCGGCGCTGCCCGTCAGCGCTGGCTCTTGATGTCCCACAGGTTCCGCACGTGAGGGCCCGTGATGAGGTCGACGAGGCCGTACCGGCTCGTCACCTCGCGTTGTTCCGTAGGGGGCGGGACATGTCCCTCGTCGCCCTTGCGCGCGATGGACGTCACCACCGTCGCGCCGTGCGTGCCGAACCTCCAGTACACGGTGACGAAACGCGGATCCCTCGTGTACTCGTCGATCGCATTGTTCTCGTGCACCCTGGCACGGTAGACGAGGAAGTCGAAGTCCTTTCCCTGTTGTTTCCTCACCCAATCGGGGACCTGATTCCCGCCCCAGGATTTCGCCAGGAACTGGAGCGGTGGCTCCAGCACGAGCCGGTCCTTGCGGGCGAGGCTCGCGGTGGCATAGAACGTCACCTGGTCATACTTCGTGTCGAGGGGCAGTTGTACCACCAGCTGCGTGGCGAAGCTGTCGCTCGACTCGATCCACTGTCCATAGGGCATCCACGGTTGCGCCGCCAGCAAATCGCCGGGCTGGTGGATCTCCCTGCGGGAGAGCGGGTTCACCTCCGAGGGTTTGGTCCACTGGTCGGCATCGGCTCGCCACTGCTGGCGGAGCCGGTCCGTGGGGCTGAGCGTCACCTGTTGGGCCATCACATGGAATTCGGAGCCGAGCACATAGAAGCTCCTCTCGCCGCGGTTCTGGAGGGTGATGTTCACCGGTACGGCGAACGCCTTGCGGTCCGTGCTCAGCTCTGCCTTCCCCACGGACAACGTGATGATGGGCCTGGTTTCCCGCTCGTACGGCTGATAGAGGCTCTGGTAGCCGAAGTTGGCGACCGCGATGAGCGAGGGGACGATCACCGCGACCGCCACCCGCTTGGGCGCGGGGACCATGACCGACGTCCGCCACACGGCGAAGACGGCCCAGGTCGAACCCGCCGTGAGCACGCCGAACAGCGCCTTGTAGACCGTGGAATCGCCGTCCTTCCACGTCTCGGCCAAGAGCATGGCGTTGGTCAGCAGGGCCGTGAACGTGCCGATCAGCGCGACCAGGCCGGAGTAGGGGAAACAGTGCTGGATCCAGTGGTCCAGGGCGGCGACGGCGCCCACCAGCGTGGTGAACGAGACCGCGAGAAGAACGGCACCGGTGACCCGGCCGGGGAAAGTCAGAGCATGGAGGAAGTTCTCCCGGCCGAACCGAGCCTGCAGCACCGTCGTCGTGAGAAGGACCAGCACGATCACTGCCAGAGACACCCGAGACCGCCAGCTCCGCAGCGAGGGCCGTACCACTCTCGGGCGCAAGCCGGACTGAGGTCTGGGCGGAGTCCGCACCCGATCACCTCCTGAGCCCGTCGGTCGTGCCCCGCACGTGTGCAGCGCGGCCGCAGGAGATCTGCTGCCGCGCCGAGGGTCCGAGCACCATCGTCCGCGGTGATCCACCGGGCCGCCATCCGGAGCCCCCGGACGTGGGACCGCCGCCGGGGGCGTCGGCCCCGAGACCGAGCAGGTCACCAGCCTCGGTTGTCGCGGGCACGCCCTTGTCCTGACAGGCCTGTCGAGAGCTCCGCCGAATGGCTATTGACAGGCGGAGAGGACGGATTCCGCGACCGAGGTGCGGGCATACAGCACCGAGCGGCCGGCTCGGTGGGCGCTGACGAAGCCTGCCTTGCGCAGTGCCGTCAGGTTCTGAGAGACCCCGGCCATGGAGATCCCGGTGCGGTGGGCCAGTTCGGTGGTGGTGGCCGGCGTCTCCAGTTCGGTGAGCAGCACGGTCCGCGTGCGGCCGAGGACGGCGGAGACCGCGGCGGTCCCGGTGGCCGGACGGCGTTCCCACAGCGTGCCGACGCCGCGCGCCCGGTAGGCGAGCTGCGGTGGGTCCGGTGGTGCCACCCGCGTGGACAGGCCCGATCCTTTGAAGGCGGAGGGAATGAGCAGGAGACCTGCGCCCGCGGTGTCCCGGGACATGGTCCGCTTGCGGCGGACCAGGCGCAGTACGTTGTCGTCCCAGCTCACCAGCGGGTGCAGGTCGTTGATGAGGTGGCCGGCGCCCAGCTCGGCCGCCTGCCGGGCGCGGTGGAGGACGTCGGCGTCGAGCACGGTGCGCAGCCGCGCCCAGTACGGCGCGAGCGCCAGCTCCCAATAGGTCTCGATCTCCTCCACGACCCGCACCAGACGGGCTTGCGGGTCGGCATACAGGGATCGCAGCAGGGTGCCCATGCCGCCTCGATGGCGCCCGAGATGGTCGAGGTCCCGCCGGACGCGGTCGGCGGGCGTGGCCAAGATCGTGGTCAGCTCCTCCGCCAGCGAGGGGGCCGGACCGGGGGGTGCCGGATTGAGGAAGTCCGGGATGTACCCCGAGGCCGGGACCAACTCGGCCAGCCACCCTCTGCCCAGCCCGGAAGCCGCCACCCGTGGCCGTACCTGCTCCAGCCAGCGTCGGTGCACGGGATCTGCGGCACCGGAGCTCAGCAGCCGGAAGCTGGCTCCGACCTCCCACATCGGTGAGACGGCGAACCGCATCTGCGCCAGATCGCTCGCCGAGAACGCCAGCTCCGCCACGACAACCCCCGGGATTCAGCCATACCTGAATCGATGGTGGCCACCCTAGCGGGCCGAGATCATTCCGGCATGAACTCACAGACGATCACCGCCGCGGCATCGGGCACCTGGAAGCTGGGAGACCTGACGGTCAACCGGCTCGGCTTCGGAGCCATGCGCCTGCCGCAGACCGGCGAAGCTCTCGTCGCCGACGCCGTTCCGCGCGACCGTGACCAGGCGATCAGCGTGCTGCGCCGCGCGGTCGAGCTCGGCGTGAACCACATCGACACCGCCGCGTTCTACTTCTCTGCGCTGCGCTCCGCGAACGAGCTGATCAACCGGGCCCTGGCGCCGTATCCGGAAGACCTCGTGATCACCACCAAGGTCGGGCAGCCGCGTGACCCGTCCGGTGCCTGGCTGCCCCATGCCACGCCCGAGCAGTTGCGCGGGCTGGTCGAGGAGAACCTGCGCCAACTCGGCCGGGACCACCTGGACGTGGTCAACCTGCGTATCGTAGGGACCGATTCGATCGCCGAACGGTTCGGCGCGTTGGCCGAGCTGCGCGAGGCCGGGCTGATCCGCCACCTCGGACTCTCCAACGTCACCCCCGCACACCTCGCCGAGGCCCGGACCATCGCCCCGGTGGTGTGCGTGCAGAACATGTACGGCCTCGGAGTGCGGCCCGACCAGGACGCGTTCGTCCACTCCTGCGGTGAACAGGGTGTCGCGTTCGTGCCGTTCTATGCGATTGCCGCTTCCGGACGCCAAGCCGGGGCAGGCGACGGCGACCACCCGGAGATCCTGGCCGTCGCCCAGGCTCACGGCGTCGGTCCCGCGCAGGTCCGGATCGCCTGGACACTGCACCGCGGCCCGCACGTGCTGGCCATCCCCGGCACCGGCAACCCTGACCACCTGGCATCCAACGTCGCCGCCGGCGCCCTACGACTCACCGAAGCCGACCTCACCCTCCTCGACTCCCTGCACAGCCAGAAACTCTGAGACGGGGCTGGGAATCCTGGCCTCCTCGGCCGAGGAGCCGCCGCTGCCCGGATGTTTCACCTCACGGGTTTTTCGAGGAGCGTGAACGACTTGGTGGCGCCGCCCGGCTGAGGCTTGTCTTCTGTGTGGCCGACGACCTGGTAGCCGGCGTCACGGTAGTAAGCGGTCAGACGATCGTTGCCTTTCAGGCAGTCGAGGCGGGTCAGGGTACGGCCCACCTCGGCCACCCGCTGCGCGGCGGCTCGCAGAAGCAGCCGTCCCGTCCCCGGCGGGGCGGCGGCACGGTCCACCATCAGGCGATGCACATAGCCGGCCGTCGGAGGCTGCGGGCCCCATGCGTCCGGATCCTCCCACCACAGTTCCCAGGCCCCGACCGTACGGCCGTCGGCTTCTGCGACCCAGACCTCGCCGTCCTTCATGATCCGGCGGAAGTGGTCTTCGCCCAGTTCCCCGGGCTGCCACTGGCCGGTCGTACCACGGGAGTTCATCCATCGGGCAGCATCGTCGCGCAGCCGTACGAGGGTGGAGAGGTCGGCGCCGGAAGCCGGGCGGAAACGTAGGTCATTCACCCGCCGATCCTCGCACGGCCGGTGCAGCTTCTTACCGGTGGCCCTGCGGTTGCCCGGGCCGCCGGGCGGGGGCCGTCCTGGGTAGCGGGCTCAGGGGCAGGATGTCACGAGCACGGTTCGGGCGGTGCCGAACCACTGGGCCCCTAGCGTCGGGGACATGACGCACACGATGCATGAGATCGGCCGGTACGAGGACGTGCGGGCGGCGCTTGCCGATCCGGCGCTCGTGCCGGAGCTGCCGGCTGCGGACGACGGTCCGGTGGGGGCGAGTGTCGCCTGGCTGCGTGCCACCGTGGCCCGGTTCGGTTCCGGGGAGCCGCACCGGCGGCGACGGGCTCTGGTGGAGGACGAACTGGCCCGGCTGGAGCCCGCCTCTCTGTGGCAGACGGCGGCGACAGCGCCCGCCGGGGAGACCAGGGTGCGGGTGGTGCGTACCCTCGCCGAAGCTCTGGGGATGCCGGAGGCCGGGGCAGTGGCCGAGGCGGTGACCGTGGTGGCCAGGGCCTACTTCGGGGGTACGGACGCGGCCGCGGACGAGGCGGTGGCCTGGCTGGTGGCGCGACTGGCGCCACAGGGCGCGGACGAGCCCGCTCTGGAGTCCGTCGCCAACCGCATCGGGTTGCTGGTGCAGGCATGTGAGGCGACGGCGGCGCTGGTGCAGGCCGCGGCCGACGGTGACGTTCCGCCGGCCCGGGTGCTTCGGGAGGTTCCGCCGGTACGGACCATGCGCCGCGTTGCCGCCAGGGCCACCCGGGTCGCCGGCCGTGACATCGCCGCGGGCGATGTGGTGCTCATGGATCTCGTGAGCGCCCAGCGTGCGCACCCCGTGCCCCTCACCTTCGGCGCGCCGCCGCGGGTCTGCCCCGGCCGGGCCCACGCCCTCGCCCTGGCCGGGGGCCTGCTCCAGCGCCGGCTGACCGACTTCGCCCGCCTGCACCACCGGACCGCCCCGCTGCTGGTGCCCAATGCCTGGGACTATGCCTCCGCCGCCGCCCTGGCGGCGCAGGGCTTCCAGGCGATCGGTACCACCAGCCTCGGCGTGGCCGCGGCCGCCGGACTGCCGGACGGGGCAGCCGCCACCGCCGACGCGACCCTGGCCCTGGCCCGGCGACTCGGACGCGGTTCCTTCCTGTTCACTGTCGACGCCGAAGGAGGCTTCAGCGACAGCCCGGACGACGTGGCCGAGCTGGCCCGAAGGCTGCACGACGCAGGAGCCGCGGGCATCAACCTCGAAGACGGCCGCCCGGACGGCACGCTTGCCCCCGTGGACATGCAGGCCGCGAAGATCGCCGCCGTCAAGGCCGCTGTGCCAGAGCTGTTCGTGAACGCTCGCACCGACACCCACTGGCTCGGGCGCCAGGAGGAAGAGACCGCCCTCCGCCTCGCCCGCTACGAACAGGCCGGTGCGGACGGCGTGTTCGTGCCGGGGCTGTCGGACCGAGACGGAATCGCCGCCCTCACGGCGACCCTCACCGTCCCGCTGAACATCCTCTACACACCGACCGGACCCACCCTCGCCGAGCTGGCAGCGCTGGGCGTACGCCGGGTCAGCCTCGGCTCGCTGCTCTACCGCAGAGCCCTGGCGGCGGCCGTGAACACCGCCACCGCCATCCGCGACGGCCGGCTGGCGGATCTCGGGACACCCACCTACGCGGAAGTACAGGCGTTGAGCGGCGGATGAGAAGGCGCAGAGGTTCACGTGACGCACCTGGCCGACCGGCGACCAGGACTCCCCGGAGATCTGGGGCTGCAACGACGGGCCGGCCGTGCAACGGCGAGCCCAGGCCAGGAGCAGCACCCGGTGACCTCCGTTTGCCGCTCAGGCGTATGCGCTGTCGCCGGGGACGGTGAGCCGGAAGCCGATACCGCGGACGGTGGGGATCCAGGCCGGGTCACCGAGCTTGCGGCGCAGCGCTGACACATGCACGTCGAGTGTGCGGGTGGGGCCGAAGTAGTTGGGGTCCCACACCGTGTCGAGGATCTGCTGGCGGGAATGCACGGCACCGGGATCGCCGGCCAGTTGGGCCAGGAGATCGAATTCCTTCGGGGTGAGGGTGAGCGGGCGCCCGTCGATGGTGACGCCCCTGGTGCGCCGGTTGGTGACCGTGATGACCACCGCCAACGCCATGACCCAGCTGAACGCCGACCCGAGCATGCGCGGCCGTATCGTCTCCGTCCATCTGCTCGTCGTGCTCGGCGGCACCCCGATCGGCGCACCTCTGGTCGGCCTGGTCTCCGACACCCATGGCGCCCGCTTCAGCCTCATCCCCGGCGGCGCGATCTCTGCCCTGGCCGCCATCAGCCTGTCGGCCGTGATCACGGCACGCTCCCGCACCACCCAGGAGAGCACCCCGCTCCCAGGCCGTCTTCAGCGCCCTTCCCCGTGTGCCAGGGGCCGGAGGAGTGAAACCGGGTTCGAACGGGCATGTCCTGTTCGCTCGGCACAGTGGGGGGTAAATGAGCAGAAGCCTCGCCAGGCGACGACGTGAGGTGCTGATACTGGCGTCCGGGCCCGTCCTCGGGGCAGGCGTAGGCGCGGTGACCAACCTGATCACCTCCACCTGGAACTGGTGGCTCTTCGGCGCGCTGCTCCTCCTGGTCTCCCTCGCGGCCGTGGGCGCCGCACTGGTGCCGGGCAGCGGTCCTCCCGCAGACGACTCCGCCCAGGTCGAGGAGCCCAGCGGTGGCCCGAGCACACTCCCTCCGGGGGCCGCGGTATTCGCCGGCCGCGAGAGCGAGCTCGACCGGATACTGAACGCCCGGCCACCCGCAGCGCGGCCCCGGGCCCTGATCTGCCTCGTCACGGGCCCTCCGGGGAGCGGCAAGACGGAGCTCGCCGTACAGGCGGCCCACCGTCTCGCCGTGCGCTATCCGAGTGGTCAGCTGTTCGTCGGGTACCGCAGCAACACCGAGTCGGCCGGTCGCCTCCTCGCGGAGGACGCCCTGGCCGCGCTGCTGGCCGCCGTCGGCGCCGCGGCGGGAACGACGCGCTTCGATCCGCTCAGCATGACCGGTCAGTGGTTGAACACCGTCAACAACAGACCGTTCCTCATGGTCCTCGACGACGTGAATCAAGCCGAACAGGTGGAGCCCCTTCTGCCTGCCTCCCCCCGTGCGATGGTCATCGTCACCAGTCGGACCATGCTGACCGGCCTCGACGCGGACGTCCACATCGAGGTCGACGCCCTGAGCGAAGAAGGTGCCAGGTCGGTCGTCGCCGCCATCCTGCACCGAGGTTCCCGCACGGTCGACGACACGGTGATCGACGCGGTGGTGGCCCTGTACCGCCTGCCCCTGACCATCAGGCACATCGCCGACCGTATCGTCGCCGAGCAGACGCCACTCGCCCTGCACACCGAGCCGCCCGTCCCCCTGAGTGGTGAAGGAACCGAACCCATGCTGGCGGCGATCGAAGCGCTAACTCCGGTAAGGCACCTGGTCTTCCGCCGGATGGCACTCCACCCGGGGCCGCACGTCACCGACGAGATCGCCGCAGCCCTGGCCGGTGTGCCCCTCCGGGAAGCGGCGGACGCTCTCGCCCTGCTGCACAAGCACGGGCTGATCATCAGGCCCGATCCACATGGATATGGTCTGCACGACCTGGTGCGATCGCTGGCACACCGCGAGGGCTCACGTCGGGACGGAACGAGTGCGCAGGCCCGCGAGCGGCTGTTCAGGTGGGCGGCGGAGCGGCTGGTACGGGCCAACGACGGCATCCACGCCCCGCTCTTCCTCGGGGAACCCCAGGTGACCATGGACGAGGAACAGGCCCTGCAGTGGCTGCACCGCTACTTCGAGGACCTGCGGTCGGTGGCGCGCCTGGCCATCAACACCGCCTGGCCGGAGAGTTGGCGACTGACGGCCGGACTGGCCTACTACATGCGCGTGAAGAAGCGGAACATCCATCAGGCGATAGGACTCAACCAAGCGGCGCTGCAGATCACACCGGTGTCCGACGAGGCCGGCAAGGCTCACTGCCAGGCGCAGCTGGCGGCCCTGCACCGTGTATCGGGGGAGTACGACAAAGCTCTGGAGCAGGCCGAAAAGGCGACAGAGGCCTTCAACCGGCTGGGCGACCGACGCAACGAGGCGCATGCCGCCGCCGAAGTGGGCACCAACCGCTACCACTTGGCCGACTACCCGTCCGCACGCGTGACGATGGGCAGCGCCGTCGCCCTCCACGAGAGGGCGGGCCAAACGCGCGGCAGGGCCAACGGGCTGGGGGTTCTCGGACTGATCAAGAGGGCGACGGGTGACTACGGAGGAGCGCGCGAACACCTCACAGAAGCGCTGGCCCTCTACCGTGAGATAGCGAACCATCGCAACGAGGCATGGATCCGAATCGAACTCGGCGTCATCGACCGGCTGACCGGAGAATTCCACAGCGCCGAGGAGCAGTTCAACGCGGCGCTGGACATCAACACCAGATTGCAGGACGTGAACGGCTGCGCCTGGGCCCGGCGCGAGCTCGGGATCCTGAAGAGGATCCTCGGTCAGTACGACGAGGCGCGCACTCTGCTGCAGGGTGCGCTGCGGGAGTTCAAGGCGCTGGACAGCCGGCGCAACATCGCGGACGCGGAGGTCGAACTCTGCTCCCTCCACCGCGTGCTGGGTGAACCGAGCACAGCACGCGGTCATGGTGACACGGCGCTCCGGATGTACGAGCGCATGCGAAACCGCCGAGGCGGCGCGTGGACGAAGACCGAACTGGGCGCACTCTCTGCCGCAGAGGGGGATTTCGGCGCGGCGGACAGCAAGCTCGGGGAAGCGCGGGCGACCTGCGAGGAGATCGGCGACCGCTCCGGCGAAGCCCGCGCCAACATGGAGCTGGGCAGACTTGAGCTGAGCCGGGGGCAGGATGCGGCAGCGTGGCCGTACCTTGAAAGGGCCCGGGAACTCTACACCGAGCTTGGTGCGCCACAGGTTGCAGAGGTGCGGAGCCTGCTCGACGGAGGGTGACAGATCGCCCTCCAGGTCTGTTACGGCGGTTCCACACACCTGCCTGACCGGCGTGTCGCTCATGCCGCGCACGATGTGACGCACATCGCCGATCATCTCGGACCGAGAGGGTGCCCAGGCAAACGAGAGCCGCGGGGTGGTCCCTGCCGAGATGGTCGCCCAGCTCTCGGTGGGTCTGGTGGTAGTTGCGTTCGGCCTCGGCGGTCTCGCCGAGCGAGGCCTCGGTGTTCGCCAGGTTCACCCGGCAGTGCATGAATTGATGCCGTGATTGACCGCGTACGCGAGCGTGTTGGGGTGAGCATCCACCTGGACCTGCCGGCCGATCCGGGCCCGGCCTCCGTTGCGGGAGGTGATCAGTACAGGCCCGGTCGGGCTGTCGACCAGCAGGCACTCGATGGACTCGGGGGACGTCGCGTTGTCGAAGAGCTGCGTCAGGTCACCGAACTCCGCCTCGATCCACCGGTGTTCCGGCCGTGAGTCGCTGATCCGGACCGGCACCAGGACACGCCGCGACCCCATCGGGTCGGCGGCGGCCACCGCCTCCCACACAGCCCTGGCCTGCGGGGACCCCTGATAGGCGGCGGAGAGCACCGCGACCGTGCGAACGGCGCCGTGCACCCTGCGGGCGACGTCTTCCCGCAGTGGGACACCGGCGCCGCTGCCGTCCTCGGAGTGGGCGTCGTCCACCGTGAAGCCGGCGTCGGTGAGGACCCAACTGATCCAGTCGGCTCACATCGGGTCCTCGGGCACATGGCTCAGGAACACATGAGTGGGAGGCGGCGACCGTCGTCGGACGACGGCCTCCAGGTAGTGCCGTCGCTGCGCCCCGGTCATCGGGGCCATGGAGGTCACGTCGCCCTCGGTGATGACCGCCGTCAGTCGTTCACAGGCCGCGAGCAGGGAGGCCGGGACGCCCGGCTCGTCACGGAAGGCTGCGAGGATCTCCTCGTAGGCGTACGTGGGTTTGTACGGGACCTCCATGTTGCCCCAGTAGTGGCGCGGGTCGACGTGCGAGGTGCGGCCCAGCGACTGGTCGAAGGCGAGGCGGACCTTGGCGCGCGCGGCCTCCAACCGGTCCGCATCGGAGTCCTCCACCCGCATGGGCACCGGCAGGATCCGGATGCGGCGGTTCCCGTAGGTGTCCGCCACCCGGCGGGCGACGGCCGCCGCGCCCTCGATGCTCTGGTCGTTGTGCGTGAAGCAGTTCACCAGGACGTCGGGGAAGTGCATGGTGCAGACGTCGGACATGTCGCTCAGGCCGGAGCGGCTGTCGACGAGGACGTAGTCGTATCCTCTGCGGAACCCGACGCACAGCGCGTCCAGGAACTGGCCGCCGTACTGGTCCTCGTAGAAGCGGTCCCAGTTGAACTGGGAGAAGACGGAGGAGTAATTGCGGTCCTGGCGGCCCCCCGAGATGAAGTCGAGTCGGCCGCCGGCCGGAAAGGCCCATTGCAACGGGGACACGGCTCTGCTGATGTCGGCCTGGCCGCTGATCCATGCGGTGGCCTCCTCGGTGGCGCCGGGGTGTCCGCTGCCCCACCGGGAGTCGACCCGCAGCAGGTAGTCGTTGAGCAGGTCCAGGACTCCGGGGCGGTCGCGCAGTGTGTTCGGTTCCAGGAACGGATACAGGAAGCGGTCCAGCCCCGGCGCCTCCAGGTCCCAGTCGACCACCAGGACCCGCCTGCCCTGCGAGGCCATGATCCAGGCGGTGTTGGCGAGCGCCATGGTGCGGCCGACGCCACCCTTGTAGCTGTAGAACGTGACGATCTTGCCGCCCTCGGGGCGGGCGAGCGGGCCGGTCACGGCTGAGCCTCCTGGTCACCCTGGGCGTCGGACGCGTCCCGGGAGGACGGGGTCGAGGATCGCAGCGTAACCCGGTCCAGGTACTGGTGGGCCGCGCCGTCGGCGAGCTTTACGAAGCCTGGGTTTCAGGCACGGTCGGCCTGCCCCGTTGGGATGCGGGGTCTGTTGCGGCCGGCGGCCATCCATGCGACGGCGCCGTCGACGGCCCAGCGCAGGGGGATCAGCCGGCTGTCGGCGGCTCCGACACGGCCTCGTGCGACAGGGTCACGGCCGTGGTGTGTCGATGTCTCCAGCCACCGGCCCAGTTCGCCGAAGTCGCTGTCGTCGAGATCCACGTCCACGAAGCTCGTCCAGCGTGGGCCACTCCGCCCCATGACCCTGCAGTCGTACCGGCGCGTAGGGGCGGGCAGGCGGTATTCCGCCAGATGGAAGGCGGTGCAGACCTCGAAGCCCACGCCCAGCAGCAGAATGTCCGCATCGCCGTCGTACAGGCGGCCCAGGGGGGATCGCTCACCCAGCAGGCAGTCCCGTGCATGATGCGCGACAGTCCTCTTGGCGCCCGGACCGAGCGCGGCAAAGGACGTCTGGGGGTGGTCGCTGCGTGCTGCTCCCACGGCGGTACGCACCTGCTCGGCGATCGCTCCCATTCCCTCCGACGGCGTGGACGCAGCGTGGAATGGCGTCATCCGGGCGTGGTGTGCGCTGAGTTGACGCTTCGACATGCCCCGGGTTCTGGCGAGGTAGGTGCGGGAGGTCAGTGAGTTGCCCGGTGTGAAGGTGGGGACGACCAGTGTGCCGTCGCTGCCGAGCACGTCGCGCAAGGCGCGCACGACCGTGAGGGCACCGCCGCTCACCGTTCCCACAGACCGCAGCGACGCGTGCACCAGGAGGGTCGGCCTTCGACCACACCCCAGACTTCTCAGTTCGGCACTGAGCGAGGCCTCACTGGACATCGGCGGTCAGCTCCACAGCCTGTCGGCCATCCGGCGCCCGTGGTCGGTCAGGTCTCCGGCAGGCAGCGTCCCAAGCGGTGTTCGGCCCAGATATGCAGACCGCAGCCCGTCCTTCGCCTCGCGGGTTGCGGCCAGGTCGAACAGGTCCGACAGGGCGTTGAACTTCATCTGCTGCACTCCGTCGACGAGCAGTGCGGCCAGCGAGCCGGCGGTGGCCGGCAGGGACAGTCCCAAGGCACCGAAGGCATCCGGGCCGGCGGCCACAACGCCCTGTTCCCCCGGACCGCTGATGGGTGTGCAGACGGTGAGCAGCGCGCGGACGCCCGCGGCACGGTCGCCGTGCCGGTCACGGACATGGACGGCGGCTTCGGCGAACAGCCGTTGCCACCGGCCGTACTCCTCCTCGTTCAGCCGTGGCGCCGGAGTGGCCACGAAAGCGTTCCGATGCGGGTCACCGTCCTCCACGAGGATGCGGAACCCGTCCATGACAACGCTGCGCACCGGTTCCCAGTCCGGCAGACCAGGCGAGGTCCCGGTCACCGGAATCGGCAGCGAGCGATCACGGACGCGCAGCATCAGGGCCCCGCCGCGGACGATCAGCTCACGGTTCTCCGGACGGGGCGGCAGGACCAGTCGGCCGTGGCCCGGGACATGGACGGCCTGCGCGGTCGCGGGCAGTCCGACTGTGAGATCGGCACCGGTCCGCAGCGCGACGGCCACAGCGATCTCCACGAGCCGCTGCCGGACCGCGTCACGGACCAGGTGTCCTTCGAGGGCGCGCGCCGACCAATGGCGGAGGTACGGATGTCGGAGAACCTGCGTCGTCGCACCGGGCCATCGCCGGTCCATGCGGGTCACGGCGTCCGCTTCCGGCCCCCGATACCGCGCACAGAGTGCGGCGAAGAGCACCCTGCAGATACTTGACTCCGCTCTCACGAGCTCACGCAGCACGTCGGCGTCGCCGGCCCCCGCCGCGAGCGAGTCGAAGCCGTGCGACGTGAGCCGGTGCGCATGGCCGACCGGCCGCGGGCGGGCGCTCTGAAGACAGTGGTCGATCAAGCGGATGAGATCGCCGCAGTACACCGACGGGTTGTCGAAGCCGTTGGCCGAGCGGTACCGGTGGGCGTACAGCCCACCGCCGCAGATCCGTACCACCCGGCATTCCCGGCACGTCCGGGACAGGCCGGTGATGCCGGCCTGCTGGACGAGGAAGCCGGGGTGGCCCGCCGCCTCGTCGAACGAGTGCCGCAGTACGTGGAATCCGGTCCGTGGCGCGTCCTGCCCTGCTGTCTTGAGCCAGTCGGCCTGCTCGATCTCGCCGTCCGTCTCGACGACGACCAGGTCGGGGCTGCCGAGTCCGAGCGCCTCGGTGAGAGATCGCCTTCCGTCCCGCCCGGCCTCGATCGAATCGAAGAGGCGAACGCTGAACGGCTTGCCGTCGGCGGTCCACAGGTCATACACAGTCGTCAGCCACCGTGCGTACGCGTGGGGATGCCCGCTCAGCCGTGAGGGAGGGTGATCCCAGGTCGCATGGGGCAGGAGGAAGTCCACGCGTGGCGGATCGAGCGCCACCAGAGCCCGGTACACGCCGACCGGATCGTTCTCGACGTCGACCGTGCACAGCAGGCCCGCGAATATGCGGCGGTACGCAGGCGACCCGATGAGCCGTACGGCGCGGACCACCGCGTCGTACGACCCCGTTCCGTTGGCACGTCTGCGATGCCGGTCGTGGGAAGCACGGTCCCCATCCAGGGAGATTCCGGTGTGGATCGCCTCCCGGGCCAGTACGTCGCAGAAGTCGCCGTCCAGCCGGAGTCCGTTGGTCTGCATGCGCAGGTCGAGATCACACACTCCGTCCAGCGCCCCGCGCAATGCGGAGGCGATCCGTGCCAGCCGTTCTCGGCCCGCGAGCAAAGGCTCACCGCCGTGCAGAACGACGTGCACACGGGGAAGTTCGGGGTGAGCGCGGGCGTGCTCGGCGATCCGTGACACCGTTGCCGCCACCACGTCCTCCGGCATGACAGGAGGACGCCGCCGCCAACTCTGGTCGGCGTGCCGGTAGACGTAGCAGTGGTCGCACGCCAGGTCGCACCTGCTGTGCACCTTGAGAACGAACTGGCGAAAGGCTCTCGGCCCGGGCGTCATGGGCGGATGCCGGCGTGGCCCGTTCAGATGGCGGAGTTGAATTCCGGGCCGCAGAGGTGCCGGGACGGCAGCAGCCGACTGAGCACGGGGGAGTCGTATACGGCCAGGTCTTCCAGAGGAGTAACGGTGCAGTCGGGAACGCACGTGCTGAGAGGCGAGGTCTGTGCCGTCGTCGCGAGCAACTCGCTTGTACCTCCGAGGGGGGACTCTCCGGCTGCGCTCATCGGTATCTCTCCTTCGCCATCTCGTGGAGGATGCACAGGAGCGGTCGAACCGTGGCACCGGGCCACCGAGCACCCATCATCGTGGCTTCGACGCCCGAGGAAAAGTGCCGTTTCGGCTACTGCGTCGGAGAGATCACGACCGGCTGGAGCTCAGCCGCTCGATGGCCTCCAGGACACCCCTGCGGTGCGCGTGCGTGCGCTCGTAACCCTCGAGAATGTGCAGGTCGGACTCGGACAGCAGGGGGAGGCGCCGCTCGATCTCCTCGACGCTGAGCTGGCTGAAGCCGGCGATGGGCAGGCTTTCCTCGCTGCTGACCGCTCCCTGGATCTGCTCGGCCGCGGCACTCACTTCGGGCCTGTAAGCCACCGGCTCGTCTTCGACGGCGAGGCGCTGTTCGGGGCGTTCCGCCCGGCTCAGCCGGTTGACGACGGCCCGCAGCGGGCGGGTGGCCGCATGGGCGAGGCCGCCCTTCGCCGTCTGTTCCACGCGGAATCCGTCGCTTGCGGCGGCCACGGTTCGGGCCTGCCGGGCGAGGCTGTCCTCGAGCAGGGCCAGCAGCTCCTGGTCCTGGCGGCGCATTTCCTGGAGCAGGTCGAGGGTGGCGCGGTCCTCGGCCTGGTCGGCGAGAACTTCGCCGGCCCGCGTCGTGGCCAGGGCCCGGGCCGCTACGGCGTACTCGTCCTCGGTGTTCCTCAGCATCTGCCGCTCGTCGGCCGGCCCTCGGCCGCGCAGCACGCCGGTCACGGTCTTCTGCCCGATGGTCAGCGGGAGCGTCGCCGCTCTCCAGGTGGTACGGGCGGCGAACCGCGCCATGTCGGTCACGCCGCCGAGCAGTCCGCGCGGCTGCAGTCCGCTGACATGGCGTTCGATGCGGTGCACACGGTCCTGCATGTCGTCGGCCTGGCGCTCGAGCATCTGCCGATGGGGACCGGGCGGCGCGAGAGCCGCATCCGCCCGCAGTCGGTCGCGCGCCGCGGCATGGGCGTGGTGGGCATCCTCGAGCGCGGGAATCAAGGTCTGCGTCATCGCCATGGGGGACTGCTCCCTGCCTAGGGGATCGGGCGGCGTTCAGCCGCGCAGAACGTACGGCTGCACAGCCGGCCGTCCTCCTGCGGCTCAGCAGCCGGGATCATCCTGCGAATCCCGCGCCAAGATCACCCGCCGGGAGCATGCTCGCCCGTGGGCAGCGACGGTACTGGAGCCCGGCCCGCCCCGCGCTGTCATGGCACGGAAACGGTCTACCGACGGTTCGGCCATCCGGGTGAGGGTCCATGTCCGCAGAGCGGCAAGGGCAGGGCAGTGCGCCGGGCACGCCGGTTCAGGAGCGGCTCGGGTACTCCGGCTCCCCGCCGTCGGCGTCGAACACCTTGGTGAAGGTGGCACCGCACGGGCAGCGCGAGTACTCGACCAGTTCCCCTTCTTCCGACACGCTCAGCCCCTGGCTGAGTCGCACATGCACATGATCACCCATGAGGAGCTGCTTTCCTTGACGCCCGTCGTCCGCCTCATCGTGCGGGCTCGCCGCTCCCGTCGGCAATGCCGCAGCTCACACAGTCCACGAGTGAGGCCACGGCGCTTCATCGCGCGGTGAGATCCGGCGGCCGCAGCGATGCTCCTGGAGTCCCCATGGGCGGCACCACTCTCGCACGCGGTTCGGGCTGAACAGGCCGATCAGGAGGGTCGTCGGCGAGTGTGGTCCGGGGCGCTGCGAGGGCGGCGTCGAGCGAGGGGTGAACGGGCAGGGCCTGGGCGAGTCCGCTGCTGTGCAGGAGCCGCTCCACCCGCCCTTCGGGGCAGACCAGGCGCAGTTCACCCTCGTCCTCGTCCAGCAATGCACGCACGGACATCAGGCCACTGAGGCCACCGGCGTCTGCCCAGGTCAGCTCGGACAGGTCCACGATCAGGTTGAGCAGGTGCCGGTGCTTGGCGGTGACGGTGGCCACGAAGTCACACAGCTCGCGGGCGGTGCTGGTGTCCAGGGCCCCTTTGATCTCCATCACGGCCCAGCCGTTCTCCCAGTGCGAGGCGAGGAACAGAGCCATGGTTTCCACTCCTGCCGCTCAGCGCCTGCGGACTCCTGGAGCCCGGAATGTCACTGACCATCCCTATACCTCCGCAGGGCAAACCTTGACAAGATGTGGCTCAGGTTTTATTTCAGGACTAGAGGCAAGTAAGGGTGAAAGCGCACCTCGTGCCAGGTGAGGAGGTGGCGGGATGCAGGTGCGGGACCAGGGAGCGGACCTGTACGCGGTGCTGGGGGTGGAGCCCTCGGCGACGGTCGAGGTGATCACCTCCGCCTTCCGCGCCCGGGTGCGGGAGCTACGCCCGGACACCCGCGTCGATGCGGTCACCGCCGAACGGTTCGGTGAGTTGCGGGCGGCGTACGAGACGCTCCGCGATCCGGTCCTGCGCGCGGCCTACGACCAGACGTACCAGCGGATGGCCGGGCGGGCACACGACCGCGGGCCTGTCCTCGCGCGGCCGGCAGGACGCGCGCGGACGTACCTCGTGGTACTCGGGACCGCCCGCCCCGAGCCGCCGCTGCGCGCCGGTCCCGTCCGGTGGGAGCGGACATCCCGATGAGGAACAGAGACGCGAAGCAGGGCATGGGTGAGGAGGGAGAGCACCGATGGCACGTGCGGTTGGTATCGACCTGGGTACGACGAACTCGGTGGTCTCGGTCCTTGAGGGCGGCGAGCCCACCGTCATCACCAACACCGAGGGTGCCCGGACCACCCCGTCGGTGGTGGCGTTCTCCAAGAACGGTGAGGTCCTCGTCGGCGAGGTCGCCAAGCGGCAGGCCGTGACGAACGTGGAGCGCACCGCGCGCTCGGTCAAGCGGCACATGGGTGACCATGCCTGGCGCTTTCCCGAGCACGGAGACGGCGCTGGCCGAGCTGAAGGAGAAGCTGAAGGACGAGAGCGCGGACACGGCGGCGATCCGGCAGGCCGTCGACCGCACCGCGCAGGCCGCGCAGAAGATCGGTACGGCCCTGTATGAGAAGTCGCGGGCCGAGCAGCCGGCCGGCGCGTCCGCGGGCGGTGGTACGAGCGGTGGTTCGTCCGATGATGACGTGGTGGACGCCGAGATCGTGGACGATGACAAGCCGGAGGCTGGCTGACGATGACCGGGAGCGGTCCGCGGAGCACCGAGCTGGACAGGCTGCGACGCCTGGTGGAGGAGCGGTCCGCCGACCTGCAGCGGGTGAAGGCCGAGTACGACAACTACCGCAAGCGGGTCCGGCGGGACCGTCTGGCCGTACGCGAGATAGCGGTGGCCAACGTGGTGCGGGCGCTGCTGCCCGTGCTGGACGCCGTCGACCGGGCGTTGGCGCACGAGCCGCTGACGCCCGGCCTGAAGGACATCACTGACAGCCTGCAGGAGCAGCTCGGCTCGTTGGGCGTCACGTCGTTCGGTGAGGTGGGCGATCCGTTCGACCCCGACTGTCATGACGCCTTGGCGCACCACGTGTCCCCCGACAGGGATCGACTGGTCTGCTCGGCGGTCCTCCGCCCCGGTTACCGGCTCGGTGAGCATCTGCTGCGTCCGGCCACCGTGGAGGTCACCGGACCGGCTCCACCCGCGAGAAACCCGCTCACCACGGCCGGCGGACCCCAGCGCCACCGAAGCTGCTCCTGGCACCCGCAGGGGGTGACATGACAGTCGGACTGGGCCGACAGCGCACGTCGCGGGATCGATCTCTTGACCTCTGTGGCCCAAGCCACTAGCTTGCGGTAGCCGATCCATGACTACCGAAAGGAGGCGACCAGCGGATGTACACCTGCTCTGATCTCGGTCGCCTCGCCCAGTGCACGGTCTGGGTTCCGGGTCGGATCGCGCACGGCTGCTGAGCACGCCGTTCTGATGTGCCCGTCCGTGGCACATTCGGGCTTTCCGTCACCACCTTCTCGCACGCCGCTGTTGCGTGCCGTTTTTGCGCCTGCTTGTCTCACCTGGCGCGTCTGAACACAGAAAGCTGCCTGAAATTGGCGAACATGATGAATCGACCGATCACGCACAGAAACGAAGGCCCGTCATGGTAGCGGCGCGGATCACGGTCAACGGGAAAGAAACACCGATTTCGCCCGCTGCTCCTCACACCACGGTTCTGGATTTCCTGCGCGAGCGTGGCCTCACCGGCACCAAGGAGGGCTGCGCGGAGGGTGAGTGCGGCGCCTGTTCGGTCCTGGTGGCCCGTCCCGGGGTGAACAAGCCCACCGACTGGGTGGCGGTCAACGCCTGCCTGGTCCCGGTCGCGGCGCTCGACGGTCAGGAGATCGTCACCTCCGAAGGCCTCGCCACCGACGGTGAACCCGGCACGCCTCCCACCCTGCACCCGGTGCAGGAGGAGATGGCGGTCCGCGGCGGCTCCCAGTGCGGTTACTGCACGCCGGGATTCATCTGCAGCATGGCCGCCGAGTACTACCGGCCCGACCGCTGCGCGCACGCCGACTCGGCCGACAGCGCCGACGCCGAGCACGGTCCGAACGGTTTCGACCTGCACTCGCTGAGCGGAAACCTGTGCCGCTGCACCGGTTACCGCCCCATCCGCGATGCCGCGTTCGCTGTCGGCGCGCCCACCGAGGACGACCCGCTGGCGCAGCGTCGCGAGCAGTCCCCGCCCGAGCCGGTCGCCACCGAATACACCCAGGGCGACAACGCGTTCCTGCGGCCGGGCACCCTCGCGGACACGCTGCGGCTGCTGCGCGAGCGGCCGGACGCGGTGGTGGTCGCCGGCAGCACCGACTGGGGCGTGGAGGTCAACGTCCGTTCGCGCCGGGCCAATTGCGTGGTCGCCATCGACCGCCTGCCCGAACTGCGGGAGCTGCGCGTCGAGTCCGACCACATCGAGATCGGGGCGGCGCAGACGCTCACCGAGATCGAACGCCGCCTCGACGGCACCGTCCCGCTGCTGGCACAGCTGTTCCCGCAGTTCGCCTCCCGGCTCATCCGCAACAGCGCGACCCTCGGCGGCAACCTGGGTACCGGCTCCCCCATCGGTGACAGCCCGCCGGTGCTGCTCGCGCTGGAGGCCTCGGTGCTGCTCGCCGACGCCGACGGTGAGCGGGTGGTTCCGCTGGCCGACTACTTCACCGGCTACCGCCAGAGCGTGCGCCGCCCCGGCGAACTGATCCGCGCGGTGCGCATCCCGCTCCCGCTGTCGCCCGTCACGGCCTTCCACAAGATCGCCAAGCGGCGCTTCGACGACATCTCCAGCGTGGCGGTCGCGTTCGCCCTCGACATCGAGGACGGGATCGTCCGCAAGGCGCGCATCGGCCTGGGCGGCGTGGCCGCCACCCCGATCCGCGCCCTCGCCACCGAGGCGGCCCTGGAGGGCAAGCCGTGGGTGACGGAGACCGTCGAGGCCGCGGCACAGGTGCTGCAGTCCCAGGGCACGCCGATGAGCGATCACCGCGCCAGCGCCGACTACCGCGCCGCGATGCTCGGCCAGAGCCTGCTGAAGCTGTACGCACAGACCACCGAGGCGGTGTCGTCATGAGCCATCTGTCCGAGCGCCCCGAAAAGCCGGTCGTCGGCGTTTCGATGCCGCACGAGAGCGCCAACCTGCACGTCACCGGCGCCGCGCTCTACACCGACGACCTGATCCACCGGACCAAGGACGTGCTGCACGCCTACCCGGTCCAGGTCATGAAGGCCCGCGGCAGGATCACGGCGCTGCGCACCGAGCCGGCGCTCGCCGTGCCCGGTGTGGTGCGCGTCCTGACCGGTGCCGACGTACCCGGCGTCAACGACGCCGGCATGAAGCACGACGAGCCTCTCTTCCCCGACGAGGTCATGTTCCACGGCCACGCGGTCGCCTGGGTGCTCGGCGAGACGCTGGAGGCCGCCCGGCTCGGTGCGGCGGCCGTCGAGGTGGAACTCGACGAAGCGCCCTCCCTGATCACGTTGCAGGACGCGATCGCGGCCGGCAGTTATCACGGTGCCCAGCCCGTGATGGTGGCCGGCGACGTCGACGCGGGCTTCGCCGACTCCGCACACGTGTTCACCGGCGAGTTCCAGTTCGCCGGCCAGGAGCACTTCTATCTCGAAACGCACGCGGCGCTGGCCCAGGTCGACGAGAACGGGCAGGTGTTCATCCAGAGCAGCACCCAGCACCCGTCGGAGACCCAGGAGATCGTCTCGCACGTGCTCGGGGTGCCCGCGCACGAGGTGACCGTGCAGTGCCTGCGGATGGGCGGCGGCTTCGGCGGCAAGGAGATGCAGCCGCACGGCTTCGCGGCCGTCGCCGCGCTCGGTGCCAAGCTGACCGGCCGCCCGGTACGGTTCCGGCTCAACCGGACGCAGGACCTCACCATGTCCGGCAAGCGGCACGGGTTCCACGCCCAGTGGAAGATCGGCTTCGACGCGGACGGCCGTATCCAGGCCCTGGACGCCACCCTGACCGCGGACGGAGGCTGGAGCCTGGACCTCTCCGAGCCGGTGCTGGCCCGCGCGCTGTGCCACATCGACAACACCTACTGGATCCCCAACGCGCGCGTCGCCGGTCGCATCGCCAAGACCAACACGGTCTCCAACACCGCCTTCCGCGGCTTCGGCGGACCGCAGGGCATGCTGGTGATCGAGGACATCCTGGGCCGCTGCGCCCCGCTGCTCGGCCTGGATCCCATGGAGTTGCGGGAACGCAACTTCTACCAGCCGGGCCAGGGCCAGACGACGCCGTACGGACAGCCGGTCACGCAGCCCGAGCGGATCTCCACCGTCTGGCAGCAGGTTCAGGCCGACGCCGGCATCGCCGACCGCAAGCGCGAGATCGCCGCCTTCAACGCAGCGCACCCGCACACCAAGCGGGCGCTCGCGATCACCGGCATCAAGTTCGGCATCTCGTTCAACCTCACCGCCTTCAACCAGGGCGGCGCGCTGGTGCTGATCTACAAGGACGGCTCGGTCCTGATCAACCACGGCGGCACCGAGATGGGTCAGGGCCTGCACACCAAGATGCTGCAGGTGGCCGCGACCACGCTGGGCATCCCGCTGCACAAGGTGCGGCTGGCCCCGACGCGCACCGACAAGGTGCCCAACACCTCCGCCACCGCTGCCAGTTCCGGGGCGGACCTCAACGGCGGCGCGGTGAAGAACGCCTGCGAGCAGCTGCGCGAGCGGCTGCTCCAGGTGGCCGCCACCCAGCTGGGTGCGAACGCCTCGGACGTACGCATCGTCGAGGGCGTCGCGCGGGCCCTCGGCAGCGACAGGGAACTGGCCTGGGACGACCTGGTGCGCACCGCGTACTTCCAGCGAGTCCAGCTGTCGGCGGCCGGTTACTACCGGACCGAGGGGCTGCACTGGGACGCGAAGACCTTCAGGGGCTCGCCGTTCAAGTACTTCGCCCATGGCGCCGCCGCGACGGAGGTGGAGGTCGACGGCTTCACCGGCGCCTACCGCATCCGACGGGTGGACATCGTGCACGATGTCGGCGACAGCCTCTCCCCGATGATCGACATCGGTCAGGTCGAGGGCGGTTTCGTGCAGGGCGCCGGCTGGCTGACGCTCGAGGACCTGCGCTGGGACACCGGCGACGGACCGAACCGCGGCCGGCTGCTGACCCAGGCCGCCAGCACCTACAAGCTGCCGAGCTTCTCGGAGATGCCCGAGGAGTTCAACGTCACGCTGCTGGAGAACGCCACCGAAGAGGGCGCGGTGTACGGGTCCAAGGCGGTGGGTGAGCCTCCGCTGATGCTGGCGTTCTCGGTGCGCGAAGCGCTGCGGCAGGCCGCCGCCGCGTTCGGGCCGAGCGGGGTCGGCGTCGACTTGGCCTCGCCCGCGACACCGGAAGCGGTGTACTGGGCGATCCAGGCGGCTCGCCGGGGCGACGCCTCCGGGGTCGATCACACCCGCAACGGGATCGCCGCCAACGGCCGCGCCGGAAATGGCCACGTCAACGGCGAGATCCGCACTGACGCAGAAGCGTTGAGCGGTGCCTGACATGACATGGGTCGCCGCGGTCGCACGGTTGCGAGCACGCCGGGAGGCCGGCGTGCTGGTGACCGTCGCGACCGTGCGCGGCCACGCCCCGCGCGACGCCGGTGCGAAACTCGTCGTGGGGCAGAGCAAGACATGGGGCTCGATCGGCGGCGGCAATGTCGAGGCCGTCGCGATCGATCGGGCCCGGGAGATGATCGCCGCGTCCAAGCCGGAGCCCGAGCTGATCGATTTCGCCCTGAACGACAAAGTGACCAACCAGCATGGCGTGCAGTGCTGCGGTGGCACGGTCTCCGTGCTGCTCGAACCGCTGCCGGTGGTGCGGGCGGTGGCGATCTTCGGTGTCGGGCACGTCGGCCTGGAGCTGGCGCGCATCCTGGCTCGTCAGGACCTCGACCTCCATCTGATCGACACCCGCGCGGACGTCCTGACCGAGGAGCGGCTCGACGTGCTGGCCGACGCGGTGGCGCAGGTGCATGTGCATCACACGCCGCTGCTGCCCGAGGAGGTCCTGGAGGATTTGCCGCGCGGCACCCACATCCTGATCATGACCCATGATCACGCCGAGGACGCCGCCCTGTGCGACGCCGCCCTGCGCACGACCCATCTCGGCTCCATCGGGCTGATCGGGTCGGCGGCCAAGTGGGTACGGTTCCGCAAACGCCTCTCCACCGAGGGCGGTCACGACGAGGCCACCATCGATCGGATCAAGACCCCGATCGGACTGGCCGACATCACCGGCAAGGAACCGGCGACCATCGCAGTGAGCGTCGCCGCCGACTTGCTGCGCACCTTCGAGACCGAGAGGAACTGACTTCCCACCGGAGCCGACAGGGTGCCCCGCGCTCGTACGAACGAACACATGCGGGGCACCCTTTCCGGGCGACGTCATTCGACGGGCACGCCCGGAACTGCCGGCCAAGTCATGAATCGTCCCACTACGCTGTTCCGTGCACGCTGTGCGTAATGAGCGCGATCGGTTCCCGGCGCTTCGGCGGTCGGCTGGTGAGGGACGATGCATGGACTACTACGATCTCGGCACGTACAGCCGCCCCGTCACGACTTCCTCACCCGAGGCACAACTCTGGTTCGACCGCGGACTGGTCTGGACGTACGCCTTCAACCACGAGGAAGCCGTCTCCTGCTTCGAAGCCGCCGCGGCGGCCGACCCCGGCTGTGCCATGGCGTACTGGGGCATCGCCTACGCACTCGGCCCCAACTACAACAAGCCGTGGGAGTTCTTCGACGAACAGGACCTCGCGCGCACCGTCGAACGCACCCACGCCGCCGTGGAACTCGCCCACGCGAAGGCGGAAGCCCGCGCCACGCCCGTCGAACTAGCCCTGATCGGCGCATTGCGTAGCCGATATCCGCAGGCGGAGGCCGTCGACGACTGTTCCGTGTGGAACGCGCCGTACGCCGACAGCATGCGCGCCGTCCACGAAATCGCCCGGGACGACCTCGACATCACCACCCTGTACGCCGACGCGCTGATGAACCTCACCCCCTGGCGGCTGTGGAACCTGCGGACCGGCGCGCCGGCCGAAGGCGCCCGCACGCTTGAGGCCAAGGCGGTCCTGGACCGGGCAATCGCGACAGATGCCGGGGCGGAACACCTCGGCATCCTGCACATGTACATCCACCTGATGGAGATGTCCCCGACGCCCGAGGCTGCCCTGCCCGTCGCCGACCGGCTGCGCGGCCTGGTGCCCGACGCCGGCCATCTGCAGCACATGCCGTCACACATCGAGGTGCTCTGCGGCGACTACCGTCGAGTGGTGTCCGACAACGACGACGCGATCGTCGCCGACGAGAAGTTCCACGCGCGGGCCGGAGCCATGAACTTCTACACGCTGTACCGGTCGCACAACTACCACTTCAAGATCTACGGTGCGATGTTCCTCGGCCAGTTCCGGACCGCTCTGCAGGCCGCTGCCCAGCTGGAGGCGTCCATCCCCGAGGAACTGCTGCGTGTGCAGAGTCCGCCCATGGCTGACTGGCTGGAGGGCTTCCTCGCCATGCGGGTCCATGTACTGATCCGCTTCGGCCGCTGGAACGACATCCTGCGGACGCCCCTGCCCGCCGACCCGGAGCTCTACAGCGTGAGCACGGCGATGCTGCACTACGCCCGAGGCGTCGCGTACGCGGCCACCGGCCATATCGCCGAAGCCGACGCCGAACGCCGGCTGCTGGGCGAGGCGGTCGCCCGGGTGCCGGAGACACGCATGCTGTTCAACAACACCTGCGCCGACATCCTGGCGATCGCGTCGGCGATGCTCGACGGTGAACTCGCATACCGCAAGGGCGACCATGACGCCGCCTTCGCCGCGCTCAAGCGGTCGATCGACCTGGATGACAACCTGCCCTACGACGAGCCGTGGGGATGGATGCAGCCCACCCGGCACGCATACGGCGCCCTGCTCCTGGAACGGGGGCGTGTCGCGGAGGCCGAGGCGGTCTACCGGGCCGATCTGGGACTCGACGACACCCTTCCCCGCGCGTTGCAGCACCCTGACAACGTCTGGGCCCTGCACGGGCTGCACGAGTGCCTGGTCCGGCTGGGCAAGGCGGGAGAGGCACAGATCGTGGCGCAGAAGTTGAAGATCGCCGTCGCGATGGCGGACGTGCCGGTCGAGGCGTCCTGCTTCTGCCGCCTCGGAGCGGTCTCGGACACCGCCGGCGGAGGCGGGTGCTGCAAGGCTCTTGCGTGACAGCCGGCCTCCGCCTTCGCTGGCCGGGCGCCGGGGTGCTGCTCCCGCGGACGCAGACATCGCCACGGATCGGTCCTCACCCTGACCCGGGTTCGCGGGCTGTCCTCAGCCGAGGATGTCAGCGCGTCGGCACCTGGTCAGCGGACGGAATCCGCCATCCTGTCAGCACGGGCGCCGTCCTGATCCCGTTGGCCGGGACCGCCGGGGTCTGTCCAGCCCTGCCCCGCGGTCTCTAGGGTGAGGGAGCACCGCCTCCTCGTGTGCCGCTGTTGCGGGCCGCGCGCCGCCATGGGCCGGGCCCGGGAAGGAGAACGGTTGTATGACGCCTCCGTCTCGGGCTTCGCAGGGCGCGCCGGACGCCGTTCCCTCCGGGCAGGACGCCGTGGCCACGGCCGAGCCGGCTCTTCTCGACGATGCTCGCCGCCTGGCCCCCGGAGCGGTCGCCCTGCGCCGCGCCCTGCACGAAAGTCCGGAGCTGGGACTCGACCTGCCGGCCACCCAACACCTGGTGCTGGGCGCGCTCGACGGACTCGGCCTGGAGATCCTCACCGGCCGCACGCTGTCCTCCGTCACCGCGGTCCTCACCGGGCCGGCCGACGGCCCGACGATCCTGTTGCGCGCCGACATGGACGCGTTGCCGGTCACCGAGCAGACCGGCCTGCCGTTCGCCTCGCGGACACCCGGGCTGATGCACGCGTGCGGCCATGACGCTCACACGGCGATGCTCGTGGGTGCGGCACGGCTGCTCGCCGAGCGGCGCGAACGCATCGCCGGACGCGTAGTCTTCATGTTCCAGCCCGGTGAGGAGGGCAACCACGGTGCCCGCCACATGATGGAGGAGGGTGTGCTGGAGGCGTCCGGACGCAGAGCCGACGCCGCCTTCGCCCTCCATGTGCATCCGAATCTGCCCGCGGGCGAGCTGCGGTTGCGCCCCGGTCCGCAGCTGGCGGCCTCCGACCGGTTCCGGATCCTCGTCCGCGGCCGCGGTGGTCACGCCTCCGCACCGTACACGACGTGCGACCCGGTCCCCGTGGCGTGCGAGATCGTCCTGGCCCTCCAGACGATGATCACCCGCAGCCTGTCCGTCGACGACAAGGCCGTCCTCAGCGTGACCCGCCTGACCGCGGGTACGGCCGCGGGCATCATCCCGGACACGGCGGAGCTGGGCGGCACGCTGCGCACCCTGTCCGAGCCGACACGGCAGAGGCTGCACGAGATGATCAGCAGGGTGGCCGAGGGCGTGGCCGCGGCCCACGGAGCGGAGGCCGAGGCGACCGTCGAGCCGGGTTATCCGGTCACCGTCAACGACCCCCGGTTCACCGACTTCGTCCTGCGTACGGCCGAGGTCGTGCTCGGGGCAGGAAGGGCGGACGTCCTGGCGGCCACGCAGATGACGGCGGAGGACTTCTCCTACGTCCTCCGGGCCGTCCCCGGCGCCCTGGCCTTCCTCGGCGTGTGCCCGCCCGGCCGGGAACCGCACGAGGCCCCGTCACTGCACTCGTCCCGCATGGACCTGGACGAAGACGTGATCGCCTCGGGTATCGCCTGCCACGCAGCCGTGGCGCTGGCCTTCCTCGCAGGAGGCGCACGGGATCCCGCGCCATGACGGCCCCCGGGCCGGTGAGACACCCCCCGACTCCAACAGCCTCCCCGCATTCGCGATCCACGTCGCGCCCTTCCCGCGGACCAACCTCGTCGTCGTACAACAGCGTCGAGAACCCGATCTCAGTGGGCGCCTGGCCGGGAACCGGGCCCTCCGGACGGACGTCTTCAGTGATCATGATTGCTGATGCGGACGAGCTGATCAACGACTGGGAGTCGATATGGCAGGGGTACTTCCTCGGGGAGCACGACGAGACCCTGCTGGAGTGTGTGGAGCGGCTCGACGGAGCGCGGGCCGCCCGGCCGCGTGATCCGGATGTGACGGCGTTCTACACGCTGGGCCTTGCGTGGACACACGGCCATGCCATGTACGACGCGGACCCCGAGGTGGCGCGGCGGGTCGTGGCAGCACTGTCGGGCGCCGCGTCGGACCCCGCCGTCGTGCAGGCCGCATGCCATCATGCGGGTCATCCGTGCGACGACGACCTGAGCGCGCACCTGGAGTCCTTCGAGACACTGTTGTCGCTGCTTGCCGGGGGCTCCGACTACACGTGGGAGGACCTGGACACACAGGGCGGGGATCCCGACCCGGGCTCCCGATGGCGCTGTCCGCGCAACGTGGCGGGGTTCGCGCTGGCGGCCGCCGACGCGATCGAGCGGCAGCGACGGTAGCGCCGTGCGCGCACGCTCACGGAGGCGAGCGGGCGTGACTGCGAACCGGAGGACTCAGCCCTGCGGAGGTGGATCCGAAGCGAGCACGGCCTGGCATGCCGACCAGGCCGGTTCGCTCAGCAGGGGGCGGAAGCGGGTGAACAAGGCGAGTAGTTCAGCCCCCCACTTCTTGCGGAACGACGGGTCGATGCGGGCGAGGTCGAGCTCGTTGGCGGCCGACAGCTCGGCGAAGTCACGGCACAGCTGCGGTTCCGGGACTCGGGTATGGCCGGTGAAGCGGTCGTGGAACGGGACGTTGGCATCCGCGAGCGTCGGATAGGTGGCCTTTCGGTCACATGACGCGTAGAGGTACACGATGGCTTCGGACTCGGCACCGATCGCCGCCGCAAGTTCGGCACGGCGGTCCAGGGACAGCAACGCGGTGGGGAAACCGTCGGTGCCGTAGAACGCGTGGCACAGGCCCGCAAGCTGAAGGGCAGGGCGCGCGCCCCAGTCGGCGAGTTGTTCTCGGACGCGCTGGAGATGCGCGAGGAGAGTACCTCCTGGATGAGCGACCTCTTCGGCACCCAGCTCGCGCAGGAGCTTGATGGCCCGAGCGGAAGCGGTGGGGGAGACAGGCACGAGACGGATCCTTCCATCGCTCGGGTCGGCACCCTCCGTGTCTTCGCCCGGGCTCCGGACCCCGCGAATGCGCCGGACCGGTTGCCGCCTGGGCCTTGCGCTGATCATCGTGGATGGCGACAGACCCGGTCAATCCTGTGTATGTCTAGCCGCACCCAAGTGATGCCTTGGGGTCTGTGACCCGCACCCGCATCCAAGTCGGCGTTGCCGGCACTCCTTTGTCAGTGGCGCCTCGTACGGTCCTCACATGGGTATCACCTCGGCCTGGTCCATCAGCGCCCACAACGACGACTTCATCGGCACTCTCGCTCCGCGGCTGCTCCCGTTGATCGCCGCGGAGCGGGACGATCCGTTCGCACGGGAACGCTGGGACCGTTGGTGCCGGGAGCCGCTGCCGGACTACCGGACGTGGTGGGAGCCGTTCGGCCGGTCCTGCCAAAGGGAGGCGGACTCGCTGAACTCCTTCCTCGAACTGACCGCTTCCGGCGAGCACGTACAGAAGATGTACGACGGCCTGTCGCCCCACGACGACTTCTCATTGCTCACGGACGTGTGGGACCTGGTCACCGGCGCGGAGGACATCTTCATCTCGGTCCACAGCAAAGAGTTCGCGCTGAGATCCTTCTTTCACGCCATAGGCCCCGACCGCGCCGTCCTCCTCCCCGGCTGGTGCGGCAACTTCCTGCTCACCTCCGCCGAGGTGCGTGAGACGCTGCCTGCTGTCGAGCGGGCACTGGGCTTCACCCCGAAGGAGCGCGCGGAGGCCGAGGACCAGGACTGGCTGGCCTACCACGACGACGAGGAGAGCGTCCTGGACGGACCGCTGCGGATGTGGCGGCAGGCAGCCGCGGACGCACGCGGCTTGTGTGGTGTGTCCGTCACCGTCTACTGAGACGGATCGGACGACGGAATCCCGACAGCTCGCAGCTGCGGTGCTGGGCCCGGACGCCCGAGGCAACCCTCCAGAAGGTGAACAGAGGAAATGGCTGGAACACCGGCAGCCAGCGGCTGTTTGACGGGTCTTCATTGCCAGGCTCCTGAAGGCCCTCACCGCGCCGCTCTACTCTCCTACCGCCTGATCAGAAAGGACCTGATCAGTGGACAACCTCGCCGCTCTCCGCTCTCACAGGAGGTCCACCATGTCCTTGCTGTCCCGGATCAAGCGCTCGCGCCGGGCGCTCTCCCTCGTCACCGCCCTCCCCGCCGCCCTGGTCGGTGTGTGGGTCGCCGCCCCGGCTGCGCAGGCCGCCGCACTCCCCGCTCCCGACCACGTGGTCGTAGTGGTGTTCGAGAACCACTCCTACGAGCAGGTCATCGGCAGCACCAGCGCCCCGTACCTCAACAACACGCTGAAGGCCGGTGGCGGCAACCTCACCAACTCGTTCGCCATCACCCACCCGAGCCAGCCCAACTACCTGGACCTCTTCTCCGGCAACAACCAGGGCATCACCAACGACAACTGCTACACCCCGCAGTTCAGCAGCGCAGCGAACCTCGGCTCCGAGCTCATCGCCGCCGGCAAGACCTGGGGCAGCTACAACGAGGGCCTGCCCTCGGAGGGCTCCACGGTGTGCACCAACTCCGCCACCAAGTACGCCCGGAAGCACAACCCGTGGTTCGCCTTCAGCAACGTTCCGCTGAACACGGCGCACACCTTCACACAGTTCCCGACGGACTACACGACCCTGCCGAAGGTGTCCTTCGTCGTCCCGAACCTGTGCAACGACATGCACGACTGCTCCATCACGACGGGCGACACGTGGCTGAAGAACAACCTGAGTGCCTACGCCACCTGGGCCCAGACACACAACAGCATCCTGGCCGTCACCTTCGACGAGGACGACAGCTCGCACAGCAACCACATCGCCACCGTGTTCTACGGTGCGCACGTGGCACCGGGCAGCTCCACCTCGACGCGCTACAACCACTACGACACGCTGCGCACCCTTGAGGACCTGGCCGGGCTGACGACCCACGCCGGGGCCGCGGCCAACGCCTCCGACATCACCGGCATCTGGAACTGACCTCACGGAGCACGGCACACACAGCCGGCCCTCGACGGTGAAAGAGCATCAGGACCGCCGCCCCCTCGGAGGCGGCGGTCCTGGCGCAACAGACCGCGAGCCGGATCGGTTCGCTGTTCAGTGCTCGTCGCCGACCGGCTTCTGACGTGCGAGGAACTCGGCGAAGGCCGCCGACTGCTTCGGCCCCATGTAGCCCTGACGCCCGTACATCGCCTGTTCGTCCAGCCACGCCACCGTGTCGGCGTCGCGCAGCTCGGCCACGACCACCCGGCCTCGGGTGAGCGTCATCCCGCCGTGCGGATGGCTGTAACCGAGGTAGGCCCCGTACGCCGTCGGCCCCGGCGGGTACTCGTCCGCCGGCTCGTCCTGCGGCCGCGCGCCCTTGTTGTGCCGTGCGGCCCAGCACTCCAGTGCTGCCAGCTCCGCCGCCGCCAGCAGCACTCGCGCCGGCTCGCCGTCCGCGGTGAGCCGGACACGCTCGCCGGTCTCCTCGACCTCGGCGATCAGCCGCCCGAACTCCGGGTCGCCTTCTATCAGTTCTACGTCCATGGGCACCGACGCTACCCGCAGCCGGGAGTGCGGACCGCGCGCCTGGAGGGCGGTGGCGGGAGGGGGCGGCGGCCATGGATTCACCCTCCTGGTGAGGGCCGGCATTCCCGCTCGGGCCGGGCGGACAGCCCCCGTGCACCGGACCGGGTGGACCTGGGCACGGGGGCGGTGCCGGGGAGGCGGCTCAGCTGACGCGGTGCGAGCGCCGCCTGCGGAGGACGCCGAAGCAGACGCCGAGCAAGGCGGCGACGGCCGCGGCGGCGGCGCCCACGGCGACGGTTGCCCCGGTGCTGGCCGCGGATGCGGCGGACGCGCGCGGGGGCGCGGCCGTACCGCCGTAACCGCCGCCCTCGCCCGCCCGGTCGTAGCCGGACCCCGGGAGCTTGTCGCCGTATTTCCTGTGTACGAGGCGCTGGTAGCCGGCCAGGGGCACACCGTCCTTGCCCACGGCCCGCCGGGCGTCGGGGTCGAGCGGCAGCACACGGCCGTCGCGTACCACGTACCAGGCGTCGATCTGCGGTTCCCGGAAGACGGTTCCGAGGCCGCGCCCCTTGCTGACGTAGTCGGTCTCGTCACCGCCGGTCGCGATGTTGACGACCTTCCACCCCTTCGCCGTCCGTACGGTCCACACCGAGGCGACCTGGCCGTCCGCGGAGACCGCCTTGCTCGCGACGAACTGCGGGTCGGCGACAGGGGCACCCGGGTGTCCGGCGACGAACCCCGGGGCGAGGGAGTAGACGGTTACCGACGGCCCCACCAGGTGTGGCCGGGCCGCGCTCTGCGCGATCGCGCCATTGCGGGCGAAGAAGCGCGAAAGGGTGAGCAGGGACGCCGGGGCCGACGCCGCCTCGCGTGCCTGAGCGGTGTCGGCGGCGGTGTAGGGCGCGGGGAAGCCGCCGGTGGGCGCTCCGTGGGCGGTGGTGGGTGAGAGTGCGGCGAGGATCCCCGTGGCGGTGAGCACCACGACCGCCGCGCTCTTGCGGACGGGCTTGTGGCCGCCGGGCACCTGCCGGTTCGATGTGCGGGGCTTCGGTGACGTGCGGATCGGTGTCATGGGGTCACGCTCCGATCCCGTAGAGCGAGTGGGTCCACGTGAACGAGTTGTTGCTCACGTAGTAGTCGTAATCCCCCCAGTTGTAGCGGTAGTTGGAGGGCCACGGGTCGCCCCAGTAGACCTGGGTGCCCGAGGTGTCGTAGCCGTACAGCACATGCATGTGCCCGCCCCCGGAGCTCCACTCGATGCGCGTCTCGATGGGACGGTTGGCGCTGATCTCGTTCTGCACGGTGCTGTAGCGCAGATAACCCCTCACATAGGTACCGGGGTTGATGCCCATCCAGTCGAGGGCGTTCTGCACGTCGTCCAGTGCCGCCTGCCAGTTGCCGCAGGCGCTGCCCTGTGGCCGGTTGAAAGCGGCGTCGCAGAACTGGTTCTGGGTGTAGGCACGCCCGAACCACGACGCGATGGTGTTGCCGCTCGCCGCCCAGCACCAGTTGCTGTTCTGCTGCGCCTGCATGGTGATGTCGAGGCGCTTGGCGGCGGGAACGGCGGTGTGAGTGGAGGTGTGCGGAGCCGAGGTGTGGGGAGCGGCCTGGGCGGGGGCCGTTGCTGCGAGCACGGCGACGGTCAAGAGGACCGCTGACGCCAGGCGTCTACGGCCCCGGGTGGTAGTGGACATGGCGTTCCTCCCAGTCAGGGTGGGGGTGGAGGAGCGCGTCCGGACGCTGCGACAGCAGCATCGATCTCTTGTTGGGTCCCGGTCAATGACGTTATCCACAGGGCTGGCGGCGAAGTGAACTCCGCCCGTACGGTTGTGAACGCCCCAGCAGCTACCAGCAGATGGCGGGGCAAGAAACGCCCCGTGCCAGGACGGGGAAGTGAACGTTCACAGATAAACCATCAGAGGGCGTGGAGAGGGGAGGGTCCCATGGCAGCACGCAATACCGATCGCCGCGCCACTCCGCGCCCCGGTGACCCACCCCTCGGCCCCTCCCGCCCCACCCCCGAGGCCGAACTCGCCGAAGCACTGCGCACCGGCCCGTTCTCTGCCGCGCTCCGGGCCGCGCTCGCCGCACGCGGGCTGGCTCTGCATCGCGTGCAGCACCGGCTCGCCCAGCGCGGTATACGGGTCGGTGTGACCAGCCTCAGCTACTGGCAGCGCGGTGTGCGGCGGCCCGAGCGGCCCGAGTCGCTTCGTGCCGTCACCGCACTTGAAGAGGTCCTGGAGCTCCCGCCGCACGCCCTCACCCGCCTGATAGGCCCACCTGCCGCCGGCGACCATCCCCCGGCCCGCACGTACCGCACCCTCCTCGAACCCGCCGCCGCGGTCGAATCGCTGCTGGCCAGTCTGGCGGCGCCGGCGGACGGCGGCCTGCACACCGTGATCCACTACGAGCACGTTCACATCGGTGCCCATCGAGAGCTCGTCGCCCGCGACTCGCAACACGTCGTACGGGCCCACCGCGACGGTGTCGACCGCTATCTGGCCATCCATCACGGCGACCCGGGCTGCGACACGGAACGGGTACGGGTACGCGGTCTCGGCAACTGCCGGGTCGGGCGGATCCGGCGTCACGGCGCGTCGGGAGTGGTCGTCGTCGAGCTGCTCTTCGACGGGCGGTTGAGAGCCGGGGAGACCGCCGTCATGGGGTACCGCTTCGAGGACGGCACCGGTGCGCCCAGCCATGAGTATGTGCGCGGCTTCACCTACGGCGGCGGCCAGTATGTCCTCGAGGTCGGCTTCGACCGTACTGCCCTGCCCGTCCACTGCCGCCGCTTCGCCCGTCCCTCGGCGACCGCCCCTCGCGAGGCGGTCGCCGATCTGACACTGAACGCCTACGGTTCGGTCCACCTCCTGGAGCAGCAGATACGACCGGGCGTCCTCGGCATCACATGGGAGTGGGACTGAGGCGTCGATCGAATGCCCGCATCGATCGTCAAGGCGGCGATAAAGATCGTTGATGCCCTCCTCGCCGACGACTCCATTCCGCCGGCGCGGCCCGGACCTGTCCGCCGGGACGGGGGCCGTCGGCGGGGTGAGTCGCGTCGCATCGGACGGGGTGAGGCTTGCTATGCAACGAGTTGCATAGCAGGATCGGGGGCATGGCGCTGGAACACGCGATTTTGGTGTCGCTCTTGGAGAAGCCGGGATCCGGCTACGAGCTGGCTCGCCGCTTCGAGCGGTCCATCGGCTACTTCTGGACCGCGACCCACCAACAGATCTATCGCGTGCTCAAGCGCATGGAGAACGACGGCTGGGTCGACGTCCGGGACGTCCCGCAGCAGGGCCGGCCGGACAAGAAGGAGTACTCCGTCGCCGACCTCGGCCGCGCCGCGCTGTCCTCCTGGTTGCACGATCCGATCGAGCCGGAGAGCGTCCGCCACGACCTGGCCGTGAAGATCCGGGGCGCCGCCTTCGACGACCCGGCCGCCCTGATCCGCGAGGTGGAGCGGCACCGGCAGGCGCACCGCGACCGGCTGGCGCACTATCTCGCCGGAGAGGCGCGGGACTTCACAGGGCCCGAGGCGGACGCGGCCGGTGCGCAGGCGCCGCTCGACGCGGAGCGGGAGCTCCAGCACGCCGTACTGCGCGGCGGCATCGCGTACGAGCGGATGATGATCGACTGGCTGGACGACGTGCTTGCCACGCTGGCCCGGTTCGGTCCGGCCCGCTGATCACCGCCGCACCCTCCGCCGGTCCTCGCGATCCGGCCGGTCCAGCCGTCGGACCTCCCCTTTCTCACCCGTCCACCAGCCGAAAGGCGTCATCGCATGGCTGACCAGCTGCTGTTCAACCCGCGCACCTACGACCCCGCGCACTTCGACCCGGAGACGCGCCGCTTGCTGCGTGCCACCATCGACTGGTTCGAGGAGCGCGGTAAGGGACGGCTGATCGAGGACTACCGGACCCGCGCGTGGCTCGGCGACTTCCTCGCCTTCGCGGCGAAGGAGAACCTGTTCGCCACCTTCCTGACGCCGTCGTCCGCCGCGGGGGAGGGGGAACCGGACAAGCGGTGGGACACCGCCCGGATCGCCGCGCTGAACGAGATCCTGGGCTTCTACGGCCTGGACTACTGGTACGCCTGGCAGGTCACGATCCTCGGCCTGGGCCCCGTCTGGCAGAGCGACAACGCCGCCGCCCGCGCCCGCGCCGCTGAACTCCTCACCCAGGGAGAGGTGTTCGCATTCGGCCTGTCCGAGAAGGCCCACGGCGCCGACATCTACTCCACCGACATGCTGCTCGAGCCCGACGGCAACGGCGGCTTCCGGGCCACCGGCTCCAAGTACTACATCGGCAACGGCAACGCCGCCGGACTCGTCTCGGTCTTCGGCCGTCGTACCGACGTCGAGGGCCCCGACGGCTATGTGTTCTTCGCCGCCGACAGCCGTCACCCGGCCTATCACCTGGTCAAGAACGTCGTCGACTCCTCGAAGTTCGTCAGTGAGTTCCGGCTGGAGGACTATCCCGTCGCGGCCGAGGACGTCCTGCACACCGGCCGCGCCGCCTTCGACGCCGCCCTCAACACCGTCAACGTCGGCAAGTTCAACCTGTGCACCGCCTCCATCGGCATCTGCGAGCACGCCATGTACGAGGCCGTCACCCATGCCCACAACCGCATCCTGTACGGCCGTCCCGTCACCAGCTTCCCGCACGTGCGGCGCGAGCTGACCGACGCGTACGTCAGGCTCGTCGGCATGAAGTTGTTCAGCGACCGTGCTGTCGACTACTTCCGCTCCGCCGGCCCGGACGACCGCCGTTACCTGCTCTTCAACCCGATGACGAAGATGAAGGTGACCACGGAGGGCGAGAAGGTCATCGATCTCATGTGGGACGTCATAGCGGCCAAGGGCTTCGAGAAGGACAACTACTTCGGCCAGGCGGCCGTGGAGATCCGCGGCCTGCCGAAGCTCGAAGGCACGGTCCACGTCAACCTGGCGCTCATCCTGAAGTTCATGCGCAGCCACCTCCTCGACCCGGTCGAGTATCCCGGCGTGCCGACCCGCCTCGACGCGGCCGACGACGACTTCCTGTTCCGTCAGGGACCGGCCCGCGGCCTCGGCTCGGTGCGCTTCCACGACTGGCGACCCGCCTTCGACGCGTACGCCCACCTGCCCAACGTGACCCGCTTCCGCGAACAGGCCGACGCTCTCTGCGCATTCGTCGCGACGGCGGCCCCCGACGCGGAGCAGAGCCGCGACCTCGACCTCGTCCTCGCGGTCGGTCAGCTCTTCGCCCTCGTCGTGCACGGGCAGCTCGTCCTGGAGCAGGTCGCCCTGACCGGACTCGACGAGGACGTGCTCGACGAACTCTTCGCCGTCCTCGTGCGGGACTTCTCCGCGCACGCCGTCGAACTGCACGGCAAGGACTCGGCGACCGAACAGCAGCAGGAATGGGCGCTGGGTTCGGTCCGGCGGCCGGTCGTCGACGAAGCACGCACGCAGCGGGTCTGGCAGCGCGTCGAGGCACTGTCCGGCGCGTACGAGATGGCCCCATAGAGCCGTCGTACGCATCACCGGTGGCCGGGCCGCGTCGCCCCGGCCACCGATCCACACCGGCGGGCCAGGCTGCTGCACGGTGGCCGCAGCCGCTCCAGTCCCTCGTCCAGCCGCTCGGCGAGGAGGGAGCGACATCCTGCGCGGCGGGTTCGTACGGCAAAAGCCGCCCGCCCCGGCCGACCGTGAGTACGCATACTCATGTGCGCCGGACCGTCGGCTGCCAGGCTCCGCGATATGAATGGTGGCAGAGGGACGCTTACGGCCCTCCATCTCTTCCTGGTCTGGGCAGTGACGGCGGCCGTTGTGCCGTCTGTCGGCTTCGGCCTGGAGGTATCGGCCTGGGGTGGTGGTGTCGGCGCGACGGTGCCGGCCTTCGCGTTGGGTGTGCCGCTGATGGTGGGCCTGCTGGCTGTGGCGGGCCTGCCGGTGAGGACCGTGGTGCCGCTGTGCGGCTCCGCACCGCGGCGGTTGGGCTGGGCGGTACTGGTCCTCGTCCTCGGCACGCTCGGCGTCCTGGCCGGTCTGGCCGCCTACGGTGCGGACGTCGACCTGGGGAGCGCCAGCACCCGGATCGCGCTGACGGGGGCGCCGTACGCCGTGGTGGCGGCGTTCTTCGTGCCGAGCCGGTGGGTGCGGCTGGGGGCGCTGGCCGTGCTGGCGGGAGGGGTGGCCTACGGCGGCTTCGTCGGTCCGGCGCAGGCGAAGCAGCGTCAGCACGAGGCGGAGGTCGCGCGGTACCGGGAGAAGCCGGAGCTGCTGTATCTGGGCGACGCGCCGCCGGGCATGCAGGTCTCCCGTGCCGAGGTCGGCCCGGCCTCCTTCGTCGTCGACTACCGCCCCGTCCGGGAGGGTTACGAGGTGGGGTACGTCGGCCTCGTGGTGCGCTCGCCGTCCACATGGACGCCCCGATGCCCCGAGCCCCCGGACAAGGGCGTGACCTGCACGGTCGACGCGCACGGTGAGATGGTGACGGTCCGCGACTTCCGTGGCGGAGCCCGCGAGGTCACGCTTGCCCGCCGCCACCGGAACGCGGAGATCGAGGTCACCAGCCAGACACTCGACGAACCTGGGCTCCGCCGTTTCCTGAACACGCTGCACCCACTGTCGGACACAGAGCTGGGGCAGCTGATGCGGGAAAAGAAGATCGACCGAAAGCTCTGAGCCATGTTCGCCCCCGCGCCATGGGCACCGGGTCCTGGGCTGTGTGGACGACGGCGGCCACTCCCAGACGATCGGCACGGTCGGCGCCACGCCCACCGGTGCCGGTGCCTCGGGAGGCGGTGGCATTTTCCGCGCCGCAGCCGTCGGGGTACGGGGACTACGGGGACATCGCCGTGACCAGGCGCTCGGCCTTGACGTCAGCCGCCTCCGAACACATCCGTTGTCAGTGCGGTGCGCTTCACTGTCCGCCATGGAGCTCACGCAAGCGACCGTCAACGACCTGCTGGACCGGCTCGGCCCGGGGAACGGCTACGTGTACCTGCCCACCGGCCTGGACCCGCAGGCTCTGACCGACCTGCTCGCCGACAGGTACGGCGTTCCGCGCACCCTCGTCCTCGACGGTTTCACCGATCCGACCGTCGATGATTCCAGGGGCGCGGCTCTCCTCGTTCCCTTCGAGGACCGGGCCGTGAAGATACGGGCGTGGGCGTACGGGGATCAGTGGGTCGGCGCGGGTACGGCGCGGGACGCCGAAGGGGTCGAGCGGCCGGTTCTGGTGGTCGCTCAAAGGGAGGTGCCAGAACCTGTGGCAGTCGCTTCGGACGAGGGCGAGGACGAGGACGTCGACTGGATGGAGCGGCTCATACGGCTCACCGGCTGGACACAGCCCTCCCAGCGGCCGGACGTGGACTGGGCGGAGGTGGAGTTGCGTCTGGGCACCGCGCTGCCGAGCGACTACAAGCGCATGGTCGAGACGTTCGGCAAGGGCGCCTTCGACGGATACCTGGACCTGAACCAGGAGCCGTGGACGGATCTCAGGGAGGACGGGCTGCTCGTCTGGGCGGGCACGGAGAACGAGGACCTGTACTGCTGGAGGACCGAGGGCGACGACCCCGACCGTTGGCCCGTCGTGGTCCGGTCCTTCGACAGCAAGGACGTCCCCTTCGACTGCCAGGCCGCGGAGTTCGTCTGCCGCATCCTCGTCGACCCGCAGCACCCGTACACGCTGGCCCGCTATTTCGACACCCACTGGTTCATGAACTACCGGTACGGCGACTGACCTTGGTGCCTTCGGGGAACCGGGCGGAAACACGCGAGCCACGGTGTGGCCGCGTTCGCCGCGGAGGCCGGCGATGGCGACGGCGCCGACGAGGCGGAGAACTCCGCCGCGGGGGCGTTTCGAAGTTCAAGGGGTGTTGACGGGCCTGGCCGACACCTTAAGATCCGTGCTGCTCGAAGTACCGATCGCCGTTCGATATATCGAGCGAGGTCAGCTGACAGCTTCGGCAGGCTGCCCTGCTCCGGCCGGTACGCACCGCAACGGTCCGTCACAAAGGAATGAGCCGCATGCTTTCAGAAGCCGGAGTGCCCCGCAGAACCGTCCTCACCGTCCTGGGTGCCGCCTCCCTCGCGGGCACCTTCGCCGCCGCTCCCGCCGTGGCCGCCGAACTCACCGGGACAACGGCAAGCGCCACTGGCGTGGACCTCCCCGCAGCAGCCGCCCACTGGACCTTCGACGAAGGCTCCGGCACCTCCGCCGCCGACGCCTCCGGCAACGGTCGTACCGCGACGCTCCAGGGCGCGGCCGGCTGGGATGCGGGCAAGGCCGGCACCCACAGCCTGAGTCTCAAGGCGGGCGGCAACGCCACGGCGTCCGGGCCGGCCCTCGACACCTCCAAGGCGTTCTCGGTGGGCGCCTGGGTCAACCTCGCCCAACTCGGCGGCTACCAGACCGCCGTCAGCATCGACGGCAAGGTCGTCAGCTCCTTCTATCTGGGGCTGCGCGACGACACCGGCACCTTCGCCTTCGCCCGGCTGGGCTCGGACGCCACCCAGAGTGCCGCAGTGGCAGCCGCCGCCTCGGCGCCCATCACCAACACCTGGACCCACCTGGTCGGCGTCAGCGACCCGACCGCCGGCGTCCTCCGCCTCTACGTCAACGGCGTGCTGGAGGGGGAGACCGCCTGCACCGCAGGCTGGGCCGGCAGCGGTGAGACCGCCATCGGCCGTGCGCTCTACGGCGGCGGGCACGTCGACCAGTGGCACGGCCTGATCGACGACGTATGGATGTTCCCGTCCGTCCTCACCCCCGCTCAGGTCGCGGCACTGGCCGGGGTTCCTTTGGAGACCACGACGCCCCTGCTGAGCGTGGACGTCGGCAGCCCCGCGCACGCCGTGTCCCCCATCCTTCCCGGTCTGATGTTCGAGGACATCAACCACTCCGGCGAGGGCGGCATCTACGCCGAGCTGGTGCAGAACCGCTCGATGATGGCCAGCGACACCACGCCCGTCCACTGGTCCGCCGTCGGCGGAACGACCCTCGCACTCGACACGGCCACCCCGCTCAACGCCGCACTCAACCGTTCCCTCAAGGTCGTGCTGCCGGGCCGCACGGAGGTCGGCAACCGGGCCGGAGTCGCCAACGACGGCTTCTGGGGCATACCAGTGCGGCCCAGAACCACTTACAGCGCCCGGCTGTTCGCCAAGGCCTCGCGACGCATCGGCCCGCTCACGGTGGCCATCGAGTCGGCGGACGGTGCGACGGTGTACGCGTCCGCCCGCCTGCCCCACATCGGCACCGACTTCCCCGACCGCCCCTTCGAGCTGACGCTGCGCACCGGTTCACGCACCCCCGTGGTCGGGGACGCGCGGCTGACCGTCACCACGGCCGACCCCGCCGCCGCGGGCGAGACCCTCTGGCTCCAGCACGTATCCCTCTTCCCGCCGACCTACAACAACCGGCCCAACGGTCTGCGCATCGACCTGATGGACAAACTGGTCGCTCTGAAGCCGAAGTTCCTGCGTTTCCCCGGCGGAAACTTCCTGGAGGGCAACACCATTGCGACACGGTACGACTGGAAGAACACCATCGGCCCGGTCTGGGAGCGCCCCGGCCACATGGACGACGCCTGGGGCTACTGGTCCACGGACGGCCTCGGGCTCCTCGAATACCTGGAATGGGTCGAGGACATGCACGCCCAGCCGGTCCTCGCCGTCTACGCCGGCTACTCGCTCAAGGGGGAACACGTCACCGGCGACGCGCTGAAGCCGTTCGTCCAGGACGCACTCGACGAGATCGAGTACATCACCGGCCCGGTCACCAGCACCTGGGGCGCACGACGTGCCGCCGACGGACATCCGGAGCCGTTCCCGCTGGAGTACGTGGAGATCGGCAACGAGGACTGGTTCGACTCCTCGGGATCGTACGACCAGCGGTTCGCGGCCTTCTACGACGCGATCAAGGCGAAGTACCCGCATCTGAAGCTGATCGCCACCACGTCCGTGACGAGCCGCACCCCGGACCTGATCGACGAGCACTACTACCTCGCGCCGTCCGCCGCCCAGGCCTCCACCCACAAGTACGACAACCGGGACCGCAATTCGACGAAGGTGTTCGTCGGGGAGTGGGCCGCGCAGGAGGGCCGCCCCACACCCGACCTCAACGCGGCGCTCGGCGACGCCGCTTGGCTGGCCGGGCTGATCCGCAACTCCGATCAGGTCCTCATGCAGTGCTACGCGCCGCTCTTCTCGCACGTCAAGGACAACGTCTGGGCGACCAACCTGATCGCCTACGACAATCTCACCAGCTATGTGTCACCCAGCTACTGGGCGCAGCACATGCTGACGAGCAGGCTCGGCACCACGGTGCTCCCGGCCACCGCACGTGCGCTGCCCGGCCTCGCCACCGTGGCCACCCGCTCCGGGAACCGCCTCTACCTCGCGGTCGTCAACTGCGGGACGGAGAAGGTGAACGTGCCGGTCGAACTGAAGGGCCTGGCCAAGGGGGTGAGGAGGCAGGCCACCGCGACCGTCCTGACCGGCCCCTCGCGTGCCACCACCAACACGCTGGCGGAACCGGACACGTTGGTGCCGAGGACGAGCATCGTCACCGGCGCGTCAGCGTCCTTCACCAGCATCGTGCCACCGCTCTCGGTCACCGTACTGGAGCTCGTCCTGACCTGATCGCGCATTGCCCGACGCCCTTGTGGGGCGTCGGGCAACGGACTGACACCTCGCACGACGGTGAGTGACCGTCACCGTCCTGCGTGTCGGTCGTCAGGCCGCCCGGCCGGTCCTGTCCCGATGCCGGTGCGGCGCGGTGTCATGGCGTTTGCGAGTCGGGGGGAGGCGTGGAGTGCCACGTCGGTGTGCCGGCATGGGACGGGTCGGGCCCGTAGCCGCCGAGGGGCTGCCCGGTCCGCATCACCCCTTCGAGTTGGCGGCGTATGCCCTCAGCAGCGTCACGAACTCGCGCGGGCACGTCACCACGCTCGGCGACGAGCTTGTGGTAGATCGGGGCGTCTTGGAACACGTGGCACGAGACCTTTCCGTCGGTGATGCCAATCGACATCGCAGCTGCCGAGTTTAGGCGGCAGGGAAGGGCGGCCGCGGCCACCCCTGACGCTGCGCTCGGACGTACAGGTCGGTGGGATCGGCGTCGGCGCGGACAGTCGTCGTTCGGGCGGCTCGGTCATCGTCGTCCTCGTCCGTTCAGCGGGGCGCGCGTCGCCGTCCCTGTGGGGACCGGCCGGTCCGGTCGGATAGTGGTCGGCCGCTCGGAAACGATAGAAAGGGGGTATGTGTGGTGTTTCGGGTCAACCTGGGCGTGATGCTCCTCATGCGTCAAGGAGGACTCATCGGCCCGAGCGGCTCCGTCAGGGAGGAGAGGAGCGGCGGTCGGGCTCGCTGCTGAGCGTGCACAGCCTCGCCGGCCAGGTCTTCCTGCTGCAGCTGGCGGTCGTGATGCTGCTCGTGGCGGCCACCCTGGTGGCGCTCGTGGTACAGGCTCGAAGCGATGTCATGGCGGACGCCCGGCAGCGGACCCTCACCACGGCGCAGACCTTCGCGAACTCCCCGGGGACCGTGGCGGCGCTGAACAGCGCGAACCCGAGCGCGGTGCTGCAGCCGTACGCCGAGGCGGCCCGGAAGGCCGCAGGCGTCGACGCCATCATCGTGTACGGGCTGAACGGGCTCACCCTCACCCACAGCGACCCGCACCAGATCGGCAAACACGTCATCGGGCCCTATGCGAAGGCGGCGACCGGCAAGCCGTTCACGAGCACCTTCAAGGGGTCCCTGGGGCTCTCCGTGATCTCGGCGGTTCCCGTCAGAGGTCCGGACGGCTCGGTCGTCGCCATTGTCTCCGTCCCCGTCACGGTCGAGACGGTGCAGCACAGGGTGAACCGGCAGCTGCCGGTCCTCTTCGGCGGCGCCGCCGCAGCCCTGGTCGTCGCGGCAGGCGGGTCGGGCCTGGTCAGCCGGCGGTTGCGGCGCCAGACCCATGGCCTGGGGGCCATCGAGATGACCCGTATGTACGAACACCACGACGCGGTGCTGCACGCGGTGCGGGAAGGAGTGCTGATCGTCGGCGGCGACGGCCGGCTGCTGCTGGCCAACGACGAGGCACGGCGGCTGCTGGACCTGCCGGCGGACGCCGACGGGCGGCACATCACCGAGCTGCGGCTGGAAGACGACCTCGCCCGGCTGCTGGCCTCCGACCTCCCTGCCACCGACGAGGTGCACCTGGCGGGCGACCGGCTGCTCGCGGTCAACAAGCGGCTCACCGCACCTCACGGGCCGGTCGGCAGCGTGGTGACGCTCCGAGACACCACAGAGCTCCGGGCACTCTCCGGCCGGGCCGAGGTGGCGCGTGAGCGGTTGACGCTGCTCTACGACGCCGGACTGCGGATCGGCACCACGCTGGACGTGAAGCGCACGGCCGAGGAACTGGCCGAGGTGGCGGTGCCCCGGTTCGCCGACATCGTCACCGTCGAACTGCTGGAGCCGGTCCTGCGCGGCGAGGAGACCCCCGGCGCGACCGCCGTGACCGAGTTGCGCCGCAGCGCCGTCGCAGGGCTGGACGCGGACGATCCTCTCCCGCACGTCGGCGAGCTGATCCGGTTCGTCCCGGCCCACCCCGTCGCCGTGGCGATGACCGAGGGCCGCCCGGTCCTGATCGAGGACCTGAGCGGCTCCGACGGCTGGCGGGCCCAGCACCCCGAACACGCCGGACGCATCCTCGACCACGGTGTCCACTCCCTGCTCGTGGTTCCGTTGCGGGCCCGCGGCGTGGTGCTGGGAGTGGTGGACTTCCGGCGGGCAAGGGGCTCACCGCCGTTCGAGGAAGAGGACGCGTCCCTCGCCGAGGAGCTGGCCGCCCGGGCAGCGGTGTGCATCGACAACGCCCGCCGCTACACCCGCGAACACGCCATGGCCGTCACCCTGCAGCACAGCCTGCTGCCACGCGGGCTGCCCGAGCAGTCCGCCCTCGATGTGGCCTACCGCTACCTGCCGGCCCAGGCCGGGGTGGGCGGGGACTGGTTCGACGTGATCCCGCTGTCCGGCACCCGGGTGGCGCTGGTCGTGGGTGATGTCGTCGGTCACGGTCTGCACGCCGCGGCGACCATGGGCCGGCTGCGCACCGCCGTGCACAACTTCGCCGTCCTGGACATGCCGGTGGAGGAGCTGCTGGGCCGGCTGGACGAACTGGTGGCCCAGATCGACGCCGAGGAGGCCGCCACCGCGGAGCACGGGCAGGGGATGATCACCGGCGCGACCTGCCAGTACGCCGTCTACGACCCCACCTCCGGGCAGCTGGTCCTCGCCACCGCCGGTCATCCGGGACCGGCGGTGGTCCGGCCCGACGGAACCGTCGACTTCCCCCAGCTGCCGGTCTCCCCGCCACTGGGGCTCGGCGCAGGCCTGCCTGTCGAGACCGTCGAGCTCACCGTGCCCGCGGGGTCCCGGCTGGTGCTCTACACCGACGGACTGATCGAGGACCGTACCCGAGACCTGGATGCCGGTCTGCAGGCCCTGCGCGACGCCCTGACAGGGGCCGATCGCACGCCGGAGGACACCTGCACGGCGGTGATGCAGGCCATGCTGTCCGACCGGCCCAGGGACGACATCGCGCTGCTGGTGGCCCGCACATGCCGACTCGGGCCGGCGCAGATGGCCGAGTGGGACGTGCCCCGTGACCCGGCGGCGGTGGCCCCGGTGCGCACCGCCTGCGCCCGCCGGCTGACGGAGTGGGGCCTGGAGCAGGTGTCCTTCACCGCCGAACTCATCCTCAGCGAGCTGATCACCAACGCCATCCGCTACGGCACCGAACCCATCGCCGTCCGGCTGCTCCGCACGGTGCCGATCAGCGGCCCCGCCGCAGGCACCCTGATCTTCGAGGTCTCCGACGGCAGCAGCACCTCGCCCCGCCTGCGCCGCGCGAAGGTCACCGACGAGGGTGGCCGCGGACTCTTCCTGGTCGCTCAGTTGGCTGAACGCTGGGGGACCCGCTACACCCCCACCGGCAAGGTCATCTGGGCGGAACAGTCCCTCCGCCACGGCGCCCCGCCGGAGACGGAGGGACTCGGCGAGATCCTGCTCGGCCAATGGGACGACACAGCACTGTGACGGGCGCCTGTCCGTCCCCTTCCGCCATGGCCGTGCACGCCGCGTGCCGGCGTCGCGCGACCGGTGACCAGGGCCCAGCGAGGTCGAATTCCGCGGGGAAAGGCGGTGGTCGCGGGCTTCGCCTACGTGCTTACGTGCTGCACGGGCGGGATTCCGCCGTCGAGGCGGCCGGGTACCCTGGCGTCGACGACCATTTCACCGGCGCGCGGACCCCCGGCCTGCGAGACGGCGACCGGAACTCCAGACCGGCCACGGCAGCCGCGGGCACCCCTCCGGTGGCCCTACGAGCCCTGTAACCAGCACCCGTCCCCGGGTGACAACCTCATCCCCTCGCTGGAGCAGTCGTGACCACATCCCGGTCCCGAGCAGCGGCCGTCCTCGGCTGCTTCGCTCTCATGGCACTGGGAGTGACGGCTTGCGCGAACACACCCGCCACCAGGCTTGCGAAGCCGCCGGTGGCCACGTCCGCCGAGAATGTGGGCGGCATGCGCGCCCTGATCGCCGCGGCGAGACAGGAGGGCACGCTCAGAGCGATCGCACTGCCGCGTGACTGGGCCAACTACGGCGGCCTGATCGACGGCTTCGAGAAGAAGTACGGCATCAAGGTCACGGTCGAGAATCCGCTGGGCCACAGCGAGGACGAGATCGACACCCTTCGCAGGAGGGGGAACCGGCCGACAGCCCCCGACGTGATCGACGTGGGCGACACGTTCGCGCGGAAAGCGGCGGCGCAGAATCTGCTCGCGCCGTACAAGGTCGCCGCTTACGACTCGATTCCCGGCAATCAGAAGGACTCCGAGGCCCGCTGGTCCAACAACTACGGGGGCTACATGTCCATCGGCTGCGATGCCAACCGGGTCAAGCCCTGCCCGCAGACCTTCGCCGACCTGCTGAAGCCCGTCTACAGAGGCAAGGTCGCACTCGAAGGCGACCCGCCGCGGTCTGCCACCGCATTTGCCAGCGTCTATGCGGCCGCGCTGGCCAACAACGGGTCGTTCGCCGACGTCCGGCCCGGTCTGGACTTCTTCGCCAAGCTCAACGAGAACGGCAACCTCAACCCGCTCAGGTCCAACCTGGCGACGGTCGAGGACGGCCGGACACCCATCAGCATCAACTGGGACTACATCAACCTGCACTACGCCGACCAGCTCCGCGGCCACGGCGTGAACTGGCAGGTCGCGATCCCCTTCGACGGCAGCTTCGCCCAGTACTTCGCGCTGGCGATCAACAAGAGCGCTCCGCACCCGGCGGCTGCCCGACTGTGGCAGGAGTACCTCTTCAGCCCACAGGGCCAGAACCTGCGGCTGCGCGGCTACGCCCGCCCGGTGCTCATGGATGTCATGAAGCAGGACGGCACCCTCGACGAGGCAGCCGCCGCACGGCTGCCGACGGTTGAGGGAACGCCGCAGTTCCCGACGGACGCACAACTGGAGAAGGCGAGGGAGACAGTCACCCGGGGCTGGGCGAAGGCCGTCGCCGGGTCGTCAGGGCCGCGGGGCGGGACAGGAGACGTCCCGGCCGTCGCACCGTCTCGACCGCAGCGGTGAGCGGCCCTGCCGACGGGGGTCCCGCCGCCCCGTGATGCTTCGCCACCCATCGGGCCCCTGGCGGTTCTGTGTCGGTCCCCGCTCAACTTCCTTCCACAGCGGCAGGAACCAGTGCCGGCTGTGCGCGCTCGGCGGCGCTCGGAGCCGTCAGGGCGAGTCGCCGGTGGATGCGGCGGAGCATGGAGCGGGCCATGAAGGGGTGGACGCGCTGGACCACGGCCCAGTACAACCGGCCGCGCCAGTTGTGGATGCGCACGACCGTGCTGAGCGTGACGTGACAGTCGTCGACGAGGATCGAGGCGCGGAAGTCGAGGTGGCCGGCGTCCTCGCCGAGCAGTACCTCGCCGCCCTCGCGGCCCACGACCGGGAAGGAAGCTCCACGCAGGACACCACGCCAGGACTCGGGGTCCCGGGGCATCCCGGGATGTACCGTCATCCGCCATGCGTCGCTGTAGTCGGTCCGCTCGAAGGAGGCACGGGCCAGGCGCGCGCCCGTCGGAAGGTCGCCGGCGGCGGCCCTCTCCCACATGAGCCGGTGGAGCAGCCGGACCCAGGGCGACCAGCGAACGGGGGGCGTTGCCGTCCCGGTGGCGGCCCGTTCGGCGTTGTCCAAGATCTCTTCGACGACTGTGTCGTGCATCCAGCGCACCGCCAGAGCCCAGCCCAGTGCCATCGGGCCGCGGCGTTTCAGCTCCAGGGTGTGCCGCAGACGGCAGCGCTCTGGTCCCAGCGGTTCGACGACGAACTCATGGTGGCCGCTCATGGGCGGGTGGAAGTCGAAGCGGGCGCGGCGGCCGGGCTCGTACGAGGTGACGCGGTAGCGGACGAAGCCGTGGCCGCCGTCCGCGCCGACGCCCAAGGGCCGGTCGAAGCGCATCGGGGGCCAGGCCGGCGCGGGCCAGAGCGGGTCGTCGGGCGAGGCCAGGCGGTCGAGCAACGCCCCGACGTCCTGGGCGGGTGCCTCGATGGTGCGCTGGTGGACATTGCTGATCGTGCCGAACCTGCGGAACCTGCGCATAGCGCTCCTCCATACGCTGCCGTATGTTGTTGACCATACGGTAGCGTATGGGCATGGTGCAACGGCGTGAAGAGGTCGCTCGCGAGAGCGGCCGGAAGCGGCTGACGGCGCAGGACTGGGCGGACGCGGCCCTGTCAGCCATGGGTCAAGGCGGTCTCGCGGCGGTCGCCATCGAGCCGCTCGCCGCTCGTCTGGGCACCACCAAAGGCAGCTTCTACTGGCACTTCGCCAACCGTGAGTCGCTGATCGAGGCCGCGCTCGACCGCTGGGAAGAGAAGTCCACCGAGTCGATCATCGCCGGACTGGCGTCCGAGCCGGATCCGGCGACGCGGCTGCGCAGGCTTTTCTCCGAGGCGTCCGAACGCGCCGCCCAAGACCCGCTGGAGGTTTCCCTGCCGGCCTCGGTCGGTCACCCGCGGGTCGCCGCCGTCCTGCACCGGGTGACGGAGCGTCGAGTCGGCTACCTGGCGCAGCTCTTCGTCGAACTGGGCTTCACCCCGGACGAAGCACGCCGCCGTGCACTGCTGGCGTACACCGGCTACCTCGGGCACACCCAGCTGGCGCACGCGGTGCCGGAGACGCTTCCCGCCGGTGAGGACGGCAGGCGCTATCTGGACTCGGTGCTCGACACACTGATGACGGCCGCCCCTCAGTCCTAGTGCTCCTTCGGGCCCGAGCGCCGGGCTCACGGCCGCCCGCGCCCCAGCCCTGAGCGTTCACACCGCGCTCAGCCCTCCGTCCACCACCAGGCTCTGTCCGGTGATGTAGGAGGCGCGGTCGGAGAGCAGGAAGACGACGGCTTCGGCCACCTCCCAGGCAGTGCCCTGGCGTCCGAGCGGCATCCGGCTGGACGAGGCGGTACGCGACGCCCGCCGGGACGAGGCCTCGCGGCCCATCGGGGTGTCGATCAGACCCGGGACGACCAGGTTGGCGCGGATCCCGCGCGGTCCGCCCTCCTTGGCGACATGGCGGGTGAGACCGAACAGGCCTGCCTTGGAACTGTCGTAGGCGGGCGAGTCGGTGGCCGCGCGCAACCCGGCCACGGAACCGACGAAGACGATCGATCCCCCGTCGGCGACCGCGGGCAGTCCGTACTTGGCGGCGAGGAAGGGAGCGCTCAGGTTCAGCGAGAGCACGCGTTCCCACTGCTGGGGTGAGGTGCCCGTCAGGCCCGCGCCGAGGCCGATGCCGACATTGACCACGATCGCGTCGAGTGCGCCGAGTTCGCGGAGTGCCTCGGCGACCATGGCCGAGGACTGGCCGGGATCCGTGGCGTCACCGACCACGGGGACACCACGGGCGCCTTCCGCACCGACCAGGGAGGCCGTGGCCGCTGCGGCGGAGGGGGAGACGTCGGCGCAGGCCACGGAGGCTCCCTCGCGGGCGGCGAGCACGGCCACCGCCCGCCCGTTGCCCACCGGGGCCTTCGGATCGTCGCTGGGGCGGGTGCCCGCCCCGATGACCAGTACATTGCGGCCGGTCAGGAGGCCGGCCCGGTGGGTCGCGCGGTTCCGGGGCTCAGGCATCGCCGTGTGCTCCTTCCGCCGCGTCCCCGCCGGACACGCTGGACGTGGGCAGGGCTTCCGTTGCATAGCCGGGTTCGAGCCGGGTACCGGCGGAGTTCAGGAAGAACGCGACCATGTGGTACTGACCGACGAGGATGGTGATTTCGATCAGCTGTGCCTCGTCGTGGTCGGCGGCGAGTGCGGACCAGGTGGCCGCGGACAGGCGTGCGTCCCGGTGCAGTTCGTCGGCGGCACGCAGCAGAAGGGCGTCGGCCGGCGCCCACCCCTGGGCGTCCGGGCCCGCGCCGACTCGCCTGATCTCCTCGTCGGTGAGCCCCGCGGCCCTGGCCAGCGGTGCATGCCGGCCCCATTCGTAACCGGCCCCGGTGTGGTACGCGGTGCGCAGGATCAGCAGTTCCCGGGTCCGGTCCGGAAGACGGCCGTCGCGCAGCAGATGGCTGCCGAACGGCAGGAAGTGCCGGAACAGGCCGGGGTGTCGCACCAAGGTGGTGAAGGCGTTGGGGAGGTGGCCGTCGGCGTCCCGGGGGATCGGGGCGAGCAGTTCCCGGGTAGCAGGGTCCCAGTCGGCCTCCGGCAGGGGCCCGAGACGCGGACCGGTGCCGGGGGCGGTCCGGTGGAAGCTGTGATGGTGCTCGTCGGTCATGGCGGTCTCCGCACGATTCGTCAGGTGGGGCGGGAGAAGAGGGCGGTCTGAGCACGGTCTCGGCGCCTTGCTGCCGGTGCGCCGGGGCTCCTTCCGCCGCTGTGCCACTGTGCTTCCGCAAGCGGGCGGGTGTCGACGGCTCTGCGGCCAAAGGCGGAGGTCGGCATATTGTTCCGTTGCACAACGGCCGATGCCGGAGCGGAGGTGAGGCCCATGCCCGGACAGCCGGGTGCGGCGGTGCCCCTCGAACGGGTCGTCGCTGCAATGGCCGTACAGCAGAGGCAGGTCGGCGGGCGGTTGCACGCGGATCTGACGGTCCATGTCCCGTCCTACCGCGCGGTCCCGCGGGAACTCCTGGACCAGATCTGGCACCGGCACTTCCAACGGGCTCTCGCGGTGGTGCGAGAGGGGACCGTGCCCGCGCCGGAGGACTTCGACGAAGCGGAGGTGGCCCGGGACCGGGTCGCCCGGGGCGTGCCGCTCGGCGACGGGCTCCGTGCCTTCCGCCGGGCGCTGAGCGCGATACGGGACCTTTTCCTCGCGGAGGCGGCCGAACACGGGCTCGACCCCGGCCTCGTCGTCGACCGCACCAAGTGCCTGTGGGAGCTGACGGACGTCGCGAGCCTGCAGATCGCCGCCGTCCACCGGCAGGCGGAGATCGCCTCCGCCCTGGTCGACGCCCGCCGCCGCGCCGACTTCCTGCGTGGACTGCTGCACGGGACGCTGAGCGCGCCGGAGATCCACAGCGGTGCGGCGATCTACGGACTGGACCCGGCGCGTCCGTACCGGGCCGTCAGAGCCGTCCCGGCGGGCAACGTCGGCCCGGAATCGCTGGAACGCTCCCTGGAGTCCTCCGGCCGCAGGAACGGCCGGGGCGCGCTGCTCACCGTGCTGGACGAGGCTGTCGTCGGAGTAGTCGAGGACCTGCCGCAGACCGGTGACCTGGAGGTGACGGCGGGGCTCGGCCCGCCGACGGACCTGACCGCGGTGCACCGCTCCTTCCGTGCCGCCGGAAGACTGCTGGAAGCCGCCCGTGCGTACGGCCTGCGCGGCGTGTACGACCTGGGCGGCCTGTCCTGGCGGGTGGCCGTCGTCGCCGAACCGGAACTCTGCGCGCTGCTGCTCGACCGCTATCTGCGCCCACTGGAGGCGGAGGGGGAGTTCGGTGCGCTCATCGAGGAGTCGGTGCGGAAATACCTGGAGACGGGACGGCACATCCGCGAAGTCGCCCGCAGCTCACACGTCCATGTCAACACCGTCCGCTACCGGCTGCGCCGTTTCGAGGAGCTGACCGGAACCAGCCTGGACGCTCCGGACACCGTGGTGGAGGTCAGCTGGGCCCTGGCGGCGCGTCAGCTGCGGACACGTCCACGAGGCTCGGAAGGACCTGCCCGGTGAGCGGACCGTCGTGTCTGCCGCACCCCCTCGTGCCCGCCACGCCGTGCCACGCTGCAGGCGATGCTGCCACGGCCGCACCGGGGTTCAATGGCTTGCAGCGCATCGGCAGTCGGCGCGCAGGGGAGAAGGCCGAGTCGCACCGCGCGGGACGCCGTCACGCCGGTCACCGGCCGCGGCGGAACATCGCTGACCGACGACAAGGTGGTGTCCAGCAGTGGAGAAGCGGATGACGGAGCTCAGCGAAAGCCAGGACGATCCGTTCATCCCGCACCTCGCCGCCTTGGCGGTGGTCGACGACCGGGGAGTCGTGGTCGGATGGAACCGGCGGGCCCAGGAACTGCTCGGCCATCCGGAGACAGCCGTGCTGGGCCGTCCGGCATTCGAGGTCCTGGTCGACCCTGGCGACCTGACGGCTGCGAAGGAGGCCGCGGCGAGCTGCAGGAGAGCCGGCGGCTGGTCGGGAATGCTCAACGTGCGGCACCGGGACGGGCGGCTCGTGGAGATGGGGCTCAGGGCCCACGCGCTCTCGCGCGGCGACCGGATCCGTGAGTGGTTTCTCGCCGGGGCACTTGCCGCTGACGTCCTGGAGTGGCAACGGGACCGCGCGGTGCTCCACGGGTTGTACCGGCGGTGTCCGATCGGCCTGGTCGTCCACGGCCCCGACCTGAGGCTTCTGCGGGTCAACCGGGCCATCGAACGCTTCAGCGGCGTACCGGCGGCTCGGTTTCGGGGACTGCCCACCGGCTGTTTCCTCGTCCCCGACGACGCACGCACGGCCGTGGACCGGGTGCGCCAGGTGATGGAGACCGGAAGGCCGATGGTCTACTCGGAGCAGTTCGTTCGCCTGGAGTGGGATCCGGGACGAGAGCGGGTCGCGATGGTCTCCTCCTTCCCGATGGAGGATGCCTCCGGCCGCATCCTGGGTGTGGCGGAGATGATCGAGGACATCACCGAACGCCATCGGGCCCAGCGTCGGCTCGCGCTCCTCGACCAGGCCGGCAGTCGTATCGGAACCACCCTCGACGTGGCGGAGACCGCCCGGGAACTCGCCGAGGTGATGGTGCCTCACCTCGCCGACCACGCGTCGGTTGACCTGCTTCAGCCGGTGACGCGCGGTGAGGAGGTCACGCGGGCCCTGGCAGGGCCGATGGTACGCGTGGGGGCCTGCAGCGTCGGTGCCCAGCAAGCCGGTCCGCCCCACCCCCAGGGCGAGCGGGTGGAGTTCGCGCCTGACACACCCCAGGCCAGATGCCTCGCCGAAGGGCGGCCCGCCCTGGAACCGGTTCTCCCGCCCGACTGGTTCTCGACGGAAGGCCGCCACGGGGCCCACACTCCCGACCTGGGCGTCCACTCCCTGATCGTGGTACCTCTTGCCGCACGTGGCCTGGTGCTGGGAGTGATGACCCTGTGGCGTTCGCGCCGCCCCGATCCCTTCGAGGCCGACGATCTCACCCTCGCCCAGGAGCTCGCCTCGCGCGCGGCCGTCGCGATCGACAACGCCCGGCGCTTCACCCAGCATCAGCAGGCCGCGTTCACCTTGCAGAGCAGCCTTCTGCTGCGGGCGGTACCGGACCAGTCGGCAGTCGAGGTGGCCCTGCGGTACCTGCCGGCCAGCGCGGCCCCGGGCCTGGGCGGAGACTGGTTCGATGTGATTCCCCTGTCCGGGGCCCGGGTTGCCCTCGTCGTCGGCGACGTGGTGGGACGCGGCATCCACGCTGCCGCCACCATGGGCCGGCTGCGTACCGCCGTACACACGCTCGCGAGCCTGGACCTGGAACCGGACGAGGTGCTCTCCCGCCTCGACGACCTGGTCAACCTCTTGGCGGCCGAACAGGAAGCATCCGGTGAACGGCCCGTGGGGGAGCAGGTCGTCGGTGCCACCTGCCTCTACGCCGTGTACGACCCGGTCGCCGGGCGGTGCTCCGTGGCCCGGGCCGGCCACCCGCCGCCGGTGGTGACCGCTCCGGACGGAGAGGCGGCTCCGCTCGACCTGCCCGCCGGCCCGCCACTCGGCCTGGGCGGCCTGCCGTTCGAGACGCGGGACGTCGAACTGGCCGAGGGAAGCCTGCTGTGCCTGTACACCAACGGACTCATCGGCGAACGCCACATCGATGCCGACCTCGGCCTGACCAAACTGTGCACGGCGCTCACCCGGCCGGCGGAGGCGCTGGAACGGACCTGCCAAGCGGTGGTCGACTCACTCGTGCCGACGCAGCCCACCGACGACGTCGCGTTGCTGATCGCCCGCACCCGCAGGCTGCCACCCGACGACGTCGCCTCCTGGCGTCTGCCGCTGGAGCCTGCCAGCGCCGCCCGGGCCCGTGCCCTGACCTCGGCCAAGCTGAGCGAATGGGGCCTGGAGCACTTGGCATTCACCACCGAGTTGATCGTCAGTGAACTGGTCACCAACGTCTACCGCTACGCCAGTGGCCCTGTGACCCTGCGGCTGATCCGTGAACGGTGTCTGGTGTGCGAGGTCAGCGACACCAGCCACACCGCACCCCACCTGCGCCGTGCCCGTACCACCGACGAGGGCGGCCGCGGTCTGTTCCTGGTGGCCCAGATGACCGAACGCTGGGGCACCCGCTACACCCGCGACGGAAAGACCGTATGGACCGAACAACCACTGGCCGGCACGCTCGCCTGACCGTCTCCGAGACCGTTGCGCAGCCGGCCCCGCCGCCGTGTCATTCGGCTGCGGCGAGCAGCCGAGCCTCGCTCTCCTCGTACAGCCGACGGCTCTCGCGGCTGTCGGCGGTGCGGCGCCGGTGGTCCAGACGGCTGCCCAGCCAGCCCGCCAGATAGCCGAACGGGACGGAGACCAGTCCGGTGGACTGCATGGGGAACACGTGGAAGTCGGCGTTCGGGAAGAGGGCGGACGGCGTGCCCGAAACGGCCTTGGAGAAGACCATCAGCAACAGCGCGCAGGCCGCTCCGCCGTAGAGGGTGGCGAGCAGGCCGGTGCGTGTGAATCCGCGCCAGAACAGGGAGTAGGTGAGCGCGGGTGCCACCGCCGATGCTCCGATGCAGATGGCCAGTGTGGTCAGCACGCCGACGTTCCAGTTCTGGACCAGGATGGCGAGTGCGATGGCGATGCTTCCCACGGCCGCGCTCGTCCACACCGCAACCGTCATCTCCGTACGCGGTTCGGCCCGTCCCCGCCGCACCGCATGGGCGAACAGGTCGTGCGCGAGCGACGAGGCCGCGGCCAGGGTCATCCCCGCGACCGACGACAGCAAGGTGATGAAGACCGTGCCCGCCACGGCCGAGTAGAGGACCGTCGTGCCCACGGAGCCGGGTGCCCCGCCGAGCACCTGCGACAGCATGAGCACCGACGTCCTGCCCTGTGGGTCGGCCGCGGTGATGTACCGCGATCCGACCAGCGCCGCCGCTCCCGTACCCATGGTGATCACGAGCAGGCAGAAGGTGGTGACCGTGCCGACCGCCCATGACATGGAGCGACGCACGGCCGGCACGTCCTGTGCGGAGTACAGACGCATCGTGATGTGGGGCAGGCAGGCCACGCCGAGGACCACGCTGATCTGCAGACCGATGAAGTCCAGCCGCTCACCGGCCGAGGTGCCCAGCTGAAGACCCTGCTGGAGGAAGGCGGGGCCGGCGCCGCTGCCGTGCTGGGCGGCTCTGAGCAGTTCGCCCGGGCTCCAGTCGAAGCGGTTCAGTACCAGCGCTGCGACGACGACGCTGGTCCCGAGCAGGATCACGATCTTGATCATCTGAATGAGCGCGGTGCCCCGCATACCGCCGAGCGCCGCGTAAATGATCATGAGGGTGCCGACGATGACGATGCACGCCGTCCTGGCGCCCGTCACGTGCGGCAGGTTCAGGATGAAGGTGAGCAGCGACCCGGCCCCGGAGAGCTGGACGACGAGGAAGGGCAGGGTCGCCGCAAGCGTCACCAGGCAGGCGGCGATCCGCACGGCCCGCCCGGGCATGGTGCGGGCCAGGACGTCGCCCATGGTGAACCTGCCGGCGTTGCGCAGCGGTTCGGCCAGCAGGAACATCAGCAGCACCAGGGACAAGGCCGTGCTGACCGCGAGGACATAGCCGTCGTATCCGGCGAGCGCGACGATGCCGGTGGTGCTCAGCACCGTGGCCGCGGATATGTAGTCACCCGCGATGGCGAGGCCGTTCTTGAACGGGGTGAGCGAGAGGTAGCCGGTGTAGAAGTTCGTCAGGTCGTCGCGGTCCGGCCCCGCCATCACGCACATCAGCAGGGTCACGGTGACCAGGGCGGTGAACAGTACGAGGACGGTGGCCTGCGTCCCGGTGTGGAAGTCGGTCATCTCACCACTCCCGCGTCCCGGCCGGCGGGGACCGCCCGCTCCCTGACGGCACGGGCCAGCGGATCCACCGACCGCTGTGCGCTGCGTCCGTACCAGAAGACCGCCGCGAAGGTGACCACGAGCTGGAGGACCCCCAGAGTCATGCCCAGGCTCAGCTCTCCGGCGATCTTGGATCCCATCAGTCCCGGCGCGGCGCAGGACAGCACGACGTACATCACGAAGGAGCCGAGCGCGGCCAGCGTGGAGACCCGGCGGAGCAGACGGTAGGCCGACCGGAGTGCGGCGAGGTCGGCGTGGTGCAGGGGAGCCTGGGGCGCATACGGCTCGTCCCAGGGTCCTGGGGCGTACCCGTCGGGTCGATGGGCTTCGTGTCCGTACGGCCAGGGCGCGGTGCGGGGCGGCGGCCATTCCGTCGGTCTTGGTGGCGGGTACTGGTTCTCGTCGGCGTATGTCATCGCCTGGCCTTCCACTACGGCTCGAACCTGGAGCTGAACGGGTGGGAATGCTTCAGCGGCGTACCGTACCGACTGGTTGGGATGCTGGTAAGGGTCCTGGGGTCACGTTTCGAGGTCGATGCCGCGGCCCCGGCGGAGCTCGGCCTGCGGCGGTCAGCGGGTGGGGTCGAGGACGACTTTGCGGACACCGGAGGCGCGGCTGCTGAACAGTTCGTACGCCGCGGGGCCTTCGGAGAGCGCGAAGTGGTGGGACACCACGGCCTCGGGGGTGATCCGGCCGGCCTGGGCGAGGGGGATCAGGGCGGGGAGTTCGTACTGGATCGAGCACAGCCCGATGGCGAACTCCAGCTCCTTGATCTGCGCCAGCCCCATGTGGAAGGGGAAGGCCTTGCTCTGGCTGACGCCGATGACACTGACCCGTCCTGCCTGCCGGACGGCTTTGAGGGCCAGATCGATGGTGGCGTCCGAGCCGACGGCCTCCACCACGGCGTCCGGTCCGCGCCCTGCGGTCATCTCCCGTACGGCCGTGCGCGCGTCGTCGCCCTCGACCGGCTCCACCCCCAGGGTGGCGGCGAAGGCCCGGCGCTCCGCGACCAGATCCACGCCCAGCACACGGGCGGCACCCATCGCGAAGGCGGATTGCGCGGCCATGAGGCCGACCGGGCCCAGGCCGATGACCAGAACCGTCTCGCCGGGCCGGATGCGGGCGCGGCGGCAGCCGTACCAGGCTGTGGGCGCGTTGTCCGTCAGGACGATGGCGGCTTCGTCGGAGATGCCTTCGGGCAGGTGCACCAGGTTGATGTCGGCATGGGGCACGGCCAGGGCCTCGGCCTGACTGCCCGGAAGGTGCGGACCCACTCCGTAGCACAGGTCCGTCGGGGCATGGGCTCGCTCGCATCTGGCGGTGAGGCCCTTCGCGCAGGTTCCGCACGAGGTGCAGCCGACCGAGGCGGGAACCAGGACCCGGTCGCCGGGCTTGAAGCGGGTGACCCGGTCGCCGGTGTCGACGACCACACCGACGCACTCGTGTCCGGGGGTGTAACCGGTCTGCGGGCTGAACCCGTTGCCGCCGTAGATGTGCAGGTCGCTGCCGCAGATGCCGGCCGTGGTGACCTGGACGAGTGCGTCGGTGGGGCTGGTGACGGCCGGGTCGGGGACATCTTCGTAGCGGATGTCGTGGGGGCCGTGGTAGGTCAGTGCCTTCACTGGATGGACTCCCGCGGCGCACCAAGGCGCCTGTATCAGTTATTAATGCACGCGTATTACTTCCGGCTGGGTGACGCTAGCATGGGCATCCGTGACAGCACATGAGACGCAGGCCACGTCACCTCGGAGCCGGAGGGCCGGTGACACGCGCGCCACGCTCATCCGGGCCGCCGAGCAGTTGTTCGCGGCGAAGGGCGTCGACGGTGCGTCGCTCAACGAGATCAAGCGGGCCGCCGGCCAGCGCAATGCCATGGTCCTCCAGTACCACTTCGGCGACCGGGCGGGTCTGCTGCGGGCCGTACTCGACAAGCACCTGCCCGCGGTGGACGCCCGGCGGGAGGTGCTGCTCCAGCAGTACGAGGACAGCGGCGCCGACGACCTGCGATCCCTCGCCGCCGCCCTGGTCCTGCCTGCCGCCGCGCAACTCGCCGAGCCCGACGGAGGCCGCGAGTTCCTGCAGATCGTGGCCGAACTGCTCAACCGACCCGAACCGATGGTCGAGACCGTCGTGACGAAGGGGTCGAGCATCTTTGCCTGGCGGCGCCTGGTGGAACCGCTGCTGGCTCCCGATTCGACCGCCGTGTTCCACACCCGCTTCACCGCCATGCGGTTCTGCCATGCCGAACTCGCCGCCCGGGCCGCCGGCCGCCCCCGCAGGGACGACCGGTTGTTCACCAGCCGACTGGTCGACCTGGTCACCGCGCTGCTGGCCGCGCCGGTGTCCCCACAGACCGCACACCTGCTCCAGGAGCGGAACCGCAAGGGCTGACGCGAGCGGCAGGCCTCGACTCGCCGGCGGCCCCGGCGTCCGCAACCGATCTCTGCAGCGCCGAGCCAGGGCATATGGCGGACATCACACACCTCGACATACCAACCGGTCGGTACCCTGCGGCGAAACCCCTGAACGACAGGAGGCGCGATGTCCGTGACCAACCGCCAGATCCGTCTGGCCGCCCGCCCCGCGGGCGCGGTGAAACCCGAGGACTGGGAGCACTGTTCGGAGCCGGTCGACGAGCCGGGCCCCGGCCGGTTCGCGGGCCGGACGCGTGTCATCTCCCTGGACCCGGCCATGCGGGGCTGGCTGGACGACCGCCCCTCCTACCTGCCGCCGGTGGGCATTGGTGAGGTGATGCGCGCCGGATCGGTCATCGAAGTCACCGCATCGAACCACCCCGACTTCCAGCCGGGTGATCACGTGGTCGGGACGTTCGGCGTCCAGGAGTACGTGGTCTCCGACGGGCGGGGCGCCATGAAGATCGACACCTCCCTCGCTCCGCCCTCCACCTATCTGGGCGCCCTGGGCATGCCCGGCATGACCGCCTACTTCGGCCTGCTGGACGTCGGCGCGCTGAAGGACGGCGAGACCGTCGTGGTGTCCGGGGCGGCCGGTGCGGTCGGCACCATCGCGGGTCAGATCGCGAAGGCCAAGGGGTGCCGGGTGGTGGGCATCGCCGGAGGGCCGGAGAAGTGCGCGCTGCTCACCGACGAACTGGGATTCGACGCGGCGATCGACTACCGCGCCGAAGATGTCAGGAAAGCGCTGCGCGAGCAGGCCCCTGACGGCATCGACGTCTACTTCGACAACGTCGGAGGAGACATCCTCGACGCCGCCCTGACCCGGCTGGCGATGCACGCGCGTGTGGTGGTCTGCGGTGCGATCAGCCAGTACAACAACGCCACGCCGGTCAAAGGCCCCTCCAACTACCTCTCGCTGCTGGTGCGCCGCGCCCGCATGGAGGGCTTCGTCGTCTTCGACTATGCCGAGCGCTACGCGCAGGCAGCGCAGGACATCTCCGCCTGGATCGGCGCCGGCCGCATCAAGGTCAAGGAACATGTGGTGCGGGGGAGCGTGGACGACTTCCCCGAGACGCTGCAGATGCTCTTCCGCGGGCAGAACGTCGGCAAGCTCGTCCTGGAGCTGGCGTGACCGCTGCCTGACCGGGGTCCTTACCGGCTGCCGCCCACTCCATGGGAGAGCTGCTCCCTGATTTCCTCTCGCATGGGCCCTAGTCTGCTGTTGCCGTAGGTGATCGCGTCCGAAAGGACCTGTGATGAAGGCCGAACCGCAGACGATGGGCACACGGACGGTGGAGAGCACCGTCGTGGCCTCGGGGTTCTGGGATCAATTGCCGGTCGATGTCCGTTCCCCGGAGTTTCGGGCCGACCCCTACCCGTTCTTCGATCTTCTGCGCGGTGAGGGCCCGGTGGTCTGTCTCTCGGACGGCGTACTGGCAGTCACCGGATACCGGGAGTGCCTGGCGGTGCTCGCAGACACGCGGTTCGGGATGCGGCCTCTGGGGATGGACGGCAGGTCACTGCTGATGACGGACCCGCCCGAGCACCGCCGGTTGCGCAGCCGGGTCGCAGGGCCGTTCGCCGCCCGTGCCGTGGACCGTCTGCGGCCGGCCATCAGCCACCGGGTGGCCGCACTCATCTCCCGCGTCGGCCCCTCCGGCGAGGTCGATGTCATCGAGCACCTCGGGGTCCCGCTCGCCTTGGACGTGATCTGCGCCGTGGTCGGCATGCCCTTGGAGGAGCGGCCGGCCTGGTTCGAGGCGCTGTCGTGTCTCGCGGCCGGTTTCGACCCCGAGGCGTTGCTGGACGACGAGACGGTAGCGCGCGTCACCTGCGCCAGGCTGGATTTCGCCCGGTACCTGGGAGGCCTCGTCGAGGAGCGTCGGCGTCGTCCCGCCGGCGACTTCGTCAGTGCCCTGGTGAGACCGGGGCCGGACGGCTCGCTGCTGACGGAGGAACAGATCATCGCCGGAGTGAGCCAACTGGTGGTGGCGGGTTTCGAGCCGACGGTCAACCTGATCGCCAACGGCCTGCACGCATTGCTTCGTCATCCGGATCAGCTCGCCCGGTTGCGGGAGTGTCCTCGGACGGCACCCGACGTGGTGGAGGAGCTGCTGCGGTTCGACCCGCCGATCCAGCTGGTGCCGCGGGTGGCGCTGCGGGACGCGGACATCCGAGGCCTGCCCGTCACCGAGGGCACCGTCGTCGGCTTGCTGGTGGGAGCGGCGAACCGGGATCCGGACGTGTACGCCGATCCGCACCGACTGGACACCGCACGGGGGCCACAGCACCTGTCCCTGGGGTGGGGAGAGCATTTCTGCCTGGGGGCCCGGCTGGTACGCGTGCAGGCGCAGCTGACGCTGACCGCACTGGCCCGTCGCCGGCCGCTGGCCGACGACGAGCCCGTGCGCTACAAGGCGTCCTTGATCAGCCGCGGTCTGGAGCGGTTGCCCGTCGTGCTGACGGCTACCGAAGGCCAAGAGCCGCACTGACCTTGCCGGTCCCCTTCCCGGTGCGTGCGACGAGGGACACTGCACGCACCGGCTGCGGTCATCGGTTCGACGCTGCCCGGCCGATGCGGCGTGCGCAGCGCCGGGCGAGGTCGTCGACGGTGCGGCTGTTGAAGATCTCCACAGCAGGAAGGCTGAATCCCAGACGTTGATGGATGGCGGACATCAGCTCCGCGCCCATCAGGGAGTCCAGGCCGAGTTGCTCCAGGGGCCGGTCGGCCGGGATGCGTTCGGGCGAGGTCTGCAGCACTCGACCGAGGATGTCGATGACGGCCTCGGTCACCAGGACGTGCGCCTGCTCGGGCGATGCGGTGGCGACGGCCTGCAGCAGCTCGCGGTGGGAGGCGCCGTCCTCATGGTCCGCGTCGGGAAGGACGAGACGGAAGCGGGGGGTGGCAATGGCGGGGATGGTGTGCCGTACCCGGCTCCAGTCGATACCGGCGGCCATGACGACACCGTCCGAGGTCTCGTCGCCGGGGACGAGGAGCACCTCCAGCGCCGCCAGGGCGTCCTTCGGGGACATCGGAGTGAGACCGATGTGGGTCATGAACTCGCTCAGATCGTGCCGGGCGACGAAACCGACGTCGGCCAGCGCCCCCCAGGCGACGGCAAGGGCGGGCAGTCCGGCGTTGCGGCGGGAGCGCGTCAGCGCCTCCAGAAGGATGTTGGCCGCGGTGTAGTTGGCCTGGCGATGGTTGCCCAGCAGCGCGGAAGCGGAGGAGTACAGGACGAAGAAGTCCAGTTCCCTGTCGCGGGTGAGGCCGTCGAGGACCAGCGCAGCGCCCGCTTTCGCCGCCACGACGCGGCGGACGGAGTCATCGCTCAGGTGGGTCAGGGGTGCGTCGTCGAGAACCATGGCGGCGTGAATGACACCCCGCAGCGGGTGCTCGGGGGTGTCCGCGGCGCTCAGTACCGCGCGCATCGCCTCTGCGGCCGAGGCGTCGGCGGCGTGTACGTGCACGGTCGCGCCCTGAGTGTTCAGATCGGCCACCAGGCTCTGCGCGTTCGGGGTGGCGGGGCCGCGCCTGCCGACGAGGTGCAGGTGCCGGGCGCCGTGCTCGACGAGCCGGCGGGCGGTGGCCGCTCCGAAACCGGTAAGACCGCCGGTGACCAGGTAGGCCGCGTGCGGATCGAGGCGCAGCGAGCTCTCGGGGGACGTCGGTCGCGCGCTGCCCGTACGGGCGGATCGGCGGTCGTTGGGACGGTCGTCCAGCGTGATGACGACCTTGCCGACGTGGCGGGAGTGCTGCAGGGCGGTGAAGGCGTCCGCTGCACGATCGGGCGGGTAGACATGGTGCAGGATGGGACGGTAGACGCCCTCGTGGATGAGCCGGCAGACCTGGGCGAGCTCCTCCGCGACGACCTGCGGCTGGTCCTGGGCCAGCTGCGCCAGGTCGGTGGTGCAGAACGTGAGGTTTTTCAGGAAGGGCCCCAGGAGCAGGCGGCTGTTGGCGTACAGGTCACGTTTGCCGAGTTCGACGAAGCGCCCGCTGGGGCGAAGGGTCTCCAGCCCCCGTCCGATCGCCTCCCCGGCCAGGGAGTTGAGGACCACGTCCACACCGCGGCCTTCGGTGAGTGCCCTGACCCGGTCGGCGAAGTCCAGGGACCGCGAGTCCAGGACATGGCGAATACCCAGCAGGCGCAGCAGGTCGCGCTTGGCGGGGGTGCCGGCGGTGGCGATGACCTGGGCGCCGATGTGCTCGGCGTACTGGGCGGCAGCCAGGCCGACGCCTCCGGCGCCGCCATGGACGAGGACGGTCTCGCCCGGGGCGAGGCGGGCCAGGTGATGCAGGCTGTGGTGCACGGTGAGGAAGACCACGGGCAGGGTGGCAGCGGCGCTGAAGTCCATGCCGTCGGGAATACGGCCGACGGCCGTGGCGGGGAGGGACACATGGGAGCGCAGGGTGCCGGTGCCGAAGGCGAAGACGCGGTCGCCGGGGGCGAAACCAGTGACGCTGGAGCCCACTTGTGTGATGACGCCGGCGCATTCCTTGCCGGGAACGTGAGGTTGCCCGACTGATCTGCCGGTCCGGTCGAGGGGGAGGCTGCCGAGGGCCTGCATGACGTCGCGGTAGTTCAGCGCCGCTGCGTGCACGGCGATGACGACTTCGTCAGGAGCGGGGCGTGGCGCGTCTTCGGCGGTCCATTGCAGGGTGTAGGAACGGCCTGGCTCGTTCAGATGCAGGACGTGGCTTGAGGCGCTGCGAGCGGAGCGGCCCCGGGTGTCCGCGACGTCACGGACGCGGGCCACGAAGCGTCCTGCGGGAGTGAGCAGGATCTCGTCCTCGTCCTTGCCGTCAGGGTGAGCCAGTTCGGCGGCCAGCCGGGTGGCGGTGCCGGCCTGGTCGGCAGAGGGTTCCACGGCGATGCGGCGGACGGTGATGTCCGGGTGCTCGTTGGCGAGGGTGCGTGCCACCGCCCAGGCCGCCGCGGCAGCGGGCGCTGCGGGGCGTTCCGGGGCGGGCAGGGCCCCGGTCGGCGGTGTGAGGAGCCACAGTTCGAGCTCTGACTCTTCGCGGTCGGCGGCAGCGGCTGCCAGGGAGCGCAGCACTGCGGTGTGGTGAACTGCGTGGTCGACCAGCGCCCGCTGGTCGGTGTCCGCGTCGGCCGCGTGCTGTGGGGCCGGTGCTTCCCCCGCGAGGTGGAGAACCACGGACAGGGGACCGGGATGCTGCTGGAACAGAGCGGCCCAGTGGGACTGATCCACGCTGGGTGCCGTGCGCAGGACCCGGAGGCCGGCGGTGCGCAGCTGCCGGGCGAGGTGATCGGCCGGATCGGCGTTCGGCGCCTCGGCCGCGATCAGCCAGGTGCGGTCCGATACGAGCCCGTCTCCTCCGGAGCTTGCGCCGCCCTGCTCCTCCTTTGAGGGCTCGCAGAACTGCGGAAGCGGCCGGAGGGAACCGGACGCCGACGCACTCCGGCCGGCGCGCTGAGCCAGAAGCACCGACCCGACACTGCGAGCGGGATCCCGGTGGTCCGCCAGGACGACAGGGCCCAGCCATCCGGCGTCCGCCAGCAGGCGCTGCCAGGCATCGGTGCCCAGCAGCGGGCTGTGGGGCCGCAGGTCGGTGTCGCGGTAGTCCCAGAAGCCGGGCTGCAGTCCGGTCATCAGCGCAAGTGCGGCGGGGTCGTGGACCTCCGCGGCGAGGAGGTGGCCGCCGTCGGCCAGCAACTGCGACAGATGGCCGAGGCTGCGGCGCACGTCACGCGTGGCGTGCAGGACGTCATGGGCGACCACGAGGTCGAATCCGCCCTCGCACAGGTCCTGGTCGCCGGGGGCTCGGTCGAGGTCGAGCACGCGGTAGTCGACGAAGTCGTAGGAGGCGAACCGGGTGCGGGCGCGGGGGAAGCACGCGGCGGACACATCGGTGTACGTGTAACAGGTGCGTTCGGGCGGCAGTACCGGCAGGAGATGGGAGGCGGTGCCCCCCGTACCGGCTCCCGCCTCCAGCACGCGCAGCGGCCGATCGTCCGGCCAGTGGCGTACCAGCTCCCTCACGACGGCGCGCGTGGCGCGGTTGGCGAACTCGCGGACTCGCCCGGCGGTGTGGAACTCCTCCCACAGGTGCCGGCCGCTTTCGGACAGCAACACTTCCATCGGGTCGGCGTCGCCCCGCAGTACGTCCACCAGCCGGCTGCCGCAGGTGCCGAGCAGGGCGAACTCGACCGCCCAGTCGGGGCTGCTACGGCTGATGTCGCGGACCTGGGCCCGGGGCGAACCGGGTCGGACGATACGCCATCCACCGCGGGCCGGTAGCGGTTCGGCCAGGCCGTGGACGTGCGCGGTGTGCAGCAGCAGGTCGACCAGTTTCGTGTAGGAGGGCAGTACGCCCGCGTCGAGCAAGTCGCTGTGGGTGAAGGGCCGGTCGGCGGTTTCTCCCAGCAGTGTGGTGAGTGCGGTGGCGCCGAAGTGGGCCGTCAGGGCCCGCGCATGCGCTGCGGTTTCCTCGGTGCGGCCGTCCTGCCGGGCAGAGCGGTGCTCGATGCCCCGGACGATCTCACGGGGGGCCGGCAGGGGCGCAGGGCCGAGATCGTCACCGGGTCGCGGAGCGGCACGCAGGACGGTGACGTAACGCCGGACGGGGGTTCCGGTACGGCTGTCGAACCTGCGCAGTCGGCAGCCTTCGAGCGTGATGCAGGCAACACCGTTGGCGGCCAGTACGGTGACGTCCCAGACGGCTTCACGATCGGACAGCGCCCGGGAGCGCACGTGGATGTAGCCCAGCGCCGGCATTCTGCGCCAGGCGCGCACCCGATCGAAGGACACCGGCAGGAAGGGGACGCCTTCGGCGGTGACGTCCTCCAGGAGGTGCGATCCGGCCTGCAAAGCCGCGTCCAGCAGGGCCGGGTGAGCCTCGTAGCCGGTGGTGTCGAGGCCGGCGGCACCGGTCCCGGCACGGTAGCGGGCCAGGACCCGGTCGTCCGCGACGTGCAGTTCTTGCAGGGTCCGGAAGGCCGGGCCGTAGGACAGACCGGTGTGCGCGGCGAGCCGGTAATGCTCCTCGGCGGTACGGACCGTGGCCGACTCGGCCATGGCGCGGTCGAGGTCGAGTGGGGCCGGCAGCGGGGTGAGGAGCCTGCGGATGCGTCCGCGAGCATGCTGCTGCCAGGGTCCGGCCTTGTCGGAGCGGCTTGCGATGTGCAGGATCCCGTCCTCACCGGACACTGCCGTCTGCAGTTCCAGGAGGGTGGTGTCGTCCTTGTCGAACGGCAGCACCAGGGCGTGCGGCAGGTGCAGGTCGGTGATCTCCACCGGTGCGTCCAGGACGCGGCGGCCGGCGGCGAGTGCCATCTCCAGATAACCGGCCGCGGGCATCACCGTACTCGGACCGACCTTGTGGTCGGCCAGCCATGCGGTGCGGGCCGGGTCGAAAGGACCGTGCCAGACCGGTTCCGCGGTGGCTGCCCGCTCGCCCAGCAGCGGGTGGTCGGTGGTGCCGTCGCCGCATCCGCCGGCCCACAGTTCCGGTGCGCCGTTCCAGCGGTCCTCCCGCTGCCACGGGTAGGCAGGCAGGTCCACCACGTGGCCGGGGCGGGGGAAGAAGACGTCGGTGTCGACAGGTGCGCCGTGCGCCAGCAGTGCTTCGACGGCGGTACGCACCGCCTCCCGGCCGGGCACGGTCCGCTGCAGGGTGGCCACGACGGCGGGCGGGCGACCGGACACCTTCGAGCTCCGCAGGTGGGTGCGCAGCACGGGGTGCGGGCCGATCTCCACGTACACCTCGCAGCCCAGGTGCTTGAGCTGGTCGGCGGCGTCCGCGAACAGCACGGGCCGGCGCAGGTTGTCCCACCAGTAATCGGCGTCCATCTCCTCACCGGTCAGGAGGGTGCCGGTGGTCGCGGAGGCGTACGGAATGCGTGCCTTGGCAGGCTTGATATCTGCCAGCGCGGACAGCAGGCGGCCTTTCAGCGGATCCATGACGCTGCTGTGGAAGGCGTACGGAAGCATCAAGTCGCGGAAGAAGACGTTCTCCCGCAGGCACTCCTGCTCCAACTGCGCGAGCGCGGCCCTGTCACCGCTGACGGTCACACTCTGCTCGCTGTTGATGCCGGCGATCTCCAGCCGGCCGGTCCGGGAGGCGAGCAGCTGTCGGGCCCGGCCGGCACCGAGACCGAGTGCGGCCATCCCGTACTCGCCCGCGGTTGTCTCCTGGGCACGGGCGCGCTCGACCACCGTCAGGGCTGCGGCGTCCAGTTCCAGCGCGCCGCAGGCCCAGGCCGCGGCCATCTCACCGCAACTGTGCCCGGCCACCGCTGCCGGTTCGATGCCATGGGCCCGCAGCAGCTGCACCAGTCCCACTTGGACAGCGAACAGCAAGGGCTGTGCCACATCGGTGGTGTACTGCCGACGCCGGGAGGCGGGAGCGGCGAGCTCCTCCAGAACGGACCAACCCAGCAGCGGACGCAGCACGTGGTCGGCCTCGGCCACCGCCTGCCGGAACACGACATCGGCCGCCAGCAGGTCCGCGGCCATACCGGGCCACTGGGACCCGTTGCCGGAGAAGACGAAGGCGACCGTCCCTGTGCTCGCGGCCTGCCTCATCGGACCGCCGGCTGTCCCGCCCCCTTCGTGCGACTCGGCGGCCTCGCGCAGCAGTGCAGCGGCCTGCGCCGGATCCCGCGCCAACGCGGCGGCACGATGCTCGTGGTGACCGCGCCGCCGGCAGGAGGTGTACGCCAGGTCGTAGAACGCCTCCGGCGCGCACCGTTCCAGACGGTCCGCCATGCGCCGGGCGGCTTCCGCAGCCGCAGCCGGTGTCCTGCCGGACACCAGCACCGGCAGCCGGCCCTGCACGCCCTGCCGTGGCGACTCCGTCGTCGGGGCGGTGCCGAGAGGTGGAGGCGTGGTCAGAACGACATGTGCGTTGGCGCCGCCGAAGCCGAAGGAGTTCACCCCGGCGACGGGGCGCCCGCCGGGCAGTGTCTCCAGGGGACGCGCCTCAGTGACGGGAGCCAGCCGCAGTCCGGCGAAGTCGATGTCGCGACTGAGCGGCTGCGCGTGGACTTGCGCTGGAATCCGGCGGTGGCTCAGCACCAGCATCGCCTTCAGCAGGCCGGCCATGCCGGAGGCCGGCTCCAGATGCCCCAGGTGGCCCTTGACCGATCCCACCGCCAGCGTTCGGCCCGGGCTTCGCCGGGTGGCCAGGGCAGCGCCCACGGCCCGGCATTCCACCGGGTCACCCACGGGAGTGCCGGTTCCGTGCATCTCCAGGTACGACACCTCGTCGGGGATCACGCCGGCCGCGGTGTAGACCTCGCGCAGCAGAGCCGCCTGGGCCTCGGCGCTGGGCTGAGCCAGGCCGGGGGTGCGGCCGTCGGAGTTGACCCCGCTGCCCAGGACGAGCGCGAGCACCCGGTCACCGTCCTCCAGCGCAGCGGACAGTGGCTTGAGGACGACCAGGCCGCCGCCTTCGGAGCGCACATACCCGTCCGCCTCGGCCGAGAAGGGGCGGCAGCGCCCGGTCGGGGAGAGCATCGCGGCCTTGGAGAACCCGATGAACTCGAACGGACTCAACAGGACGTTCACGCCGGCGGCCAGCGCGGTGCGGCAACGCCCGGCGCGCAGCGCCTCGCAGGCGTGGTGCAGCGCCACCAGGGAGGAGGAACAGGCGGTGTCCATCGTCAGGCTGGGGCCGTGCAGATCCAGGACATGCGACACACGGTTGGCGATGTTGGCGCCGGCGCCGCCGGACATGGTGTAGGCGTCGACCGAGCGGACGTCCAGACCCTGCAGGAAGGCGTAGGACTGGCTGGAAGCACCGACGTACACGGCGGTGTCGGAACCGGCGACGGAACCGGCCGCGATGCCGGCGTGGTCGAGGGCCTCGGCGGCCATCTCCAGCAGCAGTCGCTGCTGCGGGTCCATGCGGTCGGCTTCGCGGGGCGAAAGGTTGAAGTAGCCGGCGTCGAACCCACGGATGTCTTCGAGGAACCCGCCGACCTCGCAGTACGTCTTTCCCGGCCGTCGCGGCTCGGGGTCGAGCCACCGGCTCACGTCGAAGCGGTCCGCCGGGATCTTGCCGATGACGTCGTGCTCTTCACTGAGCGTGCGCCACAGACCGTCGAGGTCGTTGATTCCGCCGGGCAACCGACAGGCGGCGCCGACGACGGCGATGGCGTCACTGGACGAGCAGATCGCCACGGAGAACTCCTTGAGCACGCGGTGGACGGACGGGAACGGATGCCGGCAGTCGCAGGCATCCGGTGGTGTCGGGGCGGGCGTTCGGGCGATGTGTGCGGCGTGGCGGGGGCGCACGGGCGGCGTTTTCTGTTGACTCGACGCGCGTGTTTGCCTCCTGCCGTGACGACGTGCCGGGCCGGTCACAGAAGCCGATCTTCTGCTGCCGCAGCATGACGGCCACCGGGCATGCCTACGGGCTGTGCCACCCGGTGCCGTCGTTTTTCACCGTTTCGGCGGAGGCGTCCCGCAGGGGACCCGCCGTACCGAAACGGCCGGGTGAGGAGGAGAACCGTGGAGTACTCGGTGCAGAGCCCGGCTGGACCGCTCCAGCAAACGGGCATGTGCGAAGAGAATCTTGCTCGCACCCCCGTGCATCCTGAGCTCGTGCCGCGCCCTGTGCAGGCCCACGGCGCTCCGCTGCTGATGCCCATGCTGGGCTGCACACCCACTGTGGAACCTTCGGCGTACGTCGCCCCCACCGCCGTGCTCATCGGGCCCGTGCGACTGGGGCCCGGCAGCGGGGTGTGGTTCCACGCCGTACTCCGCGCCGACGGCGACGAGATCAGCGTGGGTGCGGACAGCAACATCCAGGACGGCACCGTGGTGCACACCGACCCCGGATTCCCCGTCCGCCTCGGGGACCGGGTCTCCGTCGGCCACAACGCGGTGCTGCACGGCTGTGAGGTAGGCGACGACGTGCTGATCGGCATGCACGCCACCGTGCTCAACGGCGCCAGGATCGGCCCGCACAGCATCATCGCCGCCGGAGCGGTCGTCCCCGAAGGCCGACGTGTCCCCGCCCGTTCACTGGTGGCCGGGCCACACGGTGCCGTGGTGCGTGCCGTGGACAGCGAGGACATCGCCCTCATCCGGGCTCACACCGAGAATTACCAGGCGCTGACCCGTCTCTACCACCGGCCCGACGCGGGTGCCGGGAGGACAGGCGATGTGTGAAGCCCTTGCCCCCGCGCCTGCAGCACCGCACGACCGGCACGGGCGGGGACCGTTCCGGCGCAGGCGAGCCGCGGCGCTGACCGCGGTGTCGGGCGCGGTGTTCATGGCCATGCTCGACAACCTGGCGATGAACAACGCGCTGCCGCACATCGGCGCGGACATGCAGGCGGGCATCAGCCGACTGCAATGGGTGGTCGCCGGATACACCCTCGTCTTCGCCGCCGGGCTGCTGTCCGGCGGTCTGGTCGCCGGCCGGCTGGGACCGAGACGGGCGTTCTGTGCCGGGATGCTGCTCTTCTGCGCCGGATCCGCCTTCGGGGCCTTCGCCGGCGACTGGCCCCGGCTGGTGACCGGCCGCTTGGTGCAGGGTCTGGGCGCGGCCGTGTTGCTGCCTGCGGGTACCGCTCTGCTGGGCCACGTCTTTCCCGATGAGAAGGAACGGGCGCGTGCCCTTGGGGTACGGGGCGGTGCTGCCGGCTTGGGCGTGGCCCTCGGCCCGGCGGTGGGCGGCCCCCTGGTCGAGCACCTGGGTTGGCGCAGTGTGCTGTGGATCAACCTCCCGGTCGGCCTGTTGTTGCTGCTGCTCACCCCATTGCTGCTGCCCCCGGTGCCGAGCGCCCGGCAGAGCTGGGACCCGGCCGGGCAGTTGCTGGCTGCGGTCGGGGTCGGTGCGTTCGTCTTCGGGCTGGTGCAAGGGCCGGTTGACGGCTGGTCCGCCGCCCCGGTCACCGGTGCGCTGGTGCTCGCGGCTGTGACCCTGCCGGCCTTCGTCGTCGTCGAATCCCTCGCCGTGCAGCCGATGCTGGACCTGCGGCAGCTGCGCCGGCGGGCGTACGCGGCCTCCGCCTTGTCCTGCTTCGCCTCCGGCTTCGGCCTGTTCGGGTCCACATTCTTCTTGACGCTGTACCTGCAGGACGTCCTCGGCTGGTCCGCCGGTGGGGCCGGGCTGGTCTTTCTCGCCGCCTCCGCCGTCATCGTGCCGGCTGCCCCGTCGGCCGGTGTGCTGTGCGCCCGCTCCGGTCCGCGCCTCCCGCTGACGACCGGGCTGCTGCTCATCGCTGTGTCCCTGGCCGGGTTGGCGCGCTACGGCCGTCACGCCGGCTTCGCCGACTATGGATGGCTGCTGCCGGTGCTGGGCATCGCGACCGGCCTGGCATTCGTTCCCGCCGTGATCACTGCTGTTCAGCGCTCCAACACCACGGGCGCCGCAGTCGGTTCGGCACTGATGGACTCCCTGCGAGAACTGGGCGGAGTGGTCGGTGTGGCCGTCCTCGGAGCGGTCCTCATCGTTCGTATGCGACACACCCTCTTCGACCGGGCGGTTCTCGCCGGCCTGCCCGAAAGCGCAGCCCACGCACTGACCCACTCAGCACTCGCCCGGGGACCGGCCGCGAGCCTGAGCACCGCCGGCAGCACCGTCTCCGCCCGGACACGCACATGGGTGGCGGACTCGTTCATCGAGGGACTGCACCTGTGCCTGCTCTGCGGCGCGGCAACGGTGGGCTGCGCCGCTCTTGCGGTCGCCTTCCTGCTGCGCGACAACCACGCGACCGCCGCGTCCTCACTGCTCGTGAAGCAGTCCGAGTGCTCTTCCATCCCGGAAGCACCGTAGGAACGCAGCGGGAGCCGTGGACCTCGTCGGTGCCTGGGTGGTTCCTTGAACAACTAGACCAAGGACGCGACATCCTGCACGTCGTCCGGCAGTACCGCCTCTTGCAGCAGGTCGAGAACGGCGAACGCGCCACGGCCACGGCTGCAGACCAGGCCGATAAGCAGCGCAGTGTGGGCCTGCCCGAGCCCAGGGGCGATGCCACACGAAGCTGACGTCGGCCATCCCGGCGCCCGCGCGTTGGCGCCGGGTCCAGGACCGGGTGGTGAAGGTGCGGAGGGCACATTGGGGCGGCGCGAAGCGGGGGAGCGAGAGCCCGAGTTCGGTGTTGCGGCCGACCGGTCACCCGGGGACGAGTACCTCGGGTCGCGCCACACCACCACGGCACGGCCGGATGAGGAGGCGGCTGGAGCGGGGGCAGGAACAGCTCGTTCCGGTGGTCGTGCACATGGCCGTCGAAGGCGAAGGCCGCTCGCAGCGATCAGCGCGGGCCCGGGCGCCTTCCACAGCGGGAGTGCGTCCCGCAGCACCCGCCACGCGGCGTCGGTCATTCCCCAGGGGACCGGCTCGCGGGCCTTCGCCCCAGCACCGCCGCTGCCTGCGCTTCCTGACGCCCGCAGCACCCCAACATGCGCGCGAGGCCAGTTCGGTCGCCGACCCGTCCGCGTCACCGTGGCCACGAGGACACCGGCTTGCTGACCGCCTACGGCCTGGCCCCTACGCCCCGTGACCGATCACAGAACCTGAGCCGGCACCGGAGAAGCGACAGCACCCGTCCGTTAGCCGGGCGGACCGCCCCCACGCAGTGCCCTGGACCGGCGGCTGACCGCCTCCGTGACGTTCAGGAGACCCGGCGACTGCGGTGTCACCCGGAGGTGCAGCGCGGCGAGCAGCAGGCAGAGCGCGGCCATCGTGGACCACAGCGTGGCTGTCCCCGCGCGGTCGAGCAGCTGGGTGCCGAGGACGGGTGCGAGCGTCGCGGCGACGCCCCAGCTGGTACCGAAGACGGCCAGGTAACGGCCGCTTCCACCGGGCGGAGCCAGGTCGGTGACGAGCGCGTACACGCGGCCCATGACCAGCAGGTCGCCGAGGCTGCACACGGCGGCCGAGACGAGCAGCCCCGGCAGGGTGCGGGCGAGGGCGTAGCCGGTCAGCCCCGCGGCCAGGAGGACATGCGCGAGGGCGAGCGCGACGGGCGTCGTGAGCCGGTTCGCCCAGGACAGCCGGACCAGCGGCTGGGCGAGCATGGTGGTGGCTGCGGTGGCGGTGAACAGCAGCCCCGCGTCGGCGGCGGGCAGGCCCTGCTGCGCGAGTGCGAGCGGCAGGGTCATCACGGCCTGCTGGTTGATCAGGGTGTAGGCGGTTCCGGTGGCCAGGACGCTCAGCAGGGCTCGGTCCCGCAGCGGTCGCACGGCGGTGTCGTCCCGGCCGGCTCCGGGCGGTGCCGGACGGTCGTGGGGAAGGGCCAGCCGGATCAGCAGCGCGCAGGCCAGGCAGGTCGCGGCGTCGGTGACGAAGAGCCAACGCAGGTCGCAACGGCCGAGCAACGCGGCGAGCAGTCCGGCGCCCATGCCGCCCACCGCGAGAGCGGCGCTGAACAGGCTGAACGCGCGCACCCGTTGTGACGCTGGCACGGACTCGCCGATGATCGCCTGACTCGGCGGCTCGTAGAGCTCGAAGGCCAGCCCGAGCAGCACCGCCCCGGCGACCGCCCAGGTGAGCGACGCGGAAGCCGCGATCGCCAGCTGTGCCACGGCGCATCCGCAGAGCCCGAGCACGACGGTCGTGCGTCGGCCGATCCGGTCGGCCAGTCTTCCCCCGGCCAGCCGCGAGGGGATCGTCGCGAGCCCGAAGGCGGCGCTGACCAGCCCCGCGGTGGTCAGGCTCGCGCCGTGATCGGCGCGGATCAACGCGGTGAGAAAGGGCAGCGAGAAGGCTCCGAGCCGGTTGACGACCCGGGCGAGCAGCAGCAGGCGGACGGTGCGGGGCAGCGGTTCGGAGCGCAGCACAGCGCCTCCCGTCACTGGTCAATCATCTATTGTCGGTGACGGACACCGTAGACAGGCGAAAGGTAACTGGTCAAGTGTTGTTCGACAGTCACATGCGTACCCTGCTCGACGCCTCGGTGGCGCTCGTCAACGCGCTGACCGACGGTGAGGCGCGCGGCCGTCGCTACCAGGCCCCCGAAGGTGCTGAGCGGGTCGGGGCGGTCCGGGCGGCGCTATCCGCCGGGCCGGACCTGGAACTCGGAGAGGCCGACCGGTTGGCCGACACCGCCCGCGCGCTACGCGCCGTGTTCGAGGCCGCAGCCGCCGACCGCCTCGACGACGCGGCTCCCACCCTCAACGCGCTACTGCGGGAGACCGGCGCCCGGCCTCAGCTCGACCGGGCTCCCGGGGAGCCATGGCAGGTGCACTTCCACGGTGCCGACGACTCCTATGCCGTCGGCTGGAGCGCCGGTTGCGCCACCGGCCTCGCCATGGCCCTCGGCGGCGACTACGCCGGCCGCCTCGGGGTCTGTGCAGCCCCGCGCTGCGACCGGGTCTATGTGGACACGTCCCGCAACGCCGGGCGCCAGTTCTGCTCGACGGCATGCCAGAACCGGGTCAAGGCAGCGGCGTTCCGTGCGCGGCGCGCGAGCGGCCAGGCGTGAACTCAGCCGGTCAATTCTGAAAGGACTTCCAGGAACGGCGACTTGGGGAAACGTGATCGCTCCCGCGGGCCGGGGCCGGGGCCGGTGTCGGGTGGTTGTCGGCGGTGGCTCGGTGATCTGTCGGTGATCCGTCGGTGGCTGCCGGGACATTGGTGCTGGTCGGCGCCGGCCATCAACGCACCGGCCACCAGCAATCAACCGTCCCGACCTGCTGGAACGGTGCTCCCGGCGTGACCTGCCAGGTGTCCGCCCAGCGATCCACGATCACGAAGGAAGCCTCCATGACCACTGACGTCACCATCATCGGTGCCGGGCTCGGCGGCCTCACGCTCGCCCGCGTCCTGCACGTCCACGGAATACCAGCCACGGTCTACGAGGCGGAGCCCTCACCGGCTGCGCGTTCGCAGGGCGGGATGCTCGACATCCACGACTACAACGGACAACTCGCCCTCGAAGCAGCCGATTTGATGGACGAGTTTCGTGGCCTCATCCTGGAGGGCCGCCAGGCGATGCGGATCCTCGACCCGGACGGGACCGTCCTGTTCGCCAAAGCCGACGACGGCACGGGCGGACGCCCCGAGGTGCAACGCGGCGAGCTGCGACAGATCCTGCTCGGCTCACTCCCGGCCGGCACCGTCCAGTGGGGGCACAAGGTGAGCAGCACCCGTACCCTCGGTGACGGTCGCCACGAGGTGACGTTCGCCGACGGCAGCAGCGTCGTCACCAGCCTGCTGGTCGGCGCGGACGGCGCGTGGTCACGGGTCCGGCCGCTGCTCTCGACCGCCACACCCGAGTACGTCGGCAAGTCGGTCGTCGAGACCTACCTGTTCGACGCCGACACCCGGCACCCGGCCGCCGCGAAGGCGGTCGGTGGCGGATCGATGATCGCGACCTCACCGGGCAGGGAGCTCTTCGCTCACCGGGAAAGGGACGACACTCTGCACGCCTACGTGGGGCTGTCCAGGCCGCAGGACTGGTTCGCCGCCATCGATTTCACCGATGCCGCCGTGGCCACCGCGCGGATCGCGGCAGAGTTCGACGGCTGGGCGCCGGAGCTCACCGCGCTGATCACCGACAGCGACACCAAGCCGGTCCTGCGCCCCCTCTACGCCCTGCCGGCCGGGCACCGCTGGGACCGGGTGCCCGGCGTGACCCTGCTCGGCGACGCCGCCCACCTCTCGGCCCCGAACGGCGAAGGCGCCAACCTGGCCATGCTCGACGGTGCCGAACTCGGCAAGGCCCTCGCCGCGCACGGCGACGACATCGAGGCCGCGCTCACCGAATACGAGGAGGCCATGTTCCCGCGCAGCACCGAAGCCGCCACCTTTGAGGGCGCCGAGGCCCACGAGACCGACTCCGACAACAACACAGCCCACGCCCTGATCGCAGCGTTCACGCGACACGAGCAGGCTCAGTAAGTCACCGCACGACGGACGGTTTTGAGCGGCTGTTGAATTCAGTGTCCGGGGACGGGACGCGGTCCGTGACGATGTCACTCGGCCGCGCCCGATCCACCGTCCGGATACGGCCGGGACGTGGCGTGAAGGCCCGCCGGACCGGACGACCAGCCTGCCCATTCGCGCCGCCGGTCTCACCCTGTCCTCGAAACGGGCACCGCCGAAGGCCATGTCCCGCGGGGTGAAATCCTCTTCGCGCCGGATCAGTGTGGCTGGCGGCGCCAGATGGAGGGGCTGACGCCCCGTGTGCGCTTGAACGCCACGCTGAAGGCGAAGGGGTCCTCGTACCCGACCTCGCGGGCCACGGCGGCGACGGTCGTCTCGGCGTCCCTCAGCAGGTCCGCCGCCAGGGTCATACGCCAGCCGGTGAGGTAGGTGAGCGGGGGCTCGCCGACCAGCGCCGTGAAGCGGGCGGCGAACGCCGCACGGGAGATGCCCACCCGGGCGGCCAGGTCGGCGACCGTCCACCGACGGGCAGGATCCTCGTGCAGCAGACGCAGCGCCTCGCCGATCACCGGATCGGCCAACGCCTGGTACCAGGCGGGCGCCGTCTCAGCGTCCGCACACCACGCGCGCAACGCCAGTACCAGCAAAAGGTCCAGCAGCCGGGCCAGGACGGCGTCCTGGCCGGGTTCGTCACGACTGGCCTCGGTGGCCAGCAGGTCCAGTGCCGCCCGGGTCGCCGGCCCGGCGGGTACGACCGCCAGTGGCGGCAGCATGCCGAGCAGACGGTCGCCGATGTCGCCGCTGACGTCGTAGGCGCCGCGGAGCATGATCGTGGCCCCGGGCAGACCGTCGCCGTAGGTACGGGGCGCCAGGCTCCGCTGTGTGTCCGGCACTTGTGCGGATCCGCCGACGACCCGTTTCGTCCGCCCGTGGATCAGAACCTGAGGCGGGGTGGAGGGGCTGTCGGCGATCGTGTACCAGCCGGGGCGGGTGATGAGGGCGATGTCGCCTGCGGCCAGCCGTACCGGTGCGATGCCCTTGTCGTCGATCCGCACCGACGCGTGACCGGCGAGCGTGGTCACGACCGTGAGCGGGGGCGGGTCGGTGAAGCTCAGCGACCACGGAGGACGCTGTATCAGTTGCCTGACCCACGCGTTCCTGGCCCGCGCCCGGTGCAGAAGATCGCTGAGGACGTCCATGCGCCAACGCTAGACGAACACAAAGGAAGTCAGGATCATCTCCCATGGATCGTCCACACGCCCCTGGGGTTGTCTGGACGGCATGAAGAACCTCCTTGTCCTCGGCGGCACCGGCAAGACCGGCAGCCGCATCGCCCGACGCCTCAAGGCCGTCGGCCTGCCGGTCCGCACGGCCTCCCGCACCGGCGGCGACTGCCGCCTCGACCTTGACGACCCGGCGAGCTGGGCGTCCGCGCTCGACGGCGTCACGGCCGCCTATCTCGTGGAGCCCAGCCTGTCGGGGAGCACCGACCACCAGGCACGCATACCCCGGTTGGTGACCGAGGCGGTCACCGCGGGCGTGCGCCGCCTGGTGCTGCTGTCCGCCCCACGCGCAGGTGAGGACGGCCATCCCCTGCATGCCGCCGAACAGGCCGTGCGCGGATCCGGCGTGGAGTGGACCATCCTGCGCCCGCAGTGGTTCGCGCAGAACTTCAGCGAGGGACCCTGGCGGCACGGGATTCTCGCCGGGGCCCTGGCCCTGCCCACCGGTGACGGGCGCACCCCGTTCGTCGACGCCGAGGACATCGCCGAGGTCGCCGCAGCGGCACTGTCCGAAGAGGGCCACAGCGGACGGGTCTACGATCTGACCGGCCCACGGGCGATCAGCTTCGGTGAAGCGGCCGACCTCATCACCCGGGCCACCGGCCGTACGATCCGTCACCTTGACGTCGATCCGGAGGACTTCGTCGAGCGTCAGGTCGCCGCCGGCGCCGCACCCGATGTCGCCCAGCTGCTGACGGGGCTGTTGGTCGACATCCGCAACGGCTCGGGCGCCGGGCTCTCCGACGGCGTGGAACGAGCCCTCGGCCGACCACCCAGGACTTTCGAGACGTTCGTCACCGAGACCGCCGCCGCGGGCCACTGGAACTGAAGGTCGGCGCGCGTCGAGCAGGCTCACGGTGAGTACCAAAGCGGCTGACTGAAGGGCACACCGGCCAGCACCCGCGGCGGCGGATCTGCCAGCGGTTGTGCGAGGCGAGCAGCCCTGAGGTGTGGGTGGTCGATGCGGTGTCGTTCCCCAAGTGCGGCATCGCATCGGTCGGGGTGGCCCGGCGGTGGTGCGGGAGTGGGGCAAGCGGGCGATCCGCCAGGCCGCGGTCAGCGTCCAGCTCCAGTCCGTCGTCGGGCACAGCCCGGCGCATCCTGCGAAGATGGCCGAGCTGCTGTCCGGAAGCTGCGCGATCGGCGAGCAGGGCGAGATGTGGATGAGCCAGCTCCGAGAGGGCAGATTGCCGCCAGAGCATGAGACGGCCCAGGCACCGACCCGCCGCTGGGAGCCCGTCCCCGCGACGTCCCGCGCCCGCAGGCCGCCGCGCCCTGCACCCCCGGCGACACCCACGTTCTCTCCACCGACGGGCTCATCGAACGCAGAGGGGAGGACATCGACACCGGACTGGACCGGCTGACCGACGCCCTGGCCGACAACTCACGGCTCAGCCCGGACCACCTGGCCGACGTCCTGGCCCGTGACGCCTTGCAGCTCGTCCATGCCGCGCCGTGAACGCAGCCCTGCAACTCCGCCATGGAGCGGAAGTCCCGGAGCGGCTGGCCACCGCATCGACGATGGGCGATGCAGGCCGTACCGCGGACGTCACGGCCTGCTTTCCCGCGAGGTCACCGTGAACTGGGCGCCGTCGGCGTCGCGCAGCACGGCTTGGTGCTCGCCCTCGTGCAGGACGCTGCCGCCGTGCTCCTCCGCGGCCCGGGCGCACAGGCCCACGTCGGGCACGGTGAAGTGGACCTGCCAGTGCGGTCGGACCGAAGGGTCCGGTGGTGTCTCCACCGAGCCGGCCTCGATGCGGGCAACGATGTCATTCCGGCTTCGCAGCAGTACTTCGCCGCCCGCGTACTCGACCTCACAGCAGCCGGGGAAGCCCGAGGCCCAGTCGAGGATCTCGGCGTAGAAGATGGCGGCGTCGAAGGCGTCGCGGGTGTGGAGAGTGATGAAGGTCGGCGCGGCGTGACGCCACGCCTCCCATTCGGTGACGAGCTTCCCCTGCCAGATCCCGAAGGTGGCGCCGTCGCGGTCGGCGAGCAGCGCCGCTCTTCCAGGAGGGAAGGAGATCGGCCCGACTGCCAGCGTGCCGCATCGCTCCCGGACGCGGCTCACGGCTTCGTCCGCGTCCTTCACGGCGAAGTACGGCGTCCAGGCCACGGCCATCTGCCACACGCCGGCCACCCCGGCGATCCCCGCGACAGGTATCCCCTCCGCCAGCGCGGTCCGGAAATGCTCGCCCAGCCTGGCCTTGCGATACCGCCAGCCCAGCACGGCACCGTAGAAGTCCTGGGTGGCGTCGAGATCGCGGCTGGTCAGACTCACCCAGCACGGCGCGCCGAACACGGAGCGCGTGTCGATCATGTCCGTTGCATCCGAGGGATGTGTGCCCTGATTTATGGCCATCGCGCCCTGGCCTCGTACGCTCGCGGCCGCTGCTCTGACTCCAGTGTCCAACCGGAATCCGTGTCCCGCACGTCGCCTGCCCGCAGCAGCGTCGTCCCTGCCTCCATTCGTCCAGGCTGGACCCTCGGAGACCGCCTCCCGCGCGGCTCAGCGGGAGTCATGAGGCCGGTGGATCGTCGAAGACCTGGATGCCGCTCTGAGGTCTCCTCTTGAGGCGGCGCTACGGCTGGATCTCCAGCTGAACCGCGTTGCTGCCTCCCCGCAGGCCGGCCGTGAGGCATTCCGTGGGTAGCTCCCGGGGCAGCCCGGTGATGGTCCGCTCCGCGGGATGACCTTGGCCCCGCCCTTCAATGACCCGGCCCCGCTGGATGACGACAAGGACGCCTGCGACACGGACGGGGATGGCGCTGTCGTAGACGATCAGTGACCTCTGCCCGTCGGTGTATCGGACGGTTTCCGTTCCGCTTCCGCCGGACACGGCGACACAGGAGGCCGCCGGTAGATCCGAGTCGAAGGAACCGGTGGCGGAGACCGTACGGCCGGGAGTGACGCTGCAGGTGTATGTGATGTCCGCGTGGACATGGGCCGGCCGGGGCAGGAGGGTGAGCGGCGGGTCGTAGCGGCTCTCGCTGCCGCCCGTGCAGCCGATGCTCCCTGCCTCGCTCGTCGTGGCCTGACCGGCCGGCGCCCACACCAACGACGATCCCACCAGCATGAGCGACCCCAGGGTCACCGTGATGCCACGCCCACCGAACACGTTGCCTCCAGCCCGTCCTGTACCGCCAACGGCCCTGACCTACCCAGGGGGAAGATCCGCTGCCCTGGCGCTTTGAAGCGCACAGTCGGCGCGCGGTTGCCAGGCGCGCTGTCGCGTGCGCCTGTCCTTCCGCCGGATTCCCTGCGGTCGGCGCCGGGCGCATGAAATCCGGAACACGGCGGGTAGCAAGCGCCGGACGAGAACTGGTGGAGCAGGAAACGATGAGAAGGAGATCTCCAGTGGGCCGTACCGCAGCCGCAGCCGCAGCCGCCACCGCCGCGCGAGCGCGAATCTTCGCCATGATGGACGCCAATGGGGACGGGATCATCTCGGCGCACGACTACCTCTCCCGGGTCGACCGGACCGTCCAGGCCACAGGGCGCACGGAGGACGACCCGCTCGTCGTCGCCGCCCGCGCGGAAGCCCACAAGGCGTGGGGAGCGATGGACGAGAACAGCGACGGGCAGCTCACCTTCGACGAATACGACGCATGGGTCGGCGCCGACAAGTTCGACAACATCTGTCGGTTCGCCCTGGGCTCACTGTTCGACCTCGCCGACGCCGACGGGGACGGCACCCTGGACAAGACCGAATTCACCCTCCTGCGCACCGCGCTGAACAATGCGCCCGGAAACGCCGCTGCCGCGTTCGAGGCACTGGACGCCGACGGCGACGGCCGAGTGGGGCGTGCCGCGTACCTGGCGGCGATCCGCGCCTACGTCATCGGCGACACGTCCCCGATGGGCGAGGCCCTGTATTAGTCCGGGTCCTTCCGGAAGCGGGTACGTCGCGTGACGGTGCTGGTCATGGTCTGGTGGCGGTGGTGTGGCGCCGGATGCGTCGTGGCGAGCGGGTCAGCTGTCGGCTTCCTCTTCTGGCCCGGGCGTGTCGCCGATGGCGACGCGCAGGTCATGAATGCCTTGCAGGATGTCGATGAGGGCTTCTTCCGCCCCGCTCAGAGCGCGTCGGGTTCCTTCTGTATCGCCGCGCTCCGCGTGAAGTTGAGCGCTGAGCGCGTACACCGCCGTCATCGCAGCGGCGAAGGCAGCCTCCCGGCCGGGTGGCAGTTCTTCCGCCTCGGGTTCCGAGACCTGCAGCGCGGTGCGCTGCAGCCGGTTCGTCAGGACGTTGACTGCGAGGCCGGGATCCGCTTCCAGCTGTTCCCCCCAGCCGCGCAATGTCTCAAGGACGTCCTCGATCTCCTCTTCCTCGGTCAGCCGGGTCGCGGCGGTGATCTCGAGCTCCGTTTTCGCCAGCAGACTGCCCAGCAGGCGCAGGCGGTCCTCTTCCTGCGGCCCCTCGGGTCGCTTCTCCGGATCTGCTGGCGGCTCAGCCGCAAGAGCGGCCAGCGCTGCATAGATCTGCTCAGCACTTACCGGGCGCTCGCTACTGATGTTCACGACTTCAGCTTCACCCAGCAAGGCCGTATTCGCCCGCCCAGACACACGGAATCCGTCCACAGGGAAGCCGTCCGAGTGCCGGTGTCCGCTTCCCGGGGGAGGTGCCCGCAAGCACACCACGTCCAGCCCCAGGCGGAGGGCCGTGTGCCGCGCAGCCCCTGCAAGGCCAGGTGGCAGCGTACCGTCGCCTGCTTGCCCTGGCTTGGCAACGAGGCGCGGAGCAGGCCCGCGCAGCGCTCGGCGTGCTTCCGGAAGGCAGTACGGCGACGGTGATCGGGGGCGGCGCCACGGGCATCGAGGCGGCGGCGGAGGTGGCCCGAGGCAAGGCCGGACCTCCGGGTATGGATCGTCGGGTCGTCGGTCGCCGACAGGTGCCGGACATCGCCGGCCTTGCGGGACGCAGTGGTCTCCCGGTCGGTCCGGAAGGTCGTGCGCTCGTGGACGAGTGCCTGCGCAGTCACGGACGACGAACGCTCTGCGCTATGTCGCGCGGGCCGTCAGCCTCGGGCGGAAGAACGCGGTGGGTCGGTTCACCCACCGCGACGACACCCACCGGCGGCGGCCAGGTCGGCCCCGTCCTCGCACGGGCACACGGCGTCGGCCTGGTCCGAGCTGATCAGCGACTCGCCGGGGCTGGTCTGAGATGCGTCAGCAGGCCGCGCGCGATGAGCCGACGGACCGTATCGCCGTCACGTTCGACCGCCCGCCGTACGCGGTCCGCTTTGGTGTGCCGAGCGCGACAGCGATCCGGTCCTCCATGCCGCCGCCGGCGATCGGCTCGCAGGGCAGCGGGGCCGGACCGCGTCTGCGTTCATTGTCTCCACGGCGCACGCGACCATGTCCAGGAGGAGGCGTGCGGACCCCGGCACAAGGCTGGTGTGCTGGGCCCACGCGACCGGCACAGCCCCGAGCCACAGAAACGCTGACGCACCCGCGCCGGGTCCAGCGTCAGGTCCCTGAGGGAACGTCAGAACAGGTCGCGGTACTGGTTGAAGCCGGCGCCGATCTTGACTCGGGATGTGAAGGGGGAGGTGGCCTTGCCCGTCCCCTTGTGCAGCCACAGGATGCCCTTGGGGTCGCGGGCGAGCAGGTCGCTGTGGCCGTCGCCGTCGACGTCACCCGTGGCCACCAGCTTGTTGAACTGGTTCCAGCCCGGACCCATCTTCACACGGGGCGCGAACGGCTTGCGCACATCGCCCGTGCCCTTGTACAGCCACAGGACGCCCTGCTTGTCGCGCGCGACGACGTCCGACTTGCCGTCGCCGGTCAGGTCGCCCTGGCCGGTGATCTGGGTGAACTGATTCCAGCCGGAGCTGACCTTTACGCGCGGTGCCAGCGAGCCGTCCGCCTTGGTCTGCAAGCGCCACAGGACGCCCTGCTTGTCGCGGGCCAGCAGGTCGGGGTGCTTGGCGCCGACCAGGGTGCCGGGGGAGAAGACGACGTTGTACTGACCCCAGCCGGTGGCCACCTTCTTCAGACGCCCGCTGCGCCAGAGATTCAGCGTGCCGTCGTCCATGACGTGGTACGCACCGTCCTGGTAGCCGGTCAGATCCGGGTCGATCGACACCCCGTACCTGAAGTGCGGCCAGACGTACGCGCCCGACCGGTCGTCAAAGCCGCCCTTCCCGTCGGGCATGTAGACATACATCTGGCCCGACGGCAGTATCCCGGAGAGGAAGAAGAACGGCGCGGCGGGCGTGGGCTTGTGCTGCCCGGCGGCGGCGCTCCGGGTGAGGTTCTTCGCCGGACCGGTCGTCGCAGGGGCGGAGGCCAGAGCGGTGCCGGCGGTGGCGCCCACCAGGGCGACGGCGATCGCCGAGGTGACGAGACGCGACAGGGCGCGGGCACGCCGGGAAGACTGCGTCATGTACGACTCCATGAGGTATGCGGAATCAGGCGGTGCGCTCTGCGTAGATGTCGGGAGCGCCCGCATTAGTGTCCGGATCTTTGCACGTCTGTCCCAGTGGTTTCACGGTGGGGTGCGGAATGAAAAATTCTGCCCGGATGGCATTGTGGAAGGGGCGCAACCGCCTATACGTAGCGGCCCTTTTCCCGTCACCGAAAGGCCTCAGCGGGTGTTCCGCGAGCGTTCGCCGGCTCTGACCATGAGAGCGGGCTCCGCTCCGAGCTATGAGGGCCTCTCATCACCTTCACGCCGGCCCACGCCGTCAACGTCGTCGCGTTCTGAAGAAGTTCAGTCGACCATGTCGTCACGGCCCTGCTGACCGCCGCTGTTATGGACGTGATCCGCGGCGTCGCCAACGCCGAACCAAGGGAAGTCCAGGTACCAATTGTGGCCGGCATTCCGGGTGTCGTCGCGACAATGACCGATCCACGGCGGCGGCCCCGGCTGCTACCAGGGGCTTCGGCACGGGCAAGAAGGTCAAGAGCCGCAAGAATTCATCGTCACCGACACCCTCGGCCTGCTGCTGGCCGTCCACGTCGTGGCAGCGAATGCCCAGGAACCGCGACGGCACCAGACACCCGCTGCTGTGGACCCGACTCGACCATCCAAGCGTCCGAAAAGGCTGGGCCGCGAGCTGGAGATCGTCCGCACGGGCCCCGACCAGCGGAGCTTCCAAGTCAGCCGAAGCGGTGGGCGCTAGAACGCACCTTCTCGTGGCTGACCGCCACCGGCGCCTGGCCAGGGACTACGAGGCCGGCCGGGTCCGGCCGGAGACACCATGATCCGCTGGGCGGTGATCGGCATCATGGATCGCCGCCTCACCCGGACGGGACCCGCTTCCCGGCCGGGTCCGCGTCCGTGGACCCGGAACTGCGCCGTGATCGCGAGCCGTGGGCAACACCAGGCCAACGGGACGGGGTGGTCCGGAGCCCGCGAGGCGGAGCCGGTCAGTGATGAGTGGCGGCGATGGTGATCCCGAGGCCGATCAGGGCGACGCCGCCTGCGGCGCCGATCATCGAGAGGCGGCGGTCCGAGCCGGCGAACCATGTGCGGGCCGCGGAGGCGCCCAGGCCCCACAGGGTGTCGCAGAGGAGGCCGATGAGGGCCGGGACCAGGCCGAGGATCACCATCTGGAGCTGGATGTGGCCGGCGTCGTGGTCCACGAACTGGGGCAGGACGGCGGCGAAGAAGACCAAGCCCTTGGGGTTGGTGATGCCGACCAGGAGCCCGTCCATGACCGTGCGCAGATCACTGCGTTTCTCGTCCGCAGTGACCGCCATGTCCGCGCTCAGGCGGTCGCGGTGGCGGAACGTATGGACGCCGAGGTGGATGAGGTAGGCGGCTCCGGCAAGTTTCACCACCAGTAGGGCAGTGGCGGAGCTCTGGACCAGGGTGCCCAGGCCCAGGGCTACGGCCAGGATGACGGCGTAGCAGCCGAGGAGGTTGCCGAGGACGGTGGCGAGAGCGGTGCGGCGGCCGTGGGCAAGGGCGCGGCCGATCACGAACAGGACGCTCGGTCCCGGGATGGCGATCACGACGAGCGACATCGCGGCGAAGGCCAGAAGGTTGGAGGTGGACACCATGGGCCGGTTGCTTTCTGAGTCGTGCGGGGTGCCGGTTCGGCACGGTGCTGGGTGGTGAGGCGGGCCGCGCCCGCGTGGCGGACCACCGGCGCAGAATCGTGAGGTGGGCACGGGGCAGTCGGACCAGGACCGCGGGCGCCACCTGGAGGCCGCGGCCAACGGATCCGGCGCCGCGGCAGACCGGGTGCGCGGATTCGGTGACCGCCGTGTCGATCAGGCGCGCCACCCCGGCACGGTGGCTGAGCAGGGGGATGCTCCCGGGGACCAGGCCCTCGGTGCTGAGCAGATCAGGGTCGGCGGCGAGCAGCTCCGAACGGCTGGTGCCGACGGCGCGGGCGAGGCGGGCGCCCGTGGATGGTGTACGGGCTGCCGGCGTGTCGAACAGGGCCTGCCAGGCGCCTGGCGGTGAGGGTCTGCGGCCTCGAGTTGATCAGGAGTGATGACCATGTCCAGGGGGTGAGTCCGGAGTGATGTCGGAGTGCTTGCTCCCCCTGAGCCTGAACGACGCCGCGCGAACCGATCAAGTGATTGTGGAATCATGCAATCGTGATCACGCTGCGTTTCTCCGAGACGGTCGAGGAGGACCTCGCCTTCTCCGTCTCCCCCCTGCTCGAGGCGGTCCATTCCTGGCACGTGCTCACCGGCCCCGGACACCACGCCCTGCATGTGCCCTGGGTCAGGCGCTGTCGCCGGCTGCCCGCGGCGCTGCGCCGGAAGATGCGCGATCACGGCTTCGTGGTGGCCGACTACATCCCGGCCTTCTTCGAAACCCTGGCGGACGACCACCACGCCGACTTCGCCGGCCAGCTCGCCGTCATTCGCCGGCTACCGCCCGCTCAGCTGGCCGCCGAACTCGCCCAGACCCTCGTCGACACCACCCGCTACCGGGGCGACGACCTCGTCGAGGACACCGCCACCCGCGACGCGGCCCTCACCGAGCTCCAGCAGACCGACCCCACCCGGGCCGCACGACTCAGCGAGGTCCTCACCGACCCCCTCCCGACTCTGGAGGGCGCGCTCACCGCACTGGAGGACTACTGGAGTGCCGCCTTCGCCCGCGAATGGGACCGCATCGAACCCACCCTCTACGAGTCGATCGCCCATGCCGGCCAGCGGATCGCCCACCACGGAGTCTTCCCGATGCTGCGAACCCTGGTACCGCAGATCCGCATCGACCCCGCACAACGCACGCTGCGCCTGGACCGCCCGCACCACCACGACATCACTGTCACCCCCGCCCGCCCGGTGACGTTCACCGCCAGCCACTACGTCTGGCCCCACGTCCGCATCACCTGCGACACACCATGGCCTCTTCGGGTCACTTACCCCGCACTGCCCCTCGCGCCCGCCTCCACGCCCCGCCCGCCGAGCCAGGACGAACTCCTCTCGGCGCTTCGGGCCCTGGCCGCCGCCCCCCGCCTGCAGATCGCCACCTGCCTCGCCGAGCGGAGCCGCAGCACCCAGGAACTCGCCACCCTTCTCGGCCTCTCGCAGTCCGTGATCTCCCGCCACCTCCAGCAGATGACCCAGGCCGGCCTGACCACCACACGCCGCGACGGCTACTACGTCCTCTACTCTCTCGACCCCACCCGCCTCGGCCAGCTCGCCACAGCCCTCAACGGTCTCGTCGCCACACCCCGGAACTGACAGGGGGCATCTGCAGCGCGTCTCCCCCTGGACGCCTGCGCGAAACGCTGTCATACCGGCCCGATAGCTTGCCGCCATGGCAGACATCTACGAACTCTCCATCGTCCTGAACCTGCGCGACGAGCTGTCTGACGATGAGCTCGCAGAGCTTCGGTGGCATCTCGGGCTGGGCCCCAAGCCGGGAACCCTCCATGTCGTGACGGCGTTTCCGACAGTGGAGGAGGATGACCGCGGCGAACCCGTCGTGGTCGACGACCCCGTTCCTCTGCTGGGCCAGCACGGTGAGGCATGGAAGATCGACGGAGCGCTGGTCGCGGTGCTACTCCGCCATGAGCACGCGCGTGCATGGGCCCTGACGGTCCGCCAGGAGATCCACCCCGACGAATTCGACCGCATTGGTGAACTGCTCAGCTGGCTGGCCGCCAAGGCGGATGACCGGCACCGTAGCCCCACCGGCACGGTCCGCCTGGGCTGGACCAGGTTCTACGAGTCAGACCAGTTCGACCCTTTGGTCATTCGAGACGGCGAGGTGCTGTGGCCCTAGAAGTTGTCATCACATGTCATGACACTGCTACCCACCGGGTGGACGCTCCGGCAGCAGCGCTGGAGCGAGGCACATGTGCTCCTGGTGTGTCCCATCGGGCAGGAACAGTCAGGGAACAGCGGACATCGGTGGCCGTCGCTGGTAGGTACAGGTCAGCGGGTCTCCAGGCCACGGGGGCGCAGCTGCCCTGTTGCTGTAAAACTCAAACCTGCACGTCTCGAGAGCGACGACGCCACGCCTGAGCCAGGGGAGTAGCCGCCAGGGGAACCACTTCGGACAAAGTCCGCCGACTGGAAAGGATCACAACGACACCTTGGAAGACCGGCCCGTCACGCCCCCGAGCACCACGGCCTCGCGGTCGCCTCCTCTGCCGCGGGGCCAACTCCTACCACCGTGCGGTCCGGACGGCACGTCGCGTCCTTGTGCACGGCGGCTTCGGTACGGTGCCGCGATGCCCCACGCTTACGCCGCTCCGGGCTTTCCGCAGAGGACACCGAGGAATCGATGGGCCGGGTACTGACGCCTTTCGGAGGCGGCCTCTCTCCCGGCTCCAAGCGCGCCACCGAACTCCGCGCAAGCCGGGGGATCCCGCGCTCACGAGTACGGAGGTGGCGCCGATTCCCTGGTCTCTGACGGCCCACGTCAGGTCAGAGCCGGAGAATGCCCGCACGTGGAGCCCGAACCCTCGTACCAGTACGGGCTCCATGCGTATCACATGCTGAGGCACGACCCATGGGCCCTGACGCTGTCGGCCCGGATGCAGGAGGTACCGGCGGTGTACTTGCCGCCACGGTCGAAGACCTCGATCACCGATGGCTCATCTGCTTGCCACCATGAAGCGAACGCCTCAGCGATGTACTGGGACTGTTGTTCCAAGTCCTGGGTCTTGTCGACGGCGTCATCTGCTTCGTAGTCGACGGTCGGGTAGTCGGATGCCACCTCGATTGCCGGGTACACCTTGCGGGAGTACCCCCGCCACTTCCTCAGGTGCTCGACCGCCTCCTTCTGCTCGGCAGTTCCATGCGCCGCGACGGAACTACTGCTCCGGTGGTGCCACTCGGTTGACGCTTTCATGGCTTCTCGAGCCGGGCTGCCAGATCTACGGGGAGCGTGTCCCGGTTGGTCCGGGTCACTGGGAGCACAGTGATGTCAGGGCGGTGCTTGAGGGCGTCGGTGAAAGGGTCACGGTGCGCGTGGACTGTGGCGACGATGTCGATGTCGGACTCGAACAGACGGCGGACCGTGTCCTGGAACGCGGTGCACGCCAGCTCCATACGCCCGAGCTCGTCGATCAGGACGAGATCTTCAGGAGCGGGATCCGTTGCCGCCGACATGAGCGGCGGGAGCGCGAACTGCTCCATGACGTCCAGATCGACGCCGTAGCGGCCCACCCGCGGTGGACCGGGCAGGTCGACATGGGCGAGCACGGCTCGGTGACCGCCCTCCAGTGTCTCCAGCGCGAAGCCGCTGCGTGTACCACCGTGCCGGATCTCCTCCGTCGTGAAGCCGACCGCCCTGCGGGTGCGCAGGAGCGTGGCCAGGCGGCGGACAAGAGTCGTTTTGCCCGCGCCGGGGCGTCCTTCGAGCAGGATTCTCGTCGGCATCGTGTGTGCTCCTTGACAGGCCCGTATGGCAGGTCCCCGGGGTCGGCGCGGCAGGCCCACAGCCGATGCAGTGCCTCGCGCGGTGAAGACCGGACCGTCACTGCTCGCCGGCGGCTCGGTCAGCTCACCTGCTCAGCCCAAGTCTCCACAGACCACGGCCGTGTGGCGCGGCGACCAGCGCGTCAGCCGAGGAAGGAGGGTGATGTCGGTCGTGACCGAGCTGGGCAGGCCGTGGCTGAGCCGGGACCAGCGGGTCGGAGTCCTGGCGTCGGCTGGGCTCGCCGGGCGACTGTCACCCGCTTGGTCGGTTGACTCAAGTGCCCGACTTGCGGATCCGCAGGGGCCGCGCGAACGCTGGAATGGGGGAAGGACGAGGGGGCGTGAACGCCTGCCTGGGCGTTGGAAAGGAAATAAACAGCATGTCTGTTTGAAGTGTGGCGTCAGCGCGCCTCACGGACGGCCGTCCGCAGTTGTTCGCGGAAGCAGTCATGGACTGTTCACCACCTGGAAGGTGAGCGAGCACCCGGACGCCGGCTGGACCGGCTGGCAGCCGTTCGAATTCGACCACGGCGCGCCGCCTGGGCCGACTGGGCGAAGTTCAACGGTCTGCCGGGATCGGCCCGCAGCGTGGGCGTGGCTACTCTGACGGACGGCCGTCCGCAGATCGTGGTCGGTACCGACACCGGTTCGGTGTCCTCGTGGAAGGTGAGCACCGACCCCGACGACACCTGGTCCGAGTGGTCCTCCTTCGACGGTCCGCCCACCTGATCCCGAGGCGCACGGCGTCATACGACTGCTTAAGCGTGGTGACCAAGGCTGTGACCGAGCTGAACATCTGCCTTGTATGGCAACGGCACCCTGCAGGGCCGTATGTGAATCGTGGACGGCAGCTCATCCCGGTCCGCGACCGAATTGCCACCTCCAGCCGCAACTACCGGCTCTCTCAGGCGTCGCCTACGGGTGCCGATCACGCTGCAGCGCTGCCGCAGTCGTTGTGCGAGGAAGCGCAGGGCAGGGGCGGACACGTAGACGCCCGACGGGTAGACAAGCACACGAAGCCTCTGCCGGGGGCGGTACTTCTTGGCCGGAACCCATCTACCAGTCGCTTCACCACGTCGCCAGCTCAACTGCTGAACAATTCAGGCACGTTGGCGCGACTCACCGACTGACATGGGGGGACCGTGACGTACGGGACTACTGGTTCGCAGTCCGTCAAGGGAGGCCGCCCGCCGCATTGTGGATCTCGTGCTGACCGAGGACGACGTCTACCTTGACAGCCTCCCGCCGGAGGAGGTCGAGGCCTCCATCGGCACTCCGTTGGTCGAGGTGGCGAAGATGCTGGACGAGCCCATCGGCGAGAAGGGGTTTCGGGGCGGCGTTCGGCTCCTGCTGGAGGTAGGCGCGGACGTGGCGCCCCACATGCCGAGCGAGCTGCGTGACCTGTTCGAGGGGCTGCGCCGCGCCATGTGTGGCGTAACCGTGCGCTGAAAGGGTCCCGCCTGCTCACACAAACCCGGGCCCACTCGGCATCAAGCCGTTCATCAGCCACGAGGGGCCGCCCGATAGCCAGCCAGGTCATCGATGGCCCGCCGCTTGAGCCGGGATCCCCGTTCGTTCCGAGCTTTGACCCAGACGAGGCGGTCCGGTCCGCGGAAGTGTTCGCCTCAGTGGGGGTCCGGGTGTCTACTCACCCATAGCGCTGCGGCAATGGATTCTGCCGGTCCGCCAATTGGTTGCCAAGAACTGTCTCCGTCGCGTAGGCGCCAAACGCCACTTCGGTCTGGACTCAGGCCAAACACGCTTTCATAGGTGACGGAAAAATCGGCACCAGGACCGCCGAGGTAGCCCCATCCGGCAGGTTGATCAGGATTGTCCGCCGGATCAATATACCGATATCCATAAACGTCTCCCGTATCCGGGTTCGTGGCCACGATCCCCCAATTTCCGCCATAGAGTTGGCCTGCCGGGCCACCGACCTTGGTCCACGAGGTGTCATGACCGTCGTAGCGGTAGACACCACTTTTGTCCGGACTCAGGCCGTACACCGAATCTGCGGTGACTGCGAAGGAGGCGCCGGGACCTCCGATGTGTCGCCAGATGTCGGGTTCATTGCAGTACATGTACAGGTTTCCGGTATCCGGGTTCGTGGCCACAAACCCCCAAGGCCCGCCGTAGAGTTGGCCTGCCGGGCCACCGACCTTGGTCCACGAGGTGTCATGACCGTCGTAGCGGTAGACACCACTCTTATCTGGACTCAGGCCGTACACCGCGTCTTTGGTGACTGTGAAGGAGGCGCCGGGACCTCCGATGTGTCGCCAGATGTCGGGTTCATTGCAGTACATGTACAGGTTTCCGGTGTCCGGGTTGGTGGCTACCAACCCCAAATCCCCGCCGTAGAGTCGACCTGCCGGGCCGCCGACCTTCATCCAGCCCTCGTCGTGGTAGTGATAAACTCCGCTCTTGTCCGGGCTCAGGGCATACACGCTATATTCTGTAAGGGTCATCTCCTGACCTCCGTTAAGGATTTCTAATTCCTCTGGTGGTAAGGGAGCCTGAATGCAGTTAAATCGGTGCTTCGCCCCACGAAGGGCAACACTGGGAGCCGGTCACTGCTGGCCAACGACTTGGTCAGGTCTCGACGTTCATTCTCGCACCCAGAGGCCGTCCCCGCACGTTGAGCAGACATTGGCGCCCGCGCCCAGTTGGACATCCGGCCCACCGGGCACAGCCCCCGCCGCGGCCTGGTCACCGACTCCTCCCGCGCTCGCAACCCCGACGCCGTGGCGGAGAAGCAGGTCGGCTGGGCGCCCGGCTTCAAGGTGATGCGCCGCTACCGCGAGGAAGACAACGGGTTCAAGGAGAACGCCCTTCACGGGTGCTGCAGTTCGGCGCCAGACGCAGACCGAGGAGCTGAGCGAGGCCCTGGAACGGGCTGCAGCCGACGTCGCAGCCGCCAGGCTCGATGTGCCCACGGGGCAGCCGCTCGTCACCAATGCCGACGACCTCCACCGGCGGGACCGAGCATCGGGAACAGCAGGCGCCGTAATCAGAAACAGGTTCTCACTGAGCTTCCCCACTCCGTTGAGAACCGGACCGAGTGGGGCGAAGAGCATCCCTGGTCGTTTTCAAGAATCCCCATCAGGTGGTGTCTAGGCAAACGACACCCCCTAGACGAGGAGCTGACCCGCCTGCTGCGGGGCGAGTAGCCGTGCGCAGAGGGCCGCTGAAGCCGGCGGTCTCGGCCGACCGGGTGCGGGCCGCGCTGATGGAGGCCCGCCTGGCCGGGCTGAGGCTCCCCCACTTGGTCGCGGCGACGGAACTGTCGCCGTGGCAGGCCCGCCGGGGCCTGGGCCTGCTGCGGGACATCGCGGTCGAGGAACATCTGACCGCCGATCATCTGGACGCTGGCCGACGGGTACCGCTTCGCCGGGGATCCGGTCGAGCTGGAAGCCCACGAACAGGCGATCTTCCGGCGGAAGCTGAACGAGTTCGCCCGGCTGATCACTGGCACCGTCGGCCCGCACGCGAGATGGATCCGGACGATGAGTGGGTGCAGCTGGTCCTGGCCCAGCTCAACGGCATCAAGGCGGCGCTGGACATGCTGGTGAAGTTCCGCCGCACCCCTGGACCCCGCCCACGCGTGGCAACCTCACGCGCGAACAAGGTTTCGTCGTGGTCCAGAGCCGTGCGCGCCTGAGGTCACCCCGCACGCGATCTCACGCTTGCCGCCGTCGAGGGGTGCCGAGCCGTCCTCGCACCGTCAGCCGGCCAAGGGCCGTCCGGGACTCGGCTCCGTCAAGAACTGGGCAACAAGCGATCACGGTCTGAACTCTCCGCCCGCGAGGGGCGCCCCATCGGCTGGGCAGCGCGCCTCACCCCATTCGGCGGCGACGCCCGCGTGTAGGCGAATGCCCGTCCCGTGGACGCTCCGCGCCCAGGTGCCGAGAAGTCCCACGACGCGCCGTGACCAGCATGCCGGTCGACTGAAGGCGCACTCCTGCCGAACCCTGATACCGGCGCAGCACAGCAGGGAGCGCGGCCCGGGCCCGACGATCCGCCTCCGGTCCTTGGCTCGCCAGGTGCAGTCGGATCGGACACCAGTCGGCCAGGAAGGCCGCGGCATCCTCCACTTCCTCGCCCCAGGTCTGCACGACGCTCACAGGCCGGGCGTTCACCTCAGTGAATCCCGCCCCCTCCAGGACTTTATGGACACGATCCGGTGAGGACAGTGACATACCGATGTTTTCTGCCGAGCTGACTTCCTCATCTGGACGGGCCCGCCCGCCTGCGGCATCCAGCGCCTCTCCCAGCTCGCTGCCGTCCAAGGGCCCCGGTGTCAGGAACACAACCCGCCCCCCGGGCCGTGATGAGCGCGCGACGTTGGTGAAAGCCTTGCCGGGATCGGCAAAGAACATAACCCCCAGCCGGCTGATGGCCACGTCATAACCGGCCTCGGGCAGGGCATGGACCTGCGCGTCGCCCACCACGAACTTCACATGAGTCAGATGCGGCTGCGCCGCTCCCGCGCGGGCCAGGTCCACCAACCGCCGGTTGATGTCGATGCCTGTCACCTCACCGTGTGCTGCCCGTTCAGCGGCCGCACGTGTCAACTGCCCGGCACCGCAGCCGATATCAAGCACCCGATCCTTCTCCTTGATATCAGCCGCATCAAGGATGAGCGGGTTGAAGACACCCATCACCGCGTCGTAGCGCGCGGCGTACCGGGCCCAGTGCTCCCCGTCCGCACCAGCCCAATCCGTGACCATGCTCCCTGCCAGTGGCGATGTCTCATACGCCTTGTCTGTCGTCATGGCAGTGAGCGTTCCCGTGATCTTGGTGGTTCTGTCAGGGTTCAGACATAATTCGGCTGTTTGATCCAGCGATTTCTTGTTCGTCTGTTCAGCTCACACTCGTCCGGGGCTCGCCGTATGCGCTGAGTGCCTCGGGGACCGGCTGGTAGAACGTCGTGCCGCCGGAGTCGCCGGGCTCGGTGCAGACGGTGGTCTGGATCAAGCCGCTGACCGTGCCGCCGCCCTGGTAGCGGACGCTGACGTTGAGTGCGTTCACGGTGCCGCCGTGGGTGCCGGAGGTGGAGCCGGTGCGCTTGGCGTTCTCGCCGGCGTAGGCGTTCGCCGCGGTGTAGCCGCCGGGGTGGCTGAGGGCGGTGTTGTCGTAGCGGATCAGCGCGTAGTCGTTGCCGGGGAAGTCGTAGCCGATGGTCGGGCCGATGAGGGTGGTGTGGGCCTGGTTGGTGTACCAGGTCTTGGCGACCTTGCCGCAGTGACCTGCGGTGAGGAAGTAGTGGGTGCTGCCGCTGGCCACGCTGAACCCCAGCGAACAGCGGTACTGACCACCGTAGATGGCGTCGCCGGCGCTCAGCAGTGGCCGGAAGACTCCGTCGGCGTGCCGGACCTGTACGGCACCGGGGTCACCGCCGGCGGCCTTCTCGATGCGGGCGATCGCGGCCTTGGTGACCGTACTGTCGGCCGTGACGACGACGTGCCTGGACGCCTGGTCGACGTACCAGGAGACGCCGTCGACACCGGCCCGGGCGATGTTGTCCGAAACGCGGGCCAGTTGCGCCGCGCCGCGAACCGCGGTGCCCGCGGCAGCGGCGCTGGGCGCTCCCGACCAGAATGGCGTGTTCCTGACATATGCCGACCGGTGAGGATGCCGCCGAAGGGCTCCGCGCACAAGGGACTCACGGCAACGGAAATCCGGCACCCGGTTCGGGCCGCCCGCGCTGCCCCCGCCTCGCATGCCGCCTCCAGTCGGTCGCCCGGTGGTCGGGTGTGGACGGGTAGGGGTGCTGGTAACGAAGAACGGGTCGGCTGCGCTGCAAGTGGTGGGGTGTGTCGTCATGTCGAGAGGCGGGATGGCGAACGGGCCTATTTTTGACAAATATTACGTTTGTTGACTTATAAAGTCGCTGTAAACATCTGGGGTTGAGGGTGGGCGGGGGAGTACGGTTCCGGCGCTCGGCAGTAGGAGATCAGGTGCGGCCGTAGGGGCGGCCGCGACTTACGCCGAAGAAGCCGGAGACAGTCCATGCGTGTGTATTCCGCGCGGCGCAGACCGCGCCGCGAGGCGGAGAGCGGTGGCCGAAGGGTGCTCGCCGCCGCGGCCGCCGTACTTCTGATAGCGGGGACGGGACCCGTCGCCGCGTTCGGGGCTGGCGACACCGACTCCGGCCGCCATGAGGTGGCGGGCGAGGAGTCCCATGAACTGATGGAGTCCCTGGACGCGTTCAACGAGCCGAGGCTCTCGCCCAGCGGCGAGGTCTCTTCGGGCGCCTACGCCGACGCCTGGGCGCACATCAAGAACATGCCTGTCACGTCCGGCAGTTGGTCCGAGGTCACCACCTCGCCGTACGACGAGGACGCGCTGCACTACCGTGACCGGTCGGCCTCCAACTCCGGTGGTGGCGCGGGGCACTCGGCGGGCCGGATCGCCGCCCTGGCCACCGACCCGACGCACCAGGGCGTGGTCTACGCGGGCGCCGCCGGCGGCGGTGTGTTCCGCTCCACCGATGACGGGAAGACCTGGACACCGATCGCCGACCGGCTGCCCGCGCTGTCCGTGGGCGCCCTCGCGGTCGCGCCCGACGGCTCGCTGTGGCTGGCCACCGGCGAGGCGACCACCGCCTCCGACAACTACCTGGGCAGCGGCGTCTACCGCCTCGCGGACCCGGTCACCGGCACCTTCAGCGAGAGCGACAAGGTGGGCGGCACGGAACTGGACTCCGCCTCCATCCACACCCTCACCTTCGACAAGGCCGCCGGTTACGTCTTCGCGGCCTCCTCGCACGGCGTCTTCCGGCGCCCGCTGTCGGCCGGGCAGTCCACCGCCTGGACGAAGGTCCTCGCCCCGTGCGCGGGCGTCGGCATCAGCGGCGTGGGCTGCGGGGTGGACGGCCACTACGCGGACATCGCCAACGACATCGCCGTACAGCCCGGCACCGGCGGCACGAAGCTGCTGGCCAATGTGGCCTGGCGCAGCGGCGCCGACTACAACGGCTTCTACTACTCCGACGACGCGGGCACCACCTGGAAGCGCGCCAACCCGACCGGGGCGATCAACCCCGCCGAGATCGGCAACGCCGCCTTCGCCTACGCGGCCGACGGCAGCAGGCTCTACGTCTCGATGGAGTCCCCCAAACTCCTCAACAAGTCCTCCGGTTCCGGGGTGTACTCCGTCCTCGCCGGTGTGTACGTCAGCCAGAGCGGCAACGCGAGCGGCTCGTTCAAGCAGATCGCGACCTCCTCGTCGCTGTCGGCGTCCGGCTCCGCGATGAAGATCAACGAGATCGGCAGCGGCTACCAGCCCGGCTCCCAGGCCTGGTACGACCAGGTCGTCGCGGTCGACCCGAGCGACCCGAACCACGTCTACCTGGGCCTTGAGGAGATGTTCGAGTCCCGGGACGGCGGCGCCACCTGGAAGACGATCGGCCGTTACTGGAACTTCGGCATGCCGTGCTTCTCGTACGACCCGGCCGCGAACTCCTGCGACGGTGACGTGATGCACTCCGACCAGCACGCCCTCGCCTTCTCCCAGTGGAAGGGCAGCACGCCGGAGGTGTTCGTCGGCAACGACGGCGGCGCCTACGCCCGCCCCACCACACAGACCACCACCGGCTGGCGCAACCTCAACGCATCGGGCACCCTGCGCAACCTCCAGTACTACTCGGTACGCGCGGGCAGGATGACCGACGGCAGCGGCGAGGCCGTCTGGGGCGGCCTGCAGGACAACGGCGTCTCGCTGCTCGCCCCCAAGGGCGCCACCTACCAGGGGCGCCGGCTCAACCCGAACGGCGAGATGGTCTCCCCGTTCGGCGGTGACGGCGGCGACCAACTGGTCAACCCCGCCAACGGCTGCCAGACGGTCGGCGAGTACGTCGACCTGGCGCTGCAGATCACGAACAACTGCGGCTACACCGCCAGTGACGACGGCTCCGAGGACGTCATCACCGACATCGCACCCGGCGACCCCGGCGCCCGCTTCATCGCCCCGTTCAGCGCGGACGAGACCGACCCGAACGGCCTGTGGGTCGCAGGCGGCCAGTACGTCTGGGGCAACACCACGACCTGGAAGAGCACCTCCGGCGCCGACTGGACCAAGCTGTACGACCTGGGCGCCGGCCACTCCGCCTCCGCGGTCGCCAGCCGGGGCCACGTGACGTGGGCGGCCTGGTGCGGCCCCTGCTCGAAGGTCGACGGCACCTTCGGGCGGGGCATCGCCACCAACTACGGCGGCACCTGGCACCAGGTGAACCTGCCCGCCGCCTTCCCCAACCGCTACATCTCCGGCCTGACCATCGACCCGTCCGACGTCTCCGGCAAGACGGTCTACGCGGTGATCAACGGCTTCTCGCGGCACTGGAACGAGGGCCCCGGCGCCGGCTACGGCCACGTCTGGAAGACCACCGACGGCGGCACGACCTGGACGGACATCAGCGGCGACCCCGCGGCCAGGGGCTCCTTCCCGGACGCCCCCGCCAACGCGGCGCTCGTCACCAAGAACGGCGCCCTCGTGGTCGCCACCGACCTGGGCGTGTTCACCAGCACCTCGGCGGGCCACTGGACGCGCTTGGGCACGAACCTGCCCACCTCCCCGGCGGTCTACCTCTCATCCGGCCCGGACGGCGGCCAGGTGTACGTGGCCACCCACGGCCGCGGCATCTGGAGGACACAGACCCCGTAACGCCCGAGCCCGGGCACGGTGACGGCAGGCACAACGCCGGATGCCCTCAGCCAGGTTCCTGGCCGAGGGCATCCCGCGTTCGCAGACCTTGCGTCAGGCCCCTCGACCACTGCCCGCAACACACGCCACTTGTACGTGGCGGCGTGGACACACGCCGGTGAGCTGCCCGCAGGCGCGGAGAGCATTCCTCGGCGCGGTCACGGGCCTCGATGTCAAAGGGGCCGATCCCGCATGCGCAGGGAGCACGGCTGTACACCGTGTGCCGGATCCGTACACGGGGCCCATTGCCGGCGTACACACTGATGTGCTCAGGCGTGTATGGATGAACGTGCTCAGGAGAGCGGCGTGTCACCGCCGGGGCAAGGTGGCTGCGGTCGACGCTCCGACGGAGTGGCCTCGGGCCGGGAGGGACAGGGAGATGGGACGCATGCTGGTACTGGGGCGCTCGCAGGTCGAGGCCCTGCTCGACGTGGACGCGCTGATCGACGCCCTGGCCTCGGCGATGGCGGACCTCAGTGCGGGCCACGCCTCGGCCCCTGACCGCGTCGCCGCGCTGGTGCCCGAGCGTGAGGGGTTCCTGGCGGCGATGCCGGGCTTCGTGCCCTCGGCCGGGGTGCTCATGAGCAAGCTGGTCTCCCTCTTCCCGCACAATGCCGGGACACGGCTGCCGACCCACCAGGCGCTGATCGTGGTGTTCGATCCGGACACCGGCGAGCCTGCGGCGTTGCTGGACGGTTCGGTCATCACCGCGGCGCGGACCGGCGCCTGCTCGGCGCTTTCGGTGCGGCTGCTGGCGCGCGAGGACGCGACGGTGCTGGCGATCCTGGGCACCGGCGTGCAGGCCCGGTCCCACGCCCGCGCGATCTGCCGGGTCCGCCCGATCCGGCAGATCCGGGTGGCCGGCCCGGACCCGGCCAAGGCGGCCGCCCTGGCAGAGGAGCTGTCGTCCGTGCTGGAGACAGAGGTCTGTGCGGCATCCAGCTATGCCGAGGCGCTCGACGGCGCGGACATCGCCGCCGCGACCACCCATGCCCTCCACCCCGTGATCCGCCGCCCCTGGCTGACACCCGGGGTGCACATCACGTCGGTGGGGTACAACCCGGCCGGTCGCGAGGTCGACGACGCCACGGTCGTCGATGCTCTGGTGTGCGTCGAATCGAGGCAGGCCGCGCTGGCCCCTTTCCCGACGGGCAGCAATGACCTGCTGGTGCCGATCCGCGACGGCCTCATCACGGCCGAGCACGTGCACGCCGAGCTGGGCGAACTCGTCGTCGGCAGCAAAACGGGACGCAGCTCGCCAGAGCAGATCACCCTCTACAAATCGGTCGGCGTCGCAGTGCAGGACGCCGCGGCCGCGGCCCTGGTCGTCGCCGCCGCCCGCGAGCAGTCAATCGGCGAGGAGATCACCTTGCGGTGATGCCGATGCCCGGCGTGTGTTGTCGGCGTCATCCGGCCACAGCCGTGCCTCGGTGCGCACCTGAAGGTAGCCGGCCGATCGAGCGCCGGCCTCCTGGGCAGGCGTCCCGGTGCGCCACCCGGCTCCTAGGGGGTGCCCACCGGCCTGATCCGAACGACACCCCCTAGCCCCCGACGTCGCCTGATTTCAGTACCCCCACGGACGCGGGAGGCTGGACATCCAAGGGTTCGTCGAACGCGCTGAACGACGTGGTGGTGAGGTTTCCGCCGCCTTTGTAGACGGTCCTCAGCAGGTACGGCTTGCCCTCGGTGGCCACGTAGAAGGTGTACGTCCCTCCCTTGTCTGCTTTGTCCGTGACCTTCAGCGCGACCGCCTTCCGGTCGCCGATGCGGGTGTTCTTCCCCTTCTCTGCCTTGCCGAAAGAGGCGAACGTCCAGGTGCACGCGGCCAGTCCGTCCCCGGGCTGCGCCTGGTCGGCGGGCTCCTTCACCCACTGCTTCAGCCGGAGGCCGTCGATCTTCCTGCCGCTCCAGTTGCCGAGGTACGTTTCGTCCGGGCGGACGTAGTCGGTCCCACCGATCCTGATCTGTTCGAGGCTGCCGTGCTCGGCCCAGGTGGTCTTCGCCCTGCACCGGTTCTTGAGATCAGTCTCGAGGCGGGTCGTCACCGTGCCGTTGGCCGCGGTGTTGGTCATCTCCACGGTCACGGAACGCAGTGCGCGCATCGTGCCGTTGGCCTCGTGGAGCAGGTCGGCCGCGGACTTTCCCTCACCACCGTCCCCGGCCGCGCACCCGGTGAGCGCGGCCCCGGTCAGCAGACACACCAGTGCCCTGGTCATACGAATCGTGCGCACGGGCCCCCACTCCGTCTTCCCCTTGATGATCACGCCCATGATCGGCAGCGGGAGCCTACCAGCCCCGGCCGGGGCGGTAAGGGCACTCGCCGCCGCCAGGACCAAGGGCGGCGTCACCCCGACGACCTGCACGGTCGGGGAACTCCCCGTCGAGCAGCCGCAGCGGACGCGCCGTCAGAGGCAGCCGCTGCGCGAATACGCGAGCCCGCCCGGCATTAGCCAGCCCGATGTCCCATGAGACACATCAAAGTCTGTGGAACGACGGCACCGGCCATCCTGTGTCCGCGGCTCAGCAAACTCGCCCCTCGCGGCCTTCGTTGTGATCAGTGCACCTTCCCGTCTCGCGGCTGCGAGGTGCCGGGCCGCACGGTAGATTGAGATCGGGCGTGGTGTCGGATTTCACCCGGGTGCAGGCGTGTTGGCCGTCCCGACGAGGAGCAGAACATCATGGCCAAATCCGTCCGCCTCGGCATCATCCGGGCCCGGCACGACACCACCGTGCCCGTCATCCCCGATCCCGCCTGCATCGCAATGCTCATGACCGGCGACCACGCCCTGCTGCGGTTCTGGGAAAACACCACCCGGGGACACCTCGACTTCGTCGACTCGTCGATGTTCCCGTGGGTCGACATGACGATGGGGACTGACACCTCCCGGGACGCCCAGGCCCGCGCTGCCGTCGACGCGCTGCGCGCCCGGTTCCCCAACCCCCCGGAGTGGCCCGGACTCAACGGCCTGATCGTCATCATCCACCCGGGACAGCGCACAATGCCAAATCCTCGGGCGGGGCAGCCGGGCCAGCCCGCCACGATCACGCAGAGCTTCGACGGCGGTACGACCGGTGTCGACGGGTTGCCGGTGGCCGTGCTTCCGGTGATGTCGAGCGACCTCACCTTCATGTGTCACGAGGTCGGCCACGTCCTCGGCCTGGACCACACCTTCGGGCTCGACAACAACGGCACCGACTGGGATCCGACCGACGCCACCATCGTCGTAGGCCAGGAGTACGGCTCCCCCTACGACCTCATGTCATCGGCCACCTTCGCCGGCCGCTTCCTCGGCACGGGGCCGTTCTACTCCGGCCAGCCGACCTTCACCGGGCCGACGGTCACCAACTGGCCGTACGCCGGCGCCTCCTCCATGGGCCCGCACCTCTCGCGCGCGAACCTGCACCTGTTCATGCCGGACGCGCTGGCCGGACGGGTGGTCGAGGCGCCCTTCCCGCAGCCGGGCGCACCCGTCACCGCACGGATCGTGCCGGCGTCCGCGTCGAACGGCAGGTGCCTGCTCGTGCTGCACCCGCCCGGAGAGCCGGCCAACGGGGTGGGCCGGGTCTACGTCGAGTACCGCGTCCCGGCGGGCTGGGACGCCGGCATGGACCCCCAGGGGCCGAGCCTTTCGCGGGAAGGGGCGGTCGTCCACTCGATCGTCGACATCACCAACAAGGGCCCTCGCGCGTGGTACCGGGGATCGATACCGACGGCGTCGCCGGACACCGATGTCGCCGTCGCGACGACACCGCTCGTGGTGCGTACCGCAGCCGTCGATCCCGAGCGGCAATGGGTGGACCTGTCGGTCACGGCGGGCGCGGCGAAGGCGGCCGAGATCGTCCGGGGACTGCAGACCGACGACGTGGTCGGCGCCGTCGGTGAAGTGCAGCAGACCATGACGCCCTGTGGCGACCCCGTCCGCAGGGGGACCTTCGCCACCTCGACGACCGCCCGCTTCGGCGTGCGCAGCACCGGCTTCGGCGGCAGCGGCGAGCCTGTCGACCCGCAGCCCACCATCGCCTGGACCGTCGGCGGTGTGCCCCTGGGCGCGCCGAGCGGCAACGTCAGTGTTCCCGTGGACGGGACATCATTCACGCTCGACTACACGATCGATCCGGTCATGTCCGAGCTCACACTCACCTCCCGGGGCGGGGAACGCTACGAGACGCCCGCGGCGGTGACGGTCAGCGGGGACGGGACGACGGCGTCCGCCACCGCCGTGTTCACTGCGCAGGGGTGGTTCGAGGGAATCCACCCCGACGACGTGCAGAAGTTCGGTGACTGCCTGCGCCGGATCACGGAGCGGTACCGGCGGATGCCTGCGCCGTTCCGCAGGCCGACGCCCGAGCCGCCCTGGAGTGACCTGACGACGCGTCGGCTGGCTGAACAGGCCTGGCTCAGACAGGCGTTCCGGTTGATCGCCCAGCCACCGGACCTCGACGCCGCCGGCCGCGGCGAGCTGAGCCGGCTCCTCCAGGTGCAGGCGCCGCCCACCGCGTTCATCGACGCGCTGGGGGCGGCCGCGGTCGACTACAGCGTGCCGGAGGCGGACCTCACCGACTGGCTCCGGAACGCGGAGTTCACTCCCTACCCGGCGCTCGCCCAGTCGCTGCTGCTGAGGCTGGACAGCACGCGGTTGAAGCGTCCGGTGTTCCTGGACGTCATCGCGTTCAACTACGAGAACACGCCGGGGAAACCGACGCCGCGTCTCCTGGAGGACGTGGACACCGCCGTCCTGGAGGCGGCCGTGGTGGAGGGCTGGAACGTCCGGTATGGGGAGGCGGCGTCGGAGTTCGGGGAGTTGTTGGCGTGATGGTGCTGCTGATGCACAGGAGGTCGGACGGGCCGACTTGCCGTGTCGGGCGGTGAGGGCCCCGTGCACGATCCGGGCCAGGGTTACGCCGATCGTTGATCACGTAACTGGCCGAGGCGAGTTGCATCAGACCGCATACGAGATGCTGTTAGTACCGCCCGGGGACGGCTCGCTGTCGCGCCCTGAGCGGGGCCTGCTGACGTCGGCGTTGGAATGGCCCGGTGAGTTGCGCGGCGCCTCCTGGGGACAGCCAACTCATCTTGTACGACATTGGGCAGCTGTCGTCCGCCGGCAGGAACACCCCTTGGCGTTCCGCCGTACGCGGCGGGCGACGTCGTCGAGATGCCCCGTCGTGAGACGAACTCGCCGACGCCGCACGGGAGTTTCATTGCTGCCCCTGGTTCAGGGCCGAATAGCCCATGCCGCCTAGGGCTCGTGGCGCGGCCACACGGGTGGTTCTGCGGGGAGCGCCCGGACCCGAGTTCGGCCTCGTCGTGCCTTGATTTACAAGGGACTTGGGGCCGCCGTCGGGCCGACGCCCGTGCTCGTTGATCGGACGATCCGGCGTGCCGACGAGTACATCTCGGGCATTTACGCATTAACCTCTCGTCACCTTATGACGTGGCGGATCGCGTACGCGTCCGCTTCAACTCTCGGAGAAGACATGCGCAAGCCTCGCAAGACCGCTGTCGTGGCCATCCTTCTCGGCACCATCGGCTTCCTCGGCACCGGCACCGCCTACGCCCACGGGCAGGGACACGGGCACGGGCACGGGCACGGACACGGACACGCCCACGCACGCGGGCACGAAGGTCGAGAGAGCAGCGAGACTGTCCTCATCAACCAGAGCACCTCCTGCACGACGGCCGAAGAGAACGTCGACGTACAGGGCGAGTCCGGATTCGAGAACGGCCGAGAGGGCAATCAGTTCAACGGCAAGGGCTCACCTGGCTCGCAGACGACCAACGTCGGCTCAAGCCTGGGGTGCAACAACACGCTCGTCCTCGGCAAGTAGCCCACACAGTCCTGGCGCCGAGCCGCACGCTCGGCGTCGGTGCCGGGGCCCCGGTGGTCGAGGCAGCTGGTGGCGAGCCGGGCATGGCGCCGAGAGCGCCAGAACGGGGGTGGCCTTATGCGCGCACGATCACACTGGCACAGCCGCGGAGGCCACCCTCACGGGTGGCCTCCGTGCCGTTCGCATCAGGTGCATCGGTTGGTGTGCCTGACGTCGAGGACGAAGCGCTCCGGGGAGTGGAGCTTGTAGGTGTGGTAGACGGGCTTGGTGTGGAAGGCGGTCCCGAAGCTGACCACGCCCTCGAAGTCACTGGTCAGGGCGAGGCCCTCGAGCTGGGGGAGATGGATCTTCACCAGCCGGGGTCCTCGATAGACCGACTGTCCGGCCGCATTGTGTGCGGCGGCCGGAGAGAGCTTGATCTGAAGAAAATGCTTGCCGGGCAACGGGACCCGCTTGGCGGAGGGGTCGTAACGCAGTTCCTTGACCGGCTGCACGGTGACCGAGGGCATGCTGCCCCGTACATCGATGACGAGCCGATCGAAGGTGCAGTGCCCGCCCCATCGGGCGTTGACGACGAGTGCGGTGGCTGGGGCCTTGCTGGATGCCCCGGTCTGCCTGGCGGCCACCGCGGGAATCGCGGCACCGACTGCAGTGATGAGAACAAGCCCCGCAGCGACGGCCGTGCGGCGCAAATGGTGGTGCATGTGGTCCCCCGATCTTTCCTGGACGGGGACAGTGCTTTCACCATGAGAGACATCCGACCGAGCCGTACGGTTGCATCGCTTTTTCTGGGCGTGGTCAGCGATTGTGGTTGAGCCGGTCGCCCGGAATCACGTCGCGAACATGGTCGAGGTCTTCTGCCGTCCGGCCACGGGCCAGAAGCGCGAGCGATCCGCCGCACGGTGTGCCGCGTCTTCTTGTCGGCGTCTGCTGCTGCCGGCGAGACCGATGGCATGATCACGGGATGATCAGCGAACATGTTCAGCCCAGTTCCGGGAAGTATGTCCTGTTTGATGTCGACGGCACGTTGATCGACGCGGTGGACAACCAGCGTCAGGTCTGGAAGACGTGGGCGGGTCGATACGGGCTGGATCCTGACGTGGTTTACGAGCTGGCGCTGCGGACGCGGCCGATGGAGACCTTCGCGGCGGTCGCCCCGGACCGGGACCCACAGGAGTGCCTGGCTGTGTTGCATGAACTGGAGGACGAGGACGTTCGGTCAGGTGTCTACGACGCTTTCGATGGTGCGTCCCAGCTGCTGTCCACCCTGCCTTCGGGGTGCTGGGGGCTGGTGACGTCCAACTATGAGCATCGGGTGCGTGGACGGTTCGCCCGGACCGGCCTGCCGGTTCCCGGCGTGCTCGTGGATGCCGCCGCCGTCGACGAAGGCAAGCCATCGCCGGTCCCCTATTTGCTGGCCGCTGAGCGACTTGGTGCCAAGCCGGAGGACTGCCTGGTCATTGAGGACGCGCCGTCCGGCATTGAGTCCGGGCGGCGGGCCGGGATGACGGTGTGGGGAGTCAACACTCCGGTCGCTTTGGACGGCGTGCACCGCCACTTCGAGAGCCTGCGCGAGGCGCTACCCGACATCCTCGCCTTCGTCGCCAGAGGCTAGGCGCAGGTCGATCCAGGGCACGGTGTCGCCCTCGCGCAGCAGATAACGCTCGAGCTCGACGAAGCCGTGCTGGTGGGCGAAGCGCAGCCCGTCCGGGTTGGAGGCCAGTACGACGGTCTCGATCACCTGGGCGTCCAGTGCGCGGGCCTGGCCCAGGGCGCGCTCGTAGAGTTGGGTGCCGAGGCCGCGGCGGCGGTACTCGGGCAGGACGCGCGCGATGACCGTGGCGGTGGCGCCGTTGTCCTCGGTGGGCGGGCGCACGGTGGTGCAGCCGATCAAAACGTCGCCGAGGTACGCGACCTCCATGCGGTTGCGGCCGGCGCGGGCCCGGACGTCGTCGAGCGACAGCACGTCGCCGGGGATGATCACATTGTGGACGTACTGCCAGTCGTGGATCGAGGCGTCGTCGTCCACCACTTGGATGCGAAGGTCGGACACCGGCCCAGCAAACAGGTGCCCGCCGTGACCCGTCAAACGAAATTGCTGTGAGAGGAAGTGCAGGTCAGCCAGCCCCGTCAGGAGCGCCCACAGCCCAGCCGATGCGTGGCCGGCCAGGCTCGGCCTTGACAACTTCGACTCGGCCCTGTGTCGGTCGTGTTCGTGAGGCCGCGGGGTAACGGCTTCACGGCGCCGGGTCTGTGCGCCGAAGACCGGGGAGTGCGGCGGGGGTTGCCCAGCCGCGCAGTACGGCATCAATCGTCGACCGAAACGCGGTCTCGGCTGCGGTGCCGTCGAGGCCGCCGGCGAGTTCGAGGGTCACGAGCCCGTGCAGGGCGACCCACAACGAGACGGCGATCTGTGTGGTGTCGCCCGCGAGGATGTGGTCCGCCACGGCGCGGTCGATCGCCGCGACAAGCGGCCGCACCGGGTCGCGGTCACCGACCCGCTGCGACGGGACGAAGGACTGCGCGCCACCGAACAGCACCATGTACAGGTGGCGGTGTTCGCGTCCCCAATGGCGGTACGCCACGGCCAACGCGTACAGATCCTCCAGGGCGGCCTCCGAGCTGGGAACGGCCGTCAGGTCTTGGAACAAGCCGGCGACCGCATGGTCGCGCACCTCGCGGATCAGTCCGTCCTTGCCCTGGAACAAGGTGTACACCGCCGCCGTCGACGTTCCGGCGGCGGCGGCCAGTGCGCGGACAGTGATCGACTCCTGGGGACGGGTTGCGAACATCTCGGTCGCGCATGCCACGAGCCGTTCTCTGACGGCGGCGTCGTTCGTCCTCGGCCTTCCCATGGGAAGCAGTCTACCCATGCTGATAACATCGTTTCAAAACCGCGTTTCAAAACGACGTTTCAAAATAGCTGGGGAGCGATCACCATGCCACCGTCCGTCATACGTTCCTTGCGCTTCATGGGCCGCCTGCTGGCGGCTACCGCCGCGGCGGTGGGGCTCGTCGCCCTCTTCCTGGCATTGATCGTCGCCACCGACGGTGCGGGATCGGGGTTCCCCGCATGGTCCGCGACTGTCGGGGTCGCGGTCATCGCGGCGCTGTGGCGGGGCCGCCGCCGCTCCTGGCGGGGACGGCTGGTGCCCTTCCTGCCGGTGCTCGTCGCAGCGGCCCTGACCCTGTCGGTGTGCATCCCCACCGTCCCCACGACGCGCCGCTACCCGCCCGCCCTGGCGTTCGTGACCACCGAGCACTGGCGCCTGTCGACCGGCAGCCGGGTCGCGGTCTACCACTACCCGCCCACCGGCAACAGCCCCCGGCTTCGCGTGCCGCTCGTCTACCTCAACGGCGGGCCGGTGCGCGGAATCTCGGTGCTCGACCACCACTTCCTGCAGCGGCTCGCGGGCCAGGGCTACGACGTGTACGCCTACGAGCAGGCCGGCGGTGGACGCAGCGACCTGCTGCCCATGAACCAGTACTCGATCACCCGGTCCGTCCATGACCTCGGCGCCTTCGTCGGCAAGCTCGGCAAGGGCCGCGTCGACGTGCTGGGATTCTCCTCGGGCGCGGTCGTGCTCACCCGCGCGCTGGCCGACCCGGCCATCGCCGCGCACCTGCGCCGGGCGGTCATCGCCGAGCCAGGCCCGATGGACGGTCCAACCGCCCGGATCGCGGGGCAGAAGGGCCGACCGTCAGCCCGCGGTATCGCACCGGCCATGACCGGACCGCGCTCCACACACAACCCGCGGTACGCGGTCGCGTTCGGCCTCATGCGGCTCGGACTGCTCAGCCCTGGCAACGGGCTGGTAGGGCAGGCTGAGGGTGACAACGCCTTCACCGCCGCCGATCTCGGCAGCGACACCGCGTCCGCCTACTGCGCGCGGGACGCGCACCGCATCCCGATCGAGGACACGGCGCGGAACTTCTCCTTCAGCGCCGCCGCCAGCCTCCGCATCCAGCAAACAATCAAGGACTCCCCGTCCATCGCCCCTCAGCTGAGGCACTCCCGGACACCCGCGATGCTGATGATCGCCGAGTGCTCCTCCCAGGTCCGGCAGTGGGCGACAACCATCCTCGCGGACAACCCCGCCATCCAGCGCACCCAGTACATGCCCAGCGTCGGCCACCACATGTGGAATGGGCTGGGTGACAACGACCGACGAGCAGCAGCCGTCATTACCGCATTCCTCCAGGACAAGCCCGCACCGCTGCCCGACTACCCGACCCGAGCCGATGTCCCGGCCTTCCTCCGTGACCACAAGTAAGCGGGCAGGCCCCTAGGTCGCGTTCGCAAAGTGGACGCTCGCTCTGCATCACCGAGCTCCTGGAAGGCCGCGACGCCCTCCTGAGCATTGATGACAGCCTGCTCGAACGCCGTCACCGCCTCGGCAAGGCGCCCGTGGTCTGCCAAGAGGGACCCGTGCGCGATGTCGGACAGGACTTTGCCGTAGACGCGACCCGTCAGCGACATCGGCGGGCGTTGAGCCGGGCGGCCTGGCGGGTCAGGTGGTCGCGTTCGGCGAGGGTGGGCGCCTTGTGGGCCGCTTCGGCGTACAGCCGTGCCGCCGTCGCCGGGTCGCCGTCGCGCTCGTGGAGGTACGCCGCCACCGCGGTGTGGCGGGGCAGGGAGGCGTCCAGCTCCGCGAGTGCGCCCAGGCCGGCGCGCGGTCCGTCCGCCTCGCCGACGGCGACCGCGCGGTTGAGCCGGACGACCGGGCTGTCGGTCAGGCGCACGAGTTCGTCGTACCACTCGACGATCTGCACCCAGTCGGTCTCGGCGGCGGTGGGCGCGTCGGCGTGGAGAGCGGCGATGGCGGCCTGGGCCTGGAACTCGCCCAGCCGGTCGCGGGCGAGGGCGGCCTGGAGGATCCCGATGCCCTCGGTGATCGACTCGGTGTCCCACCGGCCGCGGTCCTGCTCGGCGAGGGGCACCAGGCTGCCGTCGGGTGCGGTGCGGGCGGCGCGGCGCGCGTGGTGGAGCAGCATGAGGGCGAGCAGCCCGGCCACCTCGGGGTGGTCGACTGCCGCCGCGAGCTGCCGGGTGAGCCGGATGGCCTCGGCGGCGAGGTCGACATCACCGGAGTAGCCCTCGTTGAAGACCAGGTAGAGGACGCGCAGCACGGTGGCCACGTCGCCGGGCCGGTCGAAACGCACACCGGAGACGGTGCGCTTGGCCCGGCTGATGCGCTGCGCCATGGTCGCCTCGGGCACCAGGTAGGCCCGGGCGATCTGGCGGGTGGTGAGCCCGCCGACAGCACGCAGGGTGAGCGCAACCGCGGACGAGGGCGTCAGCGACGGGTGGGCGCACAGGAAGTAGAGCTGGAGTGCGTCGTCCGCCGCGGCCGCGGGCCCGGGTGCCGGCTCCTGGTCCAGGAGGTCCTCGCGCCGGCGGCGGGCGGTGTCCGCGCGGGCCGCGTCGAGGAAGCGGCGCCAGGCCACGGTGATCAGCCAGCCCTTCGCATCCCGCGGCGGGTCGGTGGGCCAGACGCGAACGGCCTCGAGCAGCGCGTCCTGCACGGCGTCCTCGGCCGCCGCGAAGTCGGCTCCGCGGCGGACGAGTATGGCGAGCACGCTCGGCGTGAGGCTCCTGAGCAGGACCTCGTCCATCGGTGACATCACTCCGTGATGGTGGGCGGCGCGGCCAGGAACGGGCGCACCTCAAGCCACTCGTGGATCGGCTTGCCACCCGCCCCGGGGGCGGCCGACAGCTCCCCGGCCAGCTCGACGGCGCGCTCGTAGCCGTCGACGTCGATGATCATCCAGCCGGCGATGAGGTCCTTGGTCTCGGCGAACGGCCCGTCGGTGACCGGCGGACGCCCCTCACCGTCGTACCGGACCCACGCTCCTTCGGGGGCGAGCGCCTGACCGTCGACGAACTCGCCGGTCTTCTCCAACCGGGCCGCGAAGTCCTGCATGTACTGCACGTGCGCCGAGATCTCCTCCGGCGTCCACTGGTCCATGGGCACGCCGTTCACCGGAGCCGGGGCGCCGCGGTAGTGCTTCAGCAGCAGGTACTTGGCCATCGTGGTTCTCCTCGGTGCTGGTGCGACCCATTGTGGTCGCGTTCACCCCGGGGACGGAGCCGGTTACGGATTCTCGACATCGCCGTCCAACATTTTCCGTCCCACATTTTTCAGGGCCTCTGAGTCGATGACGCCCGCAGGGGCCGGCGGGCTGGGGCCCGTCCCCGCACGTAGCCGCGTGGGACGGCAATGGGCATACTGTCGGCTGATCGCTTGATCGTCGCGGGGTCACCCGTCCCGGGACCGGCTGGGGAGCGGCGGTCTCCGGAAACACGGGGAGTGGGGGATTGTCGTGGGGCTGATGGACCGCATCCGCGGTGAGTTCATCGACATCATCGAGTGGACCGACGACGGCCGGGACACCATCGTGTGGCGCTTTCCGCGCCACGGCAACGAGATCAAGATGGGCGCCCGGCTCGTGGTGCGCGAGTCGCAGGTGGCCGTCTTCGTCAACGAGGGCCGGCTGGCCGACGTCTACCAGCCCGGCACGTACACCCTCACGACCCAGAACATGCCGGTCCTGTCGACACTGAAGGGCTGGAAGCACGGCTTCGAGTCGCCGTTCAAGGCCGAGGTCTACTTCGTCACCACCCGGCAGTTCACCGACTTCAAGTGGGGCACCCAGAACCCGGTGATCCTGCGGGACGCCGACTTCGGCATGGTCCGCGTCCGTGCCTTCGGCACCTTCGCCGCCAAGGTGGTGGACGCCGCCGCGCTGCTGCGCGAACTGGTGGGCACCGACCCGCAGTTCCGCACCGAGGAGGTCGGCGAGCACCTGCGGCAGCTGATCGTCTCCAAGCTGGGCTCCGCGCTGGGCTCGTCCGGCGTGCCGCTGCTGGACCTCGCCGCCCGGCAGGACGGCATCGGACAGCAGCTGGCCCAGGCGCTGACCCTGGAGCTGTCCTCCACCGGCATCGCCATCCCCCGGTTCTACATCGAGAACATCAGCGTCCCGCCGGAGATCGAGGCGGCGATCGACACCCGCTCCCGGATGACGATCACCGGCAACCTGGACGACTACGCCAAGCTCCAGGCGGCCGACGCGATTGCGATCGCCGCCGCCAACCCCGGCACCGGCGGCGACGCCCTCGGGCTCGGCGTGGGCATGGCGCTGGGCCAGCGGATCGTGCAGAGCACGTCCGGTGCGGCGGCTCCCTCGGCCCCGGTGACGCAGGCCCCGGCGCAGCCCGCTCCCGCCGGCGCCGACGTCCCGCCGCCGCTGCCCACCGCGCCGCGCTGGTTCCTCGCGGTCGGCGGACAGCAGCAGGGTCCGTACGACGAGAGCGCGCTGGCCGGGCAGGTGGCGGCCGGCAACCTGACCCGTACCACGCTGGTCTGGCGCAGCGGGCAGACCGCCTGGCAGCCCGCGGACCAGGTCCCGGAGCTGGCGCGGCTGCTCGCCGACGTCCCGCCGCCGCTGCCCCCGCAGGGCTGAGATCCGCCACCCGGAATCTTCCGGCAACAGGTCACAAGGAGAAGTGAGTTGACGGATCAGGACGTCGCGTCGGCGCCCGACCGGGCGTTCCAGTGCGAGGCGTGCGGCGGCGTCAGCGAGTACGCGCCGGGGACGTACGCGCTGCGCTGCACGTACTGCAAGCACGAGCAGGACATCACGCCGATACCGCGGCAGGTGGCCGAGCATCCGATCGAGGAGCTGGCCGCGCTGCCCCGCCGGGCATCCGTGCCGGGCCGGGTGAAGGTGTACACGTGCCCCGGCTGCCGTGCGGTGACCGAGAGCGACACGCTCAGCGACAAGTGCCAGTTCTGTGCCACCCCGCTGGTCGCGGACGCCTCCGGCACCGAGCGCGTGGTCCCCGAGGCGGTACTGCCCTTCGGGGTGGGCCGCGAGCAGGCCCGTGACGCGCTGGCGGAGTGGACCAGGTCCCGCTGGTTCGCGCCCAACGAGCTGAAGAGGGTCACCGAGGCGGAGACCTTCCAGGGCAGCTACCTGCCGCACTGGACGTACGACGCGCAGACCACCACCCAGTACACCGGCGAACGCGGCGAGCACTACTGGGTGGAGGAGGAGGACTCCGAGGGCCGCACCCGGCAGGTGCGGCACACCCGCTGGCACCGCACGTCCGGGACGGTCGGCCGGTTCTTCGACGACGTGCTGGTGCCCGGCAGCGGCCAGGTGCCGGTGGAGGAACTGGACAAGCTGGCCCCCTGGCCGCTGGAGGAGACGGTTCCCTACCAGGAGGAGTACCTGGCGGGCTTCCGTACCGTCCGGTACGACGTCGAGCCGGAGGCCGGCCTGGAGTCGGCGAAGGCGCGGATGGCGCCGGTGATCCGCGCCGACTGCAAGCGGGACATCGGCGGCGACGAGCAGCGGGTGCACTCGATGTCCACCTTCTACAGCGGCCTCACCTACAAGCTGGTGCTGCTGCCCGTCTGGTTCCTGACCTACGTCCACGCCGGCAAGGCGTGGCCGGTGATGGTCAACGCCCGTACCGGCGAGGTCATCGGCGAGCGGCCGTACAGCGCGGTGAAGATCACCCTGGCGTCGGTGGGCGGCGCGCTGCTGATCGCCCTGGTGGTGCTGCTCGTGGTGATGCTGCGCAACTGAGGACGCCGCCCCGTCCCCGGCGACCCGTGGCGCTGCCCCGCCCATCCGTCCGGACGGCTCCGGCACGGCGGCATCTGCCACTCGGGCAACGGGCGAAGGCGTGGCCTTCACGGGGCAGCCGGGCACGCGAGCAGCCGTCAGCGTTCCTTCGGCCCTGACAGGTCGATGTCGTGGACCGGGAGGTCCGGGGTGGCGGCGACCGTATGCAGCAGTCGTGTGAAGCGGGTGCAGAGGGCCTCGACGGTGGACCGGTCGAACAGTTCGGTCCGGTATTCGACGACACCGTCGAGGCCGTGGCAGGTGCCGTCGGCGTCCCGCCGCTCGAACAGGCCGAACGTCAGGTCGAACCCGGCGGAACCCCTGCCGACCAGGTCCACCGTGGCGGACACGCCCGGCAGCTCCAGCCTGTCGGGAAGGGACGGTGTGAGCACCAGCATCACCTGGAACAACGCCCGGCCGAACACGGCGTGCCCGCTCGCCGCCCGCCGTGGCGCCTGCGCCTCCACGACCAGGTCGAAGGGCACGTCCTGGTGGGCGAAGGCCGCGAGGTCGGCCTGCGTGACCCGGCCGAGCAGCTCGCGGAAGGTCGGCTCTCCGGAGGTGTCGGTGCGCAGTACGAGCGTGTTCACGAAGAAGCCGACGAGACCGTCGAGCTCCGCGTCCGCGCGGTCGGACACCGCCGTGCCGATCGGGATGTCCGTACCCGCGCCGAGGCGGGTGAGCAGCGCTGCCAGTGCGGCGTGCGCCACCAGGAAGAGGCTGGCCTGCTCGGCCGCGGCCACCTCCAGGAGCTGCCCGTGTACGTCTGCGGGGACGGTGAAAGCCACCGTGTCGCCGGCGCTGTGCACCGGGCGCCCGGACGGCGCCTGCTCCGTACGGTCGGTGGGTAGCGGGACGCGTTCCGGCAGACCGGCCAAGGTCTTGTTCCAGTAGGCGAGCTGACCGGACCGCAGGGCGCTGGGCTCGTCGTCGGAGCCGAGCAGTTCACGCTGCCACAGGGTGAAGTCGGCGTACTGGATGGGCAACGCCGGCCAGCCCGGGGCGTCACCGCTGACGCGGGCCCGGTACGCGGTGCCGAGGTCGTCCAGCAGCCGCCGCAGCGAGGCCCGGTCGCAGGCGATGTGGTGGATCAGCAGGAGCAACGTCTGCGTGTGCGAGGCCTCGGTGGTGAAAAGGACCGCCCGCATGGGCAGTTCGCTCTCCAGGCGGAAGGGGCGGCCGGCCGCGGCGTTCAACGCGTCCGGCAGCCGGTCCGGGGCGACGGGTTCGACGGTGAGTGCCGGGCGCGCGGCCGTGACCGGCAGGATGTGCTGGACCGCCTGGCCGTCCCGCTGCTCGATGAGGGTGCGCAGGGTTTCGTGCCGGGCCGTGAGGTCGCCCAGGGCGGCACGGAGCGCCTCCTGGTCCAGCTCGCCCTCCCAGCGCAGCACCAGGGGAACGTTGTAGGTGCTGTCGGGGCCGGCGAGCCTGTGCAGGAACCAGAAGCGCCGTTGGCCGAAGGAGAGCGGGACCGGCTCGGGGCCGCGGTCCTCGGCCAGCGGGAGCGGGAGGACGGGCCGGGGCCCCGGTGCCACGGAGGTGACGCCCGGATGCGTCGTGTCGCCCAGATGAGCGGCGAGCCCCGCGACGGTCGGGTGGGCGAAGACATCCCTGACATCCAGCTCCTCCCGGGCGCCGAGACCGGCTCGGCGCACCATGGTGACCAGCCGTGTCGCGAGCAGGCTGTCACCCCCGAGGTCGAAGAAGTCGTCGTCGGCGCCCACCTGCTCCACGGCGAGCAGATCGGCGTACAGCCCGGCCAGTTCGGCCTCCAGTGGCGTGCCCGGGGCTCGTGACGGCGTGTGCGCGCGGGCGCGGGGGGAAGGGAGCGCCGCCCGGTCCAGCTTCCCGTTGGGGGTGATCGGCAGCCTGTCGAGCGGGACGAACAGGGACGGCACCAGATGCGCCGGAAGCCGCTCGCGCAGCCATTCCCGCAGCCGGGCAAGAGCCGGCTCGGGGTGGTCCGCCGCCGTCTCACGGGTGAGGACCACGTAGGCCACCAACTGTGCGGCCGCGTCGGCTCCCTGTTCGCCGGCCGCCTTCGTGCGGGCCGGATCCCGCGGAACGCCGGAGCTCGCCAGCACGGCGCCGCCCGCCACGCCGGGGGCGGCCAGCAGCGCCGCCTCGGTCTCGGCCGGTTCGATCCGGAAGCCACGGATCTTGACCTGGTTGTCCGTCCTGCCGAGGTACTCCAGTGAGCCGTCACGCCGGGCGCGTACGAGGTCGCCCGAGCGGTACAGCCGGGACCCGTCGGGGCCGAAGGGGTCGGCGACGAAACGCTGCGCCGTCAATGCCGAACGGTGCAGATAGCCCCTGGCCACACCGGAACCCGCGACATACAGTTCACCGGCCACCCCGGGGGGCACCGGGCGCAGCCGGTCGTCCAGCACATACAGCCGGGTACCGGCGAGGGCCTTGCCGATCGGGACGGCCCGCGCCGCGCCATGGTCGCGGCCCAGGTCGAGCCGGGTCGAGAGGACCGCGGTCTCGGTGATGCCGTACATGTTGACCAGGGCGGGCGCGGAGCCCTGGTGCCGCTCGTACCAGGAACGCACGACGGCAGGGGAGAGCGCCTCACCGCTGAAGATGACCCAGCGCAGGGCCAAGTCCCGCCACTGCTCCGGCTCTTCGGCGTCGGCCTGCTCCAGCGACCGGAAGGCGGAGGGCGTCTGATTGAGCACCGTCACACGCTCCCGCACCAGCAGGTCGAGAAAGGCGCGGGGGGAGCGGCGCACCTCGCGGGGGACGACCACCAGTCGGCCACCGTGCGCGAGGGCGCCCCACATCTCCCACACGGAGAAGTCGAAGGCACAGGAGTGGAACATCGCCCAGGTGTCGTCGGGGCCGAAGCCGAACTCGGCGGCTCCCTCCTGCAGCAGCGCCACCGGACCGCGGTGCGGGACCACCACGCCCTTGGGGCGGCCGGTGGATCCGGAGGTGTAGATGACGTATGCGGCATGGTCGGGCGTCAGCGGCTCCGTGCGGTCCGCGTCGGTCAGGTCGGCGTCGCTCATCGCCGACGCGGCCGCGGCAGCTCCCGTCGGGTCCGTCCCGGACAGAACGCATACCGGCTGGGCGTCGGCGAGGATCCGCTCCGTGTGCTCCTGCGGCCATTCCGTGTCGAGCGGGAGGTAGGCCGCGCCGGTCTTGGACACCGCCAGGATCGCGGTGACCAGATCCTCGGAGCGCGGGAGCAGGACGGCGACGGTGCGTTCGGGTCCTGCGCCGCGCTGGATCAGCGTCCTGGCCAGCCGATTGGCGCGCGCGTTGAGCTCCGCATAGGTGAGCTGCCGGTCGCCGTGGCCGACCGCCGGGGCGTGCGGAGTATGCGCAGCCCAGTGTTCGAACAACTCGGGGAGTGTACGCGGCGAGGGGGGTGCGGGGGTGGCGATGCGCGGTACGAGCAGCCTGCGCTCTTCCGGTGCCAGCAGATCCAGCTCTCCGACAGGGCGCCGGGGGTCGTCGATCAGCTGGTCGAGCAGGCGTACGCAGCGGTCGGCCTCGGCGGCGACCTCCTCGGGCTCGTACCGTCCGGCCTCGGCGTGCGCTTCCACCATCAGGCCGACCCGGCCGCGTGCCGGCCTGATCACGAGGGAGAGGTCCTCCACCGCGCCGGTGTTGAGCTGCCGGAGGGTCATCGGCCGCCCGGCGAAACTGCGGCCGAAGCTGAACGGAACGATGTTCGCGGTCAGCTGGTACGGCGCGTGCGCGGACCCGGTGAAGCCGAGGTCGCGGCGGAGGTCCTCGTACCGATAGCGCTGGTGGTCGACGGCGAGGGCGGTCGCCTCGCCGACGGTCCGGATCAGTTCGGCGGCCGACCGGCGCAGGTCTACCGGTACCCGCAGCAGGAGCACGTTCGACGCCGCGCCGGTCACGGCACCCGCCGTCTTGGGGGTGCGGCCGGCGACCGGGAACCCCACGACGGTCTCCTCGCCCCCGCCGGTACGGGCATGGTCCAGCAGGACGGCGGAGGTGGTCGCCAGCACCGTCCAGGGGACGTCGAGCTCGCGTGCGCGTGCGCGGAGGGCGGCCAGCCGGTCCTCGGGCATCCGGGACGCACCGCGCACCGGTGCCCCGCCCGTCCGGCCGGGTATGTCCCGGTCGGGTGCGGCGGGCCGGGACATACCCGGCCGGACGGCTCCCGGCCAACCGGCCATCTTCGCCGTCCAGAACTCACGGTCGGCCTCGAAACCGGGCGTGGAGCGGTAGGCCCGCTCGGCCTTGAGCAGGGTGTCCAACGGCACCTGGTGGCCGGGCTGCGGGGACTCGCCGCGCTCCAATGCGGCGTAGATCTCGCCGAGCCGTCGGGCGAACAGTGCCAGGCCGAAGCCGTCCACCACCAGGTGGTGGACGAGCAGATACCAGCAGACCCGGTCCTTGGAGAGACGCAGGAACGCGGTCCTGAACACCGGACCGTTCTCCAGGTCGAGGGGGCGGGGGATGTCGGCCCGCATCCAGTCCAGCGCGGCGGCCATCGGTGCGGGTTCCCGCTGGACGTCGACGACCGGTATGTGCCAGGCGGGCAGGGGGCCGGCCCATTGCCTCGGCTCCCCGGAGGCCGTGACGGCGAACCGGGACCTGAACGGCTCGGTCTCCGTCACGGCGAACCGGAAAGCCGCCTCGTACAGCTCCGGGTCGAGATCTCCGGCGATCTCGAACACACTCGCCAGCTGGTACCGGACCGGAGGCGCCAGCTGCTGCGCCCACCAGATCCCGTGCTGCATCGTGGTGAGCGGCATCGACGGGTGATCCGCCGGGTGCACATGCTCTGGCTCGTTCCTCACGGAGTGTTCACCGACCCCTTCTGTGGTGCCGTGGCGGCCCACTGTTCGACGAGGACGCGGCCGACGTCGCGGAGCGCGGCGGGGTGTCCCATCTCCATGTGTGTGCAGTCGACCGGCAGGACCTCGAGCGCCCCCTTGATCAGCGGACGCCACCGGCCGAGCGCGGTCTCGGGCGAGTGGTCCCGCGCGGTGAACATGACGGCGTCCCCGCCGAACGGGCGAGGCTTGTGCAGGACGGCGACCCGCGCGTTGTTGGTGAAGGTCCGGGCCAGCGCGGCGATCCGCTGCTCGTCGAACGAGGCCAGCGACCCCTCCTGCGCACGGGCGATCTCCACGAGCCGCGGATACGTCAGCGACTCACCCGCCCACAGGGAGGGGTCGTAGCCGAAATGCTCCAGGAGCATCGCGAGGACGTCCCGGCCGGCGACCGAACCCGGCGCTGCCTCGGCCGAGGCAGCGGCGTCGGCGACGTCCGCGTCCATGGGGTAGGCGTCCAGCATCGCCAGCGTCTCCACCGACTCGCCGCTCTCCTCCAGCAGCACCGCCATCTCGTGGGCGACCACCCCGCCGAAGGACCAGCCGAGGAGGTGGTACGGGCCCGTGGGCTGGACGGACCTCACCTGGTCCAGGTAGTCCGCCGCCATCTCCCGCAGGGACGCCGGCAGAGCTTCGGTGCCGTCCAGGCCCCGGGCCTGCAGCCCGTACACCGGCCGGTCGGCGCCGAGCGGCGAGGTGAGTCCCGCGTAGCACCAGGAGAAGCCCGCCGCCGGGTGCACGCAGAACAGGGGCGCCTTGTCGCCCGACTCTCGCAGCGGCAACAGGACTCCGAAGCCGCTCTCGGACGTCTCCTGGATGCCTTGCGACGTGTTGCTCGCGGTGTCGCCGCCCGTCTCGGGCGAGAGGAAGGAACCGACGCTTCTGGCGGGCTCGGCGGCCGCTTCGGTCAACACTGTGGTGAAGCGTTCCGCGAGCGCGACGACCCACTCGCGGTCCAGCGGGTGGTTCTCGAACGCCACTACGGTGTCGAAGGAGCCGCCCACGCCGGTGATCTGATGGATCTCGCCGAGACCGATGTGCTGGTCCGGCAGCAGCGCGGCCTGCTCCTGCTGCAGCCGGCCCAGCAGCGCCCCGAACGATTCCGCCGGGTCCAGCCGCACCCGGGTGGGCACCATGTTGGTGAAGGACCCGGCCTTGGTCTCCGCTGCGGCGAGCTCCGCCGGGCGGCCGGAGAAGACCGAGCCGAACACTATGTCGGTGCTGCCGGTCTCCTGCCCCATCAGGATGGCCCACACCGCCTTGAGCAAGGTGTCGGTCGTGACGCCATGCCTGCGCGCCACGTCGGCCGCCGCGGCAGAGGTCTCCACGTCGACCTCGAAGAGCATGGTCCTTGGGGCCGGCGGTTCCTCGGAACCCTCCCCGGGCGCCCCTTCGGTGGTGGTGCTCACCCCCTGCAGGGCCGCACGCCACGCGTCCTCCGCCTTCGTACGGTCCACGGCCTGCGAGCTCTTCGTACGGCTCGCCCCGCGCGCGACCCGGGCCAGCGCTGCGACCGTCTTGTGCTCGAAGACGTCCTGCGGTGTGAGGACGAGACCCACCCGGCGCAGTCGGCTCAGCAGCTGGATCGACATGATGCTGTCCCCGCCGAGGTCGAAGAAGCCGGCGTCCTTCGGTACTTCGGAGAGCCCGAGCACCTCGCCAAACACCCGGGCCACGTGCTCCTCCCGGGCCACGGGATCCTCACGCGCTCCGTCGGCGGCCGGCGGGTCGGCCTCCAGAGGCCGTACGCCCGTCGGGCGCTTCTCGCGGTCGAGCTTGCCACTGCCCGTACGCGGCAGCACCGAGGCGGCTTTCAGTTCGGCCGGGACCAGATGTGCCGGCAGCCGCTCGGCCGCCCAGTCCCGCAGCGCGTGGCGGCTGGGGATGCGGGCTCCCTCCGCGGGCACCAGGTAGGCCACGAGCCGGGCGTCACCGCTCGCCCCCTTCCGGACACAGGCCATGACCTCGGTGACGGCGGGGTGCCGGGCGATCACCGCCTCCACCTCGCCGAGTTCGATACGGAAACCGTTGATCTTGACCTGGGCGTCCGCGCGGCCGAGGAAGTCGAGCTGCCCGTCGGGGCGCAGGCGGGCCAGATCACCGGTCCGGTACATCCGCTCGCCGGGCGGGCCGAAGGGGTCGGCGACGAAACGCTCCGCGGTCAGCCCGGGCCGGCGCAGATATCCCCGGGCAAGGCCGTCTCCCGCCAGGTACAACTCGCCCTGACCGTCGGCTGCCACCCGGCGGAGTGCGCTGTCGAGCACGTAGGCGCGTACGTGGCTCAGCGGCCGTCCGATGGGCGGTGCGCCCTCCGGTACCGGACCGTCGGCCGCCGAGGCGGTGGCATGGACGGTGGCCGCGGTGGCATGGACGGTGGCTTCGGTGGGCCCGTACACGTTGAGCACCCGGGTGCCGGGCATGATCTCCCGGATCCGCGCGGCGAGGGTTGCGGGGAGTGCCTCACCGGTCATCGAGAGCGTCGTGGCCGACACCTCGAGACCGCCGGTCTCGATCAGCTTGGAGAACACCGAAGGGATGGCGCACAGCAGACCGCCCGACCAGCGCGGAGGGTCGCCGTCGAGCAGCGACAGGAGATTGCCGACCACCTCGACGCTGCCGCCGCCCGCCAGCGCCGGGAAGATCTCGGCCACCGACACGTCGAAGCTGAAGGAGCTCGCCGCCAGAACGTGTGCCAACGACTTGGCGCCGAACTCGGCAGCCGCCCAGTCCACCAGTGCGACCACACCGCGGTGCGGCACCACGACCCCCTTGGGCGTACCGGTGGAGCCCGAGGTGTAGATGACGTACGCGGGATGCGAGGGCAGCAGCGGCTCGGGGCGGTCGGCGTCGGACGGGGCCGTGGGTGACAAGTGCTCCAACTCCCCGGCGATCGCGGGGCAGTCGAGCCGGACGGTCGTGGTCGACCGGCTCACCACATCCGCGACGGACGAGTCGGTGGCGGTGTCGGTCAGCACACAGACGGGTTCCGCGTCCTCGACCATGAAGCGGAGCCGCTCGGCCGGGTAACCGGGGTCGAGCGGCAGGTATGCGGCGCCGGTCTTGAGCACCGCGAGCATCGCCACGAGTGTCCCGGCGCACCGGGGCAGCAGCAGCCCGACGACCGACTCCGGCCCGGCACCCCGGTCGAGCAGGAGCCGGGCCAGCCGGTTGGCACGCTCGTGGAGTTCCGCGTAGGTGAGCTTGTCGTCGGCGCCGATGACGGCGACCGCGTCGGAGTGGCTCCGGGCGGCGCTCTCCAGCAGGTCGGTGAGCGTTCGGCGGGATGCTTCGGAGGCGGTGAGAGTTCGGCGGGCTGTCCCGGAGGCGGTGCCGCTCGTCCAGGAGCGAACGGCCGCCCACTCGTCCGCCGCCGGCAGACCGAAGCTGCCCAGCGGGTCCCCCGGACCGGCCACGGCCCGGGACAGCAGACGCCCGAAACGCCTGGCGTGCGCGTCGAGCTCGGCGGCGGAATAGCGATCTGCCGCACCGCTGAGGACGACCCGCAGCCGCCGGTCCACGGGGTCGTCGTCGAGGACGACGCGGATGTCGTGGACCGGGTCGGGCACCAGGTCGCGGACCACCACGGACAGGTCACCGAACTGCACATGGGTCCCGGGGGTGCGGATGTCGGCGATCGGCCCGAACAGCCGGGGCCGATCGTCCGGCGCCCCGGCCTCGCGACACAACTCCCGGTGGCCCAGCCGCTGGTGCCTGACCGCCTCGCGCGACTCCCGGGCGACGTCCTGGACGAGCTCGGCGAAGGTGGCGGTGGACCGTACCGTCAGCCGGAGCGGCACGATGTACTCGCTCGCGTCCGGGACACGCCTGCTCACCCGGCTCGGCCGGCCGTCCATCGGCATGCCGATCACCACGTCCGTGGCGCCGCTCAGCCGGTGGGTGTAGGCCGCCACGGCGGCGCACAGCACCGCCCGTGCCGGCACACCGCCGCAGCGGGCGATGGCACGTACGCGTTCGGTGTCGGTGGTGCCGAGCGTCATCGGGCGGGAGTTCACCGGCGCCCGCAACCAGCCGGCATCCCGGGCGGGAGCGGACGCGAAGGTCACCGGCTCGGGGAGGTCGGCGAGCCGCCGGCGCCAGTGGGCACGGTCGGCTTTCTGCGCGGCAGAACCGGCGTACCCGGCCGCTGCCGAAGCCGGCTGGGCCCGGGTGACCAGGGCGCCGTCAGCGGCCGAGCGGCCCTCGGCGAGCGCCGTGTACACCTCGGAGACCCGACGGGTGAGCAGCGCACAGCCGAAGGGGTCGACAACGGCGCGGTGGTGTTGGTGGAACCAGTGGTGGAGGTCCGGGCCGAGCCGCAGCAACGCCTGGGTGGACCAGGGCAGCCCGGTCTCCGCGCCGCCCCGTGCGGGCTCCGCTGCCCGCTGGAGCGCCGCGCGTGTCCACGCATCGGCCGCGCCCCGCGGGTCCGCCTCCGTGCTCAGGTCCACCACGGGCAGCGGCAGGCCGTCCGTGATCTCCGGGGCCGGCGGTCCGTCCGGTCCCTCGCCGGCGAAGCGCATCCGCAGTGCCGTGGTCTCGGCCACGACCTGGGCGACCGCCTTGCCCAGCGCGGTGAGGTCCAGGTCGCCGTGGATCTCCACGAGCTGGGCGATGAGGCTGCTGGGGGCGGTGGGCCCCGAACCGGAGTGTCGTACGGCAGGCCAGGCGTCCTGTCCGGCGGCGGACATGCCCGTGGGCGCACCGCGGTGGTCAGCCATGGTCGGTTCCTCCCCGCGCGACGATGTGCTGTGGCGCGTACTGGTAGAAGCCTCTGCCCGACTTGCGTCCCACGTTGCCCTCGGCGACGAGACGGGCCAGCAGGGAGCAGGGCCGGAAGCGGTCCTCGCCGGTATGCCGGCGCAGCACCTCCAGCGAGTCGGCGATGGTGTCGAGACCGATGAGGTCGGCCGTGCGCAATGGCCCCATGGGGTGACCGAAGCAGTCCTGGAAAATACGGTCCACGGTCTCGGCGTCGGCGGTTCCCTCGCCCAGCACGGCGGCCGCCTCGTTGAGCGTCAGCATCAGCACCCGGTTCGTGACGAAGCCGGGGGCGTCACGCACGACGAGGGCGTGCTTTCCGATGCGGGCGAGGAACGCCTTCGTGCGCTCCACGGTGAGACCGCTGGTCTCCGGCGCGCAGATCACCTCCACGGCGTCCTTGAGCGGCGCCGGGTTCATGAAGTGGGTGCCGATGACCCGGTCGGGGCGGGTGGTGAAGGATCCGAGGCGACCGACCGGGATGCACGAGGTGTTGGACGCGAAGATCGCCTCGGCCCCGCAGATCCGGTCCAGCTCGCTCAGGATCCCCTCCTTGATGTCCTCGTCCTCCCGGGCGCACTCCACCACCAGGAGAGCGACCGCCATGTCGGCGAACTCGGCGGACCAGGTCACGAGGGACTCGACACGGGAAGCGTGCACGCCCGCCCGCGCCTGCCGGGACCCACGGCGCAGCAGCGCGGCCGCTCTGATCCCGGCGCGGATCCGAGCCGGCCCCGAGGCCAGCGCCCCGGGATCGTTGTCGACGACGACCACGGGGTGGCCGGCTTCGGCGAAGCACTGCGCCACACCGACCCCCATCGTGCCCGCGCCGACGATGCCCACCAGTGACCCGGCCGGAACGGTCTGCGCGGTCTGTTGAATGTCTGTCTGATCGCCCACTGTGCAGGTCTCCTTCGTCGGCCGAGCCGCGTCAGTCGGTGTGTGCGGGCCGTGCCGTGGCCGGCTCAGCAGGTGTGCTTGCGCCGGTCGTCGTGCGGATGGGCCACAGGCTGGACAGCGGTGCACCCGGGGCGCGGGTGGCCGCACGCAGCATCACGAGCAGTCCTTCGAGGAGAGCCCGGGCACTCGACCGGTCGAACAGCTCGGTGCGGTAGTCCAACGAGACGGACAGCTCGTTGAGCCCCGGCCCTTCGACGACGGACCAGGAGAGGTCCAGCTCGCTGCGGCCGGGCGGCAGCGTGAGCCGTCCCGCGTCCGTGCCGGGCCACCGCACGGGGGCCGCCTCCACCCCGGCCGCCGAGCCGAGCCTCGCCGGCAGCGCCTGGTAGGAGTACGCCACATCGAACAGTGGTGCCCTGCCGGGCTCGTGAGGCAGTCGGGCCGCGCGCACGATGTCGGCGAGCGGCACATCCCCGTGCTGTTCCGCGCCGGTGATGGCGCGCCGCACCCGGTCGGTGAGCTCCTCGAAGGACGGGTCGTCGGCCAGGTCCAGACGCAGCGGCAGACTCCGCGCGAAGGAATCCACCCGAGTGCGGGCTGCCGAGAGGGGAAGCGCCGTGCCGGTCAGCCCGATGAGCGCCTCGTCCGCTTCCGTGTGCCGGGCGAGCAAAGCGGTGAGAGCCGCCAGCACGCTCTCCCTGGTCCCCGAACGGCCCACCGCGTGGGCGAGGTCGTCCGGAATCCGGGACCCAACGGTGGCGGTGACGAGGGTGCCGTGGGCAGGCCGGGCCCGGTCCAGCGGCAGCGCCCCGTCGGCCAGCCCCGCCAGTGTCCGTCTCCAGTAGGCGAGTTGGTCCTCCGTCCGGGGGCCTGTCCAGGGCTCGGTGTGCCCGCCGGACAGCGTGGGAGGCTCGGGCAGCTCGGCCCGGCGTCCGTCCAGGCGGGCGTCGTACAGAGCGAGCAGGTCCCGGAAGAACACCTCCGGCCGGCCACCGTCGTAGGCCTGCTGGTGGGTGGTCACGAGCAGGACGTGCCGGTCCGGGCCCGTCGTCGCGAGGAGCGCGTGGAGCCGGCGACCCGATGCCGGATCGAGTACGAGTGCGGCCTCGGCCTGCGCGATCTCCCTGGCTGTGCACAGGGGCTCGCTCTCGCCGGAGACGTCCGCGGTGGTGAAGAAGCCGTCGCCGAGCAACGAGCCGTGCCCCACGGCTTCGACGGTCCCGGCATGCAACACCTCGTGCCGCTCCGCCAGTTCCTCCAGCGCCGTGCGCAGCGCGGGGAGCCGCACCTCGCCGCGCAGTTCGAGGCAGCTGACGACAGGGGCGGCGACCGGGACCACCGGGGCAGGCGGGGTGTCCGGTCGGTCCGCGGCCGGTCCGGTCGCCGGGGGAGGACCGCCGGGGAGGTCGCTGTAGCACCTGTCCTCGTCGTCCGCGACGGCGTGCAGCAGCTTCACGTACGCCTCGGACATGGCGGAGATCGTGTCGGCGTCGAAGAGCTGTGTCGCGTACTCCATCATGACCACGATCTCGTCCTGGTCCGCCAGCTCGCCGACGACCATCGAGAGGTCGAACTTGGCGGTGCCGGGGGGCAGCCCGGGGAAATGCGGGATGATCTCCGGGGCGTGAGCCGGTCCGGTGACGATCTCGCCGAAGGCGGCGGCCGGTGGCAGCGTCTGGTGCACGTACATCACGTCGAAGAGCGGATGACGGCTGGGATCCCGGTCGCCCGCGACCTCCCGCACGACCTGGTCGAACGGGATCTCCTGGTGGTCGAGGGCGCCGAGCACCACCCCGCGCACCTGGCGCAGCAGCTCGCGGAAGCTCGGGTCACCCGAAAGATCCGAGCGCAGCGCGATGGTGTTGTTGAAGAAGCCGAGCAGGCCCCACAGTTCCGGCCGGCTACGACCGATGGTCGAGGTGCCGACGACGATGTCCCGCTGACCCGACCAGCGTGCGAGCAGCACTGTGAGCGCGGTGAGCAGCACCATGAACAAGGTGGCCGTCTCCTGGGCGCCCACCTCGCGCAGCCGCCGCACCAGTGCGCCCGGGATGCTGAACCCGTGGGTCGCACCCGCGAAGTCCATCCGGCCGGGGCGCGGCCGGTCGGTGGGCAGCTCCAGCGCGGGCGGGTCGCTCAGCCGTTCGCGCCAGTAGCTCAGTTCACCGTCGAGGCGGGAGTCGGCCACCAGCTGGCGCTGCCAACGTGCGTAGTCCGCGTACTGCACCGGCAGCGGTTCGAGCTCGGGGGCACGGTTCTCCAGGCGGGCCGTGTAGAACTCCAGCAGCTCCTGCTTCTGGATCTGCGGAGCCCAGCCGTCGTTCACCGCGTGGTGCATGCACCAGCAGACGATGTGGTCGTCCTCGCCGATCCGCACGACGGTGAGCCGTAGGAGCGGTTCGTCGGCGATGTCGAAGACCCAGCGCATGGCGGAGGTGATGACCGCACCCGCCGCGGTCTCCGGGGCGTCCTCGCCCGAGACATCCAGGTACGTGAAGAAGTCGCCGAGTTCCGGCCGGATCTTCAGCCCGGGTCTGCCGTCGGCCTCGACGAGATTGGACCGCAGCACCTCGTGGCGCCGCGCCAGGTCCTCCCAGGCGAGCCTGAACGTCTCGACGTCCAGGGGGCCGCGGTACCGGGAGGCGCCGGGGAGGTTGTAGAGCGTGGTCGTCGGGTCGAGCTGGTGGTGGAACCACATGCGCTCCTGCCCGTACGACAGCACCGGCTCCCCGCCCGGGACGATCGGCGGCAACTCGGCGTCGCGTACCTCGGGGACGACCGGGGCCGTCGGCGCGGCCGCGGCACTGGGCGATTCCGGCGCGGGAGCGTGCGGCGCCCTGTCGTGAATGGCGTCCGCGAGCGCGCTGACGACGGGGTGGTCGTAGATGTCCGCCATCTTGAGCGATACCCCGTGCTGCTCTCGTACCAGGGCGAGGAGCTGGAGAGCGATGACGGAGTTGCCGCCGATGGAGAAGTAGTCCGCGTCGGCCGGGACCTCGTCCGCGTGCAGCAGCTCGACGAGGGTCTCCCGCAGCCAGGCCAGTATGGTCCCGGGTTCTGCGGTCCGTTGCCCGCGGGGTGCGCGGACCGGCTCCTCGGCTGCCGGAGCCGGAGCCGGAGCCGGAGCCGGAGCCGGTAATGGGGCCGGTTCCGGTACCGGTACCGGAACCGGAGACGTTGTCGGAGCCGGAGCAGCGGGCCGATGGAGCGCTTCGTCGAAGGACAGCGCCTCGCCCAGCGGCCTGGCCCAGCAGCGAACGCCGGTGAACGGATGTCCCGGCAGCGGAACCAGGACCGCCGACGGGTCGGCCCGCAGCGTCGACCAGTCCAGGCCGACGCCCTCCTCGTACAACCTGCCCAGCAGCTCCAGGACCGCGGCATCGGCGTCGGCGGCACCGGGCCGCAGACGGAACACGCGGGCGTCCGCGCGGTCGTGGAGGTGGGCCGTCAGCCGATCGCCGATCTCGCCGCGCGACGCCAGCTCCACGAACACCACGGGACCGTCGGCGAGCTGCTCGTCCGCCGCCGCGTGCAGCTGCTCCACCCGCAGCGGATTTCCCGCCACCGCGGGGTCCTGCCCGCTGCGTGCTCGCCGCAGAGCGGCGGTGTCCTCGGCGCTGAGATCGCCCCGCAGGTACCGGGCGGCGTAGCGGGAGATCCCCGAACTCATCAGCCCATCCGGCGAGATGCCGGCCCGGACCAGCCGCTGGTACGTCGCGAGCTGTCCGCCGATCACCGCCGCACAGTCGGCCGGTACGGGCAACTCGTCCGGCAACGTGCCCGGCAGCTGACCGCGTGGCTCGTCGGGTGCGGCGTCCGCGGAGAGCAGGAAGACCACCCGAGGTGCGGCCACGGCGTCGGTGGCAGCCGTCCCGGGCGTCTCGGGCGACTCGTGCCGACGCCAGGTGACCTCGGCGGCCAGGCGCGCCGCGAGCTCGGAGGTGTCCCGGGCGACCACGGACACACGGCAGGCGTCGTGGTCCCTGCCCTCGTTCAGCGTGCGCGCGACGTCGGCCAGCCGGTGGGCGCTGTGGCGCAGTTCGAGCGAGAGCCGCTCGCACTGGGAGAGCAGGTCCGCCCGGCTGCGGGCGGACACCGCGACCAGCTGCGGGGTACGGACGGCGGGGCCTGCCGTGGCGGTCACCGGAGGCTGCTCCACCACGCAGTGCGCGTTGACGCCGCCGAGGCTGAACGAGCTCACCCCCGCCCGGCGTGGCTCGTCGTCCCACTGCTCCAGCGAGGTGACGACCTCCAGGCGGGCGCCTTCGAGGTCGACCTCGTCGGCGGGCTCCTCGAAGTGCAGCGAGGGATACAGCTCGCCGTGGTGCACGCTGAGTACCGCCTTGACCAGCCCGGCGATTCCCGCGGCGTGGTCCAGGTGCCCGATGTTGGTCTTGACCGAGCCCACCTTCACCGTACGATCCCCGTCGGGACGGGCCAGGGCCAGGCCCTCCGCCTCGACCGCGTCGCCGAGCCGGGTGCCCGAACCATGTGTCTCGATGTATCCGGCGGTGGCCAGGTCCAGCGAGGCATTGCGCCACGCCTGGGTGATGACCTGGGCCTGCGAGCGGGCGCTCGGTGTGCTGACGGTCGCGGAGTGACGGCCGTTGTGCACCACGGCGCTGCCGCGGATCACGGCGTGGATGAACGCCCCCTCTGCCAAAGCCCGTTCCAGCGTGGTGAGGACCATCACCGCGCCGCCCTCGCCGAAGCCCGCGCCGTCCGCGGCACGATCGAACGCGCGGGACCGGGCGGTGGGCGAGCTGATGCCGGGGAAGTCGGCCACTGTGGCCGCCGGCGGCACGATGGGGCGCAGGCTCACCCCGCCCACGACGGCGCGGTCCGCGTCGCCGTCGCCGAGTTCACGGCATGCCTGGTGGACGGCGACGAGTGAGCCGTTGCAACCGGTGTCCACGCCGTAGCAGGGGCCGGTGAACCCGAAGACGTGCGAGATCCTGGCGGGCAGGGCGCAGGGGATGTTTCCGTTCAGGCTGAGCGTGCCCTGCTCGCGCACCAGAGGTGCGTAGCCGTTGTTCGGCGAGCTGAAGATCACGGCTGTCCGGCTGTCCCGGAGCCCGGCCGGGGCGTATCCGGCGTTCTCCAGCGCCTCCTGGGTGAGCTGGAGTGCCAGCCGGTGCTGCGGGTCGGTCACCTCCGCCTCGCGCCGGGACATCCCGAAGCGCTCGTGGTCGAAGAGGTCGATCCGCTCCAGGTAGCCCTGCTCCGGATAGTCGTGCCGGGGATCGAGCCCTGTGCTCCAGATCCGTTCCGGAGGGATCGGGCGCACCGAGTCCCTGCCCGCCCGCAGGTTCGCCCGGAAGGCGGCGAGGGAATCCGCCTGCGGGAATCTCGTGGCGATGCCGATCACCGCGACGGCCGGTCTGCCGCGTGTCACGCCGGTAGCGCTCATATCACCTCTCCGTTCACGCGTGTCAGAGCTCGTATGTGGCCGGCGGGGCGTGTGAGTCGCCTTGCGCGCGCTCGCCCAGGCGGTCGGCGATGAGCTGCGCCTGGGCGGCGATGGTGATGTGGTCGAACAGCTCGCCCACCCGCAGCGCCCCGGGCCATCGCTTGTCCAGCCTGTCGTGCAGGTCGATGACCTTGATCGAACTCCCGCCGACGGCGAAGAAGTTGTCGTCCGGGCCCGAGCGGGAGTGCCCGAGGACCTCCGCCCAGATCCGGCCGACGGCGAGCCGGTGCCCGCTCCAGTCCCCGCCCGTGGTGCCCCCGGATGCCTGCCGGTCTGCCGGGATGAGCGTGCGGAGCGTGGCCCGGTCCGCCTTGGTGCTGCGGTCGAGCGGCATGTGGTCGACCGGTACGAACAGGGTCGGCATGGCCTGCTCCACCAGCCGGCCTCGACAGTGTTCGCGCAGCTCCGAGGCGTCCGGCGGCCCGCTGCCGGGTGTCGGCAGTACGAAGGCGATCACCTGCGGCTCGTCCTGCCCGGCACGTTCGCAGAGCACCACGGCCTGCTCCACGCCCGCATGGCGTTCCAGCACGCTTTCGATCTCGCCGAGTTCGATCCGCGTACCGCGGATCTTGGCCTGGTCGTCCGTTCTGCCGTGGTAGTGCAGCGCGCCCCGCTCGTCGACGCTGGCGATGTCCCCGGTGCGGTAGAGGCGCCCGCCCGGCCGCCCATACGGGTCCGCGACGAATCGCTCGGCCGTACGGGCCGGCTGGTTCGCGTAGCCGAGTGCCACGAGGGAGCCGCCGACGTAGAGCTCGCCCCGCTTCCCGGCCGGGACTTCACGCAGCCGCTCGTCCAGTACCAGGGTCTGCGCTCCGGACCACGGCCGCCCGATGGGGACACGGTCACGGGTCGGGTCCGGATCGGTCTCCACCGTGCAGGCGATGGTTGTCTCGGTGGGCCCGTACTCGTTGACGATCCGGGCCCGTGGCAGTCGCTCGTGGTGCGCGCCCACCAGCTGGGGGGTGCACGCCTCACCCCCCACGACCACCAGCCGCAGTGTGTCGGGCAGGCCGCCGGGATCCTGGAGCACCGCCCGGTAGTAGGAGGGGATGTTGAACAGGTGTGTGACACGGTGTTCCCTGGCGAGCCGGGTGAACTCAGCCACCTGCACGAGCTGCCGGGGGTCGGGGAGCACCAGCGTGTGACCGCCGGTGAGCGACCAGAACATCCCGCCGAGGATCCCGTCGAAGGACAGCCGCAACGCGATCAGCAAGACGGAGCGCTCGGTGCCGTACACCGGGCCCCGGCAGCTGATGGACACCGCGAGCTGGCCCCGGCTGACCATCACGCCCTTGGGCACACCGGTGGATCCCGAGGTGTAGGCGACGTAGGCGATGCTCTGCTCAGGGACCGGTGGGTACGCGTCGGCAAGCAGCTCCTGGCCCGCCTCGACGAGCCGCGTCAGAGGGAGGTCCGCCGCGTCCACGACCGTCGGCGGGGCGGGCATCGCCGAGAGCACGGAGGCCGGCACGGCGTCGCCGCCCTCGCTCAGCACCACCGCGCAGTCGACGTCCCGGCACAGCGCCTCGAACCTCCCGACGGGAAGGTCCGGTTCCAGGACCGCCCAGGTGGCACCGGTGCGCAGTGCGGCGAGCATGGCGACCACGGACAGGGCGCTCTGCTGCGTCCGGACGCAGACGACCCGCCCCGGCCGCAGCCCGTGCTGCCACAGCAGCCGTGCAAGACCGGCCGAGGCATGGTCGAGCTCGCGGTACGTCAGCGAGACCCCGCCGATGATGAGCGCGGTCGCCTCGGGCGTCCTGACCACCTGGCTCCGGAAGGCGGCCCACACCGGCCGTACCTCCGCCGGGGCGTTTGCGGGGGCGAACTCATCTGTACCGCCGGGACGACGGGTCATCGCAGCCTCGCTTCCTCCGCCGTTCATGCCGCACCGGCGATCACCCGCGTGTGACCGGGCGCCTTGGGCAGCGGGCGCTCCGGGTCCACGGTGAGCACGAGGCGGTCCTCGTCGGTGACCGTCGCCTCGTAGCCGGCGAAGCGCATCATGACCAGCATGTTCCGGTTGGCCTCGGTCGGGAGGAAGTGCGCGACGGGGCGCCGGCCGGCCACCAGGGCCTGCTGGGTCAGATGGTGCAGCAGCACGCTCCCCGCACCGCGCGAGGCGACTCGGCAGGACATCAGCATCAGCCGCAGGACCGAGTCCGGCCCGACGAGCTCGGTGACGGCCAGCCCGATGATTCCGTAGTCACCGAAGCGGTCGCGGAGCGAGGCCAGCAGCACCTGATGGTCCGGTGAGGAGCTCAACCGGCGCAGTTCGTCGATGCCGTACGTCAGTCCGGTGCTGTTGAGCTGGTGGGTGCGCACCGTCAGCTCGCTGGCCCGGGCGAGGTCTTCCTCGGTGGCCGGGCGCAGCTCCATGACCAGGTCGAGCGAGTCGAGGAACGCGTGGCGTCCTTCGGTGAACTCCTCTTCGGCCTTCCGGCGTTGCCACTCGGCTTGGTAGAGCCGGCGTCGCCCGGTGGCCTCCGCGGTGATCTGCTCGGGCCGGAACTCCCGGTAATCCGGCAGCTGTCCGATCTCCGCCGCCGGGTAGCAGCGGACCATGGGCAGTTCGCTCGCGACCTCGGCCCGCTCCACCGGGTCGTTGTCGACGAACGCGATGGTGTCCAGACCGATGTTGAGGGCCTTCGCGATCCGGCGCACCGCAGCGGACTTGGCACCCCAGCCCACCTCTGTCGCGCAGAACCAGTCGGCCAGTCGGCGTTCCGTCAGGTGACGTCGAGTCACGCTGTGTTCGCCACGGCTGGCGGCGGCATGCAGGATGCCGCGACGGTCCAGCTCCACCAGCGTCTCCAGCGCCGAGGGGAAGGGGGCGGGATCGTCGCCCTCCAGCACCACCCCGTCCCACAGGGTGTCGTCCAAGTCCCACACCAGGCACTTGACGGTGGGTGCGCCCGCTGCCGCCGTCACGGCGACTCTCCGGGAAGTCGGGGTCCGGCGGGGCGGTCCGTGCCGCGCGCCGCAGCACCGAAGCGCCGCAACAGCCGCTCGGCTATGTGTAGTTCGGACACTTCCTGTGCTCCTTCGATGATCTCCATGACCTTGGCGTCCCGAAAGTGACGGCCTGCCCTGCTGTCGGGCGTGCAGCCGGCCGAGCCGAGCACCTGTACGGCCGCGTGGCTGCCCGCCGCCGCCGCGGAAGCCGCCGCGTACTTGGCCATGAGCGTCTCCGACACCCCCTGACCCGGTCCCGAGGCCCGTGCCTCCGCGGCCCTGCGGGCGAGTTGCCGGGCCCCGGCGGCGTCCACCGCCGCCCTGGCCAGCAGTGACCGGACCAACTGGTGGTCCCCCAGGGGGATGCCACCCTGCCGACGGACCGCGGCGTGGGTGGCGGCGTCCTGGACGCACGCCTCCGCCATGCCCACGCATCCCCAGGCGACCGTGAACCGGCCGTGGTCGAGCGCGGTGCCGACGACATGGGAGAGCCCCAGTCCGGGAGGGGCGACGAGCTGACGCCGGGGAACCCGCACGCCGTCGAAGGACAGATGGGCGATCCGGGCGCCCCGCATGCCGAGCTGCCCGTTCACCGGCTCCCGCTCGACACCGGCGCGGTCCGCGTCCACGAGCACGGCGGCCGGCTTGCCCTCGTACATGCCGAGAACCAGGAACACGTCGGCGACCGCACCGAAGGTGACCCACCTCTTGTGGCCGCTCACCACCAGTTCCTGGTGGTCCGACCTGCCCGACGCCTCGATACGGGTTTCCACCGCCGCCAGCGCGCTGCCGGCGCCCTGCTCGGTCGCCGCGAAGCCGGCGGTCAGCTCGCCGCCGGCCAGCCTGGGCAGCCAGTCGGCCCGCTGTGCCTCGGTGCCCCAGCGCAGCAGCGCCGCCGCGACCATACCCTGTACGGTCAGCAGCCCGCGCAGGGCGCTGCACTCCGCACCGATCCGTGCGGTGATCTCCCCGAGCGCGAGCGGATGGAGGCCGGCACCCCCGTACTGCTCGGGCAGGTCCGCGGCGAGCAGTCCCGACGCGGCGACCTCCTTGCGCACCGAATCGGGCAGTCCGCCGTCCTGGTCCCAACGCGAGGCGCGGTCATGTGCGTTGGCCGCCACATCGGCTGCGACCCGGGACAGGTCCACGGGCTCCACGGGCGGCGGATCCGTCGTCGCAGTGGCGGGGCCGCTTTCAGGAACCCTCGACATGTGCCTCTCCCAACTCGGGCGCTCCGGTCTTGCGCCGGACGAACTCCGCGATGCGGTTGGCGGTCCTGAAGCTGTCCAGATCCAGGTCCTCGACCTCGACGGTGAGGGCGAAGCGGCTCTCGACGAAGGTCACCAGCTCCAGCGCGAACAGTGAGTCGGCGAGGCCCTGTGCGAAGTAGTCGTCGTCCGGCTCCACCGGCCGACGAAGAGCCGCGCTCAGAAAGCCGGTGATCTGCGAGGTGATGTCGTTCATGCCGTGTCCTTAGGTGAACCTGTCTCGACCAGCAGCAGACTCCAGGCGGCCACCGGGCTCACGTTGATCAGAACCGCAAGGTCGCCGGGGGCCAGCTCCTTGCGATCGATTGCGGTGCGGAGATTGAGGAAGACGTCATTGGGACCGAGGTGTCCGTACTGCCGGAGGTTCTCCCGGCACGCCGGCAGCAGTTCGATGTCCAGGCAGTCCTCGAGGAAGGTGAAGCTCCCGGCGGACAGATTCTGGCTGACGAAGCCGGCGACGTCCTCCCGGCCGATTCCGTTGCGCCGCAGCAGGTCGCCCAACATCGCGGAGAGCCGGCTGCGCGTCTCCATGGCCAGGCGGAAGGAGTAGGTGCTGGGCTCCGTGCACTGTTCACGCCACTGAGCGGTGGGGCGGTCCCGGTAGTCGATGTGGAAGAGGTCCCAGTAGCGCCCGTTGGTCAGCTGCGCGATATCGAGTATCCGTATCGTCCCGCTGCGGGAGAGCAGCAGTGCCTGCCCGCCGTCGCCGTTCACCGTGACGGGGTGGCGGTAGCGCAGGGCGGCGGCCGGCTTGCTGCCGTGCACGACCAGGACATGGTCCAGGGCAGGGTCTGCGGCCAGCAGTCCGCGGGCCGTCAGCAGGGCCGGGGTGATCGAGACACAGCCGAGCCCGCCCACCGAGAAAGTGGTGGCGTGGTCGGCGCCGAGCCGGTGCTGGAGCCTGGTCACCTCGGAGCTGAGGAACGTCTCCTGGACCCGCGACTCCACCATCACCAGGGCGCCCAGGTCCCGGGCGTCAAGCCCCGCCTGTTCGAGCGCCCGGCGCGCGGCGCGTTCCGCGAGAGTGACGGAGCTCAGCCGGTCGTCGGCCCGGACCGTGTCGATGCCCAGACCGTCGCGCGTGGCGCGCTCGGTCTCGTCGAGCGTCCGCACATCGGTGATCGGCAGAGTGTGCTCGGGCAGATACCAGGCGGCACTGCGGATGGCGACGGGTGCCGCGCCACTCCGGAGGGCCTGCTGGGACACGGTCATTCCCTCTCGTCCCCTCTCGTCCAAGGCAGGACGTCCGGGCTGTCAGCCCAAACGTCCCGCATTCTCCCGAGGGCGACTGACGCCGAACTGACGTACCGCTGACAGCACCCGATCAGGGGGTGTCAAGAATCCGTCCTGTGCCGTTGTCGGCGGTGGCCCAGGGCTTCCACGGACGGGTGGTCGCAGATGTTCCGGTGCACGGAGGGGGGCGTGGCGTCGGTGCGGGTCCGGCGCCTGGCCCGCCCGGTGCTCGGCCGGCCGCGGTAGATGTTCCGCGAGCGGTTTCCCGGCGCCGTCCGCCTCTCCCTCGTGCCGGCCTGCGCGTCCCGCGCGGGCTACGAATGCGCCCGCCGCCTCGACCCCGCCCTGAACTCCGAAGAACGTAGTTTCTCCTCCGTTCTCAGTAACCTCTGCTTCACTCAGTGTCAGAACGGAAATTTCTTGTGACATATGCCTGTATGAGCCACAAGCACACGTTGACCCACTGCACGATCGTCCCGCCGCACATGCTCGAGCATCTTGCGCGGGCGGCGGAGACGCACCCAGAGCTTGCCGCGTTCGCCCGCAGCACGTTGGAACACGATGCCTCCGTGCGTACCAAGCGCCGCTTGACCGCCGTCATCGGGGCGCCGGAGGCCCTCGCGCGCGGCGTCGGCGCAGACCGGCCGCAGCGCACCATCGATGCCGCGCATCACAAGCAGATCCTGCCTGGTACACAGGTGCGTGCCGAGGGCGGTCAGGAGAGCGACGACGCCGCGGTCAATCAGGCCTACGACGGTCTGGGTAACACCTTCAACCTCTACCTGAAGGCGTACGGCAGGAACTCCATCGACGGCAGAGGACTGCCACTGGTCGCCACGGTGCACTACGGCGAGATGTACGAGAACGCCTTCTGGAATGGCGAGCAGATGGTCTTCGGGGACGGGGACGGCACGATCTTCCTCGACTTCACCAGCTGCATCGACGTCATCGGCCACGAACTGACGCACGGCGTCACGCAGTACACGGCGAACCTGAACTACTACGGGCAGTCCGGAGCGCTCAACGAGTCCCTGTCGGACGTCTTCGGCACCATCATCAAGCAGTGGGTGCTCGGCCAGACCGTCGAGCAGGCCGACTGGATGATCGGCGCAGAGCTGCTCGGCCCGACCGTCGGCGGCTACAACGACTCTCCAAGAGGCCTGCGCTCCATGAAGGACCCCGGCACGGCCTACGACGACCCGCGGCTCGGCGGCAAGGATCCGCAGCCCGCCTCGATGAACGGCTACGTCAGGACTTCCGCCGACAACGGCGGCGTGCACATCAACTCCGGCATCCCCAACCGCGCCTTCTACCTGACCGCCAAAGCCATCGGCGGCAACGCCTGGGAGAAGGCCGGGCAGATCTGGTACGACACGCTCACCGGCGGTGAACTGGCGCCGGACGCGCAGTTCGCGGACTTCGCCAGGCTCACCGTCGCCGCCGCCAAGTCCCGCTACGGCGACCAGGAAGAGGCCAAAGCCGTCCTCGACGCCTGGTCCCAGGTCGGCGTGCCGACCAATGGAAGTGCCTGATCACCCGTCATGGCCCGCGAGCCGCTCGCCGCGGGCCAGAACAGTTTTCACAGGGACCTACGGGGCTCACAAGGCGTCAGAGCATGAGCAGTAGCCGTGTGTTCGGGGTGAGTTTCCGGTTCACGCTGGTGCTCTGCACGAAGATCGTGAAGTCGTCGTTGTGGTCCGGCTTGACGCGGACTTCCACGTCCGGCAGGCCGAGTAGAGCTCTGGCCTCCGGTCCCGTGTACACCCGGTCCGTCTTCTTCTCAAGCACCGCAATCTGCTTCCGCGCCTGAATCTTCTCCGACTTGCTCAGCTGGTAGAACGCGGCACCGGTGCGGTAGGTGTGCCCGCATTCGATGACCCAGTCCCGGATCCCGGCGTCACGAGTCACCGGGATCAGCTGGTACTCCGACGAGTCCACCGGGGTGAGACCGGCCGCCTTGATGGTGTCCTTGTTGACTGCCTCAGCACCCGTGGAGAACACCGCCCGCGATCCCCGGATGCCCCGGGTCCGGCCCACCATGAATTTCTCGGTGGCCTGCTGGATGACCTGCCCGGCCTCCTCCAGCCCCTGTGTGCTCGTGGCGTCCCAGATGGCGATGTTGTCCTTCGGGAAACCGCACTGCATGGCCTCGCGCTTGCCCATCTGGTCCGGCACAAGCACGGCCAGCGTCCAGTTGTCCTGCTGTGTCTCGATCATCTCGGACACCGCCTCGACCAGTTCACGCGGTTCCCTGGCCGGGGCATCCGGGCAGCGATGACTGGCGTTCTCCTGCCCGTCGGTGAGCACGAACGTCAGGAAACTGTGGTCACCGTACAGCTGAGCTGTCAGCGCCAGCTCCCGCTGTGACTTCAGTGCGGCCGCCAGCAGAGCCGTCATTCCACCGACCCGATAGAGCTGCTTCAACGACGGCATCCGCAGCACGTCCTTGTCGTAAATGACGCACTCCACCTTGTCGGCGAAGACGTACACCGTGACGCGGGTTTCCTGGTCCAGTTCCCTCGACCGGCGGGCAAGGTAGGCAATCTGCTGGTCTGCGACCTCGACGACCTTGCCGCTCAGGTGCGACATGGACGAACTGGCATCCAGCACAAGGGCAACGTGGTTGATGTAGTTCTGGCTTCCGGACATGACAGCTCCCCCTCTTCCGACTCGATGCTCCTACCGTCTCACGCACCACTGACAATCGATCTTGGCTGCAGAGCGTGGACCGTGGCGTGCCGGACCGCGGCGCGTCGGCGACCGGTGTCCGCAAGGCCAAGGGAAGCGGGCGGGTCTACGGCCGGGTTCGGCTCGGGGTATCGGGTTGAGGTGCCGCAGGGGCTGGGCTGGGCTGGGAGATCACGGTGGCGGGGCAGTGGCCGAGGACGATGGTCTGGTGCGGACAACGGCTTGGTCGCCTCGTGGTCCGAACAGGTGCAGGATCTCCACCGGGCGTGTGTCGGCCGGGCCGAACCAGTGCGGCTGTCTGGTGTCGAACTCGGCGACTTCGCCGGGACGCAGAGTGCATTCGCTGTCCCCGAGAACGAGGCGTAGCTCGCCGGCCAGGACGTAGAGCCACTCGTAGCCCTCGTGGGTCACCAGTTTCGGCTCGCGGGGCGCCAGTACGTGCTTGAAGACCTGCACGCGGCCCGGGTACTGCGTCAGCGGCACGAGGACGCTGCCCTGACCTTTGTGCAGGGGCGTGAGATGCACCCGGGGGTCGCCCGTGGCCGGTGCATCCACCAGTTGGTCGAGTGCGACGCGGTGCGCACGCGCCAGCGGGATGAGCAGGTCCAGGGTCGGGCGCCGCTTGCCCGACTCGAGACGGGACAGCGTGCTCACCGAGAGCCCGGTGGAGTCCGCGAGCGCCTCCAGAGTCAGTCCGCGGTCCCTGCGCAGCGTGCGCAGCCGCGGCCCGATGGCATCGAGTATCCGCTGCAGTTCTGTGTCCACACGGTTCAGTGTGCGATCTTTTGCGGTCTTCGCAAAGACGCTCGGTGGTGGTCGTCGTCCTGCACGAGCCTGGTCAGGCATTGCTCCCTGAGGTGAAGAGGCAGGCCATGACCGCCACAACGACTCCTTTTGTGCAACCCGTTCTGAGCGCGCGCAGACGCTGGACCGTGCTGGCCGTCTGCTGCCTGAGCATGTTTGTGGTGGGCCTGGACACCACCATCGTCAACGTGGGTCTGCCCGCCATCGGACGTGGCCTGGGCGTCGGGACGCGAAGTCTTGAGTGGACCGTGGACGCCTACACCATTGTCATGGCGGGTCTGCTGATCTCCTCCGGTGCACTGGCGGACCGGTTCGGGCGCCGACGGGTGTTCCAGTCGGGGTTGGTCCTGTTCGGTGCGGCCTCGCTGGTCTGCGCGGCGGCCGGCTCGGTGGGCGCGCTCGTCGCGGCTCGTGCGGTGCAGGGGATGGGCGCGTCGATGCTCAGCCCGGTGGCTCTGGCGATCGTGGTGAACACGATGCCCGATCCGCGGGAGCGAGCGCAGGCGATCGGTGTGTGGGCGTCCGTTTTCGGACTCAGTATGGCCGTTGGTCCGGTCACGGGCGGTGCTCTCGTCGCGGCGCTCGGCTGGCGGTCCCTGTTCTGGATCAACGCTCCGGTCATCGTGGCCGCCCTGGTTCTCAGTGCGGTGTTCGTGCCCGAATCCCGAGGGCCGCGGGCGCGGCGGATCGACGCTCCGGGGCAGGCTCTCCTCACCGTAGCCATCGCTGTCTGGATCGGTGTCCTCATCGAAGGGCCGCGCATGGGCTGGACGAGCCCGGCGGCACTGACCGCCTACGGCTTCGCCGCGGTGGTGACGGTCGGATTCGTATGGGTGGAGCGGGGTCGGCACGAGCCACTGATGGACCTGCGACTGTTCCGCAGCCCTGTCTTCGGCGGTGCGGTCCTGGGTGCCGTTGCGGTCTTCGTCGCGCTGAACGCGACGCTGCTGCTGAACACTCTCTATCTCCAGCACACCCGGGGCTTCACGCCCCTGGCCGCCGGGGCGGCCACCCTGCCCATGGCCATCGGAGCGGCCCTGTGTGCACCGTGGTCCGGTCATCTGGTCGGCCGTATCGGACCGCGGCTGCCCCTGTCCCTGGCCGGCGGCTTCATCACGGCCGGCGGACTGTGCCTGGTGGGACTGGGCAGGCACACGGGCCTGTCCCTGCTGCTGATGGCGTACCTGCTGATCGGCATCGGGTTCGGCTTCGCCAATGCGCCGATCACCAACACCGCGGTCAGCGGGCTGCCTCCCGCGCGGGCGGCCGTGGCAGGAGCGATTACGTCCACCGCACGACAGATCGGCTCCGCACTCGGCATCGCCCTCGCCGGAGGCCTGGTGGCGCACAGCACCCCTTCCGACCTGGCCCAGGCCTCCCGCCCGGGCTGGATCCTGGTCGCCACCTGCGGACTCCTGCTGCTCTTCATGGCCCACGTCGCGCGGCGCGACCGTCGATGACGGCGAGGACGCCAGGTGAGAGGCGAGGTACTCGCTCGTGCTCTCCTTCTCGGCGGCGATCGCCCTGGGAAGAGTGGCTGGAGGCATCCCGCGAACAACTGCGATTGTGCCGCCGTCGCACAACCGTCATTCTCGCCGGAGGCCTTCGAGGGCTGGGCCCGGCACCACCAGCCGTGATTATCACTGAGTGTTAGCATATGGACACGGGTTGGACGAAGTGGCGCAGGGGGAGTGCCGGAGGTGGTCGAGCTGTCCGAGGGGAACCGTCAGTTGCGTGCCGAGCCGGTCACGGCGATGGCAGAGGGGGAGGGGGAGGACCTCCGGTTCGCGCCGGGACCAGTGGAGACGGAACTGCCCGTGAGCGTGCAGCGGGATGCCGCTGCGCACGGCAAAGTGATGTACCGCGTCCTGGAGGCCGGCGCGGAGGCCGAGGTGCTTTCCGGCCTGAGCGATGCCGAGGAGCGCTGACACGCCGATGGCGGACCTGCGGGGGGACCGGGTAGCCGAAGTCGTCGCCGCTTGTGCCGACGGCAGCCGGTCGCGGGGGTCTGGATATCTCGCGGCGACCGGCTTGGTGCTCACGGCCGCTCACGTGGTGAGGGACGCGGCCACGATCACCGTCCGCTTCAACCCGGACCGGTCCGACGAGTGGAGCGCTGAGGCACGGGTGGGCTGGTTCGGCCCTGACCGGACGGATGTCGCCCTACTGGAACTCGATCCTGGGGCGGACTCCTTCTCCCGGCAGGTGGAACCGGTGCGTTTCGGCGCACCAGGAGACGACAACGCCGTACTGACCTGCAGCGCGCTGGGCTTCCCTCTGTTCAAGATGCGCCGACGTCCTGACGGATCGCTCGCACGCGACGCCTGTCACGCGTGGGGCCACCTTCCCGTGCTGTCCAACCTTCGCAGCGACACCTTGGAGTTCAGGGTTCCGCCCCCCGAAGGCACCGCGCAGGGATCGCCTTGGGAGGGCATGTCGGGGGCGGCCGTGTGGGCCGAGGGGCGCGTCATCGGCATCGTCACGGAACACCACCGTACGGAGGGACCCGGCACCCTCACCGTCAGCCGCGCCGACCGCTGGACCGGAACGTCCGACGGCCCCGGCGCCGAACTGCTGCGGCGGGCCGGGCTCGACACCCCTCCGGAGATGGTTGGTCCCTCGGCCGGTGACGTCCGGGTGGCCGAGGGTTACCAGGCGCAGGCCCGCTCCATCGCACCTCCAGAACTGCTCGGCCGGGAAAGCGAGTTGGAGGCAGTACTGCGATTCTGTGCCGGCCCGCCCGGCTACCAGTGGTGGCAGGCGCCGCCCTGGCACGGCAAGACCGCGTTCACCGCCTGGCTGGCCGCGCATCCCCCCGCCGGGGTGGCCGTAGCCGCCTTCTTCGTGACGCGGCGCGATGCGACTCAGTGCGACAGCGATGCCTTCGCCCAGGCAATGGCCGCCCAACTGGCCGCGCTGGCGGGTGAGTCCATGGTGCACGCAGCCGCACCCGGCGTGCACATACGAGAGTGGCTCCGATTGCTTGAAGCCGCGGCCGAGCGGCAACGGCGGCGGGGGCGCCTGCTGGTGATCGTAGACGGTCTGGACGAGGACCTGTCGCAGGCCGCATCCCCGCCTCGGCCCAGCATCGCGGCGCTGTTGCCTCGCCGCCTTCCGGACGGCGTGTCCGTCCTCGTCACCAGCCGCCCACTGCCGGGGCCGGCCGCGGATCTTCCGGGTGACCACCCATTGCGGGACTGCGAGCCGCTCGTGCTCACTGCCTCACCGAACGCCACTCGGCTGCGCTACGAGGCGGAGTACGAGCTCAAGGGGCTGCTTGCCGAGGACTCGGCGGAGCGGCAGGTGATCGGACTGCTCGCCGCGGCGAGAGAGGGGCTGAGCCGTGACGAACTGGGCGCGCTGACCGGCATGCCGGCCCGCCGCCTCGACGAACTGATCGGCGGTACTCTGGGCCGCAGTCTGACCGAGCGCACATTTCCCGTATTCCTCGACGACGGCGACCAGTTCCGTACCGCGCTGGTCTTCGCGCACGACACCTTGCTGACCACCGCACTGCGGCTGCTCGATGCCGAACTGCCCACGTTCCAGGAGCGCATCCATCGCTGGGCCGACACCTTCAAGGAGCGGGGCTGGCCGGCAGACACCCCGCACTTCCTGCTCAGTGGTTACGGACGCATGGTCGTGACGGCGGCGGACCCGGAACACATCGCGCGGGTGGTCGCCGACCCGGTACGGCAGGACCGGATGGCGCGCCGGCTGCTCGGTGTCGGCCCCGCACTGGCGGAACTGCGGATGGCCCGGGGCACGGTCGCACAGGACGACTCGGAGGACGGGCTACGGTCCGCCGTCCTGTTGGCCGCGGCACACGCCCGGGTGACGGTGCGTCATGCGGCCGACGTGGAGGACGGCGAGCTGGCCCTGCTGCGGGCCCGGCTCGGGCAGACCGACCGGGCGCAGGCACTCGCCGAGGCGATACCGGAAGACGGCGCCAGGTGCTTCGCCCTCATCCGCCTGGCCGACCTGCTCGCCGAGTCCGAACCACGCCGCGCACTCGTCCTGGCGGAGAAGGCAGCGGAGCTCGTGCGCGCCGCACCCCCTTCCTCGTACCGATCGGTGCCCGCCCTCGCCGCGGTACGCGCAGGCGGCGTCCTGATGCGACTGGGCAGCCCGGAGGGCAAACCGGTCGTGCACGCTGCGCTCGGCATGGTGGCCGCGGAACACGCCGCCGCGCGGGAGCCGACCGAAGGCACCGAGGGCTCCCCGAGATTTGAGCGCTTACGAAACTCCGAGCGCTCCCCGTGGACGGATCAGGTGGTCGTCTTGGCAGCCGAGTCCTTCGGCGCGGCCGGCGACGTCGACGGCGTACGCGCCCTCTGGTCCGCCGACGGCCCCCGGGGCGGTCGCCGGACGATCCTGCTGCGCGCCCTCACCGCCCTCGCGCGGCATGGCCACCGCCTGGCACTGGACCGGCCGCCGGACGCCGCATCGCACGATGCGGACGATGCGCCGCAGGTGCCCGACTGGCCGTCCGCCGCACGCGCCGCCTGGCCCGCCGCCCTTGCCGCCGCGGGCGCCGGCAAGGAGGCCTGGCACGCCGTGGACACGGTTCCGCCGGAAGACCGGGACATGGTCCTCGGTGGGCTGAGCGAGGCCTTCGGCGAGGCCGGGGACCTTGGACAGGCCCTGCGCGCCGCGCGCGCCGTCGCGGGACCCGAGGCCCGACGGCGTGCGCTGCTGGACCTGGCCGTGCGGGCGCCGGACGCCCGGGAGGGACTGCGCCTGATCGAGGAGGCGTGCCCGCACGGCCACGACACTGCCGCGCCCCCTGCCGACTGGCCGTGCGGCGGGGCGTGCGGGGCTCTGCGCCTGCGGGCGTTGGGCACCCTGGACCGGTGGGAAGAGGCGCTCGCCGTGGCCGCGCTCCCGTACCCCGCGCCGTTCCGCCGGGAGGCGCGCCGTCAGGCGCTCACCGTGCTGGCCCTGCGCGGCGACTGGCAGCAGGCTCTGGACCTGCTGGCACGCTACCGGGCCGAGGACAAGCCGGAAGGCTGGATCGGCGCCGCGGTCTCGATGGTGTACGCGGGCTCCCATGCCGGTCGTCCGGAGGCCGCGGAGCTGGCGCAGGAGTTGCTGGCCGCGCCACCGGAGCCGTTGAGCAGCAATGAACTGGCGCGACTCGAATCACTGGCTCTCCCCGTGCTCGCCCGAGACGGTCGCTGGCAGGCGCTGGCGGCCTACTGCTCCTCCTGGGCGGAACCGCTGCGGCCCCTGGTCCTGAACGGCATCGGTGCCGGAATCGCCGAGGGCGTCGCCGAGCTGCTGGCCCGACAGTCGGCGCGGAGGACGGAGGCACTCGATGCGCTCGGCCCCGTCTTCGGAACCGACGCATGGTGCTCTGCCCTGGCGCCGGCCTGCGCCGGGCAGGGCCAGTGGCGTACGGCGGCGTCGATGGCCAGAAGCATCGAGGAACCCCTCGCCCGGCGCACGGCACTGACCCGGGTGGCCGAGACTCTCGTCGAACGTGAACCCCGGTACGCCGCCCACCTGGCGGACGAGGCCGAGCGCACGCCGCCGATCGCTCGCCCCGGCCGGTACGGGGCCGGCGCCGGTACGGAGCGAGCCCTGATCGACTTCGCCGAAGCACTGGTCCCCAGCCGCCCGGAAGACGCGGTACGCGCGGCACACGCCGCCCAGTCCCTCGCGAGCACGGAAGAGACGCTGGGGCGCTGCGCGGTGGTGCTGGCCCGCGCCGGTGACGGCGCCGCCGCCGAGGACTTGCTGAACCAGCTCGACGACCGTCGATGGCGGTGCCGGACTCTGGTGGCGCTGACCGGCGCCGCTGTGGCGGCAGGGCGGCAGGACGAGGCCCGTCGCCTCACGACGGCCGTACTCGCATCAGCGGACACGGCCGCGGTTCCCGAGTGCGTCGCCCTCGTCGCGGCGGCAGGCCTCCACGGTCCCGACGCGGCCGACGAGCTACGGCAGCAGGCCGTGGGATGGGCCGCCACGCGGCTCCGCGCGCAGGACTCGGTGGAGTCCCTCACCGCGGTACTGGGACACTGCCCGGCCACCGACCGGACAACGGTCTCGGCGGCGGTCCGCGCCCTGGCCGAGGCGCTGGACTCGGGCCACCTGACACCTGCCGGTGTGCTCCCGCTCGCCACAAGTGCCGCGCTGTCCCTGGAACGCCTCGATCAGGAGGCGGCCGCCCGCTTCGCCACCATGGCGCTGGAGGCGGCGGCAGCCCTTGACCCGGTGCGGCCCGGTGAGGCCCCGGCATCCGCCGTCGCCGACGCCACCGCCTTGTTGTGCCGCGTCGGCGATCTGTCGAGCGCGCTGACAGAGCCCGAGTCCCGGATTGCGCACGGCTCCACAGATGTTTTGCCGGTGCTGCTCGCCGGAGCCGCCGCGGGAACGGTCGACGCCGTCCCTGACCGGGCGGCGGCTCACGCCCGTGCGGCAGCCGACCTGTTGCGTGATTACCGAGGCCCTCTTGGGGCTCATCCGGCTCTGTCGTTCCAGAACTTCATCCTCACGGAGCCCGTCCTCGACAGCCTGACCGTGACCGCGAGGGCACTCGCCGCACTGGACGACCGACCGGCCGCTCGCGCCCTGCTGGACCAGGTGCCCGGCCCCTGGCAGCGCGACGCCGCATGGGTGCGGCTCGCGCGCGGCCTGGCGGCCGACGCCGGCCGGCCCGACGCGCAGCCCTTGGTCCAGGAGGCCGCCGAGTGGGCGCTGCGACAGGCGCTGGCCGGCGAGCGGTGGACGGAGGCACTGCCCTTGGTGGCGGCCCGCCGTCCCCAGGCGGTCGCGGAGGCCTTCGCGCTGATGGCGGGACAGCGACGAAATGCCACGTCGACGAAGACGCCGGGAAGGCCGGGCGCAGTTGCTTGATCCTGTTCAGGCGCGCCCGGGCACCCTGCTGCGGCGCGAGGGCGCTGAAAGCCGGCGTACCGTGCCGTCACCCTCGGATGCCGACCGTCACCCCTGGACGGTTCACGCTGTGGGGCCGTCTTCCTGGTCCAGAAGTGTTCCGTCGGGCGCGTAGACGAAGACGTGCAACATCCAGCCGGCTTGAGCATTGTGGACGGCGAAGGTGTTCCAGTGCGACTCGTTGTCGTGAGCGAGGAGACCTGTTGACAGCTGCCCGCTGAAGCCGGTGTTCGTGTCGCTCTGCCCGGCCTTTCCTGGATAGTAGGAGGACCACTTGATGACGCACTCCTGGCCTCGTAACCCCGAGAAGTCGACGTCGACCTCGAAGTCCGAGTAGGCAGCGTTCCCGGAGTCCCTCCCACGGAACAGGATCCGGGTGATGTGCGCGGACACGCTCGGGGACGAGGATACGTCGTCCTCTGGTGCCGTCGTCTCGGCGCTCATGGTCTCCGTCACCGTGGACGTCGGCGCCGGGTCCGGAGTGTCCGGACTGCAACCGTGCACCTGATAAAGCAGCCCGGAGACCACGGATACCGCGATCGAGCCGAGCACATACCGCCATGCCCCGTCCCCGTGGGAGCCCCCGCTGTTGGCGGACTGACCGTTCTGCTGCGCCCCGTCTGTCATCAAGTCCCCCCGTTTTGATGACACTTCAGCTCCGTACGTGGTTCCAGGCTAACTCAGGGGAGGGGAAGGATTCTCGGGGTCGGAGAAGCACCCTGATGGTGGTCATGACCGGCGGCAGACCGGACGCCTCACTGAGGAAGCCGCGCATACTGGCGACTGCACCGGCGCTCGACGGAGCACATAACGCCGAGGCGACCGCCCACGCCTTCGAGCCGGTGATCCGTCGCCCCTGGCTGACCCCTGGGACGGCACGTCACCTCGGTGGGGGACAACCGTGCCGGCCATGCGGCGGTCACGAACGTCTTGTTTGTGGCCGACCGTCCACTATGTGGCTGATCGGAACTGCTGTACAAGTGAAGGCTGTGCAACATCCGGTCGGCCCGTGCCCGGGGGCACACAGCGGTCTGCCGAACCGTCCTCGCTTCGTCGATCGTTTCAGGGGGCATCATGCGCATACGTTTACGTGCCTGGATTCTGGCGGGCGCGGGCCTGCTCGCCGTGGGCGCCGGTCCGGCGCACGCGGCTGACACGTCGTCGGCCGAGTCGGCGGCGGGGTCCGTGCAGTACACCGTGCAGGACCTCGGCACTCTGGGCGGTACCCGCAGCAAGGCGACCGCCATCGACGGCAACACGGTCGTCGGGAGCTCACTGACGAGAGGCGACGCCGCCGAACACGCCTTCGCATACGACCTGCGCAGACACACCATGACCGATCTCGGCACACTGGGGGACTCCAGCCGGGCGACCGGTGTGCAGGGGAATTACGTCGTCGGGGAGTCAGACCTCTCCACCGACGGCCCGGCTCATGGATTCGCCTACAACCTACGGACACGCCGGCTCGTCGACATCGGCACTCTCGGCGGCAGCAGCACCGACATCACCGGCCTCAACGGTGACACCGTGGTGGGGACGTCGTCGCTGTCCGGCGACGTGGTCACCCACGCGTTCGCGTACAGCCTCCGCACCCGGACCATGACCGATCTCGGCAGCCTTGCCGGCCCGTCGGGCGACAGCACCGCGGCGGCCGTCAGCGGTGCGATCGTCGTGGGCAACTCCTCCCTGCCGAACACGCCTGCCACCACAACGCACGGGTTCGCGTACAACCTGCGCACCCGGACGATGACCGATCTCGGCACCCTCGGTGGTAGCTCCAGTACAGCCAACGACATCAGCGGCTCAACCGTGGTCGGTCAGTCCCGAACGGCCGGCAACGGCTTGACCGGATACGCCTACGACCTCCGCACCGGCATCCACACGGACCTGGGATCCCACTTCCTGACCGCGCAGCTGATCAGCGGGAGCACTGTGGTCGGCGGCGACGGCTTGCTCTCCAGCTCGTTCGACCTCATGACCCACACTAGTGCCATGATCGGCTCCGGGCGTGGTGTCACCGAGGTCAAGCAGATCACCGGGAACGTCGTGGTCGGTGACAACTTCGCCCCCAACTCCTTCGCCTTCGTCGCCCGCGTCGACAACGGCGACTTCACCTACCTGGCCTCTCTCGGCGGCCTCAACTCCTCCGCAGCGCAGGTCAACCGCCACGGCATCGTCGCAGGCAGCGCAGCACTTCCGCCTGCCGACCCGTCCACCGCCAACGGCCCTTTCCATGCCGCCGTCTGGGTGCCGCACACGGTGGCGTGAGGGAGCGAAGCGGCGCGGGTGAAGGCGTGCGGCTGCGGTAGACCTTCTGTGCGGACCTGGTGGCCGAGCCGCCGTCGGAGTTTCGGTGGGCGGCGAGGTAGTCGCCGATGCGCAGCAGCAACTCGCGGTGCTGCGGGGGTGCGACCCGGTCCGCCACCCGCACCGTGCGCTCACGCGGCGCGGTGGATGGCGCCCGGCCGGCTTTTGCAGTGGGCGTGCCGCGCACCGCCCGAGATGGCGTTGGTGCGCGTTTCTGATCACGGTCATGGTCAGCCCAGCCGACCTGCACGACGCAGCGGCCGCGAAGGAAGTCCTTTTCCGCGTGACCAGGCGCCTCGCACGGAAAGGGGCCACTCCCAGCCGGCCGGGGAAACCAGCGTCGGCCGACACCTGCCGGCGCCGCTCCTCGCCTCCAACGGTGACCTCGCCCGTGTGCTTCCGCACTGGCGTGCCAAAGCAGCCGAAGCCACTACGGATCGCCGGATCCTCAGCCGTTTCGTTGGTCGACTTCGACCAGTCCGCCGAACTCTTCGGCCGCTACTACCCCGAGCGCCTTGAGCAGATGCGTGTAGCCGCGGCCGTTGGTCACTCGCAGCCTTGAAGCGTAGGACACGCACTTACCCCGTGGCCGCCGTGTGCGTCGGGCTGCCTCATGGGGCGACGACCACCGTGACGGCCGTCGGCTGTGGTCAGGCCTCGTACTCTGTGAGATCGATTCCGTACACCCGCAGCTCATGGCCCGTGTCCGGGTCTTGTGTCGTGCCCGTCGCGCGCATGCCGAGTTTGTACAGCACGTTCGCGGACGCGGTGTCGCTGGTGCGGCAAACGGCGACGACCCGGTCCAGACCGCGGTCCTGGAGGGCGAACTCGAGCGTGGCCTGGGCCGCCTCCGACGCGTAGCCCTGCCCCCAGTACTGGCGCCCGAGCCGCCAGCCGATCGCCACCTGGTCCGCGACGACGGGCGGGGAGTCGGCGCGGTACAGGCCGACCGCTCCGGCCAGCTCCCCGGACCCGAGGAGTTCGACGGCAAAGATCCCGAAACCCTCCTCGTCCCACTCCTCCTCCCAGGCCTCGATGTCCTGGGCCGTCTCTTCGAAGGAGCGCGGCGTGCCGTCACCGACCCATCGCATCACGTCCGGGTCGGCGTGGATCTCGGACAGGGGGACGAGGTCGTCATCCAGCCAGCGGCGCAGCAGAAGACGGGGCGTGTGGATCTCGTTCATGGTCCCATCCTGCCCTGTACTTCCTTATGGTTCTCACTCACGCGTTGGGGCGTCAGTCGGCCAGGGCCAAGGTTCTGGAGAAGTTTGGCTCGCAGCGGGGCTGTGCCCGGGAGCCCGATTTCGTCGGTGAGAGCCAGGGCCTGGGTCCATGCTCGGTGAGCGGCGTCGGGGTGGGCTGCGGCGTGATGGGTGTCGCCGAGGTCGGCGAGGCTGGTGGCTTCGTGATAGCGGTCGTCGGTCTTGCGGACGAGATCGATGGCTTGCCGGTAGCAGTCGATGGCGTGCCCGTACTGGCCGAGGTGATGATGGATGTAGCCGAGGCTTCTCCAGCTCCTGACCTGGCCGTTGAGGTCCCCGAGTTCCTCGACGAGTGTGAGAGCCCGCAGGCTGTAGGAGAGTGCCGCCGACCGGTCGGCGCCGAGTCTGACGAGGTTTCGGCCGATGTGGTCGAGAGCGCCGGCTTGTCCGAGCCGGTTGTGTGCGGCCTTGTGGTGAGCCAGGGCCTGGCGGGCGTGGCCGAGTGCCTTGCGGTGCTCGCCGCGGTCCGCGGACATCCTGCCGAGGTGTTTGTGGATGCGTGCCTGGCCGGCGTGGTCGCCGAGTTCCCTGAACAGGTCCAACGCGAGCGCGTAGTGGGCGCGGGCGTCGTCGGGGCCGTTCAGCTGTGTCCGGGCGAGTGCGAGGCCGCGATGGGCGTTGGCCTGCCCGGTCTTGTCGTTCCGCCGCAGTGCGGCGCTCAGGGCGGTGGTGTGGGCGGCGGCCAGCGCCGGCCAGCGTCCCTGCCGCTTGAGGAAGGTGGCGACGACCGCTGCGAGCTGCCAGGTGTGGGTCTCGAAGCCTGCCGGGGACTGCTGGATGACGGCGAGGACGACGGGGTGCTCGGCGCTGAACCAGGCCAGCACCTCCTGGCGGTCCAGGAGTTCCTCGACCACGGCTCCGGGCTGGGCGGGGGCCACGCTGATCGGGTCCCTTCTGCGGGTCAGCAGCGCGTCGGCGGCGTGGGCGGTGTGCAGGTAGTGGTCGAGCATGCGGTGCACGGCCGATCGCCGGGCGTCGTCGCTGTCGTGCGTGGTGACCAGTTCGGTGGCGTAGATGCGAAGCAAGTCATGGAAGGCGTATCGGCCCGGGGTGTGTTCGCTGAGGAGGTTGCCGCGGGTCAGTTCGGCCAGCAGGGCGCCGGCGCGGACACGTGACACGCCGGCCAGCGAGGCGGCCGCGGGCAGGGCGATGTCGGGTCCGGGGTGGAGTCCGAGGAGCCGGAAGAGCCGGGCCGCGTCGGCGGTCAGCGCCCGGTACGACGTCGAGAACACTGCCCGCACTTGGCTGGCCGGGTCCCCGCCGTCCAAAGCGTCCAGGCGGCTGCCGGCTTCGCGCAGTTCGTGGGCGAGGGCGGTGAGCGGCAGATGGGGCTGGGCGGCGGCGCGGGCGGCCGTGATCGCCAGGGCCAGCGGCAGCCCGGTGCACCGGGTGACGATCTCCTCGACAGCGGCGGGTTCGGCCGCGGTCCGGTGGGCGCCGAGACGGCTGGTCAGCAGGTCCCCGGCCTGTGTGGGGGTGAGCAGGTCCACGGTCAGCAGATGGGAGCCCTCGGTCGCGGCCAGGCCGGTGAGGAGGTTACGGCTGGTGACCAGGGCCAGGCAGCCGGACGCGCCGGGCAGGAGCGGGCGGACGTGTTCGGCGTCGCGGGCGTTGTCCAGCACCACGAGTACCCGTCGGTCGGCCAGCAGGCTACGGTACAGGGCCGCCTGCGCTTCCAGGCCGTTCGGGACACGGGCCGGGGGCACCCCCAGGGCGTCCAGGAACCCCCGGACCGCCTCGGCCGGGCCCACCACGGAACCACCCGGGTCGAATCCGCGCAGGTTCACGTACAGCTGCCCGTCGGGGAAAGCGTCCCGTACGCGGTGGGCCCAGTGCACGGCCAGTGCGGTCTTGCCCACCCCGGCGGTGCCGGACACCGCCGAGATCACCACTGCGGCGGGGCGCGCCGACAGGGCCCCGGCCGTGCCGGGCAGGAGACGGTCGAGCTGGGCGAGTTCGCTCTTGCGGCCGGTGAAGGCCGCGACGGACAGGGGCAGCTGAGCAGGGATCGTGCTCACCTGTGCCGGGCCTTGCGGTTGCGCGACAGGAGCGGGGACGGCCTCCTGCTGGAGTATGGCGGCCTGGATGTCCTGCAGGTGCCGCCCGGGGTCGATTCCCAGCTCCCGGGCCAGTCGGCTGTGGGTGCGCCGGTAGTGGTCCAGGGCTTCAGCGGAACGGCCGCAGCGGTGCAGTGCGAGCATCAGCTGGCCTGCCAGGTGTTCATCCAGGGGGTGTGCTGCGGCGCGTGCTGACAGTTCGGGCAACAGGGCGACGTGCTGGCCCAGGCGTAATCGCACGTCGCCCAGATCGAGTTGGGCCGCCAGGCGTTCCTGGACCAGCGTATCGCGCAGCGCGTTCAGCCAGGGCGTGTCCAGGGCGGCAAAGGGTTCCGCGCGCCACAGCCGCAGGGCCTGTTCGAACAGGGCAGCGGCGCGGGTGTCGTCGCCGGCGGCACGGGCCTGAGCGGCAAGGCGGCGGAAGGTGTGCATGTCCACGGTCACGGAGCGGGCGGTGGTCATGGCGTAACCGCCTGGCTGCCGCGCGATGACTGCCTCGCCGGTGGCTGCCAGGGCCTGTCTCAGCCGGGAGAGATAACTGCGCAAGGTGGGGACAGCCTGCCGCGGCGGACGGCTTCCCCAGACCCGGTCCGTCAGCTGATCGATCGTCACCGGGCGTCCTACGTCGACCAGGAGAACCGCCAGCACGGCCCGCTGGCGTGCATGCCCGAGCACCACAGACCTGCCATCGATGCGGGCCTCAACGCTGCCCAGCACGCTGAATTCCACCGTCATCCCGACCGCACTCCCCACGAGGCCGCAACTCGAACGCGTCTTCATTACCCGGCCTGGACGGTCCGATTCAACGATTGTCCAACGTCTGTCCATGGTCGGCTTGGCACCGTCATGCGAGTCAGCAGGGGTTCTGCGGTTCGAATCGCCTGGCGCGATCCCCTGAACAGACAGAAAACGACATGGGACTCGCGGCGACCCATTCTGCGTGCGAATGCCGGCACGTCGACACGGAGCGTCTTACCGACCGAAGGAGCAAAGGCAAATGACCGGGAAAACGAAGAAGACACGTGCCGCTCTGGCAGCCGTTGCGGGTGCGCTGCTGATCGCGTCGGGCACGGTTGCAACCGCGACCGAGGCCGCCGCGGTGCAGCCCGGAGCGAACGTCTCCGCCCGTATCGTGGCCACCGAGGCCGCGAGCAGCTACCACGAGATAGTGAACCTTGCCTACAACCAATGCGTGGAGGCGCCGAGGGGTGCCCTCAACGTGAGACTCCGGCTCGCCGGATGCAACGGGTCCTCAGCCCAGAAGTGGGCCTTCGTGGCCGCGCCGGCCGCCTCCACGTACTACCTCGTGAACCAGGTGGGCGGCTACTGCATGGAAGTCAACGACGGCACGGCGGACCCCGGCGAGACTGTCGACGAGTACTTCTGCAACGGGACCGCTTCGGAGCAGTGGGTGCAGAGCTTCCGTACCGTGAACGGAATCGTCTACCAGCAGTTCACGCACTCGGGCACCTCGATGTGCCTTGACACGGTCAGCGGCCCCGGCAGCCAGCTGATGCAGTGGAACTGCGATGCGGGCAACGATGCCCAGACCTGGCTCGTGAGGTAGCGCCCCTCGCGTCTCCGTCCCGCCGGGGCCGCACCCGCACGACGGCGGCCCCGGCGCCGGGGACTGTGGCCGCCGTCCGGCTCCGGCTCCGCTCGTGACCCACTGGGCATTCCTCAGGCGTGGTAGAGGGCGTGGGCGCGACTCAGGCCGGCAGGCTCCTGGCCCAGGTTGAAGAAGTAGTTCACCTGCCACACCTGGGTGCTGCGGGCCTGCCGGTTGGTCGTGGTCACCCACGGCGGATAGACGCGGAATCCGCGCTTCCCGCCGGAGCCGCCGCGGGAGACGATGTTGCGCTCGCACAACACCTCGCGCGGGAAGACGAACTGTCCGAAGCCGTCGTCGTCGCGGCTGCTGATGACGAAGAGGTCCACCCCGTCGGAGGCGTCGAAGGGTCGGATCGGCCCTTGCTCGGACCGCTGCCACACGGTGACGAACTGACCCACCTTCGTCGGGGTGGTCTTGGCCACGCGGAACCGAACCGAGCGGCCATCAAGCGTGAACGCGCAAGCCGCGTATTCGGCGCTCTCCGGTTCCGGCACCGGCAGTGAGCAGGCGAAACCGCTCGGGTCGAACACCAATGCCTTCGCCGCCAGCAGATCGGCGTGAAGCCCCGTCCACGGCTGATTCATTATCATGCCGTCAGCCTGCCATCGACTCATCGGACAGGCCCCCGGGGGCGATGACCTCGCGCTTCCTCGCGATGTTCTGGCTGTCCGGTCTGCCCGACGGCACCCCGATCTCCGACCTGGTCCGCCTGGCAAAGACCCTCAGGCCGTGTCCGGGCGCGCTGGGCCCAGCTGGACGGGGAGTTCCCGGTGCCCGTTGCTGATGAGGGAGGCCACCGGTTGCAGTTCCTCGGCCGGCACCGCGAGGGACAGGTCGGGGAAACGCTCGAACAGTTGCCGGAGGGCTTCCGTGACCTCCAGGCGGGCCAGCGGGGCGCCCAGGCAGAAGTGCACCCCGTGGCCGAAGGCCAGATGGTCCTTGACCGTGCGGGTGATGTCGAAGGTGTCGGCGTCGTCGCCGTGCCAGTCGGGGTGACGGTTGGCGGCGGCGTACGAGGCGAGGATGGCATCGCCCCGGGCGATGGTGCCTCCGTCGGGCAGCTCGATGTCGGTGACGGCGTAGCGCAGCGGCAGATGCTTGACGGCGGGTTCGTGCCGCAGCGTCTCCTCCACCACGTCGTCCCAGCCGGCCTTGCCGGTGCGGACGAGGTCGAACTGGTCGGGGTTGGTCAGCATCGCGACGACGGCCTGGTCGATGACGTTGACGGTGGTCTCGTACCCGGCGCTGATCATCAGCAACAGGGTGTCGCGGAGTTCCTCCGCGGTGAAGCCGGTGCCGTCCGACTCCTCGTCCCGTGCCGCGATGAGCAGGGAGGTCATGTCGTCGCCGGGAGCGCTGGTCTTGGTGGCGATCAGCGCGTCGAGGAGGGCGTAGAGGCGGGCGCCGTTGGTCTCGGCCTCCTCCTGGGTGAGCGTGGTGTCGAAGACACCGTCCACGAGCTTGCGGAAGTCCGCCCGCCGGTCCTCGGGTACGCCCATCAGGTGCCCGATCACGGCGATGGGCAGCGGGTAGGCCAGGCGTTCACGCAGGTCCACGACCTCCCCGGCGGGCAGCGCGGCGAGGTCCTCCACCAGCTCGGTGACCAGGGCCTCGACGGCCGGGCGCAGCTCGGCGATGCGGCGCGCGCTGAAGGCGGGGGCGACCATGCGGCGCAGACGGCGGTGGTCGGCGCCGTAGGCGGTGAACATGTTCTTCACCGCGACCCACAGGGCGAGCGGCCAGGTCGCGACCGTCCGCTCGAAGGCGGGCCAGTGCGCGCGTGCGTCCTTGGACACGTCGGGGCTGGTCAGCAGCTGCTTGAGCAGGGCTGGGTCGGTGACCGCCCAGGCCTGGACGCCGAGGATGTCCACGCGTGTGGCGGGACCCTGGGCGCGCAGGGTCTCGTGCTCCAGATGCCGGGCGGCGCCGGTGGGGTCGAGGACGAGCGGAGTGTGCTGGGGCATGGCCGTTCTCCTTATGGACAGCAGTGGCGGTGTCGGACGGCAGCGGTGCTTCAGACGACAGCGGGGAAACGGACGGGCAGCGCTTCCAGGGCGCGGTGGAACGGGCCGGGCCGCCACACCAGATCCCGCACGGGGCAGGCGAGATCGATCTCGGGAAGGGCGTCCAGCAGGCAGGCGACGGCCGTCTCGGCGATGAGGTACGCGTGGGTGCGGGCCGGGCAGGTGTGCGGACCGATGCTCCAGGACAGGTGGGCGCGGTTGCCGGTGAGCGCTCCGGCGCCGAGGCCCCCGGTGACGGCCGGGTCGTTGTTGCAGGCGGCCATGGAGATGACGACGGGCTGGTGGGCGGGGAGGAGGACGCCCTCGACGTCGATCGGGTACGGCGGGTAGCTGATGCAGTAGTTGGCCATCGGCGGGTCGGTGTACAGGACCGTGTCGAGGGCTTCCCGCACCGGCTGTCCGGCGTGCAGGCCGGCCGAGAACTGCTCATCGGTGAGGATCCTGAGCACGGTGTTGCTGATCAGGTTGGTCAGCGGCTCGATGCCCGCGCCGTACAGCGTGACGAGCTGGTGTGACATCTCCACGTCGTCCAGGCGGGCGCTGTGGGCGATCAGCCGGGAGGTGATGTCGTCCCCGGGGTACTGCCGCCGGAGCGTCACGAGGTCGAGGACGGCCTGGCCGAGGATCTCGTTGCCGCGGGCGGCGGTCTCGGCCTCCGCCTCGAAGATCTTGGCCATCCCGTCGGCGATGCGCATGCCGATCTCGTCCGGGCAGCCCAGCAGCGCGCTCAGCACCTGGAATGCGATGGGGAACGAGTACTGGGTGAGCAGGTCGGCCTGGCCGAGGTGGCGGAAGGAGCCGATCGCACCGGAGGCGACCTTCTCCACCAGGGCCCGCAGCTCGTGCTGGTCGACCGCCTGGATGCTCGCGGTGTTCGCCGCCCGGTAGCGGGTGTGCTCGGCACCGGACGAGCGCAGCGCGTTGGGCCGCCACTCCATCATCGGCCGTACCGGGCAGGTCTCGGGTATGCCCTGCTGCCAGATCCGCGGGTCGGCGGGGAAGTGCAGGGGGTCGTTGAGGATGCGCCGGGCCTGGTGGAAGCCGATGACCAGGGTGGCGGGGACACCCGGAGCGAGATCCACGGGGACCAGCGGACCGTGGACGCGGCGCATGCGCTCGTACGCGGCGTGCGGGTCGTCGGCGAACTCGGCGGCGTAGAGCGGAACTCTGGCCGACGGGCTCGTGATGCCGGGGCCGGGCGTGGTCATGGGCGGGGCTCCACAAGAGAGGCGGGGATGTGCTTGGTGGTCAGGTACTCGATGAGGGTGATGAGCGCGTACACACAGGAGCGGCGGTCCCGCGCGTCGCATTCGGTCAGCGGTGTGTCGGGCTCCAGCGCGAGCGCCTGCCGGATCTCCTCCAGGGGGTAGCGCGGCGCGTCGGGAAAGACGTTGATGACGACGGCGTACGGCGTCTGCTGCTCCTCCAGCAGGCTCAGCACCTCGTGGCAGCCGTCGAGGTTCCTGGTGTCGGCCAGGACCACCGCGCCCAGGGCTCCCTCGGTCAGCCCTTCCCACAGGGGGCGGAACCGGGTCTGGCCGGGCGTCCCGAACAGATAGAGCACCAGGCGGTCGTTCAGCAGATGGATGCGCCCGAAGTCCATGGCGACCGTCGTGGTCGTCTTGTGCGGTGTGCCGCGCAGATCGTCCACGCCGACGCTCGCCTCGGTGATCGGCTCCTCCATGCGCAGCGGTGCCACTTCGGAGACGCTGCCGACGAAAGTGGTCTTGCCGACCCCGAAGGCGCCGGCGACGACGATCTTCGCCGAGCGGTTCACGGCGGGGGCCACATAGTGGACGGCCGGCGGGTCAGACCAGTTCGCGTAGTCCACGCAGCACCTCCTGGAGCAGGTCGAGTCCTGGGCGGCCCTCCTGCACAGGGGCCGGGCTGGTCAGATGGCCACTGTCCATCAGGGCGGAGACGAGGATCCGTACGGTCGAGGGCGGCAGCTCCAGCGCGGCGGCGATGTCCGCCACGGCCAGGCCGCCCCGCCCGCCGGCGAAGAGTCGCATCACCCTGCGGGCGTCCGGCGCCAGCCTCTCGGTGGGACCGGACGCGGCGATGACCACCGTCTCCAGGCGCACATCACGGCTGGGCCGGTTCCGTCCGCCGGTGCGGACGTAGGGCCTGATCAGGTCCGGGTCGTGCCGCGGACCACTCACGTCGCGGTGCCGCCTTCCGAGACAGGGCGCCGGTCCCCGACCTCCAGCTCGTGGCCGAGCCGCGTCGCCAGCCGCACCATGTGGTGGCTGATCAGGCCGACGTCGGCGTCCGGGCCGGTCGTGACGACCGAGAGCATCGAGTTCCGCGCGGCCGCGGTGGTCAGCCCGATGCGGCCCTGCGACTCGATCAGCAACTGGCACATGCCCTTGCCGCCGACGTGCTCGTCCCACGCCTTGCCGGCGGCGCGCAGCGAGGCGGTGAGGGCGGCGAGTTTCTCCGCGTCCTCCTGGCCGATCGTCCGGGTGCGGGCCTGCAGGAGGCCGTCGCTGCTCATCAGCACGGCGTACTCGACGCCCTCGACGGCGCCGAGTTCCTGGTCGAGCAGCCATCCCAGGCTGTTGCTGTGGGTGTCGCGCATGGTCAGTTTCCTTCGGTGGGGCCGGTGTTTTCCTGAGTCTGGCGTCCCCGGCGGGTGCCCGCCGCCCAGGCGGCGGCGACGCTGGGCCGCCCCGGCACGGCCGGCGGCTCCGGCGTCGACGGTGCGGTGCCGCGTGGCCGGGCAGGGCGCTGACGGACGGTCAGCCCGCTGGCGGTGGTCGCGGCAGGCGCGGGGGAGCCGGAATCCTGGGTGGGGGAGCCGGAATCCTGGGTGGGGGGTACGGCAGCGGGTTCGAGCGCTGCGGCGGGGCGGGGCACGGCGGCGGGCCTGACCGCGGTGGCGCGGGCTCCGGCGGGCTGGGCCCCGCCGGGGGAGAAGACCAGGAGGTTCTTCGGCAGAACCAGCACGGCCCGGGTGCCCTGGTAGATGTTCGGCGCGGTCAACTCGACCCGGAAGCCGTAGTTCTCGGCGAGCAGGGAGGCGACGCGCAGGCCCGTCTGCGGATGTGCGCCGAGCTGCGTGATGTCGTCGCGCTGTTTGCCGGACATGATGTCGCTGGCCCATAGCAGCCGTTCGTCGTCCATACGCAGACCGGCGTCGTCGACGATCAGGAAACAGGCGTGATGGCCCTCCTCCACCGAGACGTGCACGCGGGCGGCCGGCGGTGAGTACCGCAGGGCGTTGTCCAGCAGCAGCGCCAGGGTGTGCACGACGGCTTCGACCGCCCGGCTCTCCACCGCGATGGTGTCCGACTCGTGGTGCTCCACCCGCTGGTAGCCCTCGATGCGGCCCATGGCGGCGCGGATCACGTCGGTCAGGGAGGTGCGCGGCCAGCGCCTGGAGAGCTTGTCGCCGGCCAGCACCGCGTAGCCCTGCGCGGTCAGCAGCATCTGCTGGGCGATGTGGTCGATGTGCACCAACGTTGCGTACGCCTCGTCGTCCTGGTGGGAGCGCACGCCCTTGCTGATCTCCCGGCTGAGCCGGGCCGCGCGTGCCACCACGTTGGAGGCGAAACTGCGCACGGCCGCGCGGGTCGCCTGCTGCGACTCCCGGCGCGCCTTCGCGACCTCCTGTTCCGCGGCGGACCGGACCTCGGCGATACGGTGGTCGGCGGCGGCCTGGGCGGCCTCGCGTACGTGCGTCACGGTGGCGACCGCCTGCCCCGTCACGTCGCGCAGCCGGCCGGCAAGGGCGGTGTGGGCCAGCGGGCCGGGAAGGGCGAGGCCGGCTCCGTACTGATGGTCGGGCAGGGCGCCGGTGCCCACCGCGGGCAGCACCTCCGCGGCCAGCTGCCCGAGGACGTGCTCCACCGCACGCAACTGCTGGGTGAGTTGGTCGGTACGGCTCTGGAGCTGGTCGGCCCTGGCTCGCTCGCGCCGGTACGCACCACGGAAGCGCCACGCGGTCGCACCGGCCGCCAGAGCGACCGGGGCACTCACGGCCAGTATCAGATCGGTCATCAGGTCCTCTCCAGCGTGTCCGACGCGGCGAAAGCAGCTGTCTGGATGCGGGCATGACAGGCCAAATGTCGCGTGACCGCCGAGGGAGGCGTCGTGCACGACGAACGGACTTCGGGCGCAAGGCAGTCGGAGTGGAGGGGCCTGCCGGCTAAGGCGGAGTGAGCGGCGGGCACGGTGTCCTCCGGGGTACGCGGTCATGTCGTCCAGCAAGGTGTTCGACAAGCTCGAAACGGAAGCGCGCTGAGCCGAACGCGTCGCAGTGTAACCAGCGAGGGACAGGGCGTCGATGAGCGGCCCTCCTCAGCGGACACGGCCGAAACCACCCAACTGGGCGGAGATCAGCCCTCATTGACAAGCGGAACCCTTGAAAGACGTCCACGACCGTCCACCCCGGCCGCCGAACCCGGGCCACGATCACCGCCTGGCCGGCCTCTCCGGCGAGGAGTACGACGCACTGGTTGCCGGTGCGCCCGGCGGCTCCCGGCCGCAGGCGCGACGCTGGGGGAGCGCTGGGCGGCCATCGCCCCGGGGGCCGGCCGGACACGTCGCCGCGCCTACGACGCCGACAGCGACCCGCAGGGCCGTTCAGGGTCTGCGGCCGTGGAAGGTGCGGCGCAGGTCGCTCACCCAGGCGGCGGGGTTCTCCCAGGGGATGAAGTGGCCGCCGTGGTCGTGGGCGTTGACATTGACGTGGTTGAACCAATCGGCCTGCGAGCCGGTCTTGAACGCCCGGACGCGCTCGTCGGCAGTGTGGATGCCGGGCGGGTTCTCGTACGTGACGAAGGTGAGGCCGACCGGGGCCTGCACGACCGGGGTGCGGTCGTGGGCGGGGGCCCAGGGGTAGCGGTTGGCGTTGGCGTAGTAACGCATCGACGTGGCGGCGGAATTGTTCACCCAGTAGATCGTGGCGTGGGTGAGCAGGTCGTCCTTGGTGAAGACGGATTCCAGGTCGCCGCCGTTGTCGCTCCAGGCATGCCAGCGCTCCAGCAGCCAGGCGAGCAGTCCGGCGGGTGAGTCGCTCAGCCCGTGGGCCAGAGTGGCACCGTCGAGCATGTGCACGGCGAGGTGGGACGCCGAGCGGCGGTCCAGCTCGATGATGCGGGCGCGGACATCGGCGGGCTGGTCGTCGGTGAGGGGCCGATTCCGTGCGAAGTCCCAGGCACGGGGGCCGGTGAAGAAGTCGAGCGGCAGCCCCGAGCCGATGTGGATGCCGTACAGCTCGTCGGCGTACTTGTGGCCGAGCTGGCTGGAAACGATCCCGCCGATGTCGCAGCCCCCGGCGGCGTACTTCTCGTATCCCAGGGTCTCGGTCATCAGGGTGTGCCAGAGATCGGCGACCTTCCAGAAATTGACGTCCGAAAACCCGGTGAGCGGGCCGGGGAAACCGAAGCCGGGCAGGGACGGCACGATGACGTCGAACGCGTCGGCGGGGTCACCGCCGAACGCGGCCGGGTCGGCGAGCGGGTCGATCACCTTGGACCAGTGCCAGAACGTCCAGGGCCAGCCGTGGGTGAGGATCAACGGGATCGGGCGGGGTCCGCGGCCGGGCTTGCGCATGAAGTGCACCGGGACGCCGGCGACGCTCACCTGGTAGTGCTCGTAGACGTTGATGGCCGCCTCAGCCTTGCGCCAGTCGTAGCCGTCCCGCCAGTGGGCGACCAGCTCACGGAGATAGCTGTCCGGGACGCCGTAGGACCAGTCCTCATTCCCTTCGTCCAGCGGCGGACGGGTCAGCGCGAGACGGGCGCGCAGGTCGTCGAGGACCTCGTCGGACACATGGATCGAGATGGGTTCCAAGGGGAAGGCGTGCGAGAGGGTCATGCCGTGATTCCTTACTGGACGAGGGGAAGCGGTGCCGTCGGCATGTTGGATGGACAGCGAGCCAGGCAAGCAGGAAGCCGAGCCGGCCCGCAGGCAGGCACCGTATGCCGCCAAGCTCACCCGGCAGTGCGAGCCGGACACCCGCAGCCTGCTCGCGGCGGCGTGCGAGCGGGCCTGCAGTCCGAACGCCGATTCAGCGCTGTCGCTCTTACCGCCCCGCAGCTGGCAGAGCGGATCCGGGACGAGCGGCGCGCGGCGGCGCTCCGCCGAGTGTCGGCCTCGGGGGAGGCGGTGGTGGAGGCCGATGCCGCCTACGGCATGTGGCCCAGGTGGCCTGTTGCTGCCGCAGCTCGACCTGCTGCCCGGCGGAGGCTTCCACGGTCGCGCCGACGGCCCCGTCAATCCAGGATTGTGGCGATGCCGCGGCGACGAAGATCGGCCAGCCCGTTCAGCATGGCCTTGATCTGCTCGGGGGAGTGCCCGACCCAGCCCTTGAGCTCCGACACGATGCGCACAGGTTCGCGCGTGCGATAGGAGCGGGTGGGGTTGCCCGGGAACTTCCTGTCGGTGACGTTGGGATCGTCTTCCAGAGGGCCGGTTGGTTCCACTACATAGATCCGCCCGGGTCCGTCGCCGGCTGCGAGCTCGGCGCCCCAGGTGGCGGCATCCAGGGTCTCGGAAACGTAGACGTGACGGGACGTGCGCCCTTCCTCAAAGTTGGATGCGTAGCCGGGGCTCAACAAATCCCCCGGAACAAGGTCTGCCTTCGTACCGTGCAGGAACGTTCCTGCCTCGTACACCTGGAAGGGGACAGGGGCGCTGGTCATGCGCTGCTCCTTCAGCCTGGGCTTGGGGTAACAGGGAACCACGGCAGCTACTGGTAATCCGCGGCGGAGCCGGCATCGGATCGATCACTCCCGGCGTGGTGCTGCCTTGGACGACGTTTCTCATAGGGCACTTGGTTGGCTGTCCCCATGCCTCCGCACGCGAGCGGCGGAGGCCCTGCCGGGTCAGAGGGTCATGAAGGGCGAGTGCTCGATGAGCAGGAGCTTGCGCAGTGACGTGCGGATGCGCGACAGGACCCGGCGACGCGGCGATGCGGGTACAGGCATGGCTCTCCCAACAGCGGGTAAGGTACGCCTAGTTGCGTACCTCAAGGAAGGTACGCAACTAGGCGTACCTTGTCGAGGGGTGAAGTAATGGCAGCAGGCGAGTTGATGCACCCTCGCGCCGAGGAGTTGCAGGTAGGGCCCATCCTTTTGGCGCTGGCTGACGCGAACCGGCGTCGGGTCGTGGCCGAACTGGCCGAACGGCCGGATGAAGAGCGGCTGTGCGCTTCCTTCGACCTGCCGGTGGGCAAGTCCAGTCGTACCCGTCACTGGCGAGTACTGCGCGAGGCGGGCTTGGTGTATCAGCGCGACGCCGGGAACGGCCTGTACATGCGCCTTCGCAAGGAGGACTTGGACCGCCGGTTCCCGGGCCTGATCCAGGCCGTAATCGCTGCAGGTCAAGTGCGCTGAACTGCGTCAACGCGCTGTAGGACGGCGATGGCCGATAAGGGCTGCGGCTGTGCCGACGAGGGCGAGGAAGTGTTCGACCTTGCGTTCGCAGCGGCTGGAGCCTTCGACAGCCGGCCGGCCAGGGCACGGTTCGCTCGACTGTCCAGCGACGACGGCGCAGCTGCTCGCAGTCGTCACCCTTGTCGGCGTGCAGTTCGCCCGCCAGGCAGCCTTCAACGACTTCTGGGTGGTCCGGAGCTGGCGTAAGCCTGCCGGACGGCAGTCACCGCAAGGCTGCCGCCATGGGTTCCCCGAACTTCACCGCGCCGCCGCACGATCCTGAACCTCCCGCCGTCGACGCCTTCCTCTCCGCCGTCGACCATGCGCTGCACAGCAACACTCCGTGCCACGGTCGGCCAACTCGACCATCCGGGCTTCCTGGCGCGGCTCCGCTGGATGCTCTGCGAGGCGTTCAGCCCTTACGGCCACCACTACCCGGCGGCGGACGCAGAGCAACTGGTACGCGGCTTCCCCGATTTCCTGCGCTCCACCGGCTACTACAGCGGCGAGGAGCCGCAGCAAGTAAGTCCGGGTAGCTGAGCTCAAGCCGTGAAGGTGACGACGGCGGCCGCCCTCGTGGTCGGACGGACTGCGGCACCGGCAAGTCTCACCTGCTGATCGGAATCGGCACGGCGATGGCCGAGCCGGGCCTGCCCGTCCGCCACTTTGGGCCCAAGCGTTCTTCCTTGCCGGCTTGGGTCAGCGGACGAAGGAGATCTCGGGGTAGCTCCTGCTGGGGCCGTCCAGCACAGGAGGACGCTGATGAAGCAGTGTCCGGTCGAAGAAAGCGGCAAGGTAGACGCGCTGGATCTTGATCGCACGGATCGGGTCGATCGTGCCGAACAACTGCTGGACGGTGGCCTGTGACCAACCGACCAGGGGCGCGTACTGCGGGGCCAGCACCGCGTTGTCGTAGAACGTCAGGTGGGTCGCACCGTGGAGCTGGACGTCGACCCGATATCCCTTCAGGTGCGACCACAACGTGCGCCACGACCCGTCATTGTTGCGGTTGTGGGTTCCCGAGCTGAACAGCATGAAGGGGCGGTCAAGATCCTTGCTCGGCGCCGAGCCGAAGAACTGGCCGTCCAAGTCGGCGCCGGCGTCGATCCGGTGGTCGAGCTGCATGGCGGTGTCGACCGCGCCGCCGCCCAGCGAGAAGCCGAACATCCCGATGCGGGATGTGTCCACCGCGTGGGACAGCCCGGCGGGAAGCTTGGCGTGGCCGGCGTCCGGGTCGCCTCCCTTGGCGATGGTGCCGAGCTGGTTGATGACGAAGCGGATGTCGGCAGCGCGCACCTTGAGCGTATCGGAGGAGTGCGCGCCCGCCGGCATGGTGTTGACCTCGAGCCGGCCGCCGGGGAACTGCACCTCGTTGGCGTCATGCGTGTGATCGACGGTGACGACGAGGTACCCACGGCTGGCCAGGTCCTGGACGAGAGCAGTGCCCATCGCACGGTCCGAGTGCAGCCCGGTCGAGTACAACAGCACAGGCAGCTTGCCGTGCCTGGTGTCGACCGGGGCAAGGACATGGCCGGCGGTTCGCGGCAGGGTTACCTGCTGCGGCGTCAGGTTGAGCGACGTGCTGAGGAAGTGGGCACCCGCCACCGACGACATCCACGGCGCCTGATAGTGCCCGGACGGGGAGGAGGTGGGGTACCACAAGGACACCATCAACTCGCGTGCACGATTGCCCGGAACGTACGGATCCGTACGAGACTTGTCGATGAGATGCAGGCCGACCATGCCCACCGAGGAACGACCGGTCGGTGCCGGAAGAGTGAGCTGCAGGGGCGAAGGGTCGGCTTTGCTGCGCGGAGCCGGGTGGACGTCCTTGCGGTCGACACGGACATCGTCGTTCTCAGGCGCCCAGGGCGCGTACCCGTTGGAACCGGCTGTTGTCGAGGTGGCGGAAGGCTTCTCGGCTGCTGCTGCCGGCGCCACCCCCGCGCCCAACACGATGGCCAGCGCGCCCGCCGCACCGATCGCTCTGGCTATCGCTCTATGGCGGTCGCGCGGTCGACGTTGCTGCATGGGATCCCCCTGAGTAGGTCAGAGTTCGTGGGAACCGTAGATCATTTTTCGGCACACCGTACACGACCTCTGCCTGGCTCGACCCCACACAGATCACGGCACGCGCCGAAGCCTACTCAGGCGCTCACCACACCCCTCCATCGGCGACCTGCTGATGCGAACACCCTGCAGCGGGGGTGAGGGCTCGGACGATGCCGCGCAGTTCGAGGTCGCTTTCGACCAGGACGCTGGGTGGTCATCCGTTCCGGGGCCGCCGGCCAGGGCCGGCGTGGACATGCATCTGCCAACGACCCAACTGCACGAGCCCGATGCTGCTGAGCCAGGACCGCTCATCGTGGCGCGCTCATCCGGCTCGGTTTCGTCCTTGCTTGCGGTACCCGTCCAAGACGTCCTGGCGGAGCAGGTAACCGAAGCCGGCGGACTCCAGTCGCAGTCCCAGCTGAGCCTCACCGATACCAAGACCGACCGCGGTGTCCGCCAGGTGCCAGTCGTTGGCGGCAAGCCTGCTGAGCAGGTGACCGCGACGCACCTGGTTCTCCGACAGGCGAAACGTCTTGAGGTAGGCGATCCTGCCCCCGTCGTCGGTGATGACCTCACCGATGTGGTTCTCCTGCTTGGGGCGGAACGGCGGCAGGAAGCGGGAGAGCGTGAAGCGTCCCATCCGGTAGACCGACTGCCAGGTGTATGCGTGTTCCAGCAGGCCGGTCGCCATGGTCGTGTCGTGGAAACGCGTCCAGGCGTCTTCCTGTTCGGCAACTGCCGTACGCAGGTCGGTCAGGGAGCGGATCTGAAAGTCAGGTATGCGGGCCCGGAAGTCCGGCACCGGCGGCATCAGCGTGGCGTAGTGGTGGATCAGCTCGCCGTACAGATCCTGCAGGAGCGTTGGGTGAAGTGCACGATAGTCGTCGGGATGCGGGACCACGAACGCGGCAGCGAGCGCGTCGGCGACGTAGACCATCACGCCACACTGGTTGGGGTGGATCTCGAAGACGCGCAGTGCGTCGGTGAGCCCGCGTACTTCGGCACCCACATAGGCTTCCTCGACGCGAGGAGAGAGCCCTTGGCGGATCGCACGCTGCGACCACTCTTCCCAGGCGAGGGAGGGGCCGCCGAAGTGCAGTGCCAGGTAGCCTTCCAGCGCCAGGTGCATGGGGAGGAACCGCAGCCGGTCCTTGGCTTGACGGCGGGCCATCCTACGGTGGAAGCGCAGCGCCATCGTGGCGGCGGGAGCCGAGTTGGCGTCGGCGGAAAGCTGCGTGCCGTAGGCGGCTGCCGGCGTGCCGTCATCAGTCCACGTGGCGACGAATCCGTGCGGGATGTAGGAGATGTAAGCATGGCGGGGGCCGACCTCGACCAGCCCGGCCGCATCACCATAGAGCTGCGAGCTCAGACGGAGGTCGTCGACAGGTTCGTCACGCACGAGCGGTACCAGTCGGACGGCATTCCAGACCTGGGAGGGGCGGGTGGCCAGACCGGTCAGGTCCAGTGTGGTCATCGCGCCCGCTCCTGGTGGTGTTCGTCCAACATTCGGGCCGCCCGGGTGTCCATGTAAGCGATCAGTTCGGCCAGGCCGGTCCGGCCTTCCGCGAACTGGGCGAGTTCCACCAGTGCGGGAAGGTCCTCGGCGTCGCGGATACCCGCGGTGGGCACCGTCGCCGACAGCCGACGCACATCGAAATCGGCCGCATCGTAGACCGGGTTGAGATGCACGACGCTGGTGCGACGTTCGGGGTCGAGCCGGGTCCGCCAGATGCGCAGCACCTCGGCCGCCAGGCCGGGAGGCGCGTTGTCCCATCCGTCGGAGACGATCACCAGCCTGGACGGGGCGGTGTCCAACGCGTCGAGGATCCGCCGGCCAACCGGCGTCGGCCCGTACGGATAGGTCAGCAGTGCATCAGTCCGGCCAGACGTCCACAGCCCGGTGTAGTCGCCGGCAAGAGCCGCGAGCAGGTAATGGCAGGCCAGGGCCACGGCCAGCGGCCGACGACGCTTGTGAACCGAGCCGAAGGCGGAAAAGCTGTCGTCCAGGACGGCGGTGACCTTGCCCCAGCTCTCCCGGTGGAAGCCGGCCACCCGGTCGGCGGCCGATTCCAGGGCGTGGGTCAACTCGGCACGCCGGCGCCGACGGTCCTCGACCGGCAGCGAAAGCACATAAGTCGCCAAGCGGGTCAGCGGCATCCCCGCCAGGTCTGCTTGTACCCCTGCGGTCCCACGTTTGTGCGCGGACTCCTGCAGCCGCAAGGTCTCCAGGCGGGTTAGCCGGGGAGCTATGCGCTCCAGGAAGACGTCCCGGGGAATGCCGTACTTGGCGGCGAAGCCCTCGGCAACCGTATAGGGCAGCTCATACAGGGCGGCCTGCTCGTAGTGCGCGCGGCGCCACGTCTCCAAGAGGGGTGTGTCATAGTGCGGGCGGGCCAACGGCGCGAACAGGAACGTCCCCAGCTCTTCGGTGGCGGGGGCCAGGTGTGCATGGCGGAGGGCTCGCTTGAGGCCGCTGCGGTACTTCACTGCGTCGAACGCCAGGTCCTGGCGGGCGGACAGCCAGTCACGCATGATCGCGCGGCTGCGACGGTTGTTCACTCTGGCCCGGCGCAGGGCATCGAACAGTCCGTACACGCGTTGTGGCGGCAGCGTCGCAAGTCGGGACGCAATCAGGCGGCCCTCGCTGCGGCGCTGGTCGGCAGTGGCCTCACTGCTGGTCTCCAGCAGCCGTCGGATGATGAGGACTGCGTTGTAGTCGTTGATGTCGAGCGCAAGGACCCCGGCGTACAGGTCACGGTAGTTCCCCAGCATGTATGCATGGAGAAAGTCCAAGGACAGCCGCTGCTCGCCCGCGTCGCTGTGGAATTCACGCTGGCCAGTGGAGGTGATCGCAGCGTTGACGAAGAGCAGCACATCGTCGGCTGCGACGAGGTCCCCGTACGAATCCATCCACATCTTTCCCTGAGAGTGCTGATGCCGGCCGGGGAATGGGGGCACGAGCTACGAATCATTGCTTCACAGGCAGGTTCCGGAAGTCGCACCGGAGTCCCGCGGCCGGCCACAGGACCGTAACAGAGCAGGCCACAAGCCCTCTACTGACTTCTCCCGGCCCAGGACTACCAGGCACGTACGAGAACACCATGGCGATGGTCAAGTCGAGGTTGTGGGTTGCCGTGGCGCGGTGCTGGGGCATACTGGCGGCTCACCGGTGCAACAAAATGTTTAAGGAGGGATGTTGGCAGCCTGTTTCAGGACGGTCACCAAGGTGGGAGAGGCGCATCTTGCCCAAGCGCAAGCCTTGGGACGTGCCTTCCAGGAAGCGATCGCGCCCGCCACCGTCAACTACGACTTCGGTCACATTCGCGATGCCGCTGCAGGGCTTCCCAACAGTGACATCGTCAAGATGGTCCGTGGGTGGGGCCTTCAAGAGGAGGCGCCCATCCTGGTGATGGCGCTCTCCCTCAAGGAGGCGGTGCGCCAGGCGCTCCCGCCCGAGGCGGCTCAGGCGTCGTTCTGGGAGACCATCGAGCGTGAACTCATGGATGCTTTCACCGGTCTCGCGGCGCAGGAGGGCGAACCGGGACTGGCTTACTACGAGGAGGGGCCGGACCACACGAGCTACTACCGCGATTTGTTCTTCGCCCTCCAGGATGAGGAAGCCGGCGCATACCTGTACGCCGTTGCTTTCTGCGCCGACGTCACCGTCGGCTTCGGCAAGTCACGAGTGGGGAACCTGAGCCTCACCGACACCGCACCGTTCGCGGTCCGGCTCAACGCGATCGTCGTGCGGCAGAAGCTCGCGAACGTGGCCTGACCCTCCGGACACTTCTCGCCGCTTCCTTTCGGGCCGTCCCATGTATGTCCTGCGGCCGGTCCCCCGCAGGTCTCCACGACCAATCACGGCCCGCCGTCCCGGGCCGCGACCTCGCACATCGCTGTGCGGCGGTGACAGCCGCCTGGCAGGGTAGTCCGCGCGGCGACCATTCGAGGGCCGGACCCTCCTGAGCGTACCGAGCAGCCCTCCCCCCGGGGGCCCCGAGCCGCATGGGACTTGGGCCACAGCCGCGGGATCAGGTACGAGCCGCCGAGGCGAAGGCGGCGATGCGCACCGTGCCACGCTCGCCGCGCCAAGCAAGGTCGCCTGCCGGAGTGATGTCCGGGCAGGCGAGCCGGACCTGAAGAAGCCGTCGGCTGCTGAGGGAGCTGAAGGGTTGGAGAGGAGCCACCTCTACCCTGCCTGTGAACCGGCCACCCACTTGGCTTCGCCAACAACATCGCCGTGACCCGATGGCCACTGACCCGCCGCTGGCGCTGCAAGGACAATCATCACGCCGATCTCACCGAGCTGTCACCGCTCCTGCGCCGCACACACGTGCAGCTCCAAGTACTCGCCGACCACGACAGCCTGGCCACCCGCCAGCGAATGCCAGACGTGCGGACCCTGAAATGCGAAGCCGAAATACGAACCCGACTGCAGCGACGCCGCCTGCGCACCGGAAGCGACCGCCGCCATCACCGAGATGGTGACCAGCCTCAACGAGCTCCTCGACACCGCGCCTGCGGCCACCACGGGCGCTGGCACTGCCGGGCTCGCTCAAGCACGAACGCAGGGGCGCGCCGTCCCAGACGCACTCGCCGTAACGCGCCACACCCAGGCGATAAGTCAACCGGCCAATTGAACGGTGACTGTCTCTCCGGCAGCCGATCAGGCTCTGTCAAACAGGCCATCCCGGTGTGTGCACCGTGAGGCAGCACGGTGGTCATACGACAACAGTTACGAGGTAGTGACAATCGGGGGCCAACTTCTTAGCGCGGCGACTGCTCTTCTTCGGTGAAAACGCGGCAATTAGGCGGCACGCAACCCTAGTTGGTGCAAAGGGAACCAAGGAATCCAAGGAGACCCGAGCATGAAGCGTGGTATGAAGCGGCTCGCGGCAGTCGGTGCGCTGGGCCTGGCCTCAGCAGCACTGGCGGTATCCCCGGCGTTCGCAAAGAGCGACATCTCGATTCAGGCCACCCCTCACACCGCGCATGCTGGCCAGGTGGTGAAGGTACACGGCCAGGGTGACGACGACGCCGAGCGGTACACCATGCTCGTCATACAGGAGCGGTCCGGAAAACCCGGCCACTGGGGCCACTGGTACGCCATCGCGCGGAGCTTCGACTTCGATGTGCGCGCCAAGGTCAAGGTCACGCACACGGGCGAGTTGCAGTTCCGTTCAGTGCTGTACTCGACCGATAAGCACCACCAGCACGCGAAGACGGACCGTATCTCCACGCCAGTGACCGTCCACGTCGTCCGCTAGCTGACGCAAGAGCACCGCACGCTGATCGGCGCTTTCCCCTGAACGACACGCCGTTCCGGGGAAGGCAGCCCAAGCAGGCACGGTCCTGCTTGAAGGCAGCTCCAGGTCGCCTTCGGATGTTGTCGGCACCGCAGTGGGTCCGGTGTCGAAATACGACCCGAACCAGGTAGCTGACCAGGGTTTCTCCGGACGCTGTGGCCTTCGTCTGATCATGTCCTCCGTCCCTGGTGCATACATGATGACGACGAAGGCCATGACGGTGAGTCTGCTGTTTGAAGCTGTTCCAGTGGGGGTGTTCGCGGAAACCTCATGCTTCCGGGACGACTCATTCGACTGCCGGGCCGCGCTCCGGGACGAACTGTTCGAGCCTGCGGACGCGTTGCTGTGCGCCGACAGGCCGGTGCCCCGGCTGCGGCAGACTCCGCCACCCGACGTGCCGACCAGCCCGGACCGCCTGTTCTGTCACGTCTATGGCCGCAGCAGGCGGTCGTCAGACCAGTTCGTACCCGGCTGGCCGTACTCGTTCGTGGCCGCACTCGAGTCGGGCCGGACCTCGTGGTGCCAGCACCTGGACACCGTCCAGACGGATGCGCACGGGCCGGGTGATGCACGAGCCCGTCCCGCTACCGTGGATCTCCCCGTCACAGGGCGGGCGGCGACGACGCAGATCACCGACAGGTACGGCACCGCCCACGCGATGGCCTGGGACCGCATCCACCCCGGCTTTGCCACCCGTTCCGCGTGGGTCGCGCACCCCGGAGCGAAGAGCGTTCGGAATCCTTCAGCCGCGGGTCGAGGCAGGCCGCCAGTGCGCACGTAGTGCCTCAGCTGCCGCGCCGGCCTGGGCCCCGCCCGCCCGGTAGGCCGCCTTCCACGCTTCAGGGTCGCTCTGCTCGGCGTCCAGGAGGCGCACCGCGGCCGGATCGGGGGCCAGGATGTGGGCACCGTCGGCCGTGGGGTGTGGGTGGCGGTGGGCGAGTGGGTCGACCACCACCATCGTGCGGGCATCGCGCGCCAGATCGGTGTTGGTGCCGGCTCGCAAGGCGCCGTCCAGGTAGCGGCGGCCGTCGACGGCGACAGGCGGCTCGATCCCAGGGAAAGCGCTGGACGCGGCGACCGCGCGAACCAGTGGGACGCCCGCGGCGGCGTCCCACACGATCGGCTCGCCGCTCTCGGCGTCAACGGCCGGGATCAGCAGACGGCGTCGCGGCCAACTGTCGGCGGCGATCAGTGCGGCCCGCTGGGCGATCAGCTGGCTCTCCGCCTCCGCGTCGACCGTCTCCAGGGCGATGCGGCCCACCCGGCGACGGGCATCGGCAGGGTCCAGGCCCGGGTCGCCGAGGACGGCGAACACCGCGCCCGTCACTGCCGGGTCGGGGCGGTACGGCGCGGACGAAGCGTTGGCGGAGCGCCGGACGGGGACGGTGGCGAGGCGGGCGGGGTCCTGCCCGGTGGCGATGACTGCGCCGACGATCGCCCCGGCTGAGGTGCCCACGATGAGGTCGGCCTCACCCAGGTCGACCCCGAAGCTGCGTAGGCCCGCCGTCAGTCCGGCTGTCCATGCGGCGCCAAGGCGCCCGCCGGGCCCCAGGACCAGTGCCCGGTCGAGGTCGTGCATGCCGTCGGTTTCCATGGCTCTCCGTCCGTTATTGAAACGCCCGTGTCATATACTCGCACAGCGCTATCGCACGAGAGGACGGTGCACTGTGGGACGGCCTTCCGATTCCGGCCGGCGTGACCGCGTTCTGGCGCAGGCCACCGACTACGTCCTCGCGGAGGGGCTGGCCGGATTGAGTCTTCGTCCGCTGGCCGTGGCGCTGGGTACCAGCCCGCGGATGCTGCTTTACGACTTCGGGAGCAAGCAGGAGTTGGTGGCCGCAGTTCTCGCCGAGGCGCGCCGGCGCGGTGCTGAGCGCCTGGCGCACGGCCTGCCGCCGAGCGGCGCCGACGTCTCGGAGCGGCTGCGCGGGATCTGGACGTGGCTGAGTGCGCCCGAACGCGCCCCGTTCGTTCGACTGTTCTTCGAAGTCCACGCCGACCTGCTGGCCCATCCCGAGCGCTACCCGGACCAGGCGGCGGCCGTCACCGACTGGTTCGGCCCACTGCGCACCGTCTTCGCCGACATCGCCACCGGGACCGACGACACCGCCACCCCCACCCTGGTCATGGCCGTCATGCGAGGCCTGCTGTTCGACCTCACCACCACGGGCGAACGCGAGCGCACCGATCTCGCCCTGGAGCAGTTCGCCGCCCTCCTGCAGGCGCCCACACCCTGACGTCTCGGCGCGCCCCTCCGAAGGGCCGCTCCCGCGCTGAAGTGCCCCTCGGGTCTCCGGCAAGCCGCCTGCAGCGTTGGTGGCGGGTGGACCAGGGTCGGCGCGCGGTTGCCGTAAATGCTGGACGCAGGAGTAGAGTTACGGTCCTTGCAATCGCCCCTGCCGCTTGATCTCTTTTTCTGGTGACGACGACCTCCCCGCACCTGGAACCACCCCCCTGGCCGCACTGCGCCGTCGGAGCAAGCCCGGACGATCCCGTGGGCTGTCGTGGCCACCTCGTAGATTCGTACGACACCTGTCTGGCCCACCTGCCGGAGGTTTTGCGAGCGACGTACCTGGCCGGCCTGGCCCCCGAAACCGAGGTCATTCTCTCCGGCACCACCTTCACCGGTGATCTGCTGCAACGGCTGCTCCGTGCCCTCCGGGACCCGAACAGCGAGCAACTGCTGGTCCGCCAGGCTCGTTTCGAAGCCGCCACGTTCACTGATACAGCTGACTTCGGCGGAGTGGCCTTCGGGGACGTCTGGTTCGACGGGGCGGTGTTCTCAGGCGATGCTGTTTTCCGCGGGGCGTCGTTCGCCGGGAGCGCCGGGTTCCGCGGGGCGTCGTTCCTCGGGAGCGCCGGGTTCAGCAGAGCGGTGTTCTCCCGCGCTGCGGACTTCAGCGGGGCGGTGTTCTCCCTTGACGCCCGCTTCGACAACGCGTCCTTCGCCGACGCTGCGTTCGTCGGGGCGGCCTTCTCCGGTGACGCCTGGTTCGGTGCGGCGACGTTCTCCCATGACGCCCATTTCGACCATGCCACGTTCACCGAAGCCAACTTCCGCGGTGCGGAGTTTGCAGGAGGCGCGGGGTTCAGCAGGGTGGCGTTCTCCGGCGGGGCTGTCTTCGACAGGGCGGTGTTCTCTGGCGGGGCGAGCTTGCGCGGGGCAGTGTTCGCCGGTGATGCCGGGTTCGGCGGAGCTCATTTCGTCGGCGACGCCCGTTTCGGCGAGGCGACGTTCTCCCGCAGCGCCGACTTCCGCAGCGTGACGTTCTCCGGCGACGCCTGGTTCACCAGGGTGACCTTCTCCGGCAGCGCACGGTTCAGCTCGGCGACACTCGCCGGAAGCGCCCGCTTCGACGTTACGACCTTCTCCGGTGAGGCCGCCTTCCAGAGGACGGCGTTCTCCGGCGGCGCCAGCTTCGTCGGGGCAGAGTTCTCGAAGAGCGCCGAGTTCAGTGAGGCGGTGTTCTCCGGTGACGCGGCATTCCGCAGGGCGGCCTTCTCTGACGGTGCCGCCTTCGGCGCGGCGACCTTCTCCACCGGCGCTTTCTTCAGCGATGCGACGTTCGAGAACGTATCCCAACTGGGCCCGCTTGCCTGCCAGGGGAAGCTGGATCTCTCAGGCGCACGCTTCGGCGGCCCCGTGACCATCGAGGCGGCAACGGCCTTCTTCTCATGTATGAGGACTCGCTGGGACTCCACGGCAACGCTGCGTCTGCGCTACGCGACAGTAGATCTCACGGACGCCGTCATTGAGTACCCGCTGAGCGTGGCCACCTGCCCCTCCGCCTTCACGCACGACCGGCGGCCGGTCGACGAGTTCGGTCTGGCCGGCCTGGACCCGAGTGCCCGGATCACCTCGTTGAGCGGTGTGGACGCGGCGCATTTGGCGCTGACCGACGTCGACTTGTCGGCCTGCCGGCTCACCGGCACCTTCCACCTCGACCAGCTCCGCCTCGAAGGCCGCTGCGCCTTCGCGGCCACCCCCACCGGCCTGCACCGGCACGGCGCCCTTCCGGCCCGCTGGACCCAGCGTCGAGCCCTCGCTGAGGAACACCACTGGCGCGCCGCCACCGGCTCGACCGGCTGGACACCCGCGCCTTCCGGGACGTCCCTCCAACAGCCGGCCTCCCTCGCTCCCGTATACCGCCAGCTGCGGAAGTCTTTCGAGGATGCCAAGAACGAACCGGACGCAGCAGACTTCTACTACGGCGAGATGGAGATGCGCCGCCACGACCGCGACCGGCCTTCCTCCGAGCGCGCGCTGCTCACACTGTACTGGGCCGTGTCCGGCTACGGTTTACGCGCTTCCAGGGCCCTTGCCTGGCTCGTGGGTGCCATGGCCGCTACCACCCTGATCATGATGCTGTGGGGCATCCCCAAGGACCACCCACGATCCGTGACAACCGGGCACCTGACCGGGCAGAACGTCTCACTGACCACGGACGACCCAGCCCCCGTGAACCCTTCCGGCCCACTGCGCTCCCGACTGACCTCCCAGCGCTGGGAAAGGTCCCTGCGGATCGTCGTGAACTCGGTGTTCTTCCGCTCCTCCGGCCAGAACCTCACCGCCGCCGGCACCTACACCGAGATGGCATCCCGCCTGACCGAGCCCGCGCTGCTGGGCCTCGCCGTGCTTGCCGTTCGCGGGCGAGTCAGGCGGTAGCCGAGAGCCGGTGGAGGCTCAAGACGACGTCGGGGAAGGCGAGGCGGCCGGCGACTGCGGCCTCCGGGTGAACCGGTCGTCTGCCCATTACTTCCCGCACTCCTGCCTGAAGCCTGGCCGCATCTGCCGCAGCCGGGCCGAGGCACTCAACCGTGCCGGCCTCGCCTTGGACAGCCGCCGGGGCGCTTGCGCAGCCGCTGTTCCTTCCGCCACTGCCTGGGCAGACACACCGACGAGCAGAACATGGCTCAGGCCGAGCGTCCGGCCTCAACCGTTCGCCACGCGCCGGCAGTTCCATTCCCCCGGTCCGTCCGGCATCCTCGGACACCAGGCCAGCCTGGGACGCAAGGCTACGGGCCGGGGTGCCGCCACCGCCCGCGTTGCCCTGGGCGACGTCGACGACGATCTCCATCACGACGTCAGGCAGGGATGGACCGAGGGCGCCGGCGACCGCGCCGATCACTGCCTCGGTCGTGAAACAGCGAAGACCACTATTCCGGGGAGGCCTCGGAAAGGGACTGGCTGAGCACCTGGGCGTGAAGGGCGCCTCGTGCGTGAAGCGGTACACCGAGCGGCAGATGACGCAGTACGAGGACGCCTGGGAGTACCGGGACGCCGGCTCTGGCCGCGCTCGGCAGGGACGCCGAGCAGCCGCCGGCTGACGAGAGGCGGGAACGACCCAGCGGCCCGCGCGTGGTCCCGGCCGTGTTCTATTCACGGATGCCTGCGGCTTCGATCGCGCGTCGGCGGGTTGCCCGCCAAGTCGCTCCCGACGCGGTGACCACGGTGACGAGGGCGCAGAGCGAGATGGTTCCCAGGAGCTGTGCCCACGGGATCACCGTCGGCGCGCCGGCGACGAGTTTGCTCAGCGAGACCTGCTGGGTCGCCGCGGCAAGGCCGGTCGCCACGGCGGCGAGCACGGTGCCGACGACCACCGCCACGGCAGCCTCGGCGGCGGCGACCTTCACGATCTGGCTGCGCACCGTGCCGGCCAGCCCGAGCAGGGCGAACTCCCGCCGCCGCCCGGCCGTCGCCATGATCAGCGTGTTGGCGACCGCGATCAGCGCGTAGGCGAGTGCGATCCCCAGGATGACCACCGCGGCGTTGTTCGTCTGCTTGGCGGCGTGCGCGCGCTGGGCCTCCAGGTAGGCGCCGTAGGTCATCACGTGCGCGCCGGAGCCGGACAGCGCCTCGTTCACCGCGGCCGTCTGCTGCTCGTCGAGCGGCCGGCCCGCGCCCGCCTTCGAGTCGAGATAGACCTGACTCGGCATCAACGCGCCGGTCAGTGACGCGGACACATAGGTGTCGTCGCCCTGCAGACCGCGCGCGACCACCGCCACGATGACGGTTCGGACCTTCTCGCCGGTGGGCAGTAGCGCGACCACGTGGTCCCCGGCCGACAGGCCGTCGGACCGGGCCGCGTGCTCGTCGATGACGAGGAAGTTGTCCGGCGGCGAGGCGAGCGACCCGGAGAGCACGGGCGGCTTGATGGTGGTGCCCAGTGCCGCCGCGGGCACCGCGTTGGTGGTGAGCGAGTCGATCTGCTCGCCCTGGGCGGTGCCGATCCGGACGTTCATCGAGGCGACCGGGGTGACCCGGACCCCGGGCACGGCCGTCAGCCGCTGCAGCGTGCGGGCGTCGATCCCGGAACCGCCGGGCACGACGACGTCCGCCGCCTTTATCTCCTGCTGTTGGCGGGCGAGGACCGCGGCGTCACCGGACTTCTGCATCGTCAGCAGAGCGCCGACCAGCCCGACGGCCACCACGATCGGCGCCACCGTGGCGGCCGTACGCCTTCGGGAGGCGAGGATGTTCTCGCGCACCAGCAGCGGGCCGGCCTTGGCCGAGCCGCGCAGCGGGCCGGTCAGCAGCCGGGTGACCGGTCGCAGCAGGATCGGCGCCAGCAAGGTGACCGTGCCGACGTAGAGGACCGGCACCGCCTCGTACTTGCGGGCACTGGCCGCCAGATACGGCTCGGTCCGGGAGATCACGATCCCCGCGACGACTGCGCCGATCAGCATCCCGGTCCCGAGCAGCCAGCGGACCGGCGTCATTCCGCGACGCTCCACCACGCTCTCGCGCAGCACCTCGATCGGCCGGATCAGCGAGACCCGGACGAGGGCGGCGGCCGAGCCGACCAGCGCCGCGACCACGCCCATGAGGAAGGAGATCAGCAGCGGCAGCGGGTTGACGGGGATGGTGAACCAAGACGGGGCAACGTCGTGGTCGAGCATCCAGGAGCGCAGCGGCACGGTGCACAGCGGGGCGAGGACGCAGCCGGCGGCCGCCGCCGCCAGGCCGATCAGCATCGCCTCGCCGAGCACCATGCGCCGCACCTGCCGCGGCGCGGCACCCACCAGCCGCATCAGCGCCAGCTCACGGCGGCGCTGCTCGGTGGCGAAGGCGAAGGTCGCGATGACGACGAACACCGCTACGCACACCGCCAGCCCGGCCGTACTGCCTGCCATCGCCTGGGCGTTGGCCAGCGCCTGGGCGCCGCCGGTGGAATCGGGGTCGACCCGGGTCAGGTCGTGGCCGCTGAGGACCACGGCCCGGCCGCCCACGAGGGCGGACACCTGCTTCACGTCCTGGTCGGTGACCAGTGCGTTGACGCCGGGCGACAGGCGCTGCGCCTCGGCACCACTGAAGAAGACCGCGTTCTCGAACCAGAGCGCGTCGGTGACGCCCACCACCCGGTAGCGGCCGGCACCGTCGGAGGTGACGGCCTCGGCTTCACGCCCGATGAGCGACTTGCCGCCGCCGGCGACGACGATCTCGTCCGGGGCCTGCGGCGCACGCCCGGCCACCAGGTGGTAGCCCGCGAAGCCGGCCGAGCTCCAGGGGTGGCCGGTCGTCTCCCCGAGGCCGGGGCTCAGCCGTACCGGGAAGCTGCGGTCGGCCGTGGCTCGTCCGGCCTCGGTCACCTTGGTCACCACGTCGGCGGGCAGCACTGCGGGGGCCTTCATCGGGCGCCCCTGGAAGCCCCGTGGCGCGATGACGGTCGAGGCCTCCTTGAACCGTTGCGGCCCCGGATGCGGAGTGCCGAAGGTGGCCGCCAGGGTCAGCGTCATCATGCCGATCATCGTCGTGCCGAGGGCGAGGGCGAGGAAGGCGCCCACGAAGCCCATCAGACGGTGCCGGAGGGTGGCTGCGGCGATGCTCAGCACGGCTTCGTCTCGCTCTCGCCGGGCTCCAGCGCGGCCATCCGCAGGGCCACGGACTCGGCCGTCGGCTCGAACAGCTCACCGGTCACCTGGCCGTCGGCGAGGAAGACCACCCGCTGGGAGTACGAGGCGGCCACCGGGTCGTGCGTGACCATGATGACCGTCTGCCCGTGCTGCTCGACGACTCCGCGCAGCAGCGCCAGGACCTCACGCGCGGTACGCGAGTCCAGCGCACCGGTAGGCTCGTCCGCGAAGATCACCTTGGGCCTGGTCACCAGCGCCCGCGCGATAGCGACACGCTGCTGCTGGCCACCGGACAGTTCGGTCGGCCGGTGCTCGGCCCGCTCGGCGAGGCCGACCTCAGCCAGCACCTTGTCGATCGCCGTCGGATCGATGGAGCGCCCGGCCAACCGGAGTGGCAGTTCTACGTTCTGTCGGGCCGTCAGTGCCGGGATCAGGTTGAAGGACTGGAAGATGAAGCCCATGTGCTCGCGGCGCAACTCGGTGAGCGCCCGCTCGGAGAGCCGGTGCAACGGAGCGCCGTCCAGCAGGATCTCGCCCGCGTCGACCCGGTCCAAGCCCGCCGCGCACTGCAGCAGCGTCGACTTGCCCGAGCCCGAGGGACCCATGATGGCGGTGAAGGTGCCCGCCGCGAAGCCGATGTCCACACCGTCGAGCGCCCGCACCCGGTTGTCGCCGCGACCGTACGTCTTGTGCACGGCGGTCAGGCCGGCAATGTGGCCCAGCCTCTCCGCACCGACGAAGGCCGGACTCGGAGCCTGTGCCAGTAGAGCCTTGTTCCGGAACACTCGCTCGCCTTTCCATCGGGTCACCGGTCGGGGGCATCGGCACCCGCCACACCGACGTTAGGGCCGTTCGAGGCATCCACGCCTCCGGACTGTCCCTGATCTCGCCCCTGAGGAACCCCTGACCCGAGTAGGCGGCGGCCCTGCGGCGCAGACACCCGCAGCTCGCCACCGGTGGCCGGGTGCTGTTCGTTCTCATGAACATCGAACGCGGCCCGGTTCGGGTGCCCTTCGAAGGGATGAACAACTGCTGTCGAATCGCGTGAAGAGAACCAGTCTCGGTGGTGAGGGGCGCCGAGGCAGCAGGTGGCCAGCGTCGATCATCTCGCCCGAGATCGCCCACGCCGTCGCGGGCGTCGGCTCCTTGTCCGTCTACCCGAGTTCACCGAGACGGAGGGCATCCCTTATCTCGCTGAGCGTCGCGGTCGTGGCCGGGGTCCGCTCCTGCGCTTGTTCAGCGAGTCGGAGGGCGTCGTCAATCTCGCTGAGCTTCACGGAGGACAGGACGGCCGCCCGCTCTATCAGGTCGTCCCGGGACACAGTGGTCAGCCACGTGCACGGGGTGAAGCCTGGACGCGGGAACGCGAGCCGCAGCACGCCTTCGAACGGCAGTCCTTCACCGGCGCCGACCGTCACTTCGATGCCCAGACCGCTGATGTCGACGCCCGCCGGAGCGACGACCTGCATCACCCGGATCCCGGACGTGCCGTCTCCCGACAGCAGTACGACCAACCTCCGCTCGTCGAACTGGACCCACCAGACTTCGCCACGTTGCACAAGTCCTCCAGACACATGACGGCAGACAGACGCTGCGCGACCTGACGCGCTGTGGCGACGGGTGCGGCCACCGTTGATCATCGGTGTGTGAAGACTGAAGATCATGCGGTGGCCGCAGGCCACAGCGTAGACCCTGCCCGCTGGCAGGAGGCGTTCGAGGGCCTGATGGCCCAGATCGCGGGCCGGTTCGCACGGGTCGAACCCCGACGTCGGGTCGGGCGGTTGGTGCTCGGGCTGCTGTCGGACCTGCCGCGCAAAAACTGCTGGACCATCGCAGAGTGGGCCGGAGAGAGCACCCCGGACGGCATGCAGCACCTGCTCGGGCGGGCCAAGTGGGACGCCGACCAGGTCCGCGACGACGTGCGGGTCTACGTGGTGGAGCATCTGCGGGACGACCAGGCGGTTCTGGTGGTCGACGAGACCGGCGACGTGAAGAAGGGCACCGACACCGTCGGTGTCCAGCGCCAGTACACCGGCACCGCGGGCAGGATCGAGAACGCGCAGGTCGCCGTCTATCTCGTCTACGCCGGCCGCCGCGGACACGCCGCGGTAGACCGAAACTGTACGTTCCGCGTTCCTGGACCTCGGACCCCGACCGCCGCCGGGCCGCCGGACTCGGTGACAAGACCGACTGCTGCAAGGGTCCTGAATTGGGCGGAGCGGAGGTCGGACCGGGGTGGGGTGGTCACGTCCCGCGACATTGGTACGTGGGCCTGGATCCGTGAAATACGGCGTTGCCGAAGGCGAAGACTCCGCCGTCGCAGGCGTTGAGCCAGTAGCCGTGTCCATCGGGAGTGGCAGACATGGCGGTGATGTGGCCGTTGAGGCGCTTGTCTGCGAGCGAGCCATGGAATCCGGCGGAGCCATAGGCGAACACTCCGCCGTCCTCCGCGGTGAGCCAGTAGCCCCTGCCGTCCGGTGCCGCGTCCATGTCTACGACGGGGGCGTTCAGGTGCTTGCCGCCCATCGAGCCGTAGAACGGTGCGTCACCGAAGGCGAAGACGCCTCCGTCGCGGGCCACGAGCCAGTATCCGTTACCACTCGGGGTGGGGGCGATGGCCTCGACGGGGGCGTTGAGTGGTTTGCCGCCCATCGAGCCGTGGAACCTGGCTGTTCCAAACGCGAACACGCCGCCGTCGCTCCCGACGAGCCAGTAGCCTTTGCCGTCCTTGGCCGGTGCCATGCCGACGATGTTGTCGATGTGTATTCCTAGGCCTGGGAGCGATCCGACAAACGGAGCGTCACCGAAGGCGAACACGCCACCGTCCCGCCCCACCAGCCAGTACCCACCGTTGGTCGGCGTGCGTGCCATTCCGAGAATGTTGGACACCCGTACGCCGAGTCCCGGCAGAGATCCGTGAAACGGCGCGTCTCCGTAGGAGAAGACGCCTCCATAGGTGTCCGCCTGCCAGTAGCCGCTTCCGGTGGACGTGGATACGACGTCACTGGCCGTTGGTAGCGTGGCAACGGTGAACGTCGCCGTTTTGGTTACGGTGGCACCGGAGGGATCCCGGACGGTCACGGACCACTGATACGCGGTCCCCGGATCCAAGCGGTGTGGGGGAACCGTCCATTGGCCGTTGACCCATCCCGACGAGACATCGACGGAGGGCCCGGTTACACGGTACGCGTATTGTAGGGCGTCTCCGTCATCGTCCCGCGCAATCGCAGCAAGAGTGGGGACGTTGGCCCCGGTGACGGAGCCTGACGTCGGCGAAACCGCTGCGATCACGGGGGCGCGGTTGCCCAGGGCCAGGGTCCTGGTCATGGAGGCGGTGGCACCTCGGTTGTCGGTGACCCTGAGAGTGACGGTCTTCGAGGTGCCGGTCCCGAGCGCGACGGTCGGAGTGGGCCCCGTGGCGATCTGCTGAGTGCCCGTCAGCCACTGCCAGGACGTGATCCTGCCGTCGGAATCCGTGGAGGAGCGGCCGTCGAAGGCGACGATGTTGCCCGCTCCCGCGCGGCGCGCGTAGCTGTAGGCGGCGGTGGGGGGTCGGTTGACCCCGCCAGCGGGCGGCGGTTGGGTCGTGACGGGCGTCGCGTTCTGGGGACCTGGAGCGATGTCTCCCGGCGCCTCGTAGACGTAGAGGTCCGCCGGCTTGTTCTCAGGTCGAACGAACAGAGTGCGGCACGCCGACGGCTGGTGCACCGCGACCGTCGGGAAGGTGTCGCCGCTGACCGTCGCCTGACCGGTGTCCTTGTTCACCGAGACCTGTACGTCGATCCCCGGCGCGAACCACGACGTTCCGAAGGCCGACTCCTTGATGTGGGTGCGGAACCGGTATACGTCTCCGGAAATCCAGTCGGCGTAGAACCAGTTGTTGGCGCCTCCCCATTGCCGGTAGGTGGGCCGCGCATCCCAACTCTTGTGTGCTGTGTAGGTCCCAGAGGAAATGGGCAGTGGGGTCCTGAGTTTACTCACGGACTTATTGACGATGAAATATCCTGTCCCGGCCGCGAAATCGAGCACCGCAAACGCGCGTGTCTTTTCGGGTGGGAAGTTCAGGCTCACGTCCCGGCCGTCACCCTGGAGAAACAGTCCTGGGAATTCCTCGTGTCCGTAGATAGCGGTGAGTGTCGGCCTAGCGGAAGGCGTCACGGAGGCGGGGAGCAGCATGTCGCCGCTACGGAAGTCGAACCCGGGATTGACCCAGATCTCCCGCGCCCGAATGAACGCTTCGATCGTGACCGTTCCCAAAGGCGGGTATTTGGCGATCGGGAACTCCATCGCCTTGGAACCCGGCATCCGCGCGCGTGCCGCGGCGAGCGCCTGTTGTGGCGGGAGCGCGCAGGTAGCGGCGCTCACTGCGGGACTCTGGACGACGCCGACGAGCGAGAGCAATAAGAGGGCGAGTACCGCAGCCGTCCATCTGCTCCCGCGGCCCGGCTTGTAGAGGGATCTCTCTGTGCATGATTTTTTAACGCCCACGTCCCCCGCCCACAGAAGAGCTCTCCATGATCGACCGTTATTATCGGGTAATTGCTTTCAGGGAGCAAGGGTTGGCGCAATAATGACACGATTGCTTGCTTTGATCGCGCTTTTTGATCAGAATCAATCACTTTCGAGCTGGTTAGTACTCCAGCTGTAGATGTGATCTCGCTGGTGGGGGCGGTCCGGGAACGGGTGCGGCCACCGTTGATCATCGTGAGTTGTGTGGACTTACGAAGAGACGGTGGCCGCAGGTCACAGCAGAGATTCCGGCCTTTGGCGGGAGGCGTTCGAGGTGGCCATGGGCCGTATCGCGGGCCGGTTTGCCCGGGTCGAACCCCGGTGGCGGGCCGGGGAGAAGACCCCGCACGGCATGCAGCATCTGCTGTGCCGAGCGTCCTGGGACGCCGACGCCGTGCGCGATCCCGCGGGAACGCGACGGTGGACCGGGAGTTGTACGTCCCGCGCTCCTGGACTACCAACCCCGAGCGATGCCAGGCGGCCGGGCTGGGAGAGGGCACCGTCTTCGCGACCAAGCCGGAGCTGGCCCGCGTGATGATCGAACGGTTCCTGGACGCCGGACACTGCATCGACTGGGTGACCGGCGACGAGGTGTACGGCGGCAACCCGAAGCTGAGGGCGGCTCTGGAGGAACGCGGCATGGGCTATGTGCTCGCCGTGGCCTGCTCGGCTGAAGTAGCCACCAAAGCAGGGAAGTTCCGCGCCGACGCGCTGGTGGCGAAGCTGCCCAAGCGGGCCTGGCAGAAGCTGTCGGCCGGACGCGGCGCGAAGGGCCACCGCTTCTACGACTGGGCCGTCATCGACCTCGCCGACCCGGCACCGGGCCACGGCCAGCTGCTGATCCGCCGCAACCGCACCACCGGTGAACTCGCCTACTACCACTGCCATTCCACCTTGCCGGTCCCGCTGAGCACCCTGGTCAAGACAGCCGGCTCCAGGTGGCGGGTGGAGGAAACCTTCCAGGCCGGGAAGGGCCTGGCCGGGCTCGATGAGTACCAGGTCCGCCGCTACCCCTCCTGGAGCCGCTGGGTCACCCTCGCCATGCTCGCCCACGCCTTCCTGGCCGTCGTCCGCGCCGACGAGCACGCCCACCACCCCGGGTCAGGTGAGCCGATCCCACTCACCTGCAACGAGATCCAGCGCCTGTTCATCACACTCGTCGTCCAGCCCGTCCACGACGCGGATCACCGGCTCAGCTGGTCCCACTGGCGACGTCGTCACCAGGCCCGATCGCGGGCCGGCCATTACCGGTGGCAAGCAGCCCAGGCATGACCGGGCGGTTCAGTCGGCGAGTTCCGTCAGGTGCGGCGCTCGGTAATTCGGTTCGGATCACCGCGCACGGGGTCCAGTCACCCGGCGGTGGCCAGGCGGCGCCGAAGCTCCTCCTGCGAGACGTCTTCCACGTGGGTCAGAAATACCCATATGTGACCTGAAGGGTCCTTGAGGATGACGGTGCGGTCACCGTGGAACATGTCCTTCGGCGGCTGGAGGATCTCAGCGCCGGCAGCTTCTGCGCGCTCCGCCAGGCTGTCGACGTCTGGCACGAAGACATGCAGCGTGACGGACGTACCTCCGCCGAGCGCGGTCGGTGCGGCGAAGGAGGCGGCCTCCGCCTCGTCCACGCTGGCGTCGCCCAGCATCAGGGCCGACCGTCCGATGGTGATCTCGGCGTGCAGAATCCCGCCGCCCGGAGCGTCGATCCTGAAGTCCTCACGGGCGCCGAACGCCCGCTGGTAGAAATCGATCGCCGCGGCGGCGTCGTCGACCATGATGTGCGGGATCACGGCATAGCGGTAGCGGTCGGGGATCTCAATGTGGTCCGTGCGCTCGGTCACGGCGAACCTCCTTGAAAAGGCACCGCTGGTCGGTTCCTGCGGCTCTGGAAGGAACCTAAAAGCTCAAGTTTGGTTGAGGTCAAGGTCGATGTGGCCCTGCAAGTCCACTGCGGGCCGCCGCCACCCCTCACCCCGGCCCTGGCCACGCCCACCCTCGCCGCAACCGCGGACACCCCACCCCGCCTCGTGCCCCAGGCATCCTGTACCGCAACTACTCACTCGCAGGCTCACCTCGGCGATACCCGAACTCAGCGTTGCCCCTAAACGTCGCAAACCCGAAGTCGGCGTCGCCCTCGAAGGTCACCGACCCGAAGTCGGCGTCGCCCTCGAAGGTCGCGCCCCTCAGGCAGGTGTTGGCCTTGAAGGTCGCCCGCCGGAACCAGGCGATGGCCTTGAAGGTCGCGCGCCTGAAGCTGGCATCGCCCTCGAAGGTCGCCGATCCGAACAAGGTGTGGCGCTCGAAGGCCGCCAACTCGAACACGGCGTCGCTCTCGAAGGTCACCCGCTTGAACACGGCGCTGTCCTCGAAGGTCGCCCACCCGAACTTTGCGAGGGCCTTGAAGGTTGCCCACCGGAATTCGGCGTAGCGCTTGAAGGTCGCCGACGCGAACTTGGCGTCGCCCTTGAAAATCGCCGACCCGAAGTCGACGTCGCCCTCAAAGGTCGCCAACCCGAAACTAGCGTCGCCCTCGAAGGTCGCCGACTGGAACCAGGCGTAGCCCTTGAAAATCGCCGACCCGAACTTGGCGTCACCCTCGAAGGTCACCGACTCGAACTTGGCGTCGTCCTCGAAGGTCGCCGACTCGAACTTGGCGTCACCGGCACGAGGGTGCCCGGTGGTGGGATCGCGGAGTGCGTTCAGGAGTCGGTTCAGCAAGTCCTGAGTGAAGGTGGTGCCGCGGTGGTCAATATTGGCGCCTGGGGCTAGGGCGTACAGGTAGGCGTACCGGTCGGTGCTGGCCAGGTGCGCCAGACAAGCGGTGTGTCCTCGGACGCGGATGCCGCGGCAGCCGATGATGTCGGCGGCAGGAGCCGCGCCCCTGCCGCAGTACGGCCAGGGCGGAGGTGTGGAGGAGGGAGGTGAGGGTGTGCTCATGGCGCTGCGGCTCCATGGTGTGCCTGTCACTCGTACTGGGCTTCGCAATACGCCGGGGAGCTTGCCCAGGATGGTCAGGTCAAGATCCTCAGCGTTCTCTGTACCGTCCGCGGTAAAGGCCAGGATGCCCGAAAGTCAGTGCGCAACCCTGATGGACTGGCCGTCCCAACGCACGCGATGCCATCTTTCTTTTCTGGTGGGGTTGCCCCATGCCTGGTCCCAGACGTGCGAAAGTGCGGTCCGCCACGGGATGGTGGTGGGGGGACCGCGCCGGGGCCGGTCGTCAGCTGTTGCTAAGCGGTAATCAGGACGCCCGCTCGCAAGGCGAGCGCAGTCGGCCGCGTACCGCAGCAGCGACTCACGCTCGGCCTGGTCCACCGCCAAACTTCAACGGTGCTTGGTGCACACCCCTCGTCGATGTACTAGCAGTGGCGCGGTCTGGCCACTCGATACGACAAGACCGCGACCGTCTACCTGGCCGGACTCCACATCGCCGCCATCTTCATCTGGTCGGCGAGGTGATCCGAACGGAACGGCCTAGCAGGTCCGACGGCGGGTGGGTCGCTCTTGACTGCGACGGGCTGCAGCAGGGCGGCCATGACGGCCGCGTTGGCCCGTACGCCGGAGGGGGCCTGGAGTTTGTGCGCTGGTCAGGTGCATAGGCCACCAGAGGTGGCAGCCGGATCCGGGGGTTGTCCCGCGGGGTGCCGAGCCCTGACCTCGGAGTCCCTGACCCTGAGGTCAAGCCGTGGCCTCGACCAGCCGCTTCATGCCGGGCTGGTCGGTCACGCAGCCCACCAGGCCGAGCGCCCGGGCCAGCGCCAGGTCGCGCTCGTCGTTGACAGTCCAGGCCATCACGTCGATGCCGGCGGCGCCGCACTTGTCCACGATGGCCTGGTTCAGCTGGCGCAGCTCGACGCTGACCAGGGTGGAACCGACCTTCTGGGCGCGGCCGACGAAGGTGTCGCGGTGCGCGCGGGGCCCTGCCACCAGCACAGTGCGGGCCTGCGGCAGCAGGTTGTGGATCTCGATCAGAGCCACGTCGTGGAACGACAGCACCGAGACCCGGTCCAGCAGGTCACGGTCGGCGAGCACCTTCGCCAGCGACCGGGCGGCGGCCACGTCCTTGATTTCCGCCTGGATCGGCAGCGTCGGCCCGACGGCGTCCAGCACCTCCTCGAACGTGGGAATCCGCTCGCCGAGGCCGGCGTCGAGCTTCTTGAGTTGTCGCAACTCCTGGTCGGCGATCGGACCGGAGCCGTCCGTCGTGCGGTCCAGGGTCTCGTCGTGCATGATGACCAGCTCGCCGTCCTTGCTCAGGTGCAGGTCCAGTTCGATGCCGTCCAGCCCCTCGCGTTCGGCCCGCAGGAAGGAGCGCAGGGTGTTCTCCGGCTCGGCGGCCATGACACCGCGGTGGCCGATGGTGAAGAAAGACACTCGATTGCCGTCCTAGGGTGTGCTGGTCCGGGGCAGCAGCACGAGCGCCGTACCCCGCTGGCCGGCGGGTGACCGTCCGTCGGAGCACCCAAGCGTAATGGGCCCGTCCGGCCGCGCGCTCGGCCCGTCCGGACCGCGCGGTCGTCGCTTGCCTCATCCAGCCGAACACGGCGGCATGGGCATCGCCTCGGCCGGTACGTCGTACGACGCCGGCACGAGCGCGACACCCCGGGCACCGGCCGGACGGGCAACCGGGTGATCGCAGGCCGAGGGCTTACCAGTAGGCGCGGTCGTCCCAGGACCGGAAGCCCGCGAACTCGACGGGGTCGTCGTCCTCGTCCAGGGCGGCGAACCCATGCGTGACCAGCGTGCCGCGCTGCCAGTCGAGGAGGGTGTCGATCAGGCCACCCTCCAGCGGCGCCCCCTGGTCCGCGTGGCGGGGCCAGACGATCAGCGGCCAGGTGTCGGGATCCCCGCCCTCGGTGAGCCAGCCGAGGTAGTCGCCGTCGATGGAGTTGGCGAAGGGGAGGAAGCCACCGGGCTCGGGCCAGATGGCCAGCGGGTACCACTCCGCGTGGCCGTCCTTGAGCTGCCGGTAGGCGTCCACGGTGTCCTCGACGTGCGTCAGGAAACGCCGCTCGCCGGTCCGGAGCGGGGTGTGGAAGCGCAGCCACCCGCTCCAGATGCCGGCGCCGTACTCGTCCATCAGCCGCACGTACTCCCCGGGCAGTCGTGTGCCCAGCTCGGCGAACAGCCCTTCCCAGGAGCCGCCGCCGAGGTACGGCCGCTCGGGTGGCGGCGACAGCAGCCGCAGCGCGTCCAGACCGGTGCCGGTCTCCAGCGCTATCCGGCGCTCGGCCTCGGTGAGCCGGGGCGGGACCGGCGCGGGCGGGGTCCACGCCTCGGCGTCGGGCAGGAAGGCGGTCCGCGCGACGGTGCCCGGCAGCGGGCCCAGCAGCGGGCCAGGAGGACAAGGGAGCTCCCAGGTGTCGCGGACGGTGTGCCGCAGATAGCCGGTGAGCGTCAGGTCGTACGGGTGCCGTCGGAGCAGGCCACTGCCCGGCACCACCCCCGAGTGCCGCACCACCACGGTCCACTCGTCGGGGTCGTCGGAGGCCGAGGTGTCCCAGAACAGTACGTCGCTGCCCCGTGTGCAGCCCCAGGCCAACAGGCCGCCGGGCTCGGGGTGGAGCACGGGTCGCTCGGCCTCGGGCAGCTTCCGCGCCTCGATCCGCGCCTCCCGGTGCGTCGCGCGCAGCCACTCGCCGTAGTCGAAGTGGTCCCGCTGGACGCACGGCACGTGGATCCACACGTACTCGCCGAAGTCCAGCGGCCCGTACCGGTCGGCGAGCCGCTTGTAGTCGGCCGGCAGCCGCAGTCCGAGCCAGTCCTCGACGGCCGCCCAGTCGATGGGGACGGGGGAGGGCGGGCGCTCCGCGGAGGGGGTCGTGAACGTCCTTATGTCGGATGTCAATTGACGTCCTTCCAGCATGCGCCATGTACTCGGCATATTCTTCCGTCTCCGCGGTCCGGGCGGAAATCGGGCGGTGGTGGGTGTGCCGCACGAGTCGGACTGGTGCGTATGGAGGACGAGATCACCCGCAGGGTGGCCGAGCTGGACGCGAAGTCGACGGAGGTGGCCGAGGAAGCGCAGCACACGCTGATCGCCCTGGGCCCGCAGGCGCTGGAGCTGCTGCTCGCGGCGGCCCCGACGCTGAACCCGTTCGGGCAGCTGTGCGCCATCGAGGTGTTCACCGCGCTGGCCGACCCGCGCCCCGCCGACACCCTGATCGGCATGCTGAGCATTGAGAGCGCGACCGTCCGGCAGTGGGCCGCCGAGGCCCTGGCCGAACTGGGCGTCCGGCGTGCCGTGCCACGCCTGGGGCAGGTGTACCACGCGTTCCTGGGACGCGAGGAGGCGCCCGACGACAGCGAGGGTGAGGGGCTGCGCTGGGCGCTCACCGAACTGGGTGGCCGCGAGACCGTCCTGCCGCCGCGGTCTGCCGCGCTGCGCAGCTCGGGCGGCGCACTGAACGGTCTCTGGCCGGTGGAACACCTGCCAGAGGTGATCCGGGACCTTGCCGATCACGGGCAGGCGGCGCTCTGCTTCCAGTTCTGGGAGCTCACTCCCAACGGCGGACGCCGCGGCGTCGGCGGGCCGGGCATCCACTGGCACGTCGACCGCGACCGCCCCTGGCCCGAGACCGTCACCTCCTGCCGCAACCGGGCGCTGCTGGCGGCGGAGGCCGTGGACATGACGCCGGACCGGGTGGCGACGATCTCCCGGATCGACGTGACGGATCTCCGCGTCGACAGTCCCCAAAGGGCCCGTGTGGTCGAGCATTCCACTTGGCGTATGGAGCGCGCTCGGGCTGCAGGAGTCCTTGGGTATGGTTCGCGCAGCACGTAGCCTGCGAGGAAATCGAGAGCATTCCCGGAGCGGTCTCATGGAGATCACATGGCGTCGGATCGAGGAGCAGGACTTCCCGCTGCTGCGCATGTGGCTCCAGCAACCCCATGTGAAGCGTTGGTGGAATCACGAGACCACGGCGGAAGCGGTGGCCCGCGACTTCGGTCCCGCTGCCCGAGGCGAGGAGCCTTCGGAGGACCTCCTCGCCTTCCTCGAAGGTCGACCGGTCGGTCTCGTACAGCGTTCACACCTGCGCGACTATCCCGAGTACCTGGCCGAGCTGGCGGCCATCGTCCCTGTACCTGACGGTACGGTGACCATCGACTACCTGATCGGCGATCCCCGGCGGACCGGTCAGGGCATCGGGACGGCGATGATCCACTCCGTCATCGTGCGAACCTGGACCGAACACCCGGCCGCCCCGTGCGTTCTCGTCCCGGTGGTGGCGGCCAATCGCCCTTCGTGGCGGGCACTCGAGCGAGCAGGCCTGAGCCGGGTCGGGGTCGGAAACCTGGAGCCGGACAACCCGGTCGATGACCGGATCCACTACCTCTACCGTGTCGACCGGCCGGGGCCAAATTAAGCGCACATCCGCCAGTGGAACGCGCAGTCACAACAGCTGTGAAGGGGCGCTCCGGCTGGCATGTCTCGCGAAGTACGGTGCCCCGTTCGGCCAGTAGAGGGGCGGCGTTCCTCGTCACCACGGGCGTTGCGGTGATCCGCCCCGTGAACGGTTGGATGCGAGGCAGGAGAGGTGGTCAGCCCACGCCCAACCAGGTCACGACAGCCAGAACGAGTGGGACAGGGCACGCCACCGCAGTCAGCAACAGCCGACGTCCGGCCGGCGTCATGCGACGCACCCCGGGCACAAAGGCGAGCGCGGCGAGCAGTGTGGCACCGCCGGCCACGCCCGCCGCGTACTCCGCGAGAAAGCCACCGACAGCCGCCCCTTCCGCCGCACCCCACAGTGCGACCATGCCTACCAGGAAAGTCAGCCATGCCATCGACAGGACCGTGGCAGCGCCGAGCAGAACCGTCAGCAATGTGGCCCCTGGACGGGCTGTAGCCGACGGGGTCGACTTCCACGGGCCGTAGAGCCTCGCACAGGTCTGAGGATTCATGAGCCGATGATCGTCGGCAGCCCGCGTGCACTTCATGAGGCGCTCTACTCAACCAAGCACGTGGACGTACTCACCCTCGGCTGCTCCAGGCGGCCAACACCCCCATGCCCGAGGAGTTCCGTCGACGAGGGCTGCGACGGCGCGGATGGGAATGGCAGCACGAACTGGGCTGCGTCTCCTTCCGCACCGGACACGGACACGTGCTGTGCAGCGAGTACGGCAGCCCGTTCGGAGAGCCGGACACGCGGTGGTTCCTCGTCTTCGGCGAGATCTGCCCCGTCGACCCCCGCGACGAGGACATAAGGAACGAAAAGTGGCTCAACGGCTGTGTCGAGGGCCGGCAGCAACTGCCCGGCTGGACATGCCACAGGGCGTCCACCGACCAGGACTCCGGGGCCCTGCTTGCGCAGGCGGCGCGGGCGGTCACCGAGCACCTGGGCACGGTCCGGGAAGGGGCCCTGGTGTCGGTGGCGGTGGCCGTCGGCCCGCCGCTGATCCACCGCATCTGGCGCACCGCCACGCACGCCCTGGTCCTCGGGCCGGCGGAGACCCCGGCCCCTACGGTTACCTCACCCATCTGCGGCTGTTCTGCATCCCGCTCGGCTGCGGCCCCGACCTGCCACCCGCCGACGACGAGGACGCCCTGGACCGATGGATCGTGGCGTGCACCGGGTGCCCGCGCCTGGGCCGGGCTGGGACCTGGGCGTCGTCGGTCGAGCCGGGTCCATTCAGCAGTTCGAGCGGCTTTTGGGAGCACGACCGTGTCACTGGGCTGACCGCGGCGGGTCAGTGGGGCCCGGAGGAGGCTGCACGAGGCGCTCGCAAAGCCGCTGGGGATCGCGGAGCAGACCGACTCCCGCCGCTACAGCGCGAGCTCGTGGCCAAGGCCCCGCAGGCCGCGCCGATCATCGGGATCGGCATCAGCAACAAGACCGTCTCTTGGGCGTGGCCCAAGGTGTCAGCCACGCGGAATCATGACCGGCCGTCGGATCACGTACGCGGGCTGCGGCTCAAGCCCCTCCCGGCTGCGCTTCACCACTGCCGTGCCGTCGTCACCGGTATCGACGCCGGCGCCGGGGTGCCGGCCGCTGGCCAGGTGGCGGCTCCGCTTCCTTCCTGGCGGTGTTGCCGGCGTTGGACGTGAGGCGCAAATCACGCGACGCTCGCCGGGCATCCTGCGGAACGAGTGGTTCAGGCGATGTGAGGCCGGCTCACGTTCCGGCCACCACCTCGGGCGCTTCCTGCGCATCGCTGCTGCGGGAAGCGCCCATAGCGGCCTGAGTGTTCTACCCACCGGGTCGGTGACGCTGGTCTCGGATCAGTGCGCTCACCTACGTGTGTCCGAGTGCGCCGACACCCATGAAGGCACCGACGCGGATGGGCCGCGCAGCCCTACTGGAGTCGTCGCCTACCCGATGAGCACGATCCCGCTGCCCTGGCGGTAACGCCATCCGGAGCCCAGGGTGTTGCAGTGGATGGTGGACCATCCGTCGTTGCTGGCATCGTTCCCCCTGAGCACCTTGCTCCGGCCGTCGGTGTGGTCGCAGTACGCCTTCACGTGATACAGCCGCTGGGTGGCGCAGTGCGCCCCAAAGTAGTTCACGTCTGAACCGGGCTTGCAGTAGGACGGCATGCTGCTGATCGAGCCGCTTTCCGCCTGGGCGGCTGTGGCGACAGGGCCGACGGCAAGTGCAGCGCCGACGACAGCGATCGACAGGGCGTAGCGAATACGCATGGATCTCCTTCGCTTCCTGGTGGTGGTGGTTTCAGTTCCGGGGGCGGCTGCGCATCGGCCTCCCCGAGTAGTTCCGGTGTGCCGGATGTCGAGCCTGCTCTCCGTGAACCGGACCCGTGCCCCTCCGGCAGTCCCTCGCTGGGCGTGGCCTTTTGGGGCGCAGCACCGAGTTCAGCAGCCGGCGCATTGTTCGGCAGGACTCCTCAGGTGACCAAACAATGGCCAGGCTCGATCCTTCCGCGGGGTGGTGCGGGCGCCTAGCGTGGTGCTGACCTGGTGCGGGGCGACGTGCAGGAGAGGGTGTGGCGGGGCGTCCTGAGGTACCGATCGATCCGGAAGCCGGTCCGGTGCAGCGTTTCGCGTTCGAGTTGCGCAAACTGCGCACCGAGGCGGGCGCGATCGCCTACCGGGTGCTGGCGGAACGAGCCGGGTACTCCATCACGACTTTGTCGCAGGCGGCCGGCGGTGAGCGGTTGCCGACGCTCCCGGTGGTCCTGGCCTACGCCCGAGCCTGCGGGGGCAACCTGTCGGAGTGGGAGGCCCGGTGGAAGCAGGCTGTGGACGAGGTCGCCGCCTCGGAGCCTGCGGATGGCGAGCAGGGTGCGGAGCCGCCCTACAAGGGGTTGGCGCGGTTCGACACCGGGGACCACGGCCGGTTCTTCGGCCGCGACCGGCTCACCGGCGACCTGCTGGACCTGCTACGCAGCCAGCGGTTCGTGGCCCTGTTCGGCCCCTCCGGCAGCGGCAAGTCCTCCCTGCTGCGCGCCGGACTGATCCCTAGCCTCCGGCGCACCCAGGAAGCAGGGCTACGCCCGGCAGCGATCCGCATTCTCACGCCAGGTGAGCACCCGGCCCGCACCCACGCCCGCGTGTTGGGTCCCGCGGATGCCCCACAGGGCACCAGTGACACCGAAGCGGACACGTTCGTGGTGGTCGACCAGTTCGAGGAAGTCTTCACCCTCTGCCAGAGCCGCACCGAGCGTGCCCGGTTCATCGGCCTGCTGCTGGCTGCCCGCCGGCCCGGGAGCCGATTACGGGTCGTCATCGCCGTCCGGGCCGACTTCTACAACCACTGCGCCGAACAACGCGACCTTGCCGACGCGCTGCGCGACGGCCACCTGCTCGTCGGCCCCATGAGCCCGGAAGAACTGCGCGAAGCAATCGTCAAACCCGCCACCGCGAGCGGCCTGACGGTGGAACGGGCGCTGACCGCCCGGCTGATCGAGGAAGTCACCGACGCCCCGGGCGGACTGCCACTGCTGTCGCACGTGCTGCTGGAAATCTGGCGCCGACGCCGCGGCAGCACACTCACCATGACCGGCTACGAAGCAGCCGGCGGCCTCGCCGGCGCTATCGCCAAGACCGCCGACGAGGTCTACGGCCGCTTCACCGAAGGCCAGAAAAGCGCGGCACGCCGCATGCTGCTCCGCCTGGTCATCCCCGGAGACGGCACCCCCGACACCCGGTGCCCTGTCAGCCGCGCGGAGCTGCAGGACGTCGGCGGCCAAGAGACCGCAAAGGTCCTGCAAGCCCTCACCCGTGCCCGGCTGCTCACGGCGGATGACGACACCGTCGACCTCGCCCACGAGGCCCTGCTGACCGCCTGGCCACGGCTGCGCCGCTGGATCGATCAAGATCGCGAACACCTGCGCGTACACCGCACGCTGACCGAAGCGGCACGCGCCTGGGCGGACCTGGACCGCGACCCGGGGGCGCTGTACCGCGGCACCCGCCTGGCCACCGCCCAGGACCACTTCGGCTCCGGGCCGACCGCAGACCTCACCAGCCTCGAACGCGCCTTCCTCACCGCCAGCCTCACCATGCGCGAGCAGGAGCAGCGGGCCTCCGCACGTACCACCCGCCGCCTGCGGATGCTCACCGCGACCCTGTCTGTCCTTCTGACCGTCGCCGTCACTGCCGGCCTGCTCGCGTGGCAGCAGAGCCGGACCAGCGACCATCAGCGGCGCAATGCAGAGGCCGCTCGCCGGGTGGCGCTGTCCCGGCAGCTCGCGGCTCAGTCCGCTGGCCTCATCAGCACCGATCCCGATCTTGCTGCGCTGCTGGCCGTCCAGGCCTACCGCACCAATGCCACAACCCAGGCCGAGGACAGCCTCTACGCCGCCTTCGCCCTGCCGCTGCGACACAGGCTCGCCGAATTCACCGGGTCGGTGCTCGCGGTGGCGTTCAGCCCGGACGGGCGCACCCTGGCCACTGCGGGCGACGACCGCACTCTGCGCCTCTGGGACACGCGCACCGGCCGCCTACGCAGAGGTCTTCGTGAGCAAGCGGCCGATACGGTCGCCGCCGCTTTCAGCCCGGACGGGCGCATGCTGGCCACTGCGGGCGACGACCGCACTCTGCGCCTGTGGGACACGCGCACCGGCCGCCTGCAGGGGAACCTGGCCGTGAACGCCGAATCCGCGGGCGCCGAGGCCGCATCGGGCGTCGCCTCGCTGGCGTTCAGCCCCGACGGCCACAGCCTGGCCACCGCCCGCGACGACGGCACCGTGCGGCTTTGGGACACCCGCACCGGACATCTCCGAAGAAGCCTGGCCGCCCACGCCCGCGGCGTGCGCGCACTGGCCTTCGGCCCGGACGGGCGCACCCTGGCCACGGCCGGCGACCACGGCCCCGTGCGGCTCTGGGACACCCACACCGGTCAGCAGCGAGGGAGCCTGGCCGAAGACTCCCATGTTGCGGTCACCGAAGCCGGATCGAGCGCTTCCGCGGTGGCGTTCAGCCCGGACGGGCGCACCCTGGCCACCGGCAGTCATGACGGCGTCATACGGTTGTGGGACACCGGCACCGGCGGCCGGCAAAGGAGGCTGCCGGGGCACGTCCACGGCGTGCGCGCGTTGGCGTTCAGCCCGGACGGTCACACCCTGGCCAGCGGCGACGATGGCGGTAGCGCGCGGCTGTGGGACATGACAGCCGGCCAGTCCCGTCCCATCCTCACCGGTCTTGCCACGACAGCGGACTCCATGGCGTTCAGCCCGGACGGGCACTCACTGGCCACGGCCGGCTTCGGTGTGCAGCCAGTGCAGGTGTGGGACCTGACCTCGGGCCACCGCCGGGTGCGACTGGCCGGGCACACCAAGGAAGCCGACTCAATCGCTTTCAGCCCAGCCGGTCATTCCCTGGCCACCTCGAACAGCTTGAGCCTCGGGGCTGAAGTGTGGGACACAGACACGGGCCGCCTGCTGAAAAATGTGGCAGACACCACCCCGGTCCACTCGATGGCCTTCAGCCCCGACGGACACACCCTGGCCACGGCCGGCCCGAACGCCGGCGTGCAGCTGTGGAACGCCGCCGACGGCCACCTGAGCAGACACCTGCCCCTCACATCAACGTGCGTCATCACCTCGATGGCGTTCAGTCCGGACGGCCGCATCCTCGCAACCGGCAGCACCGACGGCGCCGTGCACCTATGGGATACGGGCACCGGCCACAGCCTCGGCAGCCCGCTCAGGCACGCCAGTGAAGTGACCGCCGTGGTCTTCAGTCCGGACGGCCGCATCCTGGCCACCGGCGGTCTCAAAGACCGCACGGTACGGCTCTGGGACACCCGCACCGGCCACAGCCGCGGAAGCCTGCCCGGATACACCGGTCAGGCGGGAGCCGTTGCCTTCAGCCCTGACGGGCACACCCTGGCCATCGGCAGCGACGATGGCACCGTACGGCTGTGGAACGCCGACACCGGCAGCACACTCGCCACACTCTCCGGGCACAAAGGCACCGTGCTCGCCATCGCGTTCAGCCCGGACGAACGCACCCTGACCACCGGCAGCGCCGACCGGTCGATACGGCAGTGGCACCTGGCTCTTCCCGCCCCCACCGCGGCCATCAGCGCCATCTGCCGCGCCGTCGCCCGCGACCTGACCACGCAGGAACGCGCGGCGTACCTGCCGGACCAGCAACGAACAACCACCTGTACACGATGAGCCTGCTCTTCGGTCAGGAGATTAAGGACTGCCCGGATCGGGTGAGCATGAAGTCCAGGGCCCCTCGCCGACGACCACGTGTGGGGGTCGTCGGCGCGCTTGGCGGCTATCGCCTTGGCTTGGTCGGACCAGCGCCAGGCCTGCTGTTGCTTCCCTATGACCTGCGGCCTGCGGTTTCAATCTGACGGCAAGTCAGTGCGGTGCGCCCGCACAGCTCGTCGCGCCATGCGCGCACTGGTGTGCCTCGGCGCGCCGCTGTTACCGGTTGCCGGTGTGCGTGGCGCGTGACGGCCGTCAGGAGTCGCCTCTACGGTCCGCGCGGGGGACAGACCCCGGCATGGAAGGATGCCGAGGCGGCACGCGGGCAGCAGCCGAAGATGCGGCCTACAAGGCGCAGCGCGAAGCGATCAAGCGGGTGCGGACGGCGAAGAAGAAGGCGGTCGGCGGGAAGCCGAACCCCGAAGAAGACGGCGGCCAAGAAGGCAGTGCTGCTACCGCGCGACTCGGTGCGGGCCACGAACCCGCGCACCTGCCCGGCCCGCTACACGGATGAGGCAAGGGCGAGGTCGTCACAAGGGTGACGGGCGGCTGGGGACATCCCGACTGCGCGCCCCAGCAGCAGACGGCAGCCGAGCGGGAGTGCCCGGAGCAAGGCCAGGAGGCGGCAACACTCGACGAAGCCGCTGTGCGGGACGACCTTCGCGCAGCATGCGGAGTTGGGGGAGAAGGAGAAGCGGGAGCGGGTGCGCCTGAAGGCGACCGGCCGGCTTCCTCGCGGGGAGAAGGCAAGAGGGCCCGACCGTCGGGCCCTTTCGTCATCTGACCTCAGCAGGGATGCACCGCCGACCCCCTGAGCCGGCGCATCGCGCCGGCTCAGGGGGTCTCGAAAGACTTCTCCTCCTCGCTGAGGCGGTATCAGTGTGCTGTGCGTGGTGTCCGTGCGCTCGCGTTGGGCGCCTGGGTGGTGCTGATCTGGTTGAAGATGTTGGAGTAGGCGTAGCCGGTGGGCTTGTCGTACCCGTCGACCTCCCAGAAGGACAGTTCCTGGACTCCGTTGGAGGCGGCGAAGTTCTCCAGCGCGGCCGCGTCGGCCTGGGAGAAGTTTTCGTCGTCGTCGTTCTTGCCGGCGATCGGCGTCAGGCCCATCATCTGATACGCCTGCGAGGTGGAAACGCCGTAGATATCGGCGAGCTGCTGGGCGGTTGCCTGTGCGGCCGATTCGGCGTCGGCGAGGGCGTTGTGTCCGTCGCCGAAGTCCATGGTCATGAGGTTGACGGTGCTGACGTTGACCCCGTTGTTCTTGGCGTCCTGGAGGAGTTGGGTCTGTGCGGAGGGCAGGCCGTCGGGGGCGACCGCGAGCGTGTAGCCCACCTGGACAGAGGGGTTCTGTGCCTGAAGCGCGGCGAGTGCCTGGTTGCGGCGGGTGTTGGCTGCGGTGTCGTCGAGGGTCGAGCCTTCGATGTCGAAGTCGAGCCGGGTGACGCCGTAGGTGTTGACGATGTTGGCGTAGGCGGCGGTCAGGTCGGAAACGGAGGTGCAGGTCTGAGCGAGTTCGCCGCCGGCGGCTCCGCCGAAGGAGATGATGACGTCCCCACCGTTGTCCTTGAGCGCGTTGATTTCCGAACTGAAGGCGCCGACGGGGTCACCGTTGAATTCCCATTTGGCCGTGCAGCCGTCCTGGGGGATGAGGAATGCGAGCGTGTAGTGCTTCAGACCGGTGGTGGCCATGTCGTCGGCCATGTCACCGGCTGTGCCGGCGCCGATCTGGAGGTAGGGGGCCGCGAAGTGCGCGGGCCACGTCGACGTCGCCGCCGCGGCGTTCGCCGGCTGTCCGTTACCGATCAGCATGGCGGTGGCGGTGAGCGGCAGAAGCGCGGCGAGTGCGGGTTTGGGGATGCGAGTGTTCATGGTTGCCTTGTCGGACTGGGAATCGACAGGAATGGGATCGCCGTCCGCGCAGGCTTGGGCCTGGGAGGGGCGGCGTGCTCCGGCACGGGTGTGCCTGACCCGGTGTGTGGATGCGAGGCCATGTAGGTTCGTCGGCCGCCGGCGGCGACCGAAGGCCGACGAGCCGGGCCGCTCAGGGACGGCTCAGTGGTGGACGACCGTGCACTGTCCGTCGGAGAACATCGGGGTGGTGTCGACCGGCAGGCCGGGGTCAGGATTGACGGTGATGCCGGAGTCCTGGGTGACCGAACCTTCGCAGTTGCCGAGGGCTGGCTCCGGCTGCGTGCTGGCGGGGCCCATCCACAGATCGACGTGGTACACGCCGTTTTTCCAGTCCGAACTGCACTCCGCACAGCCGTCCTCCATGATGAAGTACTTCTGGAGGTACGGGACATATATGCGGGTGCCGGGCGCGAATTCGTCGGGGTCGGTGGCGAAGGTGGCGGGGTGGTCGTAGGTGCCCAGGTCTTCGGTCGCCTCGTTGTGTATCTGGGGATAGGCGATCTGCGCGGTGCCGTAGTTGCCATTGCCGTCGTCGTTGTCGTTGTAGCCGTAGGACGTCACATGGACGTTGACGCTCTGGCTGTCCGTCGGCCGATTTTCGTGATTCCCGGAACGCTGGACGACGGCGGAGACGGTGTGTGCTGAGGCAACAGGGGCAGCGAGGGCTGTGGCGAGTGTCACCGCTGTGACGGCGACTGGTAACTTCAGATGTGAGCGCATGGTGTCTTTCTTCTCCGATGGGGAATGCGGACGTCAGCGGGCGGACCGCTTCGGTGGGCGACCCAGCAGGGCACCCGGAAGCCGGAGCACGCGCTGAGAGATTCCGGGGCCACCACAAGGTGCTCCCCGAAGGCCGTGATGGCACCGGCGGACAGGTTGATACGGCGGTGTGCCGAACGCCGCCAGGGATTCGCCGGTCGGCTCTGGCTAGGGGATTCTTCGTGGGCCATGTCTTATCGGCATGCGAGTCCTCTCGACTACCGGTCAGGATGAAACGGGTTGGCTGCCGGAAACCGCCGTACTGTTGTACAACATATTACTGTCGGTAACACCATTGACCGGTATGGAATTTGCGTTTCTAAGGCTTCATTACATGCCGCTTAAGGCGCAGATAAACCGATGGCTTCGGACCGTTCCGGCGTGACCGTGGGGGGTGACCGGCGAGGAGGGTCCGAGTGAGCGGTCAATTCGCCCTAGAAGCATGACGATCAGATCGCGGTACTGGCGCCAGGAGAACGCCTTCGGCTCGCCTGGGCGCCCGTGCCAGATGTGCAGCGTGAAGAAGTAGCGGGACGGACCGGTGTCCGGCGCGGTAGCAGACCAGCAGACCACGCCCGTGATGTTGACCCGTCCCTGGCTACGACCGCGCACCCGCACCAGCGGCCGCTGCCCCCGCGGGGCCCAGGTGCGCCCCCGTGACGGCCTCAGCCCCTGGCCGCTTTCGTCCTCGAAGCAGATGAGGGCGCCCAGGTGGGCCGCGGTCCTTTTACCTGCGGCCACGTCTCGGCCCTCCACACCGCGATTGCCTCCTCGTCGCGCTCCAGCGCCCACTGCACGGCGCAACGCGTCCGCACCGTCCTGTTCCCATGCCCGCCGCCAGTGCCGCACCGACCGCGACGTCACTCGCAGATCCTTCGCGACGGCTTGGTCTTCGCGCCACGAGCGAACCGCTCAACCGCCGGGCGCATCCGCTCCCGCTTCTCCTGCTCCCGGGGCGTCAGCCCACAGTAAGTGACTCATGTGGACCTGACAGAGCCCTCGGGGGCCTGTGCTGGGCGAGGGCTGCAATGCCCGCTCGAGGGCCGCATGGACCGTCTTGGGCTCATTGGCGGCTCCTCCGGCTCCGGGGTCAGCGGCGTGATGCCGATCGCCTCCAGGAGGCCGCGCTGGCCGAGTACCAGGCCTTGCCAGACGTCGTCCTGCCTCCTGAACGCCGACGACTTCGGGGCGTTCCACCGGGAAGACATGAGCACCCGGGTGAGGACCGAGCCTTGTTGCCGCGTGCGGGGCTTGGCTGAGCGCCAGCTCTGGCCGTGCCGCGACGGCGCCGACAAGGACTCCGGCCGGCGGCCGGGGTACTTTGGCTCTGCGCGGTCGGGCTCCTCCCACCCTCGCTGGAGCCGGGCGGCCGCCGCGCCGTGGCTCCGGTGCCGGGCCACGGGCTCGCACCCGAGCACCTGAGCCTGAGTCTCGTTGTCGAGGGGGCGTGGCCGCCTACGAAGCCTCGGTCAGGGGGCGCCTGAATGCCTATGTCAATCGGCGGTGGGCGGGGGTGGCTGTCGCTTGAACGAGTGACGTGAAGCGTGCATGTGCCCGGCGGGTGGAAGATTTCTTGCCCGTCCCTACGTCCAGCGTCTCTGCCTACCGAGAGGGAATCACCGTGCTGTCTGTCCGTCGCATCGTGGCCGTTGCAGCAGTGAGTGCACTGCTTTCCCTCGGAGCGATCGTGCCCGCCGTGGCCGCCCAAGCGCCGGGCCCCGACGACATCACCGACGGTCTTCTCGAACGGCCCGTCAGCACGCTTGTGGGCTCTCCCCTCGGCCTCCCTCTCGGCATCTGAAGCCGTCGGTCGGTACGGGCCGGTAGCGCCGGTCGGCTCCCGATACCTGCTCATCAGCCCTGTCATCAACTGTGACGGTGGACGTTCACGTATTTCCCTGGGCTGAGAGTTGGTGGCTGGTGCTGATGAGCCGGTCGCGGAGGGACTCGGCGACGAGGAGGTCGGGGGAAGAGTGGATAGCAGTCGCTGGGCGCCCGGTTGCTGGTGACGATCAGGAGTGGCCCTGGCGCTCGCTGACGAGTTCGTAGAGGTCGTCGGCGTGGGCAGCGGAGAGCTGACGCATGGCGAAGTCGTCGAAAATGAGCACGTCGGGCTGTACCAACTCTTGGATCCGCCTCTCCCGGGTGCGGTCCGCGTGGTCGCCGGCGAGTTCGGCGAGGATCGGGCTCGTCTTGGCGAAGCGGACATGGGCGCCCTGCCGGATGGCGAGGTGGCTGAGCGCCTGGGCGGTATGTGTCTTGCCGCCCCGGGCCGGGCCGAACAGAATTACGTGCTCGCCGGCGTGGAGCCAACGCGGTCCTCCGAGGCCGCGGATCTGGAGGCGGAGAGCTTCGAGAAGGCGGTGAAGTCGAACTCCTCCAGGGTGATCTGCTGCTCGAACTTCGCGCACTGGAGAAGTCGAGCCGCCTGGAGAGTGTTTGAGAAGTGTCTTGTTGCCGGGTATTCAACGGAGCGTGGACCTTGGCGGGCGGCAGGTCGCCTACCGCCCGGCAAAGCGCCAGGCTCGCCACCAGACGGGCGTCTTCCTCTCGAAGGCGATCTCCTCCGGAGGATAGTTACTCATGTCGGTGCGTTTCCCCTGCTCAAGCGCCGCATTGGTGGTGGCCAGGGTGCCGCTGAGCCAGACTTACACCATGGCCGCGGTGGGTCGGACGTCGACCTTGCGGCCGATCACTTTCCAGGGCACGGAGTGGAGGATGCGGCCGACCTTGATGTGGATGTCCGGGCCGACGGTGGCCGTCGACCAGCGGGCAGGGCGAACGGGGTGGGCGGAAGCGGCAGCAGCGCGGTGGCCTCGACGACACCGCACACGGCCATCGGGCCGCCCCGCCCAGCGGCCGGCACTTCCGGCGTCCGGCCACCTGCTGGCTCCAGGTGACGGCCTCGGCCTGCATGTTCTCGATCGAGGTGAACTCCCGCCCGCGCCAGAAACGAGTCCCGGACATAGGGCATGGGCCGCCACACCCTGGATTGTCCTTCGGCTTCGAGCCTCTCGCCGGATCCGCCAACGCGCCGAAATGAGCGGCGAGTTCGGCATACGCCCTGTTGATTTTCGGGTCGTAGAGGTCAGTCTTGTCGACGCCGGTCTTCAGGTTGTCGGGCACCAGTCGGCGCGGGACGCCGTCGAAGTAGCGGAAGGCCGCGACGTGTGCCTCGGTCCACGCGTGCTGGTCCAGGTGCAGGACCGGACGGACGAGTATGTGCAAGTTGGTCCACTGCCACAGGGGCCTGTAGTCGATCTGGGCTTCCTCGCCAGGCTCGATCTCGTTCACGGAGACGTTCCTGTCGGCCGCGTGGGCCCTACGCCTGGCCGACCGCTACCGCCCGCACCTGCCTGCCGCCTAGTGACGTTGCACGCCTCAGGTGATCAGCCTGACGCCGCGCCTCGCCCTGCGGGCCCTGCCACGTCACGAGCAGGACTACGCCAGGGCCCTGGCCCGGCAGGCGGACGCCACCACCATCCGGCCTGCGCTGCCCGTCGCCGACCTTCGGTATCCCCAGCCGGGACCCGTGGGAGGATCCTGGTCCGCTTGTCCCGCTGAGCAGGACAAAGGGGCCCCTCATGGGCTTGCGGCCAGATCCCTCAGTTGGCCGGTTGAGTGTTCGGTGGCCGGGCCGATCCCAGTCTGGGGGTGGAGGCCACGGGTGCTGACGAGCCGGTTGGTCAGGCCTGGCCCGACTGGGGAGGGTCCTGCCGCTCCTCCGTCTGGCGGGTAAGACGTTTCCGGGTGGCTCTTAACTGCTTTACGCGCTCCGGCAGGTCAGGGAACTCATCAAGGACGCCGAGGTCCTCGCGAAGGGCATGCCGTAGCAGCCAGACTGCCTCCGCAAGGGGAGTGGCGAACCATGTTTCCGTCTGCCTCCATATGTCCTGGCTGTCAGCGGGGTTCGGAAGCTGTTTCACCAGCTTGTAGCCGAGGCTCAGGCAGTGGTTGACTTCGGAGGCGACCTGTAAGGTGCGGCCGGGTAGCACCATCTGGGCTTGTGCGTACTGATCCCGGTAGGAGCCACGTGCAGACTCCAGGGCCGAGCCGTCTGCGTTCTCGCCGCGCTTGAGGGCCAGGATGTAGTCGTAGGCGGCCGTTCGGTAGGCGCGGGCGGATGAGTTGAGTGCCGCGTACAGGTCCCGCTTGCGCTGCAAGTTGCTCTCGTCGCGGTCTTGTTGGCGTTGGCGCTCTGCTCGCGCACCTTCCTCCGCCAATTCGCGGCGCCGGGACCACTGGCTGAGCAGCGGGGCGCCCATGGTGCCGGCTACACCGACGGCGGCTACCACCACTGCTGTCAGATCGGCGCTTGCCATGTGGTCCTTCCTGCTGAGTCCAGGACCGCTGCACCATCGCATGCATCAGCACCTGGATGAGGCGATAGACAGGCTGCCCGCTTGAGGCTCGATTGGCCAAGAGTCTGGGCCGCGGTTCCGTGAAGCCTCAGTTTGGTGGCTCCGACCGGGTCCGCTGCCGAGCGTAGCCATCATGGAAGCGCGGCCGGGGCCCTTCAGTTGGGCAGTGAGTCTGCCAGTTGTGGATGCCCGTGCTGCTGAGGGATGGCAGGTTGTCGGTGCCGGTCCACGGCGTTGATCGGCGGGCAGGGTGTCACTTGCCGGGCAGGGTGAGTGCCAACTTGCCTGTGACGCGGCCGTCGTGGAGGTGTCGTACGGCTGCGGCGGTCTCGGTGAGCGGGTAGACGCGGTCTACCACATGGCTGAGCGTGCCCGCGTCGATGAGAGCGGTCAGCTCGCGCAGCCCATCGGCGTGCTCGGAGGCGGATGAAGGTGCCCAGGTGCTGGCCGGTGAACGGGCACAGCATCTGTGCGCGCAGCTGCCGGTCAGTGCCGCCGAGCCAGGCGCCGTTCGTCTCGCCGCCGGTGATGGCCAGCCTGCCGCGGGGCGTGAGGGCGCGGCGCAGATCCCGCAGATCACGGTTGCCTGCGATATCGATGATGGCGTCGTAGCGTCGCGGGCCGGCGAGGAAGTCCTCGCGGACGTAGTCGATCACGTGGTCGGCACCCAGCGCCCGTACGGCGTCGAGTTTGGGAGTGCTTGCGACGGCCGTGACCCGGGCATTGAAGGCGTGCGCGAGTTGGACGGCGAAGGTGCCCACGCCGCCGGCCACTCCTGTGATCAGGACTTGCTGACCCTGCTGGACCTTGGCCTTGTCGCGAACTGCCTGGAGTGCGGTGAGCGCGCTGATGGGTACCGTCGCCGCTTGCTCGAAGGTGAGTCGGGTCGGTTTGGGCGCGATCCTGTCGGGACGGGCGGCGGCGTATTCGGCGAACGCAGCTGCTGCCGTCCCGTAGACCTCGTCGCCGGGCGTGAACCCGGTCACCTCGGAACCGAGCGCCTCCACGACACCGGCGATGGTGCGGCCGGGGTTGGGGAGCTTCGGCCTGCGCAGCCCGCTCACAGGGCGGACCGCGTAGGGCCGACCGGACATCATGCGCCAGGTGCCCCGGTCCACGGTGGAGGCCCGCACCCGCACCAACACCTCGCCCGGCCCGATGCTGTGCCGGGAGTGCCGCGCCGTGCGCAGCACGGCTTCCGGAAGTTCTTGCCGGTCGACGTCTCCGTGGTCGTGTTCACGGCTGCATCATGCCGGTCCGGCCGGTTGGCGGGTGCGGGAGCGCCCGTGCTCCTTGGCGTAGGGGGTCGAGCTGGATGAATTCCAGTGAGGTTTTGGTGATGTGTTCGGTGCCATCGCAGATGGCGGTGACGGCTGCCTGGCGGATGAGGCGGGCGAGGCTCCCGATGCGGCCGGCGGTGCGCTGGGTGTAGGTAGGCGGCATGGCGGGGGAGGGCGCCGGGGCGGTGTGCGGTGAGGTCGAGGGCGGCTTCCATGTCGGTGATGAGATCGGTGAAGGGTATGTGGGTGCCGCGGCGGGCGGGTAGGGGGCCGTAGGCGATGAGGTCGGGGCGGCCGGCGAGTTGGGCGCCGCGGGCTCCGGTGAACAGGGCTGTGGCGGCGACGTCGATGCCGGTATGGACGAAGGTCGCTTGGATGCGTTTGGTGAGGTCTTTGAGCAGGTCGGCTGCTTCGGCGCCGGTGGTGGTGCGGGGGACGGTTGCTGACTCTGGACGGCCACCGCCAAAACCCTCGCCCCCGAATTCGCCCGCTACCTCGGCATTCCCGCCACCACCCGCATGACCCACACCCAGATCACCAGCGCCGTCTGCCACACCTGCACCGCCGCCGGCGTCCACCTGGTCCTCAACGACGAAATCCACCGCCACGACACCCGCGTGCGGGACGGCCGTCTCCGCCAGCAGCAGGGCGGCGGCGACGGCCTTGGTGCCGGCCGGGCGCAGGGCCGCGGCGAAGACGGCGCGGGTGGCGATGCCGACGGCGATTGTGCGTTCGGGCCAGCCGGTGGTGCCGTTGTCGAAGACGGCCAGGACGTCCCGACGGGCGCCATGGACCTGTACCTGCTCGCCCGGGCGCAGTGCCACGGTCGGAGTCGGAGATACTCACGAGGTACCCGATGAGCCGTCGTTCGACGCCGTGGCCGCACCCCACTGCCACGTTCCGTTCTCCGCCCCTCACACCGGCCACCGGAGCACCAGCCCGGTGACGCCGAGCGGGAACCCCGTGGGCTGATGCCCGGCCCGGCCGGCATTGCGATGCCGAGCCGCGCTGGAGGTGGGCGGAGATCCACAGACGATGGTGGTCTTGTCGTAGCCCGAACCCGTCACCATCACCGTCCCGCCCGGGCTGCGCTTCCTGGAGGACACCGCTGCCCTCATTCGCCAAGCGGACGAGCCCGCCCAACGCATCGTTCCCGGCAAGCGAAGCCCGGACCAACGCACCATGACCCTGCCGAACGTGCCGTTCGAACTCGCCCCCTGCACCTGGGCCGTGATCTTCGCCGCACTGGAAGTCGCTTTGGAGGCCGTTCCGGGGGTGTACCCCGTGCTCTTCGAGGTGGGCAGCCCAGTCATCATCGAGGCATCCAGCAACATCACGGTCGGCACCGCCCAACCTGCGTGTTTCGCGCTGGGCAGCGGTATGGCCGGCTGGTCAGTCCTTGCGCAGCACCCACTTGTAGTCGTAGATGCTCAAAGGCAAGCCGTTCGTGTCGCTGAACTCGCGTGCCGCGCGCATCACCCCCGGCCAGTTGTTGCTGAAGTCGTCGCCGATCATGACCCCGCCTTCACGGACGAGCGGCCAGTAGTGCTCGATGTCGGTGAGAACGTCTGGGTACTCGTGTCCGGCGTCGATGTAGGCGAGATCGCACTGGATGCTGTAATGGGCCAGGATCTTTGCGGCTTGGGTACTCGTGCACGCAAACGGGGTGATGACGTCTTCCAGGCCGTCGTGCAGGACGTTGAACAGGAACTGGTCGTAGAGCTGCGGGTGGCCGAACTCCAGGTTCAACTCGGACTTCCCCCGCTGTGTGATCCAGTGCTCCATGCTGCCGAGGAAGCTGTCGACGCAGACGATCTCGCAGTCCACTCCGAGACGCTGCACCAGTTTGCCCATGTGCAGGGCGGACGCACCCTTCCACGTGCCGACCTCTACGATCAGACCAGGGGCGAGTCGTTCGATCTCCTGGGCGAAGACCGGATGGTCCGACCCCCATCCTTGCGGGTCGTAGGACATTCCTTTTCCGTCGAAACCTGCATAGGGAGAGGTGTTGTGCAACAAGGTTTGGACGTTCTTGGTCATCAGGACTCCTTGGCGATCGGGTCTGCGACTCTGCGAAGCCGTGTTGCAGTCTGCTGATCTGTGACGTGTGGGCGGGCGGCCTTCGGCCTTGTCGGCGGCGCTCGTGATGTCGACCGGACGGGGGCGGCGCCCCAGTGCGCCGCCCCCTTTTTGACACCTCGGCCGGTCAGTTCTTGCGTGTGATGGTGACGGGGTTTTGTGCGGTGGCGAAGGCGGGTTGGCCGAGCTGGATGCCGACGAGTGCAAGTCCGGCCGGTGCTGTGGCCTCGACTTCCATGGCCGGGTAGATGGATACCCAGGCGTCCTTGCCGGGCCGGCTGGGTACCAGGTCCAGCGGCACGGCCGGGCAGGTCAGGGTGCGGCGGTCGGCTGAGAGCACTCCGAGGGCGACGGGTTCGTGGCTCTCGTCCTCCGAGCGGGTGAAGGCGACCCGGTCCTCGATGAACAGCAGTCCCTCGGGGGCGGTGAAGACCACCTTGATGGTGCCGATGGTGCGCTGGCCGGTGTTGCGGATGACGAAGGCCGGATAGAGCCAGCGCTCCTGGCCCGCGGTCGCCGTCAGGGCGTGGGTCTTGACGGTGGCCCGCAGTCCGGTGTCGATGCTGGCCGGCGCCTTGTACCGGTAGTAGACGCTGCCGAGCTGGAAGGCGTCCTCCAGCTTGGCCTCGTCCCAGCGCAGGCTGCTGGGCGAGCCGTCGGGGTCGGCGGACTGCGGCCAGACCAGGAAACGGTAGTAGCCCGGCTTGTCACCGAGCTGGCGCAGGTCGATCGCGGGCAGGGTGACCTTGCGCCCGGTGCCGCTGTCCTTGTGCCCCTCGGCCTTCTGCAGCTGGGGGGTCGGGGTGTAATGCGAGGGCGTTCCGTCCTCGTGGACGAGCTGATAGTAGACGTGGTCGCTGTTGCTGCTCGGCACGCCCTTCTCGCCCTGGCGCAGGTTGACCAAGTCGATGATGAACTTGTCCCCGGGGATACGGCCGCTGTCCGAGACATAGCCGAATCCGGACTGGCTGTTGGGGGTGCCGCCCCAGTTGTTGTCGTAGGGCAGCCGGACGAAGGGCCGGCCGACCTTCTCGGGGTCGCTGCGCTGCCAGGCGCTGGCGAGTACCTCGATCTCCGGGGTGGCCGTGCGGACGTCGCCGTTGTCGAGGGTGACGTCGACGCGGATCTGGTACTTGCGGCTGTAGGCCGGGCGGGGGTCCGCGTCGACGTCGAGGTCGCCGCGCAGGGTGAAGGTGATCAGGTCGGCGTCGTCGAGGAAGGTGAGGTCGATGACCTCGTACTCCTGGTCGATGCCGCCCCTGCCGCGCTTGACCTCCGTCGCGGCGAGCTCGGCCTTCCCGTTGCCGGTGTAGGAGTACTTGATCTCCTTGATCTTCACCCCGACGGGCACACGGACGCGGCCGTCGTAGCGGAACTCGCTGTCCCAGACGGCGAAGCGGTTGGCGTAGCCCAGGGTCCGGATGCCGGTGACTTCAGGGTCGAGCGGTGCGCAGCCCTGGGGAGTTGCAGGAGCGTTCATGAGTGTTCTCTGATTCCTTCCGGGAGTGGGGATCGGCGGTGCGGCGCGAGGGTCGCCCTCACGAAGGCCCGCACCGTTGGAGCGACGGGGTCATCGACTCGGGCGTCGGCGGCCCGTCTGCCATGCGGACGTGTCGTCCGTTGTCGGCGACCGCGGTTACGGTGGCGGTCGGCGCTGCGGGGATGGCTCTTTTGAGTGGCGCTTGGGCGCGCTGGATCGCATCCTTGCGGGGTTATGCCTGAATGGTGACGGTGGCTTGCCAGGTCGCGAAGGCCGGGTTGCCGATGCGGATGCCGACGCGTACGGCGCCGGCCGGGGCGCCGGTTTCGACTTCCATCTCGGGGTAGACGACGGCCCACTTGCCGGGGTCCAGGTCGAGGGCGGCGCCTCGGAGTGTCAGGGTGCGGTTGCCGTCGGAGCGTTGGCCGGCCAGTTCGGTCTCGCCGGTGTGACCTTCCCGGGACATCATCACTCGGTTCTCGGTGAACCAGAGGCCTTCGGGGGCGGTGAGGACGATGTCCTGGGGACCGATCCGGGTGCGTCCGGTGCTGGTGAGGGTGAGCACGAGGGGGTAAGCCCGGGGCCGTCGTCGGAGACGAATCCGGCCTGGCCGTTGCCTGCGACGGTGGTGATGATCCCGTTGGGCGCCACCTTCCGCACCCGATTGTTGGAGCGGTCGACGATGTGGAGATTCCTCTCCCTGTCCACCGTCAGGCCCCGTGGTTGGTTGAGTTTGGTCCCGGACGCTGAGCCCCCGTCCGCGACGAAGCCCGCCTCACCGTTGCCCACCGCCGTGATGATTGCGCCGTCCGCGTAGGTCGCTGTGGCAACGGCTTTGCTGGTTGTCATCGTTGTTCCTCCTGTGGTGGTGCGGGGCGCGGCGCCGGCCGGTGTTCCGGTGCGGGCGGGCGCGCCCTGGCTCTTGCGGCAGCGCTGGGGCTGTGCGCCCGTGGCGCGGCGTGCGAACGGGATGCCACTGTGCGGGAGGTGACCGCTGGGGTGCGGCGGCGGCCGGGACAGCAGGGTCTGGGGGCCACCACCCGGGAGGCGCTCTCGGGTACGCCTGATTCGGGGTGGCGCCTCGGGCGGCTTTCGCGGTATGAACCGCAGAGGCTCGGGCCCTCTCCGTCCAGGGAGAGGGCCTGGCCTCTTTTGGGTGGATGTTGCCCCGCGCCGAGCTGGGTCGCGGCGTTATGCCTCGATGGTGACGGTGGCGTTTCCGCTGGCGAAGGGCGGGATCCCGATGCGGATGCCGACGCGTACGGCGCCGGTCGCGGCGTCGGCCTGGACTTCCATCTCGGGGTAGACGACAGCCCACTTGCCGGGGTCCAGGTCGAGGGCGGCGTCCCGGATGGTCAGAGTCCGGTTGCCGTCGGAGCGTTGACCGGCGAGTTCGGTCTCGTACGTCGCCCCTTCGCGGGACATCATCACCCGGTTCTCCGTGAACCACAGGCCTTCGGGGGCGGTGAAGACGATGTCCGCAGGGCCGATCCGTGTGCGCCCGGCGTTGGTCAAGGTGAGCACGACCGGGTAGACCCATTGCTGGCCGGGCTTCACCCGCGCCTTCTCCAGCTGGGTCTGGACGATACGGACGCTGTGCCCGGCATCGGCGCCGGTGACCTTGGCCAGGATCTGCACGGGGGGCCGCTGGCCGATGCTGGCCGAGCCGTCGCTGGCGAGGCCGGCGGTGGCGTCGGGCTGGGCGCGCAGGCCGATGCTGTAGATAAGGGTGCCCGCGTCGGTGTGGGTGGTGTTCAGGTGCGGGTTGTCGCGGATGATCAGGGTGCGGCCGGAGTCGTAGATCTCGTGCTGCAGGTCGCCGGTGATGGCGCCCTGGACGGTGTCGGGGTAGGTGTAGGTGGGCCGGCCGCTGAAAGTGAAGCCGGTGGGGGCGGTGAAGCGCTGGGTGATGATGCCGGGGTTCACCGGCTGGCCGACGGGTGAGACGTAGCGCAGCAGGACACGGGCGGACTGGCCGGGAGCGGCCTCGGGGATGTTTTCCTGGTAGACGGTCAGGGCGCGCTCGTCGGCCATCGGTTCGGGGACGACGACGGTGACGGGCAGGGTGAAGCTGTTGTCCTTGAGGTTGAGGTCGCCGCCGTACTGGATCTCCAGCGTGGACTCGTACGTGCCCGGTTTGGTGGTGTCGGCGGCGCGGACGCGGAACACGCCGTCCAGTGAGCCCTTGTTGGGGATCAGTTCGGTGCCGGGGAAGGTGCGGGTCAGGCGCCGTCCGTTGTTTTCCTGGGTGCTCTCCAGACCGTCGGCCAGGGTGAGGACCACGGTGATGTGTTCTCCGCCGGCGATGGCGGGGCCGCGGTTGTGGACACGGGCGCCCAGGTCGAATTCCTGGCGGCGGGGGACCGTGACCGGGAGGATGACTTCGCCGTACAGGTCGGCGATGGGAGGGGGCGGCGGGGTCACGGTCGCCGCTGCGAACACCTTCCGCACGCGGTGGTTCGCACCGTCACCGATGTACAGGTCGCCGGAGGGGGAAACGGCCACTCCGTAGGGGTAGTAGAGCCGTTCGCCCACCGCCGGTCCTCCGTCGGCGACATACCCGGCGACGCCGGTACCCGCGGAGGTGGTGATGATGCCGCTGGGCGTCACCTTGCGGACACGGTGGTTGTGGCCGTCGCCGATGTAGAGATTCCCCGACCCGTCCACCGCCACGGCTGAGGGGTAGTGCAAAGACGTTGCGACGGCGGGGCCGCCGTCGGCGACGTACCCGGCGACGCCGTTGCCTGCGACGGTGGTGATGATGCCGTGGGGTGACACCTTACGGACCCGGTGGTTGTAGCGGTCGCCGATGTAGAGGTTGCCGTCCTGGTCCACCGCCACTCCCCAGGGGTAGTGGAGTTTGGTGGCGACGGCGGGGCCGCCGTCGGAGACGAAGCCGGCCTGGCCGTTGCCTGCGACGGTGGTGATGATGCCGTTGGGTGTCACCTTGCGCACCCGGTGGTTGGAGTAATCGGCGATGTAGAGGTTTCCCTCCCTGTCCACTGCCACGCCGATCGGCGCGTTGAGTTTGGTGGCGACGGCGGGGCCGCCGTCGGAGACGAAGCCGGCCTGGCCGTTGCCTGCGACGGTGGTGATGATGCCATTGGGTGACACCTTGCGCACCCGGTGGTTGCTGACATCGGCGATGTAGAGGTTCCCCGCCCCGTCCACCGCCACGCCATTGGGGTTGTGGAGTTTGGTGCCGACAGCCGGACCGCCGTCCACGACGAACCCGGCCTCGCCGTTGCCCGCCGCTGTGATGATCGTGCCGTCCGGGAAGGCCGCCGTGGCGCCGGTTCTGCTGGTTGTCATCATTGTTCCTCCTGTTGGGGTGCGGGGCGCGGCGCCGGCCGGTGTTCCGGTGAAGGCGGGCCCCCGGGCTGTTACGACCGCGCTCGGGCTGGCCCCGACGCGCGGAGTGTGAAGGGGTCGGGAATGCGCGGGAGGCGGCTGCCGTGGCGCTCGGTGCGGCGGTGGCCCAGGGCACCGGGGTCAGGGGACCTCCACCCAGGTGTCGGTCGTGTTCCGCTCCCGCGGCAGCCGCAGAGCCAGGCGGTCCGAGACGATCTGGACGGGCCTGCCGGTGAGGACCGCGTCGGTACGGCGCCGCGGGAGCAGCTTGCACACGGACGCTCCGGCCATGAGCAGGGTGGTGGCGGCCACGACGGTGGCGAGGGTGTCGAAGCCTGAGCGGCGCCGGGATGCGAGCGTGGATGCCCCGCCGGCTCCCAGGGCACTGGCCAGTGGTACGCCTGCGTACACAGATCTCCCGCCTCTTCTCCTGCCTGTCGTCCCTGTGTGCCGGAATCGCTGGGGCGGCTGTCCGGGACGGCGTCCTGGGCAGCGCGGGTCGTCTCAGGTCGCGCACCAGCGCTCCTCGCGCCGCCGGGCCATGTCCCAAAGGGAGCGGACGTACACCGCGTGCTGGAACAGGTCGTAGACCAACTCGACGGCGAGCGTGCCCGCGAGCAGCTGGGACCTCCAGCCCGCCCCGCTGGCGGTGACGACCTTCTCCGCGACGAAGACCAGGCCGACCGCGATCCAGAACGGCGAGAACTCCGGGCGGCCGCGGGCCAGCATCCAGGCGGTGAAGACGAGATACAGCGCCATGGCCAGCACGGACAGTCCCATGAGCGCCTGGCGCACGAAGTACGGTGCGGTGACCCTGGTCCAGCCGTAGTCCCGCAGGTTCTCCAGAGCTCCGCGCTGCCAGCGCATCCGCTGGTGCCACAGCTTGGGCACGGTGGTCATCACCTCGGTGACCACCCGGCAGCCGGCGGGCGAGACGGTGCGGTATCCGATGGTGCGCACGGCCTTGGTGATCTCGTCGTCCTCGGTGAGCGAGGCCAGGGAGTAGTACGACGTTCCGCCACCGATGAGACCGTCCAGGCGCGCCTGCCGGACCTGCCGCAGGGTGGAGACCCTGAACACGGTCGCGGTCCCCGTGAGCACATCGGCCCGGTAGCCGCGCCGGGCGATCTCCCTCGCGTAGCGCTGGAACTCGATCCGCTGCAGGACGCCGAGCAGTCCGCCGCCGGGCTCGCCGTAGAAGATCCCGCCGACCGCTCCCACATCCGATCCCATTGCCTCGACGGCGCTGGCCACGAACGACGGGACCAAGGTGGTGTCGGCGTCCTGGACCAGGACGAGGTCGGAGCCGGCCAGCCCGTGCAGAACCTGGTCCAGAGCCTGGTTCAGCGCCCCGGCCTTCTTATGGCGGTTGTCCGTGGACTGCACCACCGTCGCTCCGGCCCGCCGGGCGTTGTCCGCGGTGGCGTCGGTGCAGTTGTCGGCCACCACGACGATCCGTTCCGGCTCCCGGCTCTGCGCCCGCAGGGCGGCGATGGCCGCGCCGATGCGGCCGGCCTCGTTGTGCGCGGGGATCAGCGCGACGATACGGGGCACCGCCGTGCTGCCTGCAGATGGCCGCACGCGGGCATGATGCGTGCGTCTTCGCATAACCGTGCTCCTGACCGCGCGCACGCATCACCGAGCGCACGAGGGACTGTGTCTACACAGGGGGCTGCGCCTTCAGAGGACGCGATGTACATGGGCAAGGGCCCGACGGGCGGGGCCGTCGGGCACGGCCGCCCCTCGGCTCCGGGCCGCGGACATGCCGGCCCTGCGCCTCTTTGAGTGGGTGGTATTCAGCGAACTGCCGGACGGAATTCCATCTGGCATATGCAGTTCTTCCACCGGGCGCACCGTGCGCCAGGACTCCTCACCCGGCTGGGCGGGGCCTGCAGAAGCATGAGCCGATTAAGTTTCGCGCTCCGGCGCACGGCCTCGACAAGCGTGCGCCCCCCATTCGGGTCAGCCCTGGCCGGAGCAATGTTCAGGCCAGCGCGGCACGCTGAGCAGAAGGAGCGAGTACCCGATCGCCTTGCGCACGGTCGGAAGACATCGGCCTTCGTCCGCGCGGGCTCCGGGCTTCGCACACTGTCCTCATGGCCTTGATGCCGGCGTGGGATCACCGGTGGCCCAGTGGGGACTGCTGAGCGCCGCCTGATGTGCGGCACGGTGGGCACTCTGTGGCACGACCGGGCCCTGCGCGGGCTGTGCACCGCCACGGCGCTGCTGGAGAACTGACCGTCTCCGGCCCGGATGGGTGCATTGTCGATCGCTCGTTCGAGCGATAGGTGCGGGCCGCGGGGGCGGTTCCCTACGGGCTCGGCTACCCCTGGTGGTGATGTAGTTGCCGCGCCAAGACCCCAGGAGGACAGCATGGCCGGACCGAGACTTACAGAGACCGACGTCCATGACGCACTGAACGGGGTGGCCGGCTATTCGGGCAGGGGCACTCTCTCTACCGGGTTCCACCTCAACAGGGCCAATCTGGCAGCTCCCGAAGGACAGGCCCTGGTGAAGAAGGTGACAGACGCCTTGAACTGGAGCCTGGACCAGAAGGACAGCTAGATGGTGTCCGCAGTGTCAGGGCAGCCGGAGTCGTAGGCGGACGAGGGTGATCATGGCCTGGTAGTGACGGGCGCGTTTGGCGTAGCGCGTGGCCAAGGCTTTGTTGTGCTTGAGCCGGTTGAAGCAGGGCTCGAAGACGTTGTGGCGCCGGTAGGCCGGCCGGTCGAGCCGGCACAGGCTTTCGCCGCGCCGGGTAGGCCCCTTGACCTGATCGACCCGCTCCGGGATCGCAGCCTTGATACCCCGCCTGCGCAGGTAGGCGCGGATCTTCGTGGACGAGTAGCCCTTGTCCGCGACGACCTGGTCCGGCCGCGTGCTGGTGAGCCCACATGGCCGGTGGAGTCGACGCACACGATCGTCCAGTCCACAGGGCCCACGGCATCGGAGTGCTGCTGGACGTGAGCAAGCAGCCGGTTCCAGGTGCCGTCGGCCGATCAGCGGCGGAAGCGTTCGTAGACCGTCATCCACGGCCGTAACGCTCTGGCAGTTCCCGCCAGGCCGCCCCCGTGGCGGCTTCCGCAGAATCCCGTTGACCACCTGGCGGCGGTCCCGCACTGGACGACCCATCCGCGGTGGAGCCAGCAACGGCTCGATCACCGCCCACGATTCATCGGTCAACTCATGACGACGCACCATGAACAGAGCAACGCGCGCTTGAGTTTGCTGATGCGGCGCTCGACCGTGTTGCGTTGCATCGAAGGGGGTGGACGGCCGCCTCGACTGCTGAGGCGTTTGCGGTTGAAGGCCTGGTCGGCGGGTTGCGGGAGCCCGCCCAAGGCGATCGCCGACCGGATCGAGGCGGCTGTGCGCGTCCGCCGGCAGCCGAAGGTCCGCGACCGGCGCTATAAGCATGCCGCCGCCACGACCCGGGATCCACCGTGGCGGCCTGCGCACACTTGGGCTACAGCGCGCCCGTCGGCACCACCGACGACGGCCGTCTGACCTGCGTTACCGTCCACCTGCCCGCCACTACCCCCGGCGCCTGTTCGACGCTCAACATGGTATCGGCGCCCAGAGCCCCCAATGAGGTTGCCGCGGAAGGCATCCAGGAGCGGTACTTCAAGGACTACGGCCGTCGCCCCGATCAACTCAAAGTCGAGTTCACTGATATCGACTACATCGACCTCGCCTTCTGCCCTGTACTGACCTCGGTTCGCAGCCGGCCCTTCGCTGAGCCGAAGCACGCTTTTGTCACCCGGGCAGGCTCGTTGTCACCTGCGAGGCTCGACGCCGGCAGGTTGTTCTTCGCATCTCTTGAGAGCCTCTGCGATCTGCAGGGCGGCCTGGGCGGGTGTGAGGTGCGTGGTGTCGACGACCTCGCCCGCAGTGTGCAGCCACGTGCGGGCCGCCTCGGCGTAGGGCTCAAGGTATTGGAGACGGAACGGGGAGTTGGGGTCAAGAACAGTTCGCCCGCGATGCGCTTACGGAGGGTGTCCTGGTCGGCATGGAGGACGAAGTGCCGGACCGCAATGGCATGCTGGGCAAGGCCCGAGCTGATCTCGCGCCAGTACTGCTCAACCAGGACGGTCATGGGCATCACCAGGGTGCCGCCGGTGAAGTCGAGGATGCGTCGGGCAGTCTCGACCACGAGCGGCCGCCAAGGCGGCCAGTGTTGAAAGTTGTCCGTGGCGGGCAGCGCTGGCGTGATGTCGATGAGCGTCTCGCCGACCTTCTCTGCGTCGAACACCCGTGAATTCGGGATCAGCTGCTGCACGAGCGCACTGGTCGTCGTCTTGCCTGCGCCGTGGGTGCCGTTGAGCCATACGATCATGAGACTCGTCGCTAGCGTCGTGCGGGCCGCGGGAACAGGCACGGCAGAAATCCGGTATGGCTTCGGCGTGTCTCAGGGTGGTGTCAACCATCCAGATCAGGTGTCACCTATCTCGGCAGGTGGTGGTCGATCGATCGCCTCGGCCGGTTGCTCGGCGTGGGCGTCAAGCAGCAACTTGAGTGCGCGTAGTTGGGGTGTTGGCTGCCTTTCTGAGCCAGTGACAGGCGTTGTGCCGCTGCTTGCCCCGGACGGCGCGGAGTTCGGGATTGTGCGCCATGTCCGTGCCCCACCCAGAGGCTGACGGTGAGGGGTTGCTGTCATCGCCGATGGATGCCCGATGCCACGGGAGGATCGACAGCTGGGTGGCCATGTGCTGCCGGAAATCTGGGGTTCGAGGGGCCAGGTGCCGCCCAGGCCCTGCTTGGGGACGTTGCGGCCGCACGACCCGCTGACCGCACTCCCCGTCTTCCGCCACCTCGTCAGCCGCATCCCTCGGGTGGCCGGCGTTGCTGCAGCTGCTCGAACGCCAACTGGTCGGACTCCCGCACGACCGGCTCGCTGCCCAGCCCGGTGCCCCCGGGACCGGTCATGTCCGTGCCTTGCTGGAGCGCGGCAGCACCCGCCCGTCCGCGTGCGCAGCGAGCTGAGCGTGGTGCCTTGCCACTTCGGCTTCGCTGCCCACCCGGCGGGCATACAGGGCTGTCCACGGCCACGGTCAGCATCGGCTCGGGCAAGGGCCATGTTCTGCGGTGATGCCGTCCACGCCGACCATCGGGAGCCTGCCGACCAGCGTCCAGTCACCTGGCATCCGGCCCTGGGCCAGTCGAGGATGCCCAGGTCCGTGGCCGGTCGGCAGTGGACGCAGGCCGGCGGCCGCTGGCGCCGTGCCTGGAGCGCCTGCTGCCGGGTCGCCGGGAGGCATCGTCCGCTCATGGCCGCCCCGGCCCAGCACTCGCCGGGTGTACGGCGTCTATGTTCGTCCGGTTGAGTCCGTGCGGAAGCAGCCACTCAGCAGGAGCTGGCCGCATCTCCGAGCTTGGCGCCGTACTGCCTTGTGTCGCTCCTCCACAGCGATCCAGCCGTCGATCTGGGCAAGGGTCGCCGTGGCCTGCTGGACCCCCACGCGCCGTGCTTGCGTCTCGGATCGGCTTCTTCACCCCGTAGGGGGCCGAAGTTAAAGGCCCTCCGCGGCTGTGGGCGCGCATAAGGGGGCGAAGCAGCGCCCGTGGCCTGCCTGGTCCCCAGGAACGCTTCGGTGACGTCCCCGATGGAACCTGCCGGTCCGGGCGGCCGTACAACCATTCGACGTCCTGCCCCGTCTGGAAAGGCGGTTTTCTCGCGCTATTCATGGCGTGTGTTCTTGAGCTTTGGAGGGGGTTCCGTGAGAGCGGGCGAGGTTCGACGACGAGTACGAGCTGCGGCCGGCGCGGTGGCGGTCACCGCGGCGGTGGGTGTGCCGTCCGGGCATGCCGTCGCGGCCGGGGCGGGGCTGGAAGTCGCCGCGGATTCCAGCAGCTACACCCTGGAGGCCTTGCCTTACACGGACACGGACCCGAACTCCTGGCGTTCGGTGACGCTGACCAACACGGGCACGACGAAGATCACGTCGTACACGCTCACCGTCGACTACAGCTCGCTCGACGGAGTCGTGGACGTCGCCGCCCCCTTCTCCGGATGCGAGAAAAAGACCGCGGGCGTCCTGGTCTGCAACGGCGCGGACGCGCCCGCGCCCGGCAAGACCACCCGGCTGGGTGGATTCCGTGTGCGCAGTCTGAAGGGTGCGCAGGGCGGAACCACCGGCGAGATCCGAGTCAGCGGAGAGGCCGACGGAGCCGAGATCGCCGAGAGGGTGTGGAAGGTCGACATCAAGGACAGCGGGTTCGTCCAGGACCGCGTGACGGGAGCCGTGAAGGGCAAGGTGAAGCCCGGCGCCGAAGTGCATCCGGGTACGGGCTTCACCTACTTCGGCGCCCATGAGCTCAAGGGAACCGACCTCTACATGTACGCCGGGCGTGCGTCGTTCAAGCAGGAGTACAGCAACTGCAAGTACGGCACGATGCCGATCCACATGTTCGACGACCCGAGCGGTGAGCTCACCGACGTGTCGTTCCCGGCGGCCGTCTGTCACTTCGACAACACGATCGAGGTGGGCGACTCCTTCGACCTGTCCCCGGGGCCGCTCAGGATCGACGACGCCGCACGCAGTGCCACGTGGTACGCCAAGCCGGGTGTCACCGACCGGCTGAAGGAGCTTACCGACGTCCACCCTGGCAGCGGCCCGGAGCTGAAACTCGTGCCGCGCCCGGACGATGCCCCGCAGGGGGAGCCGAAGGCGAGCCTGTACGGAGTCAGCTACCAGGTCGACAACACGGCCGACATCGAGGCCGTCGGTGCCTCGGCAAAGGGACGGTCGGGCAAGGTGGTCACGGTGGACGTCGGGTACCGCAACAACGGTCCCGGCGGCATGCCCACCTGGAACGGCAGCGAGCCCATCGAGGATCCTTCGGTGGAGACGACGGTCACCATTCCCCAGGGCACGACCGTGGTGAAGGCGCCGAGAGGGTGCTGGAGGAACGACACCCACAAGAGCGAGGCCGGCGGCCGCAGCTACCACTGTGTGGGGGAGAACACCGAATGGTGGGTCGGTCCGGGCGAGCGTCTCGTGTGGTCGTTCGGCCTGCGCATCGAGAAGGCGTCCGCGCTCAAGCCCGGCAAGGTCTTGCTGAAGGTGCTGCCCGAGCATGACAGCGACCCCAAGAACGACACCGCCGCCATCACCGTGAAGGTGCCGGGCGCGGCGGGTGATACCGGTGGCTCCGACGGTGGCGGAAACGGGACTTCCAAAGGCCCGACGGGGCGCACGTCCGGCTCGGGGTCCGGCGGCGGGTCCGGATCCACCGGGGGCGTCCACGACACGACGCCCACTTCCACGCCCACCGGGTCCATGGCGGGCACGGGCGCCGGGTCCCTGCCGTGGATCGCCGCAACGACGGGCGTCGTCGCCGTGGGCGTCGGCACGGTGCTGTTCCTCGCTGCGCGCCGGCGTCGACGGTCCTGAGGCTCCCCTCGCCCGTCCGGCGGTTCTGAGTGTCTTCGGGCCTCTCCGGCGGGGCGAGTGCTACTCGCCGGTTCCTCCGGCCACTTCGCATCGGCCTCGGTATCACGCCAGGCGTTGTCCGCTCGTCGGCCGGGGCCCCTTTTGACGGGCTCCGGCGGCGTGCTGGTGTGTCCAGGTGCCGTCGGCCGCCCGCTTCCGTAGGCGGTTGTGAATGCCTTCCCCGGAGCCGAACTCCTCGGGCAGGTCCCTCCACGGCGTCCTGGCGCGGTCTGGAACGCGAGCGCGTCGATCACCTGCCGATGATCCCGCCACCGCCACCGCCACCGCCACCGCCACTGCCACCGCGCTTCGGCGTCCGGTCTGGCGAGAATGGCTCGATCCTCGCCCAATGGGCGTCAGTTAACGACACACCCGGACCAACGTCGGATGATCCGAAAGAAACGGCTGGGCCTCGGCGGACGAGTCGGCTAGCGAGCCACGCGGTAGCGGAGATAGATGACCGTCGAGCTGAAGAGGCGTGTTTCGACGAGTTCGAGATCCACCCGGCGCTCGTGCTGGGGGAAGAACGGAATGCCCCCGCCGACCAGCACCGGGTAGACCCTGGCACGGTACTCGTCGATCAGACCCAACGCGGCCGCCTCGGCGGCGAGAGTCGCGCCGCCGATCGCGATGTCACCCTCTCCCGGCTCGGCTCGCAACCGCTCGATCTCCTCGGCCAGGCCGCCTGAGGCCAGGCGGGCGTTGCCCTGGACCGCCGACAACGTGGTGGAGAACACTACCTTGGGGAGCGCCTTCCAGATCGCGGCAAACTCGAGCGTTGAGAAGTCGAGCGATGGATTCTGGTCGGCGGTCTCCCAGTAGAGCATCGTCTCGTACAGCCGTCGCCCCAACAGGTGGACGCCTACCTCTCGAATCTCGTCGGTGGCGAAGCGAAAGATCTCCTCGTCGGGGACCGTCCAGTCGAATTCGCCGTCCGGCCCGACGATGTAGCCGTCAAGTGAGAGGCTCATCGAATAGGTCACGTTGCGCATCAGAAGTCCTCCTCGGTAACGGGTTCGACAGTACGACCGCTACACGCCGCAGGACTCATCGCGACTTGCGGGACCCCCTGAAGACGTGCGGATTTCTCGCCGACCAGTTGATTGGACGCCGCCCGCCTCCAGCAGTCTCGGCTGACCGGCATCGCCGTCAAGGGCGAGGGAAGGGCCTCATCGATGCCGACCAGGTGGCCCAGCAGATCAGCCTCGATGAGGTGCGAGTCCGGCTCGTGGCCGAAGCGGCCATAGACCGGACCGTGCGTAGTTCGGCCCCGGCTCACCTTGTCCGCACCGCCATCTCGTGCCGGAGCGACTCGTTGTCACCGTAGCGAAATGGCTTCGTATGCGCAGGGGCTCGATTCGATTCGGACCGAGCCCCTGTTGTGCTGCGCGCTTCCTGCCAGGTCACTCGTGGATGGCATGTCGTGCCGCGTCGATGAAGCTGATGCGGGCCTGGATGAGCTTGTCCCTGGCGGCGGTGACTTCGTCGTTGGCCTGACGGATACTGAACTCGAACACGGGGGCGCAGAGGGCAGCCATCTGCGGCGCCACTGTGTTGAGCTGGGTGAATTGATCGATGGCCCGGGTGGCGATTGTCCCGAGGCTGGAATCCCAGGCCGCCCCGGCGAGCAGGCCGGTGAGAGGGTCATGTGCGGTGGCGGCGGCCAGCTCGTCTCCCATGGCCAGGTACTGCTGCATCTCCTCCATGAGTTGGATCGGGTCGGTGAAGCGCTGCCCAAGTGCTGCCATCTCACGGACCGCGCTGCTGAGTTCCGTTGGCAGATCGTTCAGGTCCAAGTCTTCGGGGAGGGCGTTTTGGAGGGTGTCCCGCAGGTTGGTGAAGACATTCAGCAGGACGGGTACGGCTGCGGAGATCGCGCCAAGCTGCTGGTCGGGGCCGATCTGCTGGCCTTCCTGCATGGCTCGTGCCAGCGCGCGCATTTCGATCACTGGCAGGAACGCGAGGAAGGGCTCGACGTAGGGCAATATGTCGGGGTCATCCGCAGCTGAGCGGCGCAACTCGGCCATGGCGGACACCGCTGCCGGCGGGTCGTCCATGGTCAGGCACACTCGAACCAGGTCGGTGAGGACGGCGCTCGACCTCAGCGTCGCTTCCGCTCGGGCGGCGAACTCCGGTAGGCCGAGCGGCGCTGCCAAGCGGGCATAGGCGGTGTCGAGATCTTCCAGGGAGGCGTGGACGCGTTCAGGGGACATGCCCTCGACGGTTACTGTGCCACTCAGTACGGATCGTTGGACGCATGCGGCGTCCAGGTGCAGGATCGCCCCGGTCATCTCCATCGCGGCGTTGTAGAGGTCTTCGCCGGCAACTGTCACCGGGTCCGGGCCGTGCAGCGCGACAGCGGGCAAGGCATTGTGCATGGTGCGCAGCGCGTCTTTCAGTGGTTCGTACAGGGCCGGGTCGAGGCGCTTGCGAGATTCGATATCGCGGCGACGGGTGTGCGCGTACTCGGGCCGTGCGACAGCTTCCCAGACCTGGACGGACGAATCGATGAAGGAAGTGGCCGCGTCGGTGAGCTTACTGGAGGCGGTCTGGCGTTGGCCGCGCAGCCACTGGAGGTGCTGGTCTTCGGCTTGTCGACGGGCGACTCCGCGCCCTACCGGGTAGGCGATCGCGGCGGCTATGAGGCTGGCGGGAACGCCAATGAGGGCGGCGAGGACTTCTGGCTCCATACCGCCTGATCCTCGCTCACTGCCAGTTCCCTGTCACAGAAATGGATCAGCCAGGGTGCTCGCGCTCAGCTGGTCGGTTACGACCGTGACGGCGCAGCGAGGCGGAACGCTGAGCACCATACGGAGGAGGGCAGGTTCGGCTGCTTTGCCGGACGGAGCCAGTCGCCCAGGCCGCGCCTCGCAGCCGACGGCCCTCGTCACCGGTCGGTAAAGGGGCTGCTGAGCACGCCGCGGATGAGGCTGGCCGGCGTACGGCCGAGTTCCTCCTCCGTCGGCGCTTGGGCGCATTGCACGCAGTACGCCGCACGCGGTTGTGACGCATCCGGTCGCACGCGAGGTGGCGGGGACGCTGCGTGACCGTGGTCGGTGCGTCGATGACTGGCCACGAGAGGCATCAACCATTCGGTGTACACGGAGCGGGATGGCACCTGACCGTCGCTGGTTGATCGCCTTCCTACCGGATCGGCCTTCCAGGCCGATCCGGATCGGCAAGCTGTCAGGACGGCACGGCGGGGCAACTGGTGCCCCGTGGCGGGACGGCCAGGTCAGTGAGGTAGCTGTCCACGGCGTCCTCCATGCACGGGCCGCTGGTGACGCTGCCGTGCCCCTGGCCTTCGTAGGTGAGGAGCACACCGCTGCGGCCGAGCTGCCGGGCCACGGAGACCGCCCACGGGTAGCCGGTGGCGGGGTCGTGCAGCGCGTTGGACACCAGGATCGGCGGGGCGCCGTGTGCGTCCAGGCGGTGCTGCGGGTTGGCGGTCGGCGCGCCCAGACATGCCGCTGCCATGTGTATCGGTAGCAGGTAAGGCAGGTCAGGCGCGGTCATGTGTGTCATGGTGACGAGCGAGGCGTACTCCTGGTAGTCGCGCACGGGCAGGTGCCAGTCGGAGCAGAAGACCGGGGTGGCCGGAGGCAGCGGCGCTATCGAGGTGGGCGACTTGGGCAGCGGCTTGCTTGTGTCCATCCCCGCTATCGCCGTGGCCAGGCCCGCGTAGTCGGCCTCGTAGAACTTGCGGAACGCGATCTTGTTGACCAGGTCCGCGGACGACAGCGAAGTGCCAGGCTTCGCCGGGTCCTCCAGCTCGCCGCGCCCGGCACGGGCCAGCAGGCTCTGCCAGACGGCGCGGACGTTGCGGCCGTGCAGCGCGCAGTCCGCGGCACTTTCGCACCACTTCACGAACTCCTGGAATGAATCCTCTGCCGTGACCATCTCGGACTGCAGGAAGTCACGAGTGGTCGGGACACTGTGGTCCATGACACTTTCCAGCACCATCGCGCGCACGCGGCGCGGGTAGGTCTCGGCGTACTGTGCCCCGAGCAGAGTGCCGTAGGAGCTGCCGTGGAAGGTCAGTTTCCGCTCGCCGAGGGCGGCCCGGAGGGCGTCCAGGTCCCGGACCGTCTGAGCGGTGTCGAGGTGGTCGAACACCGGGCCGGTACGGGCCCGGCAATCGGCACGGAGCCGCCTGTTGTACGCCATGGTGGCGTCGAAGTCCGCCTGGCTTTTCAGCTCCGGTGACGGCCGCTCGGCAAGGAGATCGCCGGAGCAGGTCACCGGGTTGCTGCCGCCCACGCCGCGCGGGTCGAAGCTGACGATGTCGAACCGGCGGCGGACTTCCGGGCTGAACCGGCTGATATGGCGCACCACCATCTCCTCACCCGAATCGCCCGGCCCGCCGGGGCCGAACACCATCGAGCCGACCCGCGCGCCGGCGGCGGTGGCCTTGCGGCGGGCCACAGCCAGGTCGAGTCTTGGCCCGTCGGGGTGGGCCCAGTCGACCGGCACCGAAAGAGTGGCGCACTCGGCTCCCGGCTTCGCTGGGTCGTCACACGGTGCCCACCGCAGGGTCCCTGCGGCAGGCGGCGACGCGTGGGCCGCGGGAGCGGCGGCGAGGCCGGTGATGACAGCCATGGCGGCTCCCACGGCCATGGTCGTGCCCCGCGCGGCGGTGCGCCGCAGTGCGGATCTGCCCCTTAACGGCATGGATCCTCCTCGTGAAGAGAGCGGTTGTGTCAGGTGTGCGGACCCGGCCGGGGCACTGTCGTCACGTTAGGTGCACTGTCGCCCATGTGGGGCGCCTGTCAGGGGCCTTTCCGGGTCGGGTCAGGGACCGATCAGGGGTGATCGGGGCCCGGGCGGAAAACGGCCAGGGCCGGGTCAGGGGGCGGACTCCGTCGCAGTCTCGGTCGGCCTGTCAGCCACGACGCCGACCTCTACCAGTCCGTGTATCGAAAGTAGATCTTGGGTGATGAATGATCGTGTTTCACGGCGCGGGGAGATCACGGATGCACAGTGGGCGGTGTTGGAGCCGTTGTTGTTCAAGGGAGCGAAGGTGGGACGGCCGCCCACCTGGCCCCGGCGGCAGCTGATCGACGGCATACGGTTCCGGGTTCGGACAGGAGTTCCTTGGCGGGATGTGCCCGTCGAGTACGGTCCATGGGGCCGGATCTACGATCTGTTCCGCCGATGGCAACGAGACGCCACCTGGCACCGGGTCCTCACCCGGCTTCAGTCGTGGCTGTGACCAGCACCAGCACCAGCACCGGCCCAACGGCCCTCAGACGACGTCGAATTCGTTGCCCTCGGGGTCCTGCAGGGCGGCGGCGTAGAGTCCCATGTCCGGCTCATCCTTGATCCGCAGCACGGTGGCACCAGCTGTGACCAGCCGTTCCACCGTAGCCTTGACCCGCTGTGTGCGGACGTCCAGCGGGACGTCACGGCCCCCACCGACCTTCAGGTCGAAGTGCCACCGGTTCTTGGCGACCTTCGGCTCCGGAACCTGCTGGAACCACACCCTCGGCCCACGTCCCACGGGATCGATGATCGACTCCGGAATATCCCCGGCACCGGTCGGCAACTCTGCCTCAGGCACCCCCATCGCCGCCCAGTAAGCACGCCACGTGGGGTGCCCGACCGGCGGAGGCTCAGGCACGTAGCCCAGGGCCTCGGCCCAGAAAGACACCATTCTCTCCGGATCGGAGCAGTCGATCGTCAGCTGCACTGTCATCTCCATGCTTGGAGCGTCCCAGGCAGGTCTGACAGACGATCCACTTTCGCAACACGCGCTAGGCAGGCAACACAGGTCGCGCTCAGGACGTCTACTCAAAGCACGCGGATGACCTGGACTGCTACACGCCACCCTGGTTCCGTCACCTCGGGACCCGCATTTCGTCGGTTCCGCCTCTTCCCCAAGCTAGGCTCGTACCATTGGCTTCTGGTGGCAGGTCAGCAGAAGTTGCGGTAGGAAAGTTCCGGGAGGTACTCCTTCCACTCGGCGCGCGTCAGCCCGCCGCCGGTACGGCGACAGGTCTGTACCGCGATGGAGGACAGGTCGGCGGGATAGCCGTGCAGCGGCACATACCGGCCCGACGTTCGAAGCGTTCTGCCGTCTGCATCGAAACCCACGGCCAGGATGGGTTCGTTCGCTGTAGGCAGCGCGGAGCCGAGCCGCTGGCCGGAAGGGACGTCCCACAATTGGAGCGTGCCGTCGCTGCCGCCTACCGCGAGGGTGTGGCTGTCGGGAGAGAAACCCAGGGCCCGAACGGTTGACCCGGAGTCCAGCTCCGTATCGGTGAAGGTGCCGGCCATGGCTGCGAGGCGGTGCGTGGCCCGGTTGTCCCAGAGGGTCACCCGGCCTGACTGGTCGCCGGCGGCGAGGTAGCGGCCGTCCGGGCTGAAGGCCAGCGCCGTGGTGAAGGCCTGCGTCAGTCGACGGCTGACGATGTGTTGCGAGGCAAGATCGACTATGTGTCCGTCCGAGGTGGCGAAGGACTTGCCGCCAGGTTGGAAGGCCAACACATCACCGCCGACAGACAGTGTCCCGGTTCTCCTGCCGCGTGCGATGTTCCAGATCTCAGTGTGGTAATCGGCCTTCATCCGGGAGATCAGCAGAGTGCGGCCGTCCGGGCTGAGGGCGAGGGCATGGACGATGCCTTGGGTATTGATGGGAAGGCCGAGATTCAGGGTGGCACGGACACGGTGGCGCTGGATGTCCCACACGATGGCCTGCAGTGTGGCGTGTGAGTCCTCGCCGACCCTGGTCACGTAGGCGAATGTCTTGGCGTCAGAGCTGAAGGTCATCAGATCTCCACAGCCTGGCGCACTGTGTACTGGGTCGTCAGGGTCTCTTGGGCAGGAGCTGTTGCCGGTGAAGTCGGCCGATCCGCGACCGGTCCTGGCGTCCACCAGCTGGAAGTGGCTTGCATCGCTGCTGTGCCACATCCTTCCAAGCGTCCGGCCGTCGGGGCTGATCTGGGCCTCCTCCGACGGTTTGTCGGCCCAGCCGGGGGCGGACGCGTCGCGCGCCGACACGGCGCGCATCAGCCTGCCCGTGGCCGAATCGTTCTCTCCTGTCTGCGTGAGGTAGCGAACAGTACGGCCGTCCGGGTCCAGGCCGAACTGTGTGACACCGACGAGGCCAGAAGGAACGGATGGCAGTGGGTAGCGGAAGACCGGCCCGGGTGCGCCGGCTGACAACCTCCACAGCCGGACCTCGTGATCGCTGGAGGTCGCCACGAAGCGGCCGTCCTGACTGAATGCCATGTTCGTGATGTCGGAGGAGTCTTCCACGTTCTCGTCACCGAAGCGGCTGGGGACGGCATAGGTCTTGGGAGCGGCGGACCCTGCGGCAGCGAGGTTCCACAGGCGCAGTCCGCCGTCGGGCATGGCGGCCACCATCTGGTGGCTGTCCGGGCTGAACAGGGCGGTGACGCATCCGCCGTCGCGGGGAGCCTTGGGGGCGCCGGGCATGGGCAGTGTGCGGTGCCGCGCCAGGTCCCACACCTGCAGCGGCCGACCTGTCTCGCACACAGCGGCCAGGCGGTCGTCGGGACTGATAATGGCGCCCTGGACACGCCGCCCCTGTCGCTCGAACAGCAGCCGGTGCCGTCGCCAGTCCCACACTTGGACACGGGGGATGTCACCGGCGATGTCAGCGACATCGAGTGTGCGCCCGCTGGGACCGAACTCCGCGGATCCGCCGGTGTGGAGTTCTCCGGATCCGCTGCTGTGCAGGGGGATGGCGGCCCCTACGTACCGGCCCGCGGCAATGTCCCACACCTGGGCGCTGTCCGACCCCACCATCAGCAGGTGCCGTCCATCGGCGCTGACGCCACTCGCATCGACAGCCCCATCGTCTCCCGGGCCACGGAAGGTTCCAGTCCTGCGGTGTGTTCTGACATCCCAGCGCACGAGGCGTGCGCTTTCGACGACAAACAGGGTGCGGGTGTCGGCGCTGAGGAAGTACTGGCTGTCCTCGTCGCCGGAGGGGGCGAAGGCGTCTTCCTCCTTTTGGGCTTGGGCACCGATGAGGGCGGAACGGGTCTCGATCGTGTCGGCGATCCGCCAGGAGGTGACGCTGAGCCGCATGGCCGTGACCGGGTCGGTGTAGCGCAGGCTCTGCGCGAGGGCGGCGATTCTGCGGGCAGTGGCCTGGGTGCGCTGCACGGCGTTCGTCTGGCTCTGCTGCCAAGCGATCGCCCCGGCTGTCAGAGCCAGTGTGACCAGAGCGCACAGGATGGCCGCCAGGATGCGGGGGCGCGTACGCTCACGGCGCCGGGCTTGCAGGCTGGTGGAGAGGAACGCGCCCTCCAGGGCCGTCAGGGCCTGTTCCCGGTCCTGGGCGGGGAACGCCTCTTCCGCGGCGGCCAGGAGCGTGCCCCGGTACAGGGCACCGGGATCGCGGTCCAGCGCGTCCCAGGCGGCGGCGGCCTCCGTCAGCCGCCGATGGGCACGCAGCCGCTCACGATCGGTGTCGATCCAGCTCCTCAGACGAGGCCAGGCGCTGATGAGCGCCTCGTGAGCAAGGTCGACCTGCTCGTCGTCCACAGTGAGCAGCCGAGCACGGGTCAACTCCTCGATGACCGTCGCGGTGTCGGTGACCTCACCGAAACCGAACTCCTCACGGTGGGCGGGTCTGCGGGTGTCGGGGGCGCCGTCTCCCGGGGTGACCAGACGCAGCAGGATCCGGCGTGCGAGATCGGCCTGCGCCGGCGTCAGCCGGTCGTGGATGTCTTCGGCGGTACGGGTGATAGCACCGTGCAGGCCGCCGACGGACTCATAGGCCTCCAGAGTGAGGACTCGGCCCTTGCGGCGCCGCCAGGTTTCCAGCAGGGCGTGGGACATCAGGGGCAGTGCGCCGGGTTCGTCTTCGACCTCGTCGAGGATGCGGGCGGTCAGGGCACGTTCCACGATCATCCCCGCGCTCTGGGCGGGTTTGGTGACGGCCTCGCGTAGCTCGGCGCGGCTCATGGGGCCGGCCAGCACGGTCGCGTCCTGTAACGCGGCGGTCAGTTCGTGGTGTTCGGCGCAGTGGCCGAGGAAGTCGGCCCGCACGGCGATGACGACGCGCAGATGACTCGCGGCATCGGTGGCGGTCAGGAGTCGGTCGATGAACCGGTGGCGCTCGGCCGGGTCGTGGCAGAGGGTGTAGAGCTCTTCGAACTGGTCCACGATCAGCCATGTGTCCCCGTCGCCGTCCTTCGGGGTCAGCCGCTGTTCGTGGGTGCGCAGGGGGTGCTCGCCAGGGGTGAGGACGCGCAGCGCGGCCGGCTGTGCGGTGGCCTGGTCCGGGTTGCGGAGGCGGGGGATGAGACCGGCGCGCAGCAGGGAGGATTTTCCGCTGCCTGAGGGGCCGAACACCGCGCTGAACCGACGGGAACGGGTCAGCGCGAGCAGGCGGTCGGTGAGCTCATCGCGGCCGAAGAACAGGTCGGCGTCGCCAGGCTCGAAGCGGGCCAGTCCTCGATACGGTGGCGCGGCATCCTCACTCTCGGTACGCGGCTCGGCCGCCGCCTCACGCCACCGCGCCTCCCACTCCTCCAGGTCGCCGCCGCAGGCCTGGACGTAGGCGAGGACAGCAGGGAGGGTGGGCAACCGCTCGCCGCCGGCAGCCTGGGACAACGTGCTCGCACCCTGCCCTGTGCGCTGTGCCATCACCCGGTAGGTCGGACTCCCGGCCTCCGCCCGGAGTTTGCGTAATTCGGCAGCGAACCGCGCAACCGGCCCCGCACTGGGATCGAGTGGGCTCTCAGGACGTCCTGCCATCGACGGCTCACCCCTCTGGTCGCTCGCCTCCCCCGTGGATGCGTCGCGATCACCCGGACGCTACGCACGCCCGAGGAGAAGAGCAAACGACGGGCGTCTTCTTTGGTCAGCTTCGTGCGCCGTGCCGTGACCTGCACTGTCTCCATTGATCCGGGTGGCGGAGCCGGCTGTCTATTCAATTCTCCTGCTGCGAAGGTCGTGTTCGTACGGCCCGGACCTGCACGTCACGTCCGGCTGCTCAACGGTCGCCATCAACACACGCGGCCCTCCCGGCAGCCGGCAGCCCCATCGAAGGAGAAAATGGTGCCGATCACCATCATCAGCAAGCCGATCGCATCGGCCGTGGCCGCCCTGGCCCTGAGCAGCGGCCTGGCCACGGCGTCCACGCAGCCCGCACATGCGACGTCCGCATCGCCCACGGCCGTCAAGTATTACTACGGCGTACGGCAGATCCAGACCGACGACGGGCGGTGCACCGCCCAGCTCGACGCCAAGAAGACGGCACCCGGGCACTGGTTCGTGCGGGCATCGTTCTACAACATGTCGGGCGGCGGAGTCGCGGGCTGCTCCTATTACCTGTGGCGCAAGAAGGGCAACGGAGCCTATTGGAGTCTGTCGCACGCGAGTCTGCGACGGAACTCCAGCCACCAGACCGCCTGGTACTGGGACGGGCCCCGCTACCGCGTAATGATGACAATCAACGATGGTGACGGGGACGTGAACAGCAAGCCGTACTGACCGGCTGCAATGGGTGCGCCACCGCGCCCACATGGTCCTCCACGGCGCAGACGTCACCTCGGGGGCTTCTAACACCTCCATCCGCCAGAACGCCTACGAGTTCTCGGCCACCACCCGCTCGTACTGACCCATCCCGGGCGGGCGGCCCGTTGTTACGGGCGATTGATCGCCGGGTTGGGCTGCTGGCCGGCACGAGGGGAGCGGCCAGCAGCCCGCCCTGGTGACCAGGACGATACCCACCGCTCACCGACGGCGCGGATCTGCTTTCTGCAGTCGACACGCCTCGCTGCGCGCCCGAACTGCGGTCCAGCCCGTGATGAGGACGCCGGGGACAGGTTGTCCTGCCCGGGTGACAGGGCCGAGGTCAAACGACACAGACCGCCCCAAGACCGAGCCGGTCGGCCGCCGTGAGCAACCCGAGTGCGCCGTGCGGTGCGGTGCCAGTGAAAGGAGCACAGGAATGCTTTCCACGGTGCGCAGCAGTTTTGGGCTCGCCGCGACCACCCTTGCCCTGACCGGCGGTCTTGCCGTCGCCGGCCCGGGACACGCCGATGTGCATGGCGCGCAGTCCGCGACCGACCGAGCCTCGGCCGTGCTGTCGTTGACCGACGCCTCGGCCGCCAGTTCCAGGAAGATCCGTATCAGGGGTACGCAGGTGGCCCTGAGGGAGTGCTCGCGCACGAGTTGCCGGTGGGCACGAGGGTGTCCCACACGACCGTGCGGGCGTACTGCCAGACCAACCAGCGCACCAGCAAGGTCTCGGGAAACAAGTGGTGGACGAAGGCCACCCTGCTGTCCGGCAGCGACCCAGCCTGGGTGAGCAACCACTACGTGCACACAGCGGCACCCAAGGTGCCCCGCGTGCCGAGCTGCTGACAGCGGACCGCCAAACCGCTACCAGCTGTACCACAGGAGACAGACATGCCCACACCGTTCCGCCGTACCCGAGTCCTCAGCATCCTGGCCCTGCCCGCCGGACTGCTCCTCACCGCCCCCGTGACGGCTGCTCACGCAGCCGTCGGCAGCCACGCGGCCAAGCCGACGGCTCAAGCAGCCGACGTGCACTCCTGCACCTACCGCTCCACCGTCGGCTTTACGTGCGACTACTACTACGGCACCGCGACCATCAGCGAGGGAAGCTCCAACGCCGCTGCTGTCAGGGAAATCCAGGACATCATCAACCAGCACACGGACTACCCCGTCTTGCTGTCCGTCGACGGCAGCTGCGGCCCCAACACCCTCACGGCTGTCGAGTGGCTCCAGCGCCAGCACCACATTGCCAGCGGCGCAGACGGCATCGTCGGCAGTCACACCTGGGAGTACCTGCGCCGCTGACCGGCACCCGGCACAGCCGACATCCAATGCGGCCCGTCGATCACGGCATCCCAACCTGACAGGCGCGCCGGCACGATCGCGATCACCAGACGGCGGCGGCCGGGCAACCGTACGCCGCCCCGCCCGGCGCCGCCCCGCTCATACCCACATGCCGCCGGGGTGGGGGCGCACAGCAGACGAGCAGCTCACAGACGCTGACGCCGCGTCCGGAGCGGCCTTCGCCACGAGGATCGCACCCCACCATGCGCATCACGACACACAGACACAACGGGAGGCAGCGCGTGATGATCACAAGGAAGATGTCGGTCAGGGCATGGAGGAGATTCCGCCTCTCTCCTGGAGTGAAGACCAGCCTGGCCACTGCGGTGACGGCCACCGCCAACCTGCTGATCGGCACGTCGGCGGTCACAGCCGCGGCACCTAGGACGACGGCCGGCAGCCAGACGATGGCCAGCACGTGCGGCCCCAGCGTCAACCCCAACCGCTACATCCTCCGCAGCAGGCGGCACAACGGCCCTGCGACAAGGATCGGCAACGCTCGGATACGGCTGCGCTACGGCAAGCGACCGGGAGGGCCGCGCTACTACCGGGCCACGATCACCGGCGCCAGCGGGGCGACACGGTCACCCTCTACTGGGACATCGACCACGGCTCCTGGCGGAACAGCGGCGCCTGCTCGGCGACCGTGCACTCGGGAAGCGCGCAGAACACCCGGGCCGTCAAGGCCGTGGGTGTCCGGCACAGCAGCAGCTCCAGCGCCCCGCCTATCCGTATATCTGATCAAGGACGACCAGGGCCCTTGCGCCCGGGCCTCCTCCAACGGGCCTCCTCCAAGTGGTGACCCGCAGACGACACCAGTCGGCCGGGGCTGCACCAGCCCGTCCGGTGTCGCCCCGGCCTCGCGGCCCAGGCAGCACGCACTGACCAGGTACGACCACGACTACGTACGACCACGTTTGAAAGGAGCCTGGGCATGAACCCCCGCAGCCACGGTGCCAAGGGTGCGAAGGTGCTGGACTTCGAGGAGTACGTCCGTACGCGGCACGACGCTCTGCTGCGCAGCGCTCGGCGCCTGGTCGGCGACCCGCTCGAGGCACAGGATCTGCTGCAGACCGCGCTGTTACGCACGTACCACCGGTGGGACCGCATAGCGGACAAGCAACTCGCCGACGCCTATGTGCGCCGCGTCATGATCAACATTCGCACGGAGTGGTGGCGGGCCCGCAAACTGGAGGAGCTCCCCACCGAACAGCTGCCGAACGTATCCATCGAGGACTCGGCCGAGCAGCACGCCGACCACGCGCTGCTGATGGACCTCATCAAGACGCTGGCACCCCAACAGCGCAGCGTCGTGGTGCTGCGCCACTGGGAGCAGATGTCCACGGAGGAGACGGCCGTCGCCCTGGGCATGGCGCCAGGAACGGTCAAGAGCACTCTGCATCGTGCGCTCGCCCGGCTCCATCAGGAGTTGCAGCGCCGCGACCCCGACACCGCTTCGGCGTCAGCCGCTGGCCGTGGACGCCCGGAGGCCGTCCGCCGGGCACAATGACGCTCCAGGGGTGGCCGGATTCCGTCCTTCCCCACAACATCCGAGCGACGCGAGAGACAGGAGTCGGGCTGCGAGCTCGACGCCGAGTACTCCCTGGTACCCGCCTGCCAGGCGCAGGTGTTCGTGCGGGACGGAAGGTGGGTGGTCGAGGTACGGGATCCAGACCATCCCGATGCGGAAGCGCTGGCCGTCGTCGACGCCGGCTCGGCGCACGACGAGTCCCCGTTCGCTGGGGCCGGTCACCGGGCTCGTCGAGCGCGACTGGCTGCTTGACCGGTACACCGGAGACGTGCCCGGCTGGACCAGCGACGGCCACGACCGATGGACCGGTACGCGCTACACGCGGAGGTCATGACAGCAGCAGGAACAGACGTGATGTCGTCGTCGGCGCGTCCGCAGTGCGAGGCGCCCGACCTGGCCCGGACGTTATTCAGCGGCCCCGGGGCGAGGGCTTGCGTTGGGACTACCTGAGGCGTCTTCTCACTGGGCGGCCGGCGGAATCCCTCGGCGTCTGTGATCTCGAAGTGGCAGGATCGGCTGATGGCTGTTGATCCGTTGCTGAAGCAGGCTCAGGGCGTGTGGGAGACGCTGGCTGCTGTGCCGGTGTCGTTTCCCCCGGTGGGCGGCCTGGACGTGGTCGCGTCGCCCGACTCGCAGCTGGCTCCGCCTTCGTGGGCTGGGATTGTGGTGCTGGGCGAGTCGGCGATCGTCACGGCGCCGACCGACAGGGACGCGCGGGTTCTGCATCGGCTTCTGGCCGTGATGCCGACCAGCTCACTGACGTCTTCAGAAGCAGTTCGGGCCGTATTGCCGGTGAATGAGGTGCTCGGTCCCGCGGTCTTGGGATACGTGTCACGTGACAGTTTCCGTCCGGCGCCGGCTGACCATGCCGTTGAACGGCTTGCCCCCGGGCATCAGGACGTGATGGCGTTCCTGAAGTCGGTGTCGCCCGAGGACGCCGGTGAGAGCGCGATGGACGAGATCACCTCCGCTGCGTTCGTCGTACGCAAGGGCGCGGACGTGGTGGCTGCGGCGGGGTTTCAAGTCTGGCCGGCGGCAGCCGCCCATCTGTGCGTGCTCACCGCGCCGGAGGAAAGAGGCCGCGGGTTGGCGCGGCTGGTCGCTTCTGCGGCGGTGGCGCAGGCACTCGCTGACGGTCTGCTGCCGCAGTGGCGTGCCCGCCCGATGGCCTCCCGTAATGTCGCGCGAGCGCTGGGGTTTCGTGAGCTGGGAAGCCAGCTCAGCATCCGCTTGGACCAGGAAGAGCTTCGCAGGGAAGGCTGACCAGAGCGTGTCGCCCAGCGGCTATGTTCTTCTGGGCTGTGGAGCGAGCCAGGCGATATGACTCAGTGCCGGTGAAAGCCTCGTTGGAGGCGATCGCGATACTGCTCTTTTCCTCACGCTCAGCGACAACCGGGAGGAGCATTTCCGCGCGCGGCGGTCCAGTTCGAGGTAGCCGAGCTCTCGATTTCGGCGATGGTCTTGCCCAGTTGCATGTCGTTTGCCGCCTCGACCAGCTCGTTCACCAAGGCTGCCGCGGTGGGCAGCGGACGCGGTAGCCGGCCCAGGCTGCGGCGGTGCCCAGCACGATCAGCAGGTGCGACGTGTCGGTGCCGGAGTCCCCAATGCGTCGAAGTCGCCCAGGTTTCTGCGGGCGCGGTGAGCGTGCAGTTCAAGGTCACGCGGCTCAACAGCGGTGACTGCGAATGTCGCGGCCACAGCACGGTCAGCTTGTGCTGCTGAAGCACTCCCTTCCGGGATGCCCGAGGGAAGAGTAGTAGCACGCACGTAAGCTCGAAGGGTGAGGGGCGGCGATCATTGTTGTCGTCGTCACTTCGTCGTCGGCACGCCGTGCGGTTTCCGCGACACTCTGGGGATGGGCGTCAGGGCTGGAGATCTCGATACGGAAGCCAGGGTGCGTGGGCCACGCGCGGATCCATCCTGCCTGGCAGCTCGGGCTGAGCCGGATTTCGAGCCGGGTGCCGTCGCCTGCCGTGTGAGAAGCAGTGGTGATGGGATCCTCACACGCCGTCGTACGCGGGTTCCGGCCTTCACACGACCGCAACTGGCATATGGGCGGACGGGCGGATGGCTGGGAAGTGGTGGTGCGAGAGGCGTGGATGACGGCGGCGGGCGTCACCATCACCGCACACAGCAGGAAGACCGCAGCCGCTGTGCCCATAGGCCGCTCGTCGATCAGAGCGGATGCCGCAAGCAGCACTCTGCGTACGCGGCTGACGTGTTGTGTGGTGGACGGGCTGTCGAGTACAGCGGCATCGACGCTGGAAGGAGATGTGGATGTTCCGTCGCTGAGCGACAGCGGTTGCCCGCGATTGCTCCAGGCCGCGTCCGCCAGCGCCCACTGCGCCAGGAGTTCGTCCTCGGAATGGTGTGCTGCCTTGCACAGGGCTTGAACGGCAGGCCGAGGTGGGAACTGCTTGCCGTTGAGGTACCGCTCCCACGACGATTTGCTGATGGCTGTCGCGTGCGCCAGTTCGGTGAGGGTGAAACCGCTACTGTCTTTCAGATTGCGCAGGTCGGTAATGAGACGTGAGCAGGCGGCGGGAAGATCGTGAGGCAGCCCTCGCCAGCGAGGCGCGGAGTACGCCATCCTCCTGGGCCCTTCCTTCCTCATCGTCGGCTATTCCACATGCCGCAGTAACACCCATGTCTGCTCGCCGACTATCCCGTCGGCGGGGACGTGGTCTATCCGCTGCAACCGTTTGACCTCGGCCTCGGTGCGTTCACCGAAGTACCCATCCACCTCGCCGGGTGACAGCTTGTGGCGCAGAAGCAGACACTGTACTTCCGCGGCGTCGGGACCTGTCGTGTTGCGCATGACCAGGCGGGAGGCGGTGGTGCTGTTCCCGGCGAACAACTCGTCGCCATGCCGGATGTACGTGCACGTGTACCTTCCCACGCCGGCCACGCCTGTCGCAGGGGTTTGCTCACGCCAAGGATCGGTGATCAGCAAGGCTGAGGTGATCGCGGAAATCAGCAGCGCACCCGCGGCAATGGATAGTGCAGCTACCCGGATCTCCGGCTCCGGATTCCCGTTCAGCGCTGCTGAACAGTTCTCTGCTGGCGTCACCGCAGCGGCGGTCAGGGTTCTCTGGGCGGCATCTCGTAAGGCCAGCAACGGCGTGACATCCGCACCAGCCATCCTGGCCAGCGCTTCGACAGCGGCCTGAGGCGGCAGTGCCTTCCCGTTGAGATACCGCTCCCAGGAGGACCTGCTGAAAGGCGTTTTCGCTTGGAGTGACTTCAGGCTCAGCCCGCTGTGATCCTTCAGAAGCCGCAACTCCACGACAAGCTGCCAAGCGTGCGGATCAAGCGACTTGGGCAGCGCCTTCCATCTCACAAGCCCCCCGCTGGCACCTGGATTGTCCGCGTACTGCGGAACGCCTGCACAGTCACGACCTTCCGTCAGTCTCTACCCGTTCCGCCACTCGCGTCATGCGTTCCCCTCCCCCCCCACTTTCGTGCGCTCGATTTCGGTCACGTCAGCAGACGGCTCGGAGCACCCATCGATTGCACCGCCAAGAATTCCCGGGAACACATCTCCCCGACTGCGTCTCTGCAGGCCACAGCCTGAGACGTCCCGAGACGTCTCAGGCTGCTCAACGCCAGTAGAAACGGCCCTACTCATCCAGCACGCTCGTGTTGACGCCAGGCGTCGGGCCCGGACACGTACGCAGCGTCAGGGCGGGTCGCCCGGAAGATACAGGAACTCGGAAGTCGGGTAGAAGTCAAATGGGGGAAAAGTGAACGTGGGCAAGGCTCTCGCCGCATCCGTGGCAGCGGTCGCGCTGGCCACGGTCCCTGCCTTCGGTGCGGCAGCGCAGCCCGTCGGGGGAGTGCACACGACGACAGCCTCAGCCAGGGCTGCAACGCTGGCTTCGACTATCGCGAGCGCCGCAGACGGCCAGTTCAAAGGGTGGTCGTGCGGCTACAACAGTGGCCGCGGCATCGATCCAGGCCACACTGAACTCTCCAAGGTGGCCACTGACCACGCCAAGCGCTTTCAGGACAATCAGAATAATCTCCTCGACGGCTACTTGCGTAACGGCTGGTCTTCTTTGAAGGGCCGCTGGTTCGCGTGGGGTCGTGTGAAAGCGGTCTACAGTTTCGAGGGCGGCTTCTTCGTTGCAGCGGAATGGTCTGACGACGGAGGCCGTACGTATCACGCATGCGGCTGGGGCAACCGTCCCTCCTACGTTGCCTACCAGAATGTCGCCACGTACACCAAGGCATTCGACTGGGTCAGGAACCGGTCCGCCCGCGTCTGCATCGGCTCCGGCGGAAATCCCAAGACCAACAGTGGCGGTTACTGGGTGGGCTGCACCCGTTGGTACCTGAGCTGATGGTGGGCAGAGCCAGGTCGCTGACAGCGGCACTGTGGCGCTACGGTCTCCCTCTGAAGTCCCTTCACGGGGCAAGCCGTTGTGATCGCGGTTGATCTGGCACATGAGCTCGCGGCTGGCTGCGCGGGCGGCGGCGAGGTCGGCGGTACGGGCGTCGGTGGCCACCAGGTCGGCGTGAAGCGATGCCCGACTGACGGCCGATCCCTGGCCGCCGGGGACCGTGGGCGGCTCGGCGGCCTGTGCACGGGTTCCCGCCTGTCAGGACGCGGCCAGTGGGTTTCCGTACTGGTCGACCATCAGGTGGTGTTCGGATCCGGAGCGACCGCGGTCGACCGGCGGTGGCCCGACACAGTGCCCCCCTTGAGGGCCCTGACGTGGGAGCCGTCGCACGTAAAAGATGCCCGCCAATGGAACCCAGTCAGGCACCCGAAGCCGGCCTGGGCGCAGGCGTCTTCGCTCGGCCTGCGGTGGCAGCAGTGGCGCTACGCGCTCCGACAGGTCATCAGGGACAAGATCATCGGGCACCTCGCAGACCCTGCCGGCGAAGATCACCAGCTACCAGCCGACACGCCGGTCTCATGCTGAAGCCCTGGCCGCAGCCACGCTGAACCACCCTGGCCGCACCTCGACCAGCAGAGGCTTCAGCGACTCCACCGCGGACCGTAAGTCCTGCTCCGTGGGATCATAAGGCTCAGGCAAACTCCGCCCATAGCAGCGCAGCCGCCAGAAATCGAAGATCTCCCTGCCGTCGGCCGCGAAGTCCACGTCGATAGGAGTAGGTACCGATTTCGCCACTCCGGCTGATGATCTCGTGCGAACGGACCAGGCTGAGCACGTCCCCTAGCCGCTCAAGCGGGCTGATTGCCGCTCTTACGGCCTCACCAACCGCGTTGAGAGCGTCGATGTAACCGATCACAAGATCACGCGCTGTCACCGCGTGCGGTTCTTCCCAAACCGAGCTCTGTTCCAGGTGGCCTTCCCCGTCCACGCTTGAAGCGATTGTCACACTGGGGCTTCCAGCATCTCCATCGAGCGGCATTCATCGGCGGTCGTCATCATGACCGTCAGCCTAGGTCGTCGTAGTCACGCGATCGGCGCAGTCGTCCCGCGCTGCGACAGCACGTCGGCCGCCCGGGGGCACAACGGCTTCGGCCCTGTTCTGGCTGCTCGCCCCGGTCACGGTCTGGCGCGGCTGCCCGAAGTGCCTTGTCCGCCACTGGGCACGGATGGGGCGGAGGCCAGAAGGCTGCGGAGGTCGATGACGCGGTAACCGCGGGCGTGGATCGCCTCGAGGACTCGGGGCAGGGCCTGGGCGTCGATCACCTCGGTGCGCCCCTCGGGAGCGCCGACGTGCATCTGCAGGATCGCCCCCGGGTGCAGGGCGTCCAGGGCTCTTTGCACCGCCCGGTCCACGGTCATCCCGCCCTCGGTGCCCATCCATCCGTTGGTGTCCGTGGTGAATTCGATATCCGCGAATCCCAGCTTGTTGATCTCTCTGATCTGTGCGGTGCTCGTCTCGCTGTAGGGGAACCGGAAGAATGGGGTCAGGGCACGGCCTGCCCCGGCGGCGTGCAGGGCCCGGTCCGCTGCCCGGACCTCGTGGCGAGCTCCGGCCTCGGTCAGGTGGGCGAAGTGGGGGTGGCTGTAGGAGTGGTTACCCAGCCCGTGTCCAGCAGCCGCGATCCTCTTGACCACTGCGGGGTGCCGGTCGGCGAAGTCGCCGGTCAGGAAGAAGGTGGCAGGCGTGTGCCGGCGGGCAAGCGTCCCGAGGACGCTGTCCAGTCCGGCATCGTTCCACGCCGCATTGAACGTCACTGCGACCACTCGCTCGCGTGTACGGATCACGCGGTTCTCCGACGCGAACAGAACCTCAAGGCACTTGTCATCCGCAGTCCCTGATATCCGAGGGAAGAGGACCTGGGCGGTTACGGCCCAGGGCCCGGGCACCACCGCCCACAGGGCAGTGAACAGGCCGCCAGCCGCCCCGAGCAGGCGGCGGCAGGCAAGACGGCGCGCGGCGATGTGGGAATGCGTTTCCATGCCACCGCCATCGGCCACCCCGTGTCCGCGCTTGAGCCCGTTCCACTGCGACAGTGGCCCGGCCCGTACCTTTCGCCCGCGGCCGCCCACCGGTGTCTCGCCTGGCCGGAGCAACCGGTGCCCCGCTCTCTGATCCTGGGTAGCAGGATGGGTATGTCCGGGAGCCGTCGAGAGCTGCCCGCTCAGATCAGCGGGGTGACCTGGTCCTCGATACCGAGCAGGGCCCGGCCGTACATCTCGGTCGCGATGGCGGGGTTGACCATGGCATGCCGCGTACCAGTCTCCAGGTCCCGCCAGATGCGCTGCAGCGGACTGGCGTCGGCGAAACTCCGGGCCCCCTGGACGCTCAGCAGCAGGTCCAGTGCATCACGTGAGCAGCGGGCGACTGTCCCGATATCCATGCGCGCCCGGGTCCGGTTGACCACGGGCATGCACTGGCCGCTCGCCGCCCAGCTGTCGACATCGTCCGCGGCACGCATCAGGTGCAGGGTGGCAGTGTCGATCAATGATGCTGCCTCGGCGAGCTGCATCTGGGTGGAGGGCGCCTCGCGTGCCTGTGCGTAGTGCGTATGCGAAATGCCCCGGCCCATCGCCAGCGAGGCCAGCACCAGTTCCATCGCGCCGCGGGCCAGACCCAGCAGCGGGCCGGCGAGCGACAGGGCGAGCGTCGGGACGAACGCCGCACGGTACAGTGTCTCGTCCTTGAACTCGGTCGGATACGCGCCCTGGAGCGCGCGCGTAACCGACAGAATGCGGTGGGCTGGTACGAAGACGCCGTCGGCGATGAGGGTATTGCTGCCGGTGCCACGCATCCCGGCAACGTGCCAGGTGTCCTCGATCGTCAGCTGGTCCATCGGGACCAGGGCCAGTGCTTGGTCCAGGCGCTCGTCGCGCTCGCCCGTGAGCGTCATGCCGAGCAGCGCCCATCGGGCGTGGAGACAGCCGGAGGCAAAGCCCCACCGTCCGGTGACGATGCTGCCGGCGTCGGCTGTCCTGCCGGTCCCATGGGGTGGCAGGACCGCACAGGCACGGGTGCCGGGATCCTGCGCGTAGACCTCACGCTGCGCGCGTTGGGGATAGAGGCCGATGAGCCACCCCGAGATGTTGATCAAGCTGGTGGTCCAGGCAGTCGATCCGCAGCCGCGGCCGAGTTCGGAACTCACTTCGACCAGCGTGCGGATGCGTTCCTGGTGGCCGCCGAGCCGCTGGGGAACGGTGAGGCTGAACAGGCCGGCCTCATCGAGTGCCGCGATGTTCTCCGCAGCAACACAGCGGTCCTGTTCGGTGCGGGCTGCATTGCGCCGGAGTAACTCGACCAAGGCTGCGGCCCGTCCGGGCAGCGTGGCCTGCTCGATGTCCGTGGCAGGTTCCGCGGCGCCCATCGTCATGAGAGGTCCTCCTTCGCACGTGAACCGGCCAGGCAAGAGGCCAGCGGCCGGTCCCGGCACCGTACCGTGACCGAACCGCGTCGAAGACGTCGTCGTCGGCTGGCCCGTTGAGCCATTTCGCCTCGATCATGTACCAGGTGTCGCCGTAGCGGGCCATCAGGTTCGTCTGTCGCGGTTTGGCGACGGTCGGGTCGCGGTCGGCCCGGAAGCGCGCCTGCCTGAACAACTGCTCCAGCGGAGCCTCCAGCTGGTAGCCCCGCTTGAGCGCGGACGGCAGCGCCCCAAGCCGCTTGAAGTCGGAGCGTGTCTTCCTCAGCCGCACCAGGGGGGTGTGATCGTCTACGGACGAGGTGAGTGGAAGGCCGGGACCGGCGTTGGGTCTCGGCCTTAGGTCTGCCCGGCCGCCCGACTTGGAGGGAAGCCCAAACTCAGGGTGGTCAACTCACACTGAGTAACCCGTCTAATTGCTCTCGTGGCCTCGCCGTTCTCATGGTTCGGCGCACCCGTCTGCTGCTGAAAGCACAGCGGGAGCATCACGACCGACCGGCGACGCATGGACCGACGGCACTTACCCGCATGAGACTCGCCCCCCTCCTTCGCGAGGGGGGCGTCTTCGCCGTTCCTACGGGCAGCTCTCGCCGTACTTGACCGCATCCAGCGTCACCGGCTGACCGTTCAGCTTCGTTCCTGCGGCTGGCTTCTGGGAGCACACCTGCCAATTGGACTCGATGATCACCATCCGGCTGTCGCCCGTCGCGTCGTTGACGGTGACCGATGTGCTGGAGTCCAGCGCCTGCCGCGCCGCCTTCACGCTCTTGCCGCGGAAGTTCGGCATCGACCCGCCAGCCGCCGAGGGTGTCGCCTGGTCGTGCGCCGGACAACTTTCAGTCAGTTTCACGGCACCAAAGTCCAGTTGTGTCGAAGTGACCACGACCGTGCCCGCCTTGACGTTCTGGGAGCAGACCTTCCAGTCACGGTCCAGGATCTGCATCCGGGCCCGGCCCAACGCGTCGTGGCTCTTGAGGCTATAGAAGCTGGCCGCCTGCGCCTTGTCCTGCGCGGACTGCAGGCCCATGCCCACGAAGTTCGGCACCGTCACCTTCTTCTCCGCCGGCTTGTCGTCCTTCTTCGGCGCGCCGCTCGTGGCCGCCGGTGGCGCGCTGCCACTCGGCTTGGCGGTGTCGGTCGGCTGGCAGGCGACAACGCCCGCGCTCGCGACGCAGAGCAGGACAGCAGCGATGATGCGGACGCGCATCGATCCCCCTAGTGGTGCCAATACAGGCGGAACACGCTAAGGCACTCGTGGGAGAGAAGTGAAGTGTGTGACGGATCCGTGACACTGCGACCCTGCCGGCAGTGGGGCAGTATCACGGCCTTCCTGGGATCACAGTCCGGTGACAGTGGACTTCCGCTCGCGGGCGGTGGGCGCATCATGCGGCCGGCATTCAACATCAGGGGGACACACATGCGCCGCCGCATCACCGCCGCCATCAGCGTCTCGCTTGTCGGCTGCTCAAGTTCGAACGACAGCCACAGCGCTCCGAGCTCGGCGCAGAAGCTTGCGGACTTGGACGGTGGAAGCCACCTCGTCGGCCAGTACCAGCAGGCACTCAATACGTGGGGATCCCGCTGCAACGAAGATTCGGCGGCGCTGGCCGGATACGTCTACGCAACGGTGCAGGACCTCCAGAAGAACGGCATCCACGAGACCGAGTACAGCGCGCTCACGCACCTGCGGGACTCGACACCGGTCGGCGTGAAGACGCAGTGTGAAGACGTGGCCGTCGCCTATCTGACGTTGCGGGAGAGCGGGCAAGTCGTGACCAGGTGAGCAGCAGCCCCGCTCCGAGGGGGAGTAGGGCCCGTCCGTCTCGTCTTAGAACTCCTAACAGAGTGGTCAGGTCGGACAACATGGCCTGGTTCACCCGCGCTGACCTCTGCCCCGGTCCGCGTGCTGACCGGACTCCTCGGCTCGGCATGGCAGCGGGACGAGGCGGGCGCCGTGCTGCCCTGACGGAGCGCCTGCTCGCCGAGATCCGCCTCGGTACGGACTGGCCTCGCACCGCCACGTTCTTCCGACTGCACCGAGGAGTGGCGACTGGTCAACGCGGGCGAGATCACGCGCTGAGCCGCGCACTTGCTCGGCCGTCTTCCAGGGTCGTCCGTATGATGATCGGCACTGGGGTCGCCGGCTTGCCCTTTGAATCCCTCCGGGCGGACGCCCTCACCAGCCCGGAGCAGCTGCGCGAGCTCTACCCGCAGCCGAACCCGAACTCGCTCCGCAAGGAGATCGATCGCCTGACCGAGGAGACCCGGGCGCTGATCGGCTGTTCCTCGCTGGTGTTCATCAGCAGTGCGGACGTCGAGGGCCGGGCGGACGTGACGCCGCGTGGCGGCCCGGCCGGGTTCGTCTCACCGCCGGTAACCGCTACTCGAAAGACCGGTCGGCCTCACGGCGTCATGCAAGCCTGCGACCGATCGGGTGCGCCGGGGATTGCGGGTCTGTCTGCGGCCGGGAGGTGCGGGCAGTACGGCGGGTGTCACTCCTGTGAGTGAACTCCGTGAGCCGGAACTGGTTGGCGCTGGGGGGTTCCGGATTGGAGGGGGCCGTGGCGGGGAAGTTGCCGGGCGCGGCTCGGCGGATGGCGGGGGCACGCGGCGTCGGTTGCAACGACGGTGCGCCCGTGGCTGAACGGGGCCGACGTTCGGCGCTGGCCTTGGAGTGCCGGGGTAGTGAGGAAGGGCGCGGGGGTGTGCAGGGCACGCGCGCTCGGCGTATGCGCCCCTTCGGATGCGCTGGAAGCTGCCGTGCCGAGCCGGGCGCCCGTAGTTCGTCCACCGCCTGGCGCAGCTCGTGCGCCCACGCGACTTGCCGCAGAGCGGTAGACCATGCCATCGGCCGGTACCGCGGCGTGCTGACCACAAAGGCCCACCTCACAGCAGATGGCCGCTGTCGACCCCTGGCCTTCCACCACACCGCCGGGCAGCTGCTGACGTGCCCGCCGTCCGCGAGGTGATGAGACGCCTGCGTGTTCCGAGCCGACGCGGACGGCCCCGCACCAGGCCCGGACGCCGTTCTGGCCGATAGAGCCGGTTCGTCACGCGCGGTCCGCGAGCACCCGCGCAAGCGCGGCATCCGGGCGGTGATTCCGGTCCCGGCCGACCAGCGGGACCACCGGCTGCGTCGAGGCAGCAGGGGCGGCGGACCACCGGCTTTTGACGGCGAGACGTACAAGGAGCACAACACCATCGAGCGATGCATCAACCGCTGGAAGCAGCGGCGCGGCGTCGCCACCCGCTACGAGAAGACCGCGACCATCTACCTGGCCGGACTCCCCGGAGCGGGCATCCCTTGTGGTCTGCCCGGTGATCCAACGAAGCCGCCTAGGTTCTGTCTCTTTGGTCAGCGTCGGGTCCAGGTGAGGATGGCCGCGACGTGGAGTGCGGCCTGGTAGGCGATCGCCAGCTTGTCGGTTCGTGTGGCCAGGCCGCGCCACTGCTTCAGGCGGTTGATGCACCGCTCGACAGTGTTGCGCTGCTTGTACGCCTCGCTGTCGAAGCCGGGCGGACGGCCGCCGAGCCGGCCTCGCCGTAGGCGGTGGCCGACTTGGTCGGACGGCTGCGGGATGACTGCGTGGATGCCCCGGCGCCGCAGGTGGCTGCGGATGGCACGTGAGGAGTACGCGCGGTCGGCGAGAACGGCCAGGGGCCGGGTACGGGGCCTGCCCGGACCGGTGCGGGGCACACGGATGCGGGACATCACCGTCTCGAAGGCGGGTGCATCACCTGCCTGGCCTGCGGTGACGGTGAAGGCGAGGGGTCGTGCACGGCCGTCCGCGGCCAGGTGGACCTTGGTGCTCAGTCCGCCGCGGGAGCGTCCGAGCGCATGATCGGCGGGCTCGCCGAAGTGGTCCGCCCCTTTTTGCGTGCTCCGGCAGCGTGTTGATGGGCCCGGACGACCGTGGAGTCCACCGACACCGTCCAGTCCAGATCGTCGTCGGCGTCCGCCGCCGCCAGGACCGCTGCGAGGATCCTCTCCCAGGTGCCATCGACGGCCCACCTGATCAGCCGCTTGTGAGCGGTCCGGAACGAGCCGAGCTCGTCGGGAAGGTCTCGCCAGGGCGAGTTGGTGCGGTACTTCCACGCGATGGCCTCGAGAGTGCGGCGGTGGTCGGCCCATCGCCGCCCGCGGACCGGATCGGCAGGCATCAGCGGCTCGATCCGGTCCCACATCGCATCGGTGATCACTAAGGGCTGTCCCGTAAATGATCTTCTTCGTCACCTCGGGCATGGCCAACTGTCGTGCGGCCCGGTTGCCTATCCGGCGAGGGCGAGGTTGTGCATCCGGGCGATGCCGAGCATGGCGTGGTGGACGCCGTCGCCTTTGAGGCGGCAGTCGCGGAGGATCTTCCAGGTCTTCATACGGGCAAAGACGTGCTCGACGCGTGCTCGGACCTGCTTGTGGGACCGGTTGTGCTCCTCCTTCCAGTCCGGGAGTCCGGCCTGCCCCTTCGCCTTTCGGTGCGGGATGACCAGTCCGGTGCCTTGGTAGCCGCCGTCGGCGATCGTGGTGGTGTTGCCGACGGCGGCCTTGGCGCCGGACTCCTCCCAGCCGCGGGAGTCGTGCCGGTTGCCCGGCAACGGCCGGCCGACCACGACGACGAGACGGGTGTTCGCGTCGATGACGACCTGGTGGGCGGTGGAGTAGCGGTAGTTCTTGGACTGCTCGGCCACAGTGTGATCCCGGGTGGGTACGAGAGTGCCGTCCACGATGAGCACGGTGTCCTTGGCGAACCGTTTGCGGGGCCGGAGCGCAAGCATCGGCCCGAGGTGGTCGATGATGCGGTCCGCCGCCGACTTCGAAACCCCGAACAGCGGAGCGAGCTGCCGCATCGTCAGGTTCGTGCGCCAGTAGGCAGCAACCAGCAGGGCACGGTCCTCCAGAGGCAGGCTCCACGGCCGGCCCCTGCGGACCGCATCCGCACCATCGCGCCGCAAAACCATCACCACCTTGCGGAACTGGCGGGGGCTCAACCCGGTGAACGGGGCTATCCAGGCAGCAGACTCCGATGCCGTAATCACACAGGCCACATCAAGATCATTTCATGCGGTGACCAGCAGCTCGGCTCACCTCTCAGCTTCCGCTGAGCGGAGACCCCCAGGTGGGATCGTGCAGGGATCTTCTCGTGAGGTGGGCCAGCAGGTGCTCCGCCGTGTTGGAGGCAGTGTCTTGCGGCGCGCCGACCACCGTCAGGGCGGAGGTGAGCCTGGCCGACGCCTCTTCTGGCACATCCGGGTCGGTAAGAAGCGGAAGAACCAGCAGGAGGCGGGCTGCCGTGTCCTGGACACCTTCGACCCCGGAGGAGGGGCTGTCAGCGATGCCGACCAGTTCGTGCCACGTCAGCCCAGTGCCCCTGAAATCTCCGTCCCAACTCGCGATCTGCTGGACATCGCTCCTGCCAGGATGGGTGAGGAGATAGTCGGTGCCGTAGTCGCCATCCAGGTTTCGGTAGATCACCACGACTCCAGGACCGGCTTCGGCTGGCACCCGGAATACCGGCCAGCATCCGGGAGCGAAGAGGATCTCGGAGAGGGCATCGGCATCGGCGCCGTCGTCGCCGAACCACTCAGGAACCGGCCGCTCGGCACACCCCCCGTAGCTGCACATGGCCAGAAGGTAGTTCGACCAGAAGCCCGGGCGGGCCAGCAGTGACTCGCCCGCCACCAACGCGTCGGCGTCATATCCCTTGATCAGCACTCCTCGATCCTGTCACCAGCCACTGACACGGTCCGATCCGGGATCGGCAGGGGGGCGTCGCCGAGTTGCGGGACAGGACTTAATCGGACGGACACATCCGATCAACTGATCAACCCATCAAAGAGACACGCTCTAGGGGCTGTCCGGCGGATCATGGCGGTACGACATCAGGCGCCGGAAGAGCCCCCGCGCCCAGCGGCTTACTCATCTGATTACCCATCTATTGAAAGGTGTGGCTGCCGCGGTTTCCCTGAAGGGGGAGCCGGGAATTCTCGATCCGGGAGCCCGACAGGGCAAAGCGAATACGAGATCGAAGGGGTGGGTTTTTCTTATGGCGGACCGGCGCACCAAGGGCGATCTGCTGGAGCGCAAGATCGACGTCTGTTTCGGACATGTGGACGTCGACGGAGACGGATTCTTCGACGAGGCCGACGTACTGGCAATGGCGGCCAGGATCATCGCACACCAGAACATCCCCATCGATTCGGCACCGGCGGTGGGCCTCTTCAAGAGCTACCAGGAGTTCATGCACAACATTCTGGAGCACCTCGATGTCGACGGTGACGGAAGGATCAACCCCGAGGAATGGCGTAAGGGGATCATCGGCGTGTTCGGTGACCATCCCGAGCGGTTCGATGCCCTGTTCCGGCCGCTGGCCGAGGCTATCTGGCGCGTCTGCGACCGCGACGGCGACGGCACCGTCAGTGCTGAGGAATTCCTCTGCTTCCAGAAGGCCATGGGAAGTTCCCCGGAAAACCGACGGCTCGCCTTCGAGAAGCTCGACGTCAACGGCGACGGATCGCTGTCCGTCGACGAAATCCTGAGTGCCTACCGGGAGTACTACACCAGCAACGATCCACAGGCGCGCGGCAACTGGCTGTACGGCGACGTGTGGGGCACCGAAGTCCCGGGGACGGCGGCGAAGGCCGGTCTGTGACCTCTGAGATCACCGGGCGGAGCACCCTGGCCGGGTCGTCCGGGGGCGGCGCCGCTCGATGCAGCACTGTCGTGGTGAGTCACGAGACGCTCGCGCCGTTTCTGCATGCCGCTTTCGAGGCGTACGAGGGGTGCTCGCCCGCCGAGCCCCCCTCGTCCTTCGCCCTCCTCACGGGCACCCTCCGCAACGGCCGGGCGCTGATCGCCGCGACGGAGTTCGCGCGCAACGCCCGGTCCGCGGACCGGGCGGCCACGGAAGAGTTCCGCACAACGATCGTCCCGCGCTTCGGGACGGCTTACGACAACGTCCACCGCGGATTCTGGTGCGATTCGCGCGATCTGCTGCGCGTCCACCGCCTGGCGGCCGAACAGGGCCTGGAGGTGCTCGGTTCGATCCATCTGCATCCCGACTGGCACCGGATCGGACCGCCGAGCGAGCGCGGCCTGCGCATCAGCGAAGCACCGACGCCCATGGACGCCTATATGTTCGCCAGCACCGGCTGGCTGGTGAACATGATCTGCTACGTGGAGCGCCAGGAGGGGCTGCTCTGCTACACGGTGGCCGCCTGGGGCCCCGCGTATGGCCCCGACGCAACGGCCTGCACGCCGCTGCGCATCCAGCTCCACGAACACCGCAAAAGGGGCGTGCCGGCATGACCGCGGCCGACGCCGACGCGGCGGAGGTACGATCCGCCTTCGCGGCCCTGGAGACGGCATGGGCCCGGTCCGACGCCGATGCCTTCGCCCGGGTTTTCTCCGCCGACGCGGATTTCACCTCCGTACGCGCCGACCACTACCGCGGCAGCACGCAGATCGCGGCGGCGCATCGACACCTGTTCACCACGGTTTATGCGGGAACCCGTCTGACGGCCACCGTCCTGCGGGTGACCCAACTCCGGCCGGATATCGCCGTGGCACGGGTGGAGAACACGGTGCACACCCGGGAATCTGGCGCCGCTCTCGTACTGCACGCTCAGGCGGTATTGGAGCGCCGCCGGGAGAACTGGCTCATCGTCGCCTTCATCAACATGCTGCCGGTCCGTCAATAACGGCGAGGGGTAGCAGACATCGAAGATTACGGGTACAGAAGATGACGGGCGACCACGGTCGACCGGCGCCGACAAAGAAAGGAGCACACTCTCGTGAGTAGGTCCAGAATTCGTCATCTGGCCCTGTATGCCCGACAGCCGACGGAACTGGCGCGTTTCTATGGCGAGCGCTTCGGCATGGAATTACTCGCCGCCGACCAGGCGGGCAACCATTTCCTCCACGACGGCTACCTGACCCTGGCCCTGCTCAAGCTCGATATGGGCGGTGAGGCCCCCGCCGGAATAAACCACTTCGGATTCCACGTCAACGACATCGGCCGACTCTGTGCGGAATTGGCGAACGAACCCGTCGAGCGCCCCGAGCGCCGGGCATCCCCGCGCCCGTACGCCGAATTCCGCGCCATCGATCCCGAGGGGAACTGGTTCGACCTGTCCGAGCACGGTTACGGGGTCGATTAGGACTTGTCCGGCCGATCATGCGCGGAGCCAGATGACGAGGGCTGCGGGAGTCGCGGTCCCGAGAAAGATGTAACCGCGCTTGTCGTAGCGGGTGGCCACAGCTCGGGCGTGCTTGAGCTTGTTGATGGCCCGTTCGACGGTGTTGCGCTTCTTGTACCGCTCCTCGTCGAAGCCCGGTGGCCGTCCGCCGCGTGTGCCTTTGCGCAGGCGGGCGGCCTGGCTGTCGATCTTCTCCGGGATGGTGTGCCGGATGCCCCGGCGCCGCAGGTACTCACGGCACGGCCCGTTGCTGTAGGCCTTGTCCGCGGCGAGACTGTCCGGCCTCTTACGGGGGCCTGCCCGTCCCGATCCGCGGGACGCGGATCTTCTCCAGCACGGGCTTGAACTGGGTGCAGTCCGCCCTCTGTCCCGGTGTGGCGATCAGGGAAAGCGGGCGGCAGCGGCCGTCCGCGCTCAGGTGGAGCTTGGTCGTGAACCCGCCGCGCGAACGGCCCAGGCCCTCACCTCCAGCACCATTTCCGCCAGACGGGCAACGCGGCTCTGCCACCGCGTCTCGTCCTGGTGTTCTGCCGGCATGTCCCCCTTTGAGGAGGGAGCCGACGGCGGATCGGTGCGGGCGCCGGCGGCGTGCTGATGCGCTCGCACGATGGTGGAGTCGACGGAAATGTCCGAGTCGGTCTCACCTGCCGCACCGGCCTCGGCCTGGACCTGCCGGAGCAGGCGTTCCCAGGTTCCGTCGGCCGACCACAAGCGGTGGGTTCATAGACCGTCTTCCACGGACCGAACCGTTCGGGCAGGTCGCGCCACTGAACACCGGTCAGGTCACCCCGCCCCATGACCACGTGAACGATTCGACAACGGAGTAGTCACATGATCAGCTGGACGGCGACACTCTTGCCGACCTCGCCGCCGGGGCGCGTGGTCATCGGTCGGAACGGCTGGCGGTCCCCGGTGCGCGGCCCGCGAGCCAGACGGCGATCCGCTTCTGCAACTCCTTGTCGGCACGGGGGTAGTCCCAATGTGCGTACCATTCCAGGTTCTGCAGGATGTTCTCAGAGCGGTCTGGGTGACGCACCGCGAGCGCGTCGACACCGATCTCGCCGGTCGAGCAGCTGATGTACACGCTGCTGTCGAGCGCCATCATGCCAAAGCCCGGGTGGCCCGCGCGTATGCCGAGGAACGCCGATGCCGCACCCCGGCCCATGATGTCCCAGCGGTCCAGGAGCCTGACCCGGGCCCAGACCGCCGGTGCGGCACGGCGGCCATAGTGCTGGTTCTGCCTACGCAGGACGGCTTGGTGCGTGTGGGTGCCGTGGGGAAGCAGGACGAGGAACTCACGCCGGTGGTCGAGAAGGCCCGAGGAGACCGCCAGGTCGTACCAGTCCTCGTTGAGACGCTCGACGAGCCGTGGGGTTTCGTACTGGTGGGAGAAGCGGCCGGCAACGTCCTCGGGACGCCATCCGGAGTCGAACGGCATCGTGCCGTCCGGCACTGCGTCCGGGATCACCTCAAGGCCTGCCCGCCGCAGCGGCCGGTACATCTTCCGTTCCCGCTCCTGGATACCCACCGGTCACTGTTTTACCAGGGCCAGCGCGCCAAGAATCCTCCGGCCCGGCGCTTCCTTGCGTCCCTCCCAACTTCCCGGATCAGACCGGTGCAGGATCAGCCGCATGATCGGCCGGACAGGCCCTAGTAGCTGTCGTAGCTCGGCTTACCGTTCGGCCGGTAGATGCCGACGACGGTGCCGCCTTTCGTCGTTGAGACGCTGACCGGCTCCAGCGCAGTGGGGATCGCTCCGTCGGCGAACAGCCGCTTGCCGGTGCCGATGATCACGGGATGGATGGTCAGCCGGTACTCGTCGACGAGGCCGTGCTGCATGAGGGTCTGGGCGAGGTCGCCACTGCCCACGACGTTGATGTTGCCGCCGTCGGACGCTTTCAGCTTGCGTACGGCATCGACGATCTCGCCCTCCAGCAGCGTGGAATTCTGCCACTCGACGGATGTCAGGGTCCGAGACGCCACGTACTTGCGCATGCTGTTCATCTGATTGGTGAACGGATTGTCGGGATCGGCGGTCGGCCAGTACGACGCGAAGATCTCGTACGTCTTGCGACCGAGCAGCATCGCGTCGGAGACCTCGTACCAACCGGCGATGGCCGTGCCGACCTCGTCGTCGGACACCGGCTTCTGCCAGCCGCCATGCTCGAAGCCGCTCTGAGCGTCTTCGTCCGGACCGCCCGGCGCCTGCATGACGCCGTCCAGCGTCAGGAACGTGCAAACGATGATCTTGCGCATGGTGCGCTCCCTTCCTCGACGGGTAGACCGCGCAACTGCCGGAAACTCATCGGCGGAACTTCCGCAGAGCAGCAGCAGGCGTCGCCTGAATCAGCCCGGCTGTGAAGTGCGGTGCCTCTTGGCCGACCCGAGGGGGTCTGGTCCGCAGATGTGCGCACCAAACCCCGCGCCGCCGGGATGATCCACACGACAGGTCCTGGCCTCGATTTTTCGTGACGGCCCGTTGGATTCTCTGGCGGGCTGTTTCGGTCGTCCCGGCTGATCACGGGCAGGGGTCGAGACGGCGCGCGCCACCATCCACACCGTCGCCGACCTGATTGCCGCTCTGGAGGACGGCCTCGGCATCTCCGGGCCCGCCGCTCGCCGGGCTGTCAAGGCCGCCGTCACCGCGCCCAGTACACCGGCACCGTCATCACCGCCCGGCAGGCCGCCAGATCCTCGCCAACCCCCACCTGGTCGTCTACGACAACCCCCATACGTTGCTGATGTGCGTCTACAAGCGCGACAAGGCCCTGTGCCACCGCGGCCTCAAGGACACCCCCAGCCTCGACCAGTGTGTCCCCGCCTGCGCGAACAACGCGCGCACCGATCAGGACGCCGCCGCCCTTCGGCGCCACGCCACGGCACTTGACCAGCAGGCAGGCCATGTCCCCGGCCCGCTGAGCGTCTGCGCGACAACGCCACCCGGCTGCGCGACCTCGCCGACACCCACCACCGCACCCGTGCAAGCCTCCAGGACGGCACCGCATGAGCCCCGCACGCGACGAACGCGCCCGTATCCGCGCGGCGATGGACCGTATCCTCCACGGAATCACGCAGCACTCCAACGGCGCGCTGCCGATCGTTGCCCTGGCCCAGTGAGCACCTCGTACGCGCCATGAACCAACTGACCGCGCACAACCGGCAGCTGCTCCACGCCCTGTCGCAGCCCGACTCCCTGGTCCGGGCGTTGCCGACGCAGCCACATCCAGGCCGAAGCCACTGAGTCGCTGTCTACGCCCGGTGCAGGTGGTGGCTTCGCCGCAAAGCGCAGCTGACCAGCGGGACGAAAGGCGTACCCGGTCATTCACCGCCCGCGGACTCGGAGGCGGGCCGCCCTGCGGGAGAACCATCCGTGGTCAGATACGGCGGGCGGCCCCGACGGTGCGCTCGGTGCGTACCGTCAGGTCGTCGCGGCGCAGGATGCTGTGCGGGCTGCTGGTGTCGAGGAGCTGGTCGAGCGCGGTGAGGTCCTCGGGGGAGAGTCTGCCTGCGATGACGCTGCGGATGCGCTGCAAGACTCCGGCGGAGCAGTGGCCGATCGCTTCGCTGCGCGAGCCTTTGAGGTTCACGGCGATGGTGCGTTCGCCCTCGATGGTGAATCCGGCGACGGTCAGCATCGGGCCACAGTCGGCGCCGCGGTGGGGCATGTGTTCTGCTGGGCGGCGATCGGCGCCGGCGTGGACGCGCTCTGCCAGGCCGGGCCTGTCCTCGGGGGCGTTTTCGGGCAGGAAGCGGGGATGGCCGGCCAGTGCGACGACGGCGAACAGGCCGCCGGGCGCGAGCACGTCGTGGACGTTGCGCAGTGCGCGGTCGGGGTGAGTCGGCTGGGGCGCCATCTCCTTCACGCTGCTGCTGGGCCGGCTGGGCTTCGGGTCGAACAAGAATGCCACCTACACCGCCTTCCGCGAGGTCGGACGGGCCATCCGCACCATCCAGCTGCTGCACTGCCTCTCCGACGCCCCGCTGCGCCGCAGAGTGACTGCGGCGACGAACAAGGTGGAGGCGTTCAACAAAGTCTCGAAGTGGTTCGGCTTCGGCAACGGCGGGATGCTCGCCGATTACGACCCCCCGAGCAGGAGAAGGCCACGAAGTTCAACGCCCTGCTGGCCAACGTGATCATCTTCCACAACGTGCTGGACATCGCCGAGATCGTCCGCCAGCTGAAGGATGAAGGAGAGAAGGTCGGCCCGTAGGACCGGGCGCAGGTCTCGCTGTGCCTAACCAAGCACATCCGCCGCTGCGGCGACTACTCCACCCACGAGCTCGCCGACGAACCCGACAAGGGCCGGATGCGTGAGCTGGCCGGGCGCGTGTCGGCGAGCACCTCGCGGAGCCCTGGCACCGCGTCCGAGGGCTGATCGAGGGAACCGGGCTGAGGTCACAGCAGTCGGTCGACCAGCCCGTCGATGTAGTCCGGGGTGAGCGGGACCATGCCGAACAAGACGCGGATATACATCGGGGCCAGGATGTGATCCAGCACGTCGAACGCGTCGAGTGCGTGCTCGCCACGGTCGCGGGCGCGATCGAGCATGGCCTGCAGTTGCCGGGTGCGTTCGGCGCGGAGGGCGGCACCAGCCTGCAGGCCCTGCTGACCGCTGCTCGACAGGGCGAAGGCCAGGTGCAGCACCGCCGGACCGTCGGGTCCGGTGATCTCGCGGGCCACTTGGGCCGCGTAAGTGCGCAGGTCGCCGGCGAGGCTCCCGGTGTCGGGCATCGGCGACTGCGCATTGAGGCGGGTGAGCGCCACGTCGGTGAGCAGGGTTTCCAGGTCGCCCCACCGGCGGTAGATGCTGCTGTCGGCTACGCCTGCGCGGGCTGCGACGTCGCCGACGCTGAAGTTGCCGTAGCCGCGCTCACTGATCAGGTCGGTGACGGCCTGGTGCACCTGCGCGCCGACGCGGGCGCTGCGCCCGCCGGGCCGCCGGGCTCGCTGTCGCTCGTTCATGCCCACACCTTAACGCAGTCACGACTTGCGTTTGCGGGATCATCCTCTCTATAGTCACCTAACGCAGTCGCTGACTGCTTTAGGGTGCTCAGGTGTATCGCCACCCGCGTGTATCACCACCCGCGTCGACCGCGACCGGGCGCAACCAACGATTGAGGGGGATCCCATGGCTGCATCGCCTGCGACCTTAGGCAGTCGATCAAACCGGGCCGTGCTGCTCACGGTGACCTGCCTGGGCCAATTCATGGTCTTGCTCGACAACACGATTGTTGGAGCGGCACTGCCCGATATGCAGCACCGGCTGCACACTCAGCTGACCGGTCTGCAATGGATCGTCGACGCGTACGTACTACTGGTCGCCATGCTGCTGCTGTCCGGCGGTGTCTTCGCCGACCGTTTCGGCCGCAAGCGGGTGTACCTGACCGGTGTGGCGGTGTTCACCGCCGCGTCGCTGCTGTGCAGCCTCGCACCCTCGCTCGGCTGGCTGGTCGCCGGCCGGGTGCTGCAGGGCATCGGGGCCGCGGCGCTGAGCCCTGCCTCGCTCGCCCTGCTCGCCGCCGCCTATCCCGTGCCGCAAGAACGAATCAAGGCGATCGGGCTGTGGGCCGGACTCAGCGGAATCGGTCTGGCCGCAGGCCCCGTGGCCGGCGGCGTGCTGACAGAAGCCTTCGGCTGGCCCGCCATCTTCCTGGTCAATCTGCCCATCGGCGTGGTCCTGCTGCTGGTCGGCCTGCGCCACCTCGGCGAGTCCCGCAATCCGAGCGCCCCCGCGATCGACATCCCGGGCACGGTGCTGTCCGTTCTGGCGGTGGGGGTACTGACCTACGGGCTGATCGAGGGGGGTGCCCGCGGCTGGACCTCACCGGTCATCCTGGGCAGCTTCGCCGCCGCGGTGATCCTCCTCGCCGCCTTCGTCGCCGTCGAAGCGCGCCGTTCCGCTCCGATGCTGCCGCTGCGGCTGTTTGGGCAGCGCCTGTTCACCGTGTCCAACACCGCCATGGTCGTGGTGGGGTTCGCGCTCATGGGCTCGTCGTTCTTCTTCTCCCAGTTCTTCGTGTACGTCCAGGGCAGCTCGATCCTGCGCGCCGGCCTGCAGACCCTGCCGGTATCCCTCGCCATGGTGATCGTCAGCCCGTACGCGGGCCGGCTCGCCGCCCGGTACGGCTTCCGAATCGTGGTCACCATCGGCCTGGCCCTGGCCGGCCTGGGGCTGCTGGCGCTCGGCATGGTGCACGCCGACACCGGCTACGGGAACGTGTGGTGGCGGCTGGGACTCGCCGGCATCGGCTTCGCACTGGCCATGTCCCCGCTGACAGGCGCCGCCATCCAAGCAGTCAGCCCGCAGGAAGGCGGCCTCGCCTCAGGCATCAGCAGCACCACCCGGCAGATCGGTGCGGTGCTCGGCGTGGCGGTGCTCGGAGCCATCGTCCGCACCCGGCAATCCGGCGGCGCCTCCTTCGAGACCGGCCTCAACAGCGCCTTCCTCGCTGCCGGCACCGTCACTTTGGCCACCGCCGTGTTCACCGGCCTGTGGCTGGCGAGGTCCAAGCCCGCGGAAGGCACTGTGGTGACGCATTGTTCCACCGGCCCAGACGCGGTCACCACCTCGAACGAGGCATCCGTGAACAGCCGTTGACAGTGACAACCGCCTTGGCCGGGAGCAGCGGCTGCGCGCCGAGGGCGTCGACATCACCATGCCGCTACCGAGGCCCCTGGGCGAACTGCTACTTCCAGGCCGCCGACCCCAGCGGCGTCATCGTCCAGTTCATCGAATGGGTCACCCCGCCCGGCCCCGAGAACACCTGAAGCCCCACCGGGCCAGGGTGATCCGACCCTGGCCCGGCGCCCCCCGCCAGGCCCGTGTGCAACATCCCGCAACCACGCAAAGGACCCCGACCTTGTCCCCTGACCCGACCACCGTGCACCCGCTGCCCGCTCACGACCGCGTGGTGTTCCTCAACCCGCTGGTCACCTCACCGAACATCACCGTGGGCGAGTACACCTACTACGACGATCCGGGCGGCGCCACGGACTTCGAGCACCGCAACGTCCTTTACGCCTACGGGCCGGAGCGCCTCACCATCGGCAAGTACTGCGCGATCGCCACCGGAACCACCTTCCTGATGGCCGGTGCCGAGCACCCGACCATGGGCGTCTCGACGTACCCGTTCACCATGTTCGGCGGTCGGTGGGCCGAGCAGACGCTGGACATCGTGACCGCCATGCCCAGCCGCGGCGACACAGTCGTCGGCAACGACGTCTGGTTCGGGTACCGGGCGACTGTCATGCCCGGCGTACGGATTGGCGACGGCGCCATCATCGCGGCCGGCGCCGTAGTCACCGCCGACGTTCCGCCCTACACGATCGTCGGCGGCAACCCGGCCAGACCGATCCGGCAGCGCTTCGACGACGCCGATATCGAGCGGCTGCGGCGCGCCGCGTGGTGGGACTGGCCCGCCGACCTGGTCACCGAACACGCTCGCACCATCATGGCCGGAACCCCGGCCGACATCGAACGCATCGCAACCGAGCACGGACAGGGGAAGTCCCTTTGACCCACGTGACCCAGGTATCCATCGAAGAGCACACGGTGGCCGACCACGCGGCCGGACCCTACGCCCTCACCACGGGACCGGACGGCGCCTTGTGGTTCACCCTCGTCCACAGCGGTCGGATCGGCCGCCTCGCCCCCGGCGAGGAGTCGACGAGCCACCGGCTCGACCCCGACAGCGGACCGACCGTCATCACACCCGGCCCGGACGGCGCGCTGTGGTTCACCGAGTACCGGGCGGACCGGATCGGGCGGATCACCACCGACGGCGTGATCGACGAGTTCGGCGTGCCCGGCTCCGGCTGCGGGCCGTTCGGTATCGCGGCGGGCCCCGACGGCGCGCTGTGGTTCACCGAGACCGCCGCCGACCGCATCGGCCGCATCACCGTCGAAGGTCACCTCACCGAGTTTCCACTGCCCGTCACCGGCGCGTTTCCCTCGGCAATCACCGCTGGTCGCGACGGCGGCATGTGGTTCACACTCAACCAGGCCAACGCCATCGGGCGGATCGGCATGGACGGTGGGGTCACTCTCCATCCCCTGCCGACCGAGGCGGCGGCGCCGGTCGGAATCGCCGCAGGCCACGACGGAGCGCTCTGGTTCGTCGAGATCGCCGCCGGTCAGATCGGCCGGATCACTCCCGACGCGCGGATCACCGAGTTCCCGTTGCCCGACCGCGCCGCCCGACCGCACGCCGTCACCGTCGACGGACAGGGCACCGCGTGGTTCACCGAATGGGGAGGCAACCGCGTCGGCACGATCACCCCCGACGGCTACGTCACCGTCCACGACCTGCCCACCCCCCGCTCCGAACCGCACGGCATCACCGTCGGCCCCGACGGCGCCCTGTGGACCGCGCTGGAGATCGGCGCACTCGCCCGCATCGCCCCGCTGGACAGCACCGCCTGAACAAACCACCCCTCTCCCGCACCGTCAGCAGCAGTCGGCCGTACGGCGGCCGGGGGAGGAGGTCCCATGAAATACGCACTCGTGATCTTCGAGACGGACGAATCGCGCTGCCGGATCCAGGCCGACCGGGCCGCGTACCGCAAGGAGTGCGAGGGCTGGATCGGTAGCCTCGCCGCGGTCGGGAAACTGGTCGGCGGCGAAGCCCTGGAGACCGAGCGCACCGCGCCCGCGACGGTGCGCATTGCGGCCGACGGGACGCCGACGGTGACCGACGGGCCCGCGCACGCCGGCGAGGAGACCCTCGGCGGCTGGTTCATCGTCGAGGTGGCCGACCGTGCGGAAGCCCTCGAACTGGCCAGAGCCTCCCTACCCCGGAGACCGTCGAGGTCCGCCCGATCCTCGAATCCGCCCGACCGACGCCGGGAACCTGCTCGACGGCCCAGAGCCCGGCCGCAGGGTCGCTGAAAATGGCTCTGTCCGCAGTTCCGTGAATCCCCAGGTCAGCGAGCTGAGCGAGGGATCGTTTCGGAAGAGTATGTCCCGGCATGGCGAGCAAGACGGTCGAGGTTGTGCTGTTTCCCGGGATCGATGTGCGCGTGGAGCGCGTCACCGACTCCTCCGACGTCCTTGTGGTGGAGGCGGTGTCCACCGCTCGCCCCGGCCGGTGCCCCGACTGCCGGAAACAGGCGAGACGCATACACAGCACGTACGAACGCGTCCTGGATGACAAGTCGTTGGGATCTCGCCGGGTCATCGTCCGGCTGCGGGTCCGCCGGTACTTCTGTGACCCCGGGCCTGTCCGAGTGGCACCGCCGCTCCAGCACAGGACTTACAGGCTGGCTGCGGTCCATCGCGATCGAGCTCGACGGACATCCGGCCGCGCGGCTGTGCCGCCGCCTGCGGCTGGTCGCAGGCCGTACCCGGCTGCTCAGGCTGCTGGCGGCGCCGACGGTGCCGCACCGTGCGCCGCGGGTGCTGAGGGTGGACGAGTTCGCCTTCCGCAAGGGTTGCACCTATGGCACCGTGCTGGTCGACGTCGAGGCCGGCCGGGTCGTGGACGTACTGCCTGGCCGCACCTCCGAAACGTTCGCGGCCTGGCTCACCGAGCACCCCGGAGCCGAGATCATCTGCCAGGACCGAGCCAGTGCGACGCGTCAGACCCTGTGGACAACTGCCCCGTCCTTGCGCCGGAGACCCATCCGTTGCGGGCAGACATATGCACACGTAAAGTGACAAAGAGGGTACTTTTGGTAGTCGACGGAGGTGGCGGTGAGCGCACAGAAGCCGAATTCTGAGTCAGGCCTCCCACGGTTCGAGGAAGCCGAGCCTCTGAGCTCGCAGGACGCGGACTTCGTCCGGGATCTGATCGCCGTACTTGAGAAACACGGCAACCTGGACCGCTTCGGCCTGTGCCTGCTGCACGAGCACTTCCCCTTGGCTGACGACGAGACCCTGGTCGAGACGACCGACACGAGCACACGCACCCTCCACACCCACGTGGAGAAAACGGACCGGACCAGCCATAAGAAGCCCACCCAATGGCGCTTCCTCTCCAGCGTCGGCCACTCACGCCGCAGCGAGTTCGCCGGCGACCCCTATGAGGTCATCCTGCAATGCGACCCCTACAGCGGATGCCCATCCCGGACATGAATTCCTTGGTGTGGCGATTGATTGCGCTCACCTTCGTGGTGCTGGGGTGGGGGGCGGCGCAACCAGCACAGGCACACGCCGCCGACATGGCCAACTGCTCGGAAATCCGAAAGGCCGGGAAGGCGAATTTCACTTCCCGGCTGATCTTCAGACGGAAAAATCTCGAGTTCGTTGAAGTTCGGCAGATAACAAGCATCGAGCTACCAGAGCAGAAGGGGCAACTTGCGGACAGCCTGACACTCAGCTCGAATGCATTCAAGTACAAACAAGCCCTACACTGCCTGCTACCCAGGAGTAACCAATCGCCGAAAAGTATCGACGAGTGGCATCCGGAGTGGCGATCCATCAATCACCAGATCACGCAAAAACACCCTGCCACCCTGCAATACGAGTCGTGGAATCTGATTCACCCAGGCGGCGAATACGAGGTGGGTCCTTGGACGGTCACGGCTCCGTCAGCCAACGACTGGAGCATCACCCTCAACCCATCGAGTGGTTCGACCAACGCCTCATGGCAGACGATCTCGATCGATCCAGGCGGACTGGAGATAAGCGATTCCCCCGGAATATCGAGCATCGACAAAGACACCAGAGTATGGCGCGGACACAAGCCGCCCATCTTCGCCAAAATAGCGCCACCACGGGATCTTACTCAAAGTAAACGCGCTACTTTCATCGCCTCTCTGGGAATTGCCTCGTGGTGGGTCAGTGCCTCGATTGTCCTCGCCGCGTCAGCGTTGCCTCTGGCACGACGGGACAGCGGGAAGTCCGACGACAACACCGAGAGGACCGCTTCCAGAGCGGTGGCCTGCGCGGCGTTGGAATGGGCCGTGCTGAGTGCAGCCCTTGGCTTGGCATTGCTGCTGGTGATCCAGCCTTCTTCTCCCAGCAAGAACGTCGGGCGCGCCCTGCTGGGGATCTGCGCGGGTCTCACCATGGTCCTTCTCGCGCGGCCATGGCTGCCGCTGACGCAGGGCCCCGATGATCCCAGAGGGTTGGTGAACCGCAAGAGAGTCGTCTACGGCACCTCCGGGGCGGCGGCAGCGGTAGGACTGCTGGTAATCCTGTCTCCGCACCTCATCGGGCTTCCGCCGAATCTCGTGCCCAGCACTCGCCCCCCTACTCTAGGAATAGCCGGACTGGTTTTGCTGGACCTGTCCATGCTTTGGCTGTGGCTGACTGCGATCGCTGCCTGGGCCTGGCGTTTTGCACGGGAAGGAAGGCTGGGAGAATCCCCGAGCGAAACCAAGCCCGAAAATCCTTCACCCTCGAAAGATGGCCGACCCGACTATCACCTCCGGCACATGGTTGCAGTCGGCGCAGCGCTTGCTGTGGTCGCAGCCATGGTGGTGCTCTGCCGTGCACTGATCTTCGAAGATAGGTGGAAACGTGCCAACTGGATGGGGGAAGCAGCCGCGCTTTTCGGGACCGACCATGGAAGCGCCCTGAGTCAGCAGCTCGCAGACTTCGCATCCCGCGGCCCGCAATGGGCGTACGCCTACACGTGGGCACTGGCAGGCCTCGCACTCGTAGCACTTCTCCACAGCAACTGCCGAATCAAACCAGAAACCCTGGGCCCGGAGGGTGTGGATCTAGTTGCGGTGATCTCCATCTTTGCCATCGTCGTTGCGTTGAGGGGAGTCAAGTTTCCGGGAAATGTCGCGGCGGTGTACGGCCTCTGGCTACCTCTCAACATGGTCGCATTGTACGGCGTGGTGAAGGTGATGGGCCGTTGGTCGGTACTGAGCCGAGTGGACCGAAAAGCAGGGACGCATTGCGTCGTGGCGGAACTGAGTGACCGGGAAAGGCACAAGCAGCTACTGGTCGAGGCCCGGCGCTGCCGGGAGCTGCTCCACCGGCTGCACCTCATCGATCACGGGCACGCGGAGGAAACCACGAGACCGAGCCTGGAGAAGCAGCTCCGCTTCCTGCACCGCTGGCGACCCACCCAATGTGGCCACGACTGTCTACCGGACCCTGTGTCCGTGGTCGACGTCGCGCTCAGCTGGGGACCAAGCTCCCGTTGGTGGGGAAATGCTCTCAATGCGGCACGCTGGGCATCTATCTTCGGAATTCTGCCCAGTATGGTCTTCGCCTGGTACCAGAACGCATACGGCGTCAAACACTGGACATATACTCTCACGTTACCCACGGGCATTCCCGATACGATCGGGACGTTCATCGCAGGTGAGATCTCCTTCGCCGGGGCGGGACTCGTTCTGGGCGCGTTGTGGCGAGTATTGCCCGGAGAACGCGGTCCGACGCGAGCTCTGAGTCTCTTCGTCGCCTGGTTCGTTCCCATCGTGGTCGCTGCCGTCTTTGCCGCATTCACCCAAAACCTCGGAACCAAGGAATTGGGCGAGGCAGTCCTGCGCGTCATTCTCATGCTCATGGTGTTGACCCTGACGAGCATGTGGATGGACACCGACACGTTCAGTCGCGAACGGGCCTACATGACGAAACGCCTCCGCCTACTGGCATCGATCTACGAGCTGCACGGCCTCTCGGGACAGATCGCTTTCCTGCTGATCCAGGCGGGGGCCGTGGTGACAATCTGGCGTGCCGTCGTCAATGCCTGATCACCCGCGACCACGCCCGCATCGCATGGGCACCGGGCTCGGTGCGCCCCAAGGACCAACGAGCAGCCGCGAGTGATCGCTACCTTCCCTCCGGCGCACGAAGTCACTCGGTCGTGCGCGACCCAGAGTGGCCGGTGGCCGGATCACCGCAGGTGGGTGCGGTATGACAACGGTTGCTACCTGGACGGCTGGTACAAGCGGTTGTGCGACGCCTACCTCGTCGCCACGATGGCCGACCTCGGCGTGCGCGCGGACCTGCCGCCGGCGGACTTCTTGGCGGCGATGGAAGGCTATAAGGAAGGCGACCCTGAGCTGGCGATCGTCGCCTCGGCGATCAAAGCCACCGTCAAGGGCGGCCTGGGCAAGCTGCGCGAGCGCCCGCGCGGTGAGGGCTGGCGACCTGGTGAGCCCTGGCGGGCGCTGTCCCGGCCGACGTGGCGGCCAGACATCCGTACGGCGGTCATCTCCCGCACCCGAATCAACCTGCACCGCAAGATCGTCAAGTACGCGGCGTTCACCGGGCAGTACACCATAGCGGTCCTGTCCCACCGGGGAGCATCCGTGGTCGTTTTCAAGGCTCTGTCCGCAGTTCCGTGAATCCCCAGGTCAGCAGCTGGAACGGGGGATCGTTTCAGCAGGGTGTTTCCTGCCGTGGCGAGCAAGACGGTCGAGGATGTGCTGTTTCCCGGGATCGATGTGCGGGTGGAGCGGGTCAACGACTTCTCCAGCGTCCTGGTGGTGGAGGCGGTATCGACGGCTCGTCCGGGCCGGTGCCCGGACTGCCGGAAGCAGGCGAGGACGGCTGCGGGTGCGCCGGTACTTCTGTGACCGGAAGAGCTGTTCCCACAAGACGTTCGTCGAGCAGGTGCCGGGCCTGTCCGAGCGACACCGCCGCTCCAGCACCGGGCTGACAGGCTGGCTGCGCTATCGAGCTCGGCGGCCGTCCGGCCGCACGCTGGGCCACCGCCTACACCAAGGCGGTCAAGGAAGCCACCCCTCATGCCCTCGAAGTCGCTGATCGTTGGCACCTGCTGCAGAACCTGTCCGCCGCGGTGGAGAGGACCTGCCACCAGCACCGCGACTGCCTGCGCAAACGCGCCGACGAGGAGGCCGTGACCGAAGTGCCGGAGCCACCCCCGATGCTGTTACCACCCGCGGAACTGGCCCGCACTCAGATCATCGAACGCACCCGCCACCGTTACGAGGACATCCACCGCCTGCTGGAGAAACGCTGGACCGTCAGCGTCATCGCCCGCCGTCTGAACCTTGACCGCAAGACCGTGCGCCGCTTTCGCGACACCGACCTCGACGAGCTGCTGGCCTCCGCTCGCGAGCGCCGCCCCAACGGCGTCCTGGACCCCTTCAAGGCATACCTCAATGCCCGCTTCACCGAAGCACAAGGCCAGGTCAGCGGGACGCACCTGTTCCTGGAAATCCAGGCTCGCGGCTACCGCGGCAGCTGTCATGTCGTCCGCAAGCACCTCGCCGCCCTCCGTTCAGGCACCGCCGAACCGGTCCGGGCCGACATCCCGAGTCCTCGCAAGATCACCTCGTGGATCATGCGGCCCCGGGAGACGCTCACCGACAGTCAGGACAAGCGACTCCTTCAAGTCCGGCTCGCCTGCTCGGACATCACCCGGGCCTGCGACCTCGCGCGGGCGTTCGCCGATCTAGTCCGTCACCAGCGTGGATACCTGTTGCTCGACTGGATCAGGCAGGCCGAGCAGGACGCACCGAAGCCCATGAAGGGCTTCGCTGGCTTCCTCCGTCAGGACCTCGATGCGATCACCGCCGGCCTCACTCTCCCCTGGAGTTCCGGGGTCGTCGAAGGGCATGTGAACCGGGTGAAAACGCTCAAGCGGGCTATGTACGGCCGGGCTTCGTTCGAACTCCTTCGGACCCGCATCCTCGCCCAGCCCTGACCTTCTGGCTTCAGACAGATAACTGGTGGGATACCTAGATTGCGGCCGTAGCGGGCAGGCCCTGACCGCCAGACCAAGCAGCAGGAGCCGACGGTCCATGGCGCCGACGAGCACCGGAACCAGTGGTGCCGAGACCGCGGCGACCAGGCTGGGAACCGCAGGCTGGGAACCGTCACCATCAGCGCTGCCGTTCCTTCGGAGACCGACAGTGCCGATCCCACGGCGGTCAGCAGGCCGATCGGCAGCTGCTCGGCGGTCACCAGCAGGAAGGTGCCTAAGGCCACGGCGGTGACCGCCGGCCAGTGGCTCTTGTGCAGGGCTTGCTGACTGACCAGCCACCTGGGCGGTGGTCCGTTCTGTGGTTGTCACCGACGCCTCCTTCAGTCATTCGGGAGGACGCGGTCGCCAGAGCGACCGAGCTGTTCTGGCGACGTGGCTACAACGCCACCTCCGTGCGTGATCTGGGTGACGAGCTGAAACTCACGCCCAGCAGCCTGTACCGGACGTTCCAGGACAAGCACACGCTGTTCCTGCGCGCCCTCGACCACTACCGGGCCACCGAGTCCGCCCAGGCCGAACAACGGCTGGGCGCCGATGGCCGTCCGCTGCGCCAGGCACTGCGGGACTGGATGCTGTGGCTGGTGACCTGCCCGACCGGCGGCGAGCCCGGCCGGGGCTGCTTCGTGGTCAACACAGCCACCGAACTCGACATCACCGACGACGAGGTCCGTCAGCGGACCGAGGCCGCCTTCGAAGTGACCCGGCAGGCACTGCGATCGTTGCTGCTCGAGGGCCGCGACAACGGCGAACTACCCCCCGCCCTCGACATCGAGGGCGCCGCGGAACTCCTGTTCACCACGGTGCTCGGACTGCGGGTCCGGGAACGCGCCGGCCACGATCCCGCACGGTTGGCCACCGCAATCGACACCGCGATCCAGGCACTGGGACCCATGTCCACGGAAGCGCCCTGACGGCAACACCCGGAAGTGGCATTGCCCCCGCTGGAACACCGGCGACCGGTCAGAACCCAATGACGGGCGCATTACCGTCGTTGGAGCGGCTTTCAAGCCGGACTTGCTCGCGCCGAGCCCGCTCGTCGGCCGTCAGCCCAACGTCATCGGATACCTCATTCCTCTGGCATGGCGCGGCCCAGGACAGCCATCACAACTGACCGTAACCCCCAGCGTTATGGATCTCTAGCCGTAGAAGGGTGATGCCGACGAGGCCGGAGCCGTCTTCCAGCGGGGCGTGCAGAAGCAGATGCACTTCCCGGACGGGATCGGCGGTGTCTGGGTGGAGGCCCGCACACCCCGGCGACGAGTGCCGTCGATGCGGACACCGCACTGGAGCCGCTGCAACCCCGTGTGCGTGAACATCTCCCGCATCGACACCCACATCGACCGGGCCCGAGAGCAACTCGACCAGATCGACGCCGACTGCGCCGGACCCGCAGTTGCCCTTCCCGCTGCGCCGTCGGCTCGATCTGTGGCGCGCCAGCACAGAGAAGGTCATTCAGGAGCACGAAGCCTCACCAGACCGCTCGCCGACAAGGACAGAACATGACGACAGCCCAGGACGACGCGCCAGCCCCAGGGGGTCGATATCGTGTCGACGCTGCTACTCCACTCCGCGTCGTGGGACTCCCCACACCTCGCCGGCCCTGGGACCCCGTTACCGCGGCACCGCCCGGCCCGGTAAGGCAGCACAGTGCGGGGCCGGTGCGCGCTGGACGGCACCGCGCCCCGCGCTGCCTCCACAGGACCTCCGTCGTACGTTGCCCGGCCCGAGGCGACCACCACGACGGCTTTCATCACCGGCAGGTTTACAGACCGTGCGGAAGATGACCGGCAAGCCGTGGTTTCGCAGCCGACCGTGTGACAGTCACCTACCCCGCCTCTGACTCACCGGGAGGCGACTGCGGTAGGCAGTCGAACCGGTCGACCAAGATCATCGCCACATCGTCGGCCAAGTCGTCGCCGGTGTGGCGGTTCAACGCTTGGTGCAGTTGCTCCAGGAATTCTGGCGGGGCGGGGCCGACGCCCATCTCCTCGACGGCCTCCCGCAGAGCGAAGAATTCGCCGTCGCGGTTGCGGGCTTCGATCACGCCGTCGGTGTACAGCAACAGACGGTCACCGGGAGTGAACGGATAGGTCTCAGGCTTCTCGGGGAGGTCGGTGACGAGGTCTTCGAGACCGAGAGGTGGCGACGGCAGGCCCGGCATCAACGGTGCGGCCCTGCCCCGGTGCAGCAGCAGCGGTGGCGGATGTCCACGGTTGACCAACTGCACCACGGGTTCGTCCGGCACCTGCGCGATGAGCGCCGTGGTGAACCCTTCCAGCAGAACCTCCTGCCCGAACGCGCCCGGCACCGCGACTTCCCGTCGCAGCGCAGCCGCGCAGCGGTTCATGACCTCCACGAGATCGTCCTCATAGTGCACGGCCTCCCGGAACGCCCCCAGCGCCACCGCGACGGCCCGCACCGCAGACAGTCCCTTGCCCCGCACGTCCCCGACGATCATCCGGACGCCGTACCGCGTCTGCACGGCCTCGTACAGATCACCGCCCACCCGTGCCCCCGTCCCAGCCGCAAGGCACAGGCTGCCGGCTCGCAGCGGGCCCAGGCGCGCGGGTACGGGCCGCAGCACGACCTCCTGGGCCGCCACGGCGATGCGGCGGACCTGGTCGAGCTCTTTCTGCCTGCGCTCCTGCATGGCGCGGCTGGTGATGAACCCAGCCACGGAGACCAGGGCCAGCGCCAGAAAGTTGCTGTAGACCTGCAGGGTGCCCCACGCCCCGTTATAAGTCGCGGTGACCACACTGATCGCCAGCGCCAGGACCGCCGCCGCAGTGGTGCCCCTGGGCCCCAACGTCACCGCCGCCAGCGCCGGGACCGCAGTGAGAAAGGGACCTGTATAGATGAAGTGCGCAGGCGTGAGCTCGATGACCAGCACAGCCAGCGCGATCAGATAGGGCACACACGGCATCAACGCGAAGAGGACCCGGTGATGACCGCCTGCTCCTGGTACCGGGGGTGAGCGCAAGAGCGACCTCATGCACCAAGCCTGCCTCGCTGAAACCCACGACTCCACCCCAGCCCGCCACCCCTGGGCAGCACGGAGACCAGCCCGGCCCCTTCACAGGCCTTGTGATCGCCCAGCCGCATCCCGTCTGACCTGCTGCTTTCCTCGAAGGACACTCCCAAGGGGCCACAACGCCCCGGCCACGCGGACGAGGACTCAGCAGAGCTCAGAGGAACTCGCGGGATGTCGCGCAGTCGAGAATTCGGCTGCCGGCTCCGAATGTCTGGCTTCGTTCACTTCAATCAGCGGCGTTTGTCCATCGGTTTGGTGGCGATGGGCGGCCGGCGGGGTTTCGGCCTCAACTTCTCTGTAGCGCATCAACAGCTGATCGGCGGCGCACCGAGGACCGGCTGCGCAAGAAGTACGACCTTTTCTCCGTCGACCGTGCCCTGCCCACCCGCCGCCGTCCCAAGCGGGTCACCTCACACCCACAACGCGGCCACTCCCGGATCCATGTACTTGGTGACCACTGACACCCAGCTCGGTGCCGTCGCCGCCCCGGAGTGCCCCGACGACCTCAACGACGCCACCCACGCCGACATCGAGGACGCGGCCTTCACCTGGAGCCCCGACATCGAAGACCGCACCCAGCCCGGTCAGGGCCGACAGGCGGCTGCCTGCATCGTCCTGCGGCTCGTCCAGCTCGGGCACGACGTCCGGCCTACCGACCCAGCCCGGCACCTCCCGGCCGCGGGGGAGTGGCGCCCCCGCCGCCGAGCAGACGGCGCTCACGGATGTCCTTAGCAGCTGTCCCGATGTTCCTGTCACCGTCACCCTGGCCCGCTGACGTCCCGCCTGGCCGTGCTGGTCCCAGTACCCGACACGGCCGGAGGTGCGCCCGCTCCTGTGTGGCACACGCTGGTGATGTTTCCAGCGTTCGGCCACGGGCCCTGGTGGCGGCTCCTAGTGCGATCTGCGGCGTTCAGCGGCACGAGGGCGGACAGAGAGTGGATGCGCGGCAGGAAGGGATTGCTCGTCGAGGCGCTGCGCATCCTGCGGGATCAAGCACCACACCGGCGGCGGTTCGTACGGTGGTCACCGATGGGATGACGCCCGACGGGGCGGCGCTATGCGTACCCGGGTTTCGGTGGGGGCGTTTTCGATGTCGTCGAGTTGGGCGATGATCGTGTTGCGCAGGTTGTCGTAGTCGTCGAAGCAGTAGTCGTTGAACAGCGTGTAGCCCGTCCACATCAGGTTGGCGCACACGCGTGCCGGTACCCGGCCGGTCTGGGCGCCCATGCCGACCAGTGCCACCGACGTGATGCTGCCGGGTGCTCCGTTGTTCTGGCGGTGGATCGCCTGGAACGCGGCGGCGCACGCCAGAGCCACGTTGAGGGTCTCGCTCACGTTCTGCGACGACTGTTCCATCGTCGGTGTGGAGATCAGGAACTTCGGGTTGGTCGCCCCGGAGGGAACGCACACCGCGCTTCCCACCGGGAGCCTTCCCTCGAACTGGTCGCGGATCGCCCGCTGTACGCGCAGTTGGATCCCCGCGCCGAGGTGCCGCTTGATGACGGCGTCGACCCCGCCGTTCATCAGGCCCCGCGAGTTGGTCGGGCTGACCCAGGCGTCGACGGTCTCATCGAGGATCGACCCCTTGCGGATCTCGATCCCGGGAGTATCGGCGAATGCCGCCCGCCACGCCTGCACCACCGTGGCATTGATGTCGGTCAAGACCACCTTGAGCGGCGGCTGCACGCGGTTCACGGTCATCTTCCACACTCCCGTCGGGAAAGGGGCTTTCCAGTGATCACGACGCTACAGGGGCCCACTGACAACGCAGTTGGGAGATCACGTTGTCGTACCCCGCTGCTAGCCTCCCGGGCCATGATCAATGACAACGCCTCGGCCCAGCCCGACCCGAACGACCCGCTCGCCCTCGCCGAACTGTTCAAGGACGGTGGTGAACCCTGGCTCCCGCTGCTGAGGCCGGTCATCGAGGCGCAGCCGAACGCCACCTCCTTCATCGGCCCGGACCGGGGCCCGGATGTGGTTCCCGTCCGCGAACTGACCTTCCAGGCGCTCAAGCCCAACCCGCCCCACAAGTGGAAGGTCGTCATCTTCGGGCAGAACCCGTACCCACGGCCGGAGAGCGCCACCGGCATCGCCATGTTCGACAACACCTTCCACGACTGGAAGGACAGCCAGTTCGGCAGGGTCGTCAGTATCCGCTGCATCATCAAGGCAGCGGCGATGTGGAAGTACGGCATCCCCAAGAAGACGCCGATCGCCGACATCCGCGCGCTGCTGAAGAAGCAGGACACCGTCCAGCCGCCGGAATGGTTCCAGGCAATGCTCACGCAGGGCGTACTGCTGCTGAACGCGGCCCTCACCGCCAGCAGCGACGGGCCGAGGGGAGCCGACCCGCACACCGGGTTCTGGCGTCCGGTCGCCGAGCGGATCGTCGAGGAGATACTCAAGGCCAAGCAGAACGCCGACGAGGAGGACCGCGGTGTCGTCTTCGCGTGGTGGGGGGCCCACGCCCGCAGTCTGAAGCAGGTCGTCCTCCGGCTCCAGAAGAAGTATCCCGAGGTCGAGGTCCGGCACATCGACCACTGCAACCCCGCCGCGCAGGGCGATATCTTCTGCGACGGCGACCACTTCGAAATGGTGAATGACGCCCTCGCGTCGGTGGGTGCCGAGGCGGTCGACTGGCTGCCGAGCCGAGGGTGGGACAGGCTCGCGGCGGGGGCCGGCGGGACGGACAGCGACGTCGCCGAGCGCATGGGCGCGTTCATCACGTCCACCATGGAGCTGCACCAGCTGTACCTGGAGCGGCTTTCCAGCGTCAAGGACGAAGGCCTCGTCCTTGAGGCGATCACCGGCGTGTTCGACACCCCGCTCATGGACTTCCGAGACGCCGTCAGCCCCGTCGCCAAGCTGCTGCGCGGTCTCGACCGGCACGTCCAGCGGTCGCACGAGTTCGGCAAGCTCCGAGCGGACGAAGGCACCGGGAACCTGTCCGCAGACGCCGTCGCCGCCCTCTACCTCTACACCTGCGAGTCCGCGTTCTACCGGGAGATCAACGCCATCCTGCGCAATCCGGACCGGTCGAAGGTCGTCCCCTACCTCCCCTATCTGCGGCTGCTGTTCTCAGCGGTGTCGGGCCTTCCCGTGCGCAAGGAGCCGTTGTGGCGCGGTGTGCCGCTGGACCTGCGGGCGCAGTACCCGGTGGGGCGGACCGTGACCTGGTGGGGTGTGTCCTCGTGCACATCCGAGCTCGGCGTGGCACGGGCGTTCCTCGGCAGTCGCGGCAAGCGGACGCTCTTCGAGGTGCAGCCCGCACGGGCCGTCGGCATTCGCAACTTCTCCGCGTTCACGGGCGAGGAGGAGTTCATTCTCCTGCCGGGCACGCAGCTCGAGGTGGTGGATGTGAAGACCGAGCGTGGCGGTCTGTGCACCGTGAAGCTCACCGAGTCGGAAGAACAGCCCCTCGTGTCCTGAGCAGGCGTGAACGAGCCGGGGCAAATGGTTGGAGTTCAGCCAGGACGCGTCCAAGGTAGCGCCGGTGACCGTCAGTTGGAGGCAGCAGCCGAGGCCGTCAACGACAGCATGCGAGGTTGAGTCCTGGGGCGCCGGATCGAGACGGATGCGGCTTCCTGACCGTCCTCGGACTGCAGATGCTGGCATGATGATGCTCATGCCCACGTACCGAAAGGCCGATGCCGCGTAAGCGGCCCGGCGCGCTGCGCGCTGAACAGTCTCTCCCTGTCGCGTGGGGCTTGCCCCCAGACCGGATCCACGGCCTCTCTGCTCGAACCAGTGCCGCAATAGGTCAAGTAGAGAGGCTCTCGGGTGACTACTACGTCTACCCCGGCGTCACCGACCGTGCGCTGCGGCGGTATCGAGCGTTTCTGCAACCACCAGGACGACGCCCCCTGTATCCGCAGGAGGCGGAGTGTTCGTGCCGCGACTGTTCCTTCGACGACGTGCGGCATGCCCGCGACGTGCTTGAGGAGGTCTTGCGGCAGTTGCCTCCCTGGGCCCGCACCGAGCTTGGACGCCGAGTGCGCGCCCTGGATGCCAGGTATGTCGAGCGCACGCTGCCAGATCCGTTCGCCGATCACCGGCAGTGGCGTTCTGACCTCTGGTGGCGGCGCCGTCTGGCCGGCAGACGAGAAGCTGTATGAGGGGCCTGACCCAAGCCCAAGCCGCAGTGAAGTGATCAATGTGTGTTTGGTGTGATCACGGTGTCGAAGGCGTCCTGGACAGGCCCGTACACCGGGCTGGGTCCGCGCTGCTTCGGCAATCTGGTGACCGCCTCGCGCCGTGGTGCACTGCCTTCCCTGTGGAAGCCTACGAACATGGCCAAATCGGACCGGAAGAGCGGCTTCGGTTCGGTCACATCCGGAGGGTTCGGCAAAGGGGGTGTTTCGAAGTGCGGTGACGACCGCGATCCGGCAGGATGGGATATCCCGGTCACTGGCAGCGGGTCAACCGGCTTCTGGATCCGTAGTGTTGACCGAGAGCGTTCTCACGAACAGCACGTGGCCTGGGAGGCTGGCATCCGCTTCATTCCGTGGGCTACGTTGTGCAGTCGTGACTACCGGGATGGCATTGCGCCACACACGGATTGGTGACCCGGTGCTCTTCTGAGCGCCGTACGGGCCGGTGCTGGCCCGTTGTTGGATCGAGGATTTTGCGCTGCTGCGCGGGGTCCGCCTCCGTCGTGTTGATCACAGGCTCGACACATCAACCACGACAGGAGAATTCGTGCCCACCAAGACGCTGCAGATTCCCACCCCGGACGGCCAGGCCGACGCGTTCGCCGCCTTCCCCGAAGGTGGCGGGCGGCGCCCAGGGGTGCTGATGTACGCGGACGGCTTCGGAATCCGGCCCGTGCTGCGGCAGATGGCCCGTGAACTGGCAGGGCACGGTTACTACGTGCTCGTCCCCAACCTCTTCTACCGGCACGGCCCGGCACCGCTGATCGAGCTTCCCGAACACATTGGAGATGACGTCCGGCCCGCGGTCTTCGCCCAGCTGATGCCCGTGATCGAGGCGCACACCACAGAACGTGTCCTGAGCGACGCCGACGCCTATCTCAGGTTCCTCACCGCTCAGCCCCAGGTCAGCGGCGGGCCGGTCGCGGTGACCGGCTACTGCATCGGCGGCCTCCTGGCGACGCGCACCGCCGCGGCCCACCCTGGCCAGGTAGCCGCCCTCGCCGCATTCCACGGTCCGGTGGGAGTCGATGGACCCGACAGTCTCTCGAAGCTCACCGCCGAGGTCCACTTCGGCCACGCCGAGAGCGACTTGACGCCCGAGGCCCTCGGCGAGCTCAACCAGGCCCTGGACGCGGCGGGTATCAGCTACACCTCCGAGATCTACCCCGGCACCGTCCACGGCTTCACCATGTCCGACACCGATGCCTTCAACCCCGCCGCACTGCAACTTCACTGGGACCGCCTTCTGCCCCTTCTCCGCCGCACACTGACCAAGAGCTGAGGATCCGGCCCGAAGGTCAAGCCTGAAGTACACGTCGCCGGGGTCCTGGCGATGTTTCGGACTCGGTGGAGGGCGGACGTCACCCGCCCTCCACCGAGGGGTCCTTGCGGCAAGCCGGCCCGTCCGGCGGGCGACCTGTGGTAGGTAGGGCTGATGATCAGTTGACTCCCTCTCGACCAGCAATCTGAGTCCCTTCGCGCGGTGCTGTGCCGTAACGACGTGTTGACGGAGGTCCTGTCGCGAGCGGCGACGCTGGAGCTGCCCGGGTGGTATGTGACGGCCGGCTGCCCGTTCCAGATCGTTTACTGGGAGGCCGAAGACACGGTGCTCAAGGCCGGTCGGAGAGTCTTCGCCGGCCTGCCCGCGGAGGTGGAGATCCGCAACGAAGCGCGGGTGCACCTCTCGTACCAGGACAAGTTCGGTCTCCCGTGTCCGCCGTATGACTCGACTGAGGCGGCGATCGACAGTTTCGCCGCGACGACCTGCTGCCTCGGAATATGTGTGGAGGTGGACGGCCGGTGGCTCGTGCATGCGCCGCACGGCCTGTCGGACGTGTTCAACCTCGTTGTCCGTCCGAACCCGATGCTCGCTCCACGGGCGCTTTATGAGATCAGCGTAGGCGGCCCAGCCCCCTGGCGGATGCCTGCTGCCACTGGACGCGAGAAGGAGGGAGGTCTTCGGAGGCGCGCCGGCAGTGAGTACGAGCCCTACGGCACAGAGGTCCCGCAGGACGGGCTCGACCACCAGCTCCAGGTGCTCATCGAGGAGCGCGGTCACCTGGGCTGAGTCGGGTCGAGCAGTCGAGCAGTGGGCCGCAAAATGGCCGAGGCCGTCCGCAGGACCTCGTTCACCCGCTTGAGCTGGGCTTTCGCCTTGCGCAGCGTGGCGAGCCCGGTACGGTCGTCGGGGTGAGCCGGTCGTCGCCGCACTCGTCGGCGTCGGTGTCGACCGGCCAGACCCCCTGTCACGTCATGCCCAGCCCAGAAGCAGGCGTTCAGGCTCGACGGTAGCTGTCGACCGGGCCGCCCCAGCCGCCGGGAGGCCCGTCGAAGTCGATCACGAGCGAGGAGCCGTCCGGGTCCACCTTCAGGTGACCGAGACCGCGCCCGCCGTCCTTGCCGCCCTGGCACGTGTAGGTGATGGTCGCGGATTCCTGGCCGTCCTTCTTCGTCGGCACGAAGGTGCCCATGCACGAGAGCTTCGCGCCCTTGGCTGTGGCCTTGCCGTCCTTGATGACGAGCGTGTCCAGCGTTGAGTCGTCGTGGGTGGCGATGTATTTCCAGGTGCCGGCCGCCCGCTCAAGGAGCGTGCCATGAGACGGAGCCGTGCCGGCAGGCTTCTTCGCCACGCCGGCGGTGGCACTTGCCGTGCCGTCTGCCGTCTTCCCACCCGCGCTCTTGCCACCGCACCCGGCGGCCGTTACGGCCACGGCGAGCGTCGCGGCCGCTATCCATCGCGCCTTGCGCACAACAACGTCCGTTCTCTCTTTGCGTCTTTACAACGCCCGTAAACGTAACAGGTGCCTGCGGGCGAGCCGATCATGCTCCTTGGCGTCGTCTCTTTTGGCCTCCGGGCTGGTTGGTCGTTTCGTGGCGGATCTGGTTGAGCGGCTGGTGCCGGATGATTTCCGTGGCCACGTCGGGGTGCACTTGGCGGCAGGGGTTCCACCGGTCTTCGGTCCCGCATGCCCCACGAGGCACGCCTGGATCGAAGATTCACCTGATCACTGATCGGAACGGACTGCCCCCGTCGCTCGGGGTCTCTGCTGCCAACGTGCACCACAGTCAGGGCCTGGTGCCGCTCGTACGAGGTATCCCGCCTGTTCGCTCCCGCCAGGGGCCGCGGCGCAGGCGACCCGGGAAACTGCATGGCGACAAGGGCTATGACTACGAACACTTGCGTCGATGGCTCCGCGGCCGCGGCATAAGCCATCGCGTCGCCCGGGAAGGTGTCGAGTCCTCTCGGCGGCTCGGCCGCCACCGCTGGGTAGTCGAAAGGACGGTGTCCTGGCTGGGTGGCTGCCGCCGTCTCCACCGCCGCTACGAGCGCAAGGCCGGAGCCTGAAGAACCGCCGCATGTGCACCTGAGCTCGACGTTCACCTGAGGGTTCGGTAGTCAGGTGAGGGGTGGACCAGTTCCGGGTGTTCCACGACGTACCGATCGCCGTGGATCGCCAGCATCGCCCAGTGCCACGCCTCATCATGAAAGATGAGCCCGCGGTACGGGGCATCCTCCGGCTCGTACGGGTATCGCTGCAGAGCGGCTTCCTCGGCTTCCACCAGCGTCAGCCCACCATGATGCTGCATCACCCATGCGTAGCCGCGCCGTTCGGACTGCAGACACTCGAGGTACTCCGCCTCACTCAACGTCACGGCTCAACGCTGGACGACTCACATGACGCTCAGTCAACTGGTGCCTCGCAGGAGTAGATCACCAGTGTTTGTTCGGGCTGTTCGGCCAGATGAAAGGCGGTGTAGGCGTAGTTGATCACCCCGCGTCCCGGGCGTCGTAGCCGTTTTCGTCCGCTGTGCCGGGCCTGCACGTCGTATTGCGGCCACCAGGCGCGCACTTCGGGACTGCCCGTCTTCAGCTCGTCGATCAGCCGGCTGTATCGGGGGTCGCCCGGGTGGCGTCCGGCCAGTGTCCTCAGCCGGGCGAGCAGGCCGCGTGCCTCGAGCTCCCAGTCGACCAGAACAGTACGGGCGGCGGGTTCGAGGAAGACCCAGCGGGCGAAGTTCGCCGGCTGGTCCGCGGCCGCGGTGAGGTGCGGGAACAGCTCGTCGGCCGCCTGGTTGTAGCTGAGCACGTCGTAGGTGCCGCCGATGATGTATGCGGGGTGCGGCTGGAGCAGGAGCGGGACGGCTGCCGCCTCGGCGGCGAGCGGCTCGGGTTCTTCGGGTTCGGCCGCAACCGCGTGCCCGGCGAGCTGAAGGAGATGACCGCGCTCGTACCGGTCGAGTTGCAGTGCTGAGGCGAGGGCGTTGAGTACGTGGTCCGAGGCGCGGATGTCCCGGCCCTGCTCGAGGTACGTGTACCAGGTGGCGCTGATCCCGGCGAGCAGCGCGAGTTCCTCCCGGCGCAGGCCCGGGGTCCGGCGTCGGCCGGTGCGTGGCAGTCCGACCTGGTCGGGGGTGATCCGCTCTCTGCGGCTGCGGAGGAAGGCGCCCAGCTCACGGCGCTGATTCGGCTGTGTATGCATGGTGGATGGCATCTCGGGTTCCAGAATAAATGCATTCTGGATACCAGGTTAAACGCCCCGCAGACTGATCCCGAGCGGGAGGTGCAGCTCACACCGGTGATCTGTAGGTCACCGGCCAGCGAGTAGTGCGGAAGGAAGAGGCGGACATGGTGTCGGGAATCGACGGCAAGGTCGTGGCGATAACGGGAGCCAGCAGCGGCATCGGCGAGGCGACCGCGCTCCTGCTGGCCGAGCGAGGTGCGCGGCTCGTCCTGGGTGCGCGCCGGTCCGAGCGCCTCGCGGAGCTGGTGGCGCGAATCGAGAAGTCGGGTGGTACGGCCGTGCAGACTCGCACGGACGTGACGCGACGGGACGACCTGCACGCCCTCGTCGCCCTGGCCGGCGAGCGCTTCGGCCGGCTCGACGTGCTGGTCAGCAACGCGGGGGTCGGCACCATTTCGCCTCTGGACGATCTGAGGGTCGACGAGTGGGACGAGATGGTCGACGTCAACGTGAAGGGTGTGCTGCACGGAATCGGCGCAGCGTTGCCGGTCTTCCGAGCCCAGGGCGCAGGCCACTTCGTCGCCATCGCCTCTACGGCCGCATTTCGCATCGTGCCGACCATGGCGGTCTACGCCGGCACGAAGTTCGCGGCCCGCGCCATCTGCGAAGGCTTGCGCCAGGAGGCAGGTGATTCTCTGCGGGTGACCTGCGTCTCGCCCGGCGCGGTAGGGACCGACTTCGCCGGGGCATCAACGAATTCGCAGGTGCGAGCACAGATCACGGAGATGCGCGACCGGATCGCGATCCCGCCTGAGGCGATCGCCCAAGCCATCGCGTTCGCCATCGAGCAGCCTGCAACCGTCGACGTGAACGAGATCGTCGTCCGGCCCACCGCCCAGAGCTGACCCGCTCGAGTTCGAGGCGGTCACGCAGGCGGTCACAAGTCGGTCGCGTCGGGACGCTGGACCGGTGTTGGGGCGGTTCGTCGTCGTAGTAGACCAGGGCCCAGGGTGGATGGCGGAGGACAGGCCGAGGCAGCAGGGTCCGTGCGCCGCTCTCGTCCGGCAGGGCGAAGCGCTGGAGGCCGAAATCGAGGGCCCACGCCTGCATCGGCGGGAGAACGAGCTGATCGAGGCAAGCGAAAACCTGGCCCCAGTGGTGTGCCCCCTCGCGCTGCCGTACGCCGACCGGCCGGGCTGCCGAGAGGAGTGGCGTCCGGATCCGATCTGACAGGCTTTGCGGGACGAAGCGTGGGCCAGCAGCTGCACGGCGTGTACATGATCACGGCCGTGCCTGCGAGGCAGACCAGGGCGCCGATGACGTTCCCCGGGTCGGGGCGGCGAAGGGCCTCGGCTGGGGCTCTCTTGAGCAGTGCTCACCGCTTGGCCGCCCCTGCGGACATGGATCAGCGACGACCGCGCCGCGCTGTGCGCCCACCAGCAGCTCACCGCCGCTGCCCGCGCCTGGGCGGCGGAGGGCAAGGACCGGCACCTCCTGTATCGAGGGGCGCGTCGTGCCGCCGCGCTGGACCTCATGCCGCAGCGCCGCGTGGCTCCCCAGGAGCAGGAGTTCATCCGTGCCTAGGTCGGGTTCCAGGACGCTGACCGTCGTGCCGAACGGGCCGGGGTCCGGCGCCTGCGCTCACTCACCGCGGCCCTGACTGCACTGAGCCTGCTGGCCTTCGTTCTGGCCTCGATCGCGGTGGACAAGGGAGCCACCGCACGTGACCAGACCGCACACGCCCAGGCTCTGGCCCCGACCGCCGCGGCCGCCGACGCCCGCAACCAGGGCCTGCCCGAGACGGAACAGCTGCTGGCCATGGGCGCGGCGCGGTTGAACGGTATTGCCGCACCAGCCCGTGGCGCCCTGCTGAGCACGCCGGGGGACCTGCTGAAGGCCCGGCTCAGACCGCTGCCCGGTGAGTACCGGCGGCTCACGCACGTGATCTCCGCTTGAGTCAGCCGTAACCCGAGATCTTGCTTGTTCCGCGCGGACCATGGCTCTGATGTGCAGGTGCAGAAGGCGAAGTGCTGAGATTCGGCCCAATTCCGGTTTTCGCCCGGGATGATGAGCGGGTGACATCGGCGACATCTCAAGAGCTGCGCATCCGTACCGAGTCCGCGTCCCGCGAGAGCGACCATGGGCCCGACGAGCTGAGATCCCTCTTCGACTGGTTGCGGCACGAGGACGCGCTGCGCGGACGCGTACGCGTCGAACACGCTCCGATCACGCCCGGCGAGATGGGCGGAGGCCTGGACGCCCTGGTGGTGGCCATCGGTCCCGGCGGCGTGGGCGTGGCCGCGGTCGGCGCGCTGATCGGCGCTCTGGCCACATGGTTCCAGCATCGCCGTGCGGACCTGCGGATCACCGTCACCAACGAGAACGGACGCACCGTCGAGGTGGACGGCAAGCGCGTCGATGTCCCCGCACTGGCCGAGGTCGTCGAACGGTTGCTGGCGGACAGGCAGGCAGACGGGGACGGGGAGAGGACGCCGGAGTGACCCGGTTCCCGGATCCGGCTGGTTCGCGGGCCGTCCTGGTCGGCGTGAGCCGGTACCAGCACCCCAAACTGCCCGGGCTCCCGGCGGTGCGGGCGAACCTCGCCGATCTCAGGGCGGTCCTCACGGATCCGGTCAACGGGACTCTGCGGGACGAGCACTGCGTCGTGGTCGACGAGCCCCGGGCCCCGACCGACTTCGGCATCCCCGTCACCGAGGCCGCCGGCGAGGCCACGGACGTACTGCTCGTCTACTACGCGGGTCACGGAGTCGTCGACGGGCAGGGCAGGCTCCATCTGGCCGTGTTCCACACCGACCCGGCTCGGACGAGCGTGACCGCGCTCCCTTACGACGTCCTGCGGGAGGCGATGGTCGACAGTCCCGCGGCGGTCAGGGTGCTCGTGCTGGACTGCTGCTTCTCCGGTCGGGCGACCGGACCGATGGGGGACGGGCAAGGGCTGATCAGCGGGCAGATCGACATCGCCGGCACGTACGTCCTCGCCTCGTCATCGGCGACCAAGCCCTCGCGGGCCGTGCCGGGCGCGACCCACACCGCCTTCACCGAGGCACTGCTCACGGCGCTGCGCCGCCCGGATCCGCTCACCCTCGACGCGTTGTTCGACAAGGTGCACCACCACCTCCTCGCCCGGTCATTACCACTGCCCCAGCGGCGGGTGATGAACACGGCGGGAGGCCTGACCCTGGTGAAGGGTCCGCCTACCGCGGCGCACCCTGGCGACACGCCCCACACCGAGGAGGCGCCGCCGACCCGGCGGAACCGGCGCGGGTTCCTGGTCGCGGGCTCCGCCGCCGGTCTGGCCCTCGGTGCCGCGGCCCTGGAATGGCTGGTCAAAGGCGGGCCGGGCCATGACACATCGGGCTCCAGCGGGCCGTCGTCGAGTGGCTCCCCGGCGATGAAGGTGACCGGTGCACCCTCTCCCGGGCAGACCCTCGCCGCTCACAAGGGCGCCGTCCTGTCGGTGGCGTTCCGCCCCGGCGGAGAGATCCTGGCCAGCGCCGGCGCCGATCGGACGATCCGGCTGTGGAAGGTGACCGACCCGGCGAAAACGGCACCGCTCGTCTCTCTCACCGCCCCCACGGACAACGTCGACGCGGTGGCGTTCAGCTCCGACGGTGGCCTCCTGGCCGGCGGCGGCAACGACAACGCGGTCCGGCTGTGGAAGACGACCGATCCCGCGAAACCGAGACTGCTCAGCCGGCTGACCGGCCACACGGGCGCGGTCTTCTCGGTCGCCTTCAATCCCGACAGCACCATCCTCGCCAGCGGCAGCGCGGATCTGACGCTCCGTCTCTGGAATGTGTCGGACCCCGTGAACCCGACATTGATGGGCCGCCCCGGCACCGGCCACGCGGACGCCGTCCTCTCCGTGGCGTTCAGTCCTGACCAGAGCCTCATGGCCACCGGCAGCGCCGACAATTCGATCCGGCTGTGGAACGTGGCCACCCCGCCGGCCACCGTGGGCCTACCCATCCCCGGCCACAAGAACCGCGTCCACAGCGTGGTGTTCAGCCCCGACGGCAAGATCCTGGCCAGCGCAGGCGGGGACCGGACGGTCCGCCTGTGGAATGTGACCGACGTCGCGAACCCGACGCAGATCGGTGCCCCGCTATCCGGTCACACGGACGCGGTCTACTGCCTCGCCTTCACTACCGACGGCAAAGTCCTGGCCAGCGCCGGGGCCGACAAAAAGGTCCGCCTCTGGAACCTGACCGACCCGGCCGAACCGAAACCACTCGGCCACCCTCTCGCCGGCCACACCGGCGCCGTTCACTCGGTCGCCTTCACCACCGACGGCAAGCTCCTCGCCAGCGCCGGTGCCGACAACAAGATCCGCCTCTGGACAGTCGCCCGCTGACAACGGATGACACAAAGAGGTGGATCGGCGCTGACGGCCGTGTCCGGATGGCAGTTGAGCGTTCGGTGCGATGTGGGGATGTCGCCGTGGATCTCACGCTGTGGCAGTAGCGGCTCCAAGCGGCGAACGACAGGCCGACATCCACGAAGCATTCCCAAGACGCGCCTGCTGACCGATCACCCACCGGCACTGCAGAGGGCTCCCGGTTCGAAGCCGGTGGACGACCGGGTGTGCCTGACTTCTCCGGGTGCGATCCTGCTTGCAGTGCGACCGCGACGACGATGTGCAACTGCTGTCGCCGGCTGCCGCGGCGCTGCTCCTCGGCGGCAACAGCGTCGTGGGTCGGGACGCTCGGGTCAGGGGGTGTAGACCTCAGGGCCGTCGTTCGCGGTGGTGGCCTCGGTCGGGGTGATGTAGCCGTAGGTGATGTTGCAGGCGGCTGTCCAGTACGACTGGTTGAGCTGCGTCTGGCCACGGTCGTTCCAGTTGAGGTAGTACGAGTGCCCGCAGTCGTCGTGGCCGCCGACGTAGAACCGCTCATCGGTGCTCGCGCCCACGGTGATGACCTGCCAGGAGAAGACGTTGCTCCCCTTGCAGACGCGGTAGCTCGCGCCGTGCGCGGTCTTGGCCCAGTCCGAGCAGCCCGGGTCCGCAGCGTGGGCCGAGGCGGCCCCCGTGCCGAGAAGGCCGGCGGCCGCGAGGCCGAGAGCTGCCAGGCTGGTGGAGATGTGTCGACTCATCCGTTGACCTGCACCGTCGGTCCGTCGTCAGACTGGCTGGCCTCGGTCGGGAACATCGCCGCGTAGCTGACGTTCCTGCCGGTGGCGCCGGCGGTGCCTGCGCCGAGTCCCATGAGGCCGGCGGCTGCGATGCTGAGCGCGGCGGCGGTGGCCATGCGCCTGATCATGTTTCTCCCTGGAAGGTTGAGGGGTCAGCCGGCGTCGGCTTCGGGACCGGACCAGTGGCCGGTTTCCTGCGGCCGCAGGATCGCCTCGAAGGTCAGGTCGCCTGCGGTGCAGGTGAACGTTGGGGAGTGGTTGAAGTCCCAGACCTGGTCGTTCTTGTCGTTCCAGTTGATGCCGTAGACATCGCCGCAGCCGCTCGCGAGGCGGAGGTAGAAGCGCTCGTCGGTGCTGGCGAACGTCGGGTCGACGGCCCAGGTGGCGTAGGCGCGGTCCCAGGCGACGTAGCGCAGACACACCGTATAGCGGGCCGGGCGCTGGTGGCCAGGCCGAGGGCCGCGAGGCCGCGGGTGAGGATGCGTCCGTTCATGGCACGGCTCACGCCTCTGCGACGGGGCCGCTGTAGTGGTAGGACTCGGTGGGCCACAGCTGGGCGTCGATCCCCCCGTTGGCCTCGCCGGCGGGGCAGCTGATCGCCAGCTGGCCGACGTTCTGCCCCGACTGGTAGATGTCGTTCCAGTCGGCGTTGTAGCCGTTCTGGCAGCCGCCGCTGATCTGGAGATGGAAGCGCTCGTCAGTGGTGTGGTAGGTGGTGTTGACCGCCCACTTCACGACGGCGTGGGCATAGTCGATGTAGTCGATGCAGATGCGGTACTCGGTCTTGTAGTTGCTCCACATCTGGTCGGAGCAGCTCAGGGTGTCGGCGTGCGCGGCACCGGCTCCCAGGCCCACGGTGCCAGCGGTCGCGAGCCCCAGAGCGGCGGCGGCGCGGATGAGTGTGGCGAGTTTGCTTTTCATGTGTCCCCCATGCGTGTTGGTCTTTGCGCTTGTTCGCCACGAACTGACAGGAGAGAGACCCCCCGTTGGGAGGCTGGTTGCACCACTCCCATGTCAGATCGCAGCTGGAGTGAGTGCAGGCCGTGGTGCGCAGGTGCCTGCTCAGCCTGGTTGGTGGGCCGATGGAGTCAGGCGCCGGGAAGGTAGTACCAATCCTGGTAGTAGTTCTCTCCGTTGGCGTTGCACCCGTTCTCCGAGAATCCGTAGGTATCCCCGTAGCCACCATCAAGGCATACCCGGTATTGGAAGTTGAAGTAGTTGAGGTAGCCGTCTGCGCTGCGGGTGCTGGCCCATTCTTGGGACGGTGAGTTGTCGCAGGTGCGCGGAGACACCTCCTTGCTGGCTCCGCCGGGCGGCCCGGCCTGGTTCAGGACAGTGAGGCACTTGTCCAGGCGCGTGCTGCGGATCCGGACGTTGGCGTAGGCGTGGTTGGGTGCGTCGGGATAAACAGACTCGAGATTCCAGTCATCCTCGTTGCCCCACATGCCGCACTCACTGATGAAGCTGCCTTGATAGGGGTTGGCCCTGATGCACTGGCCGCCATCTGCGCTGAGGGCCCGGAGGCCCAGCTGCTGATTCTCGATCCAGATCGAGGCGGACGCCGTTCCTGTCACGGCTGTGAAGACGGTGGCGGTCATGACGGCGAGAGTGAGTGCAGATCTCAGTATTGCCTTCATGGTGCAGCTCCTTTTGGCATCTCATGAAAGTGACGGCTTTGTGTCGCAAGGCTGGCCGCTCTGAGCCCTGGTGCAATCCTTGACGCGCAATCCAGAGCAACACCGGTTGTCAAGCCGAAGTTCGGTTGGCCTTCGCGGCTCCCTGGTGCAATGCCGTGTGCTTCATGTCGACCGATCGGGGTCGGGATCCTGCTCCAGACATGCTCACCACTTGGATCCAGCCACCCCCCTCGGTCGCATCAAGTCCGGAATGCGAAGGCACTCTCCACACGTATTGCCGGCCCACTCGTCTTCGGTCAGCCCTGCTACGGGAACGCTATGGACACGCATCCGTCGGCCGTCCTAGATTCGTCCTAGTGCGAGGTCAGCGGGGGTTGGCGCTAATCGTCACGTGCCGGGGGAAACATGAGATTCGGCTTACTGGGGCCGTTACACGCCCAGATCACCGGACGCGAGGTCCGGTTCAAGGGGCCGCGGCAGGCCAAGATGCTGGCCGCACTTCTGATCGACGCCAACGACATCGTTGCCATGGAACGGCTCGTCGCCGTGATGTGGGACGGGAAGGCGCCTGCCACTGCCGTCCGCCAGGTCCAGGACGCCGTCTCCGGACTGCGTCGCAACCTCGTAGCCTGCGGAGCACCAGCTTCCTTGATCAGTACGCGGCGCGGCGGCTACGAGATCCACCTGGCCCCGGATCAGCTCGACCTGCTGGAGTTCGACCACGAGCGGCGCCTCGCCGAACGGCACACGGCCCCGTTCGAGACAGCTGTCGCGCTACGGCGGGCGCTGGCCTGCTGGCGTGGAAACGCCCTGGTCGACATCCCCAGCCGGGCCCTGGAACTCGATGCGACACGGCTGAACGAAAGACGCGCGGCCACGCACAAACAGTGCCTGGCCATCGAACTCGACCTGGGGCGTCATCGGGAGGTCATCGACGAACTGACCGCCCTGCTCCGCGAGAACCCCTACGACGAGGACGTCGCCGAACACTTGATAGTCGCCCTCTACCGGTGTCGGCGACAAGGCGAGGCGCTGCAGGTGTACGAGCGGCTGCGCCGGACACTGGCCGACGAACTCGGCGTCGATCCCACCCCGCCGCTCCAGGCGCTGCATCAGCGCATCCTGACCGCGGATCCCGCCCTAGCGGCTCCGGTCCCACCAAGCGGTTTCTCAGACACACCACCGGAGAGTCCTGACGCGGCGGCCGCCGGTCTGGCAATGGGGATGCCCGTGCGTCAACTACCGTTCGATGTCTCCGACTTCGTGGGCCGGGCCGAGGCACTGGCCGAGATCGCTGGACTGCTCGACGGGTCGGCGCCGAACCGGGCCCCGGTCGCCGTCATCACGGGCGGTCCCGGTGTCGGCAAGTCCTGCCTGGTGACGCATGCCGCGCGGCTGGCGAGCGGCGCCTTCCCCGACGGCCAGCTCTACCTCAACCTCGCCGCGACATCGGACGAGCCGCGGGATCCGGGGCTGATGCTGGCCGAGGCGCTGCGCGCGCTCTCGATCGCCGGCAGCGCGATCCCGAACGGCCTGTTCGAGCGGGCCGCGCTCTATCGGTCGTTGCTGGTGGACCGCCGCATGCTGGTGGTGCTGGACGATGCCGGTCACGCCGATCAGGTGCTGCCGTTGCTACCCGGGGCCGACGGCTGTGCCGTGTTGATCACCAGCCGCACTCTGCTGACGCAACTTCCCGGCGCTCGGCACATCGACCTGGACGTGCTGAGCCCCGCAGAGGCGCGGGAGTTGTTCACCGGAATTGTCGGGCGGCGGCGGGTCGAGCGGGAACCGGCGGAGGCCGACGCGATCCTCGACTGCTGCGGCAACCTGCCGCTGGCGATCCGGATCGCCAGCGGCAAGCTCACGGGCCGCCCGGCTTGGTCGCTGCGGGTGTTGCGGGAACGGATCGAGGATGAGTCCCGGAGGCTGGCCGAGCTGAGGATCGGGGATCTCAGCGTGCGAGCCAGCGTCGAACTGAGCGTGCGACTGCTGCCGGTTGACGCGGTGCGCGCGCTGAGCCTGCTAGGACTGCTCGGCGCCTACACCCTGCCCGGCTGGGTGGTCGGCCCGCTGCTGGACCGCTCGGACGCAGAGGAGGTGCTGGACACTCTCGTCGATGCCAGCCTGGTTCGGCTGACCGCCACCGACGCCATCGGCCAGCCGCGCTACCGGCTGCACGACCTGATCAGGACCTGTGCCGTGGAGATCGCTGCCCCGCTGCCGGTGACGGAGAAGCGGGACGCGATCATCCGAGTGCTGTCCGCCTGGCTCGAACTGGTCGGGCGCGGCACCGGTCGACTGCCGGCGGCCGGGTTGTTGGCCGCCGCCCCCGGTTCGGCACCGCGCCGGCCGCTGCCCGATGCGGTCGTGGACCGGCTGATGGCCGATCCGTTCGGCTGGTTCGACGCGGAAAGCGACAACCTGCTCGGTGTGGTGAAACTGGCCGTGGATTGGGGCCTGGACGAGTTGGCCTGGGAGCTGGCAGCCGGCACGGCGACCTACTACGACCACCGGTGTCTGTATCAGGACTGGCAGCACGGGCACCAGCTCGCGTTGGAGGCGGCCGAGGCCGCCGGCAACGTGCACGGCACATCGGTGCTGCTGCGCGGTCTTGGCCAGCTGCACATCTACCGAGACGAGTACGACCAGGCCACCCGTGCCCTGGAGTCCTCCGTCGGGCTGTGCCGGGACGGTGGGGACAAGCGCGGCGAGGCGTTGTCAATGGCGATGCTGAGCACGGTCAGCCGCGTACAGGGCCGTGACGACGAAGCCCTCGAACGTGTCGAGCAGGCGCTGGCCATCGCGGTCGGTGTGGGTGACCGGCACATCGAAGCGCAGCTGTCCTGCTCAATGGCCGTGATGACGCTCATGCAGGGCAAACTCGACGAAGCGGAGCTGTGGTTCAACGGAGCCTTGCGTCAGGCCAGGGCACTCGACGACGGGCACCGGGTGGCGGTCGTGCTGCGGCGGTTCAGCCGGCTGCACGATCGGCGCGGTGATCCGGACGAGGCGCTGCGCTGCCTGTGGCAGGCGTTGGCCACCTTCGAGGAACTGGCCGACGAACGGTGCGCTGCGTACACGCTGCTGGAAGTCGGCCGCGTGTACGCCGGTCAACACGACCGGGACCGGGCGAACCCGGCGTTGGAGCGCGCGGCGGGGCTGTTCCACCGGCACGGCGACCGCCAGGACGAGGCCACGTGCTGGCAACTGATCGGCGACCTGGATGCCGCCGCCGGCGTCCACCACATGGCGCACCGGCACCGAGGGCGGGCGCTGCGGCTGTGGGAGATGATCGGAGACATGAACCAGACGAAAGCTCCGGCCCGACCATCGTCGCCGTGATGCGGGCCACGCTGGCTCTGGCCGGCGTGAGCGCCAAGGACCCCCCATCGCGCTGGTGTCGCCTGCGGCTCCGAGCGTTGCCCTGCGCGTTGTCAGTCTGATGCCCTACGCTGCATCACAGCGGCAGGACGCGCACGCCGCTCACTCTTGCGCACGGCTCCCACGCAGCCAGCGCGAACAGGGTCAAGATCCTCCGGGCCCGCGCCACCACGGTACGGCTATGCCGATGTCACGGTGGGGCGTTCCGACCGAGGTGGCTGCACCCACTGCGCGCGGAAGGCGGCAGCCGCACGGCGTCGTCTGTCTGCTGCAGAGGCGGTGGACATGATGCGGGCCGCCGGGGTCGAACCGCTGGAGGCAGGCGCGCCGTTCCACACGCCCGGGCATTTTCGTTCTACCTCATCGGCCTCAGCCTGGTCTCCGAGCTCTTGGCGTTCCTCACCGCTGCTCCTGTGAGGTCCGCTACTGGGCGCTGTCACGGTGCACTACTACCGTCGCCGGACCACCTTCTCGCCCGTACCGGTGGAGCGGCCGGTGGACAAGCAACCAAGAGCGAGGGGTTACGAGTGGATCTGGTACTCGACCGCCGTGCAGAGTCCCGCCGATCCTGATGGCATGACGCTCGACGAGGCGTTTGTCGTGGCGCCCGACTGGGGCGAGCCCTGTGTGCTGCGGCGCCCGGGCCAGTACTCGGCGAAGGCAGGTGCTCTGGGAGTGCCGCGAGTGCGAGAGGGAAGTGTCCTGGCACTTCGCGGTGTCGTACTTGTCCTTGGGTTTTTGGCGGTGCGTCCAGCCGCACAGTCCGGTGGTGTGGTGGATGCAGTGGTGGGCGGTGTTGGTGGGCGGCAGAGTCGCCGCTGATGCGGCCGGTGCGCTGCAGCAGACACCGGCGAGGGCCACGGCTGAGGCGGCGAGACGTGCGCGCAAAGGAACCTCCCTTTCGGCGCGGCCTCCGCCTTGGCCGCCGGCGGATGCGGAACCGTCGGCGCGGCCGCAGGGCGAACAGCGGTGCGAGGCGATTGAGGATCCGGGCGTCCGCGGACTTCGAGATTCCGAGCAGGGGTGCGATCTGGCGCCGCATCAAGTACGTGTGACGTTACGCCGCAAACGGCAGAACGCGGTCCTCCAGGGGAAGGCTGCACGGCCGGCCTCGAAGGACCGCATCCGCTCCCTCGCGGCGCAGGGCGGTCAACAGTTCACCGAAGCGGCGCGGGCCCAGCCCGGTGGACGGGCCTGTCCAGGCTCCTCCGCTGCGGCGGGCCACTGCAACGTACTACGTAGTATCGTATTACGTAGTAGTCGCCAGGAACGAAGGAGGTGCCTGATGCCGCGTCAACGGGACCGCGTCGGATGGGCCGAACCCGCGCTGCTGATCCTGGCCAGCCTGGCCGACGGACCGAAGCACGGCTACGCGATCATCAAGGACGTCGAGGAACAGACTTCCATCAGGCTGGGACCGGGCACGCTGTATGCCGCCATCGCGCGGCTGGAGGAACGGGGCCTGGTCGCGCCGGTGGACGAGGACGAGCGTCGGCGGCCCTACCGGCTCACGGCGGAAGGCCAGACCGTGCTCGACGACAAACTCCGGGCGATGGCCCGCTTCGCACGCACCGGGTTGACCCGGTTGGGGGTGGCAAACGCGTGATCGGCATGGCGGCCCGGTTGGCCTTGCGGGCATATCCTCCCTCGTTCCGGGAGCGCTACGGTTGCGAGCTTGAAGCACTGGTCGAGGACACCGGCGCAGGCCCAAGCGTCGTCGCAGACCTCCTTATTGGCGCGCTGCGGGCATGGCTTCGCCCAGTGATGCCCGATGGGTCCGCCGAACGGCGCCGCCGCCGCATGCAGGCAAGCGTCGCCACCACCTGGGTCACCTGGTGCACGGCGCTGTATGCCCTGCCGATGCTGCGCTTCATCCTGTCCGAGGAGCCCTGGCCGACTCCGGATTTGGTAGGTCGACTGCTCGACGTCGCCCAGTACGTCATGTACGGCGCCGGCCTGATCCTGCTGGTCGGCGCCCTCGCACTCCTTGCGGAATCCTCCAGAACCGGCAGCTGGGCCGCGTGGCGCCCGCTGGTGGCTCTTGTCCCGACGCTGCCCACGTGGCTGATCGCGCCGTTCCTCCTGGCATTCGCCTCCATCGACCCGGTCTCCTATTGGGTCGGGGCCTTGGGGATGCTCGGGCCGGCAGCGTTCCTCATTACCGCGGCGGTGACGCCGGCTGTCGTCGTCACCCGGTGCCGACCATCTGCGAAGGTGTTGCGGCTGCTTGCCCTGTCCGGTGTTGCGGTGGCGTTCGCCGTGACGACGACAGGCATCGCCTGCGTCGCGACGTTCACCATGAATACCGCTGACGCGGCCCAGTTGGTCATGATGCTCATCACCGTGGCCGCTTCTACGGTAGCCCTGATCAGCTCCGGTCGCGGAGCCAAGGCCGCGCTCCACAGGGAGCAGCCGGTGGATGTCGATGGTGACGTGTGAGTGACGCGGTGGTGCTCCCACTCCAGGCGGGGGCCCGCCAGCTGCAGCTGCTCGTCGTGCTCACCCGGCGGAAGCTAGGAACGCCTTCGGGTTGGCCTCGCGTGGTCGCCGACCAGGGCTGCGTGTGCGGCGGGAGATGTCGGCGACGTACGCCTTGTGGTCGTAGCGGCTGTAGGAGCCGCCCCTGACAAGCTTCCTGTTCGGGGGCGGCGTCGGGGCCGGATTGCGCTTCGCGCGGACGGCCTGGTCTCCGCCGCGACGCGAGCAACCGCTTCGTCAACGCATGTCTCGGCAGCGACGACCCACTTGTGCGGGTGCTTGTTGACGGTGGCGGAATGGAACGAGGACTCGTCGGTCATGTGCAGGTCTGTCCCACGAAGGTTCGGCCCCGCTCCAAGGCCGTGGTCATTCCGGGAGACGTGACAGCGTTCAGTCCGTTACGTCAACTCCCGGGTGCGGCCACGAGCGGCGGCCGCACCCGGGGAAGCATCAGGCCGTGAGATCCGCGGGCAGTTCGGCCTCCATGACGCCCGCTTCGGTGCAGGCGGTCCCACCTATGGCGAGGGCCTGCCGGCCGACCAGGACGCGTGTCCGGGCGGTCGGCCGTACCTGGTCGAGGAGCTGGAGCGCCGGCCGTACGCGCACCGTGGCACGCGCGTCGCGGCCCACCAGTTCTTCCACCGCGTCGGCTTCCAGGCTCTGCGCGTCCTACACGCCACCGACGGGCAACATCAAAGTCCCGTCCAGGTCGGCGACGACGAGCCAGTCCGGTTGGACCGGGACCAGGAGCGCGAGGCCAACCACCGGCGGTCGCCGCGTTCTACGATCCACCGATGCCGGCAGAGGCCATGGGAGTTGCGTAACCATCGTCGTGGCAGGGTCCTTGGCAGTGTTCGGGGTGTGCGGACTTCTGGGTGATCTGCTGTTGCCGTGAATCAGCCAACATGGATCACGACGGGCGCGGGTGCCGGCGCGGTGATCGCAGGCGTGCTGGGGGCCTGGGCATCGCCGCTGATCGGTTCCTCGCCTTCACTGGTGACACCGCCTGCGAGCGGGCCGGTGGTTTTGGGTGGGCGTGCCGTGTCCGGGGCCTGTGCGAGTCCGGTGGCCCACAACTGGTCGACACGCGAGCGCTCGGTGGCGTTCGGGTAGCGGTCGGTGCAGGACGGGCCGGCGCTGCCGCCCGACATCAGCTCACTGCAGGGCCCGCCGTAGTCGTCCGGCAGGCCGAGCACGTGCCCGGTCTCGTGGGTGACGACGCGGACCGAGTCGTACTGCTGGTTCTGGGTGTAGTCGAGGAAGACGTAGCCGCTTCCGTGGCCGTTGGTGGAGGTGTAAGAACCTCGCGGGTCGTTCCCCTCGCGGTAGGAGAAGTCGGCACCACCGGTTGACGCCTCCTGGAGCTTGACGTTGGACTCGGAGCTGTTCCAGATCGAGGCCGCGCTCGCTATCTGCGAACGGAAGCTCGGTGCCTGGGAGGCGTTGTAGTAGACAGTCACCGACTGCGCGTTCGGCTGGGCGGCACGCTTCTCGGCGACGGACTTGAGCACGGCCTCGAAGAACGCCTTGTTGTCCGCGGCCTCCTCAAGCGACCCGGTGTACTGCGCCACGGAGGTACCCGTGGCGCGGGAGGGGGTGTCGGCCGTCTGGGCGCTGGCCGGCACCGCCGCGCCCAGCGCGTTGGATGCCAGACCCAGGCCGAGAGCGAGGGCGAGGAGTCTCGCGGACGTTCGGGACGACTTCATGTGGGGGGCTCCTACTCACTCGCTGACGCCGAGCGCCCGGTGTGGGTCGACTCTGTGTGAACACCGGTTCCGAACTGCGGCGACGTCCTGTGGGTCGTCATTCTTAGAACGGCTCGACAGGGAGCGCAAAGGGTCCCCGCCACTACGTCGCCTCGTAGGTACCGGGGCCTTTCCAGGGCAGCGCACGGGCCTCGGGTCCGCACATGGCGGGCAGGACGGAAAGCTGTCGCAGCGTCAGAAGCCTTACATCACGCGGCAACGGGCGTGCGGCAGACCGGGGGAATCCCAAGACGCACGGCGGGATTCACATCTGACCCAAGACGGACAAATACTCGAATATCTGCCATGTCGCCTCTACTAAGCGTGCCGGTTTGTGGGCGGGGCACTGTGACCGACGCCATAGAACATGAGCTTCCGCTTCTTTCGCGCCCCACCGACCCCGGGGCGCCCCAGGAGAGTCATACTCGGCGCCGGGTGGCATCCCTCGCCGCTGAGCGTCGCCGCTCCGTCCTGATCAGGGCGGAGGCCGGGCCCGGCGAGCGGCGGGGGGGCGATGAGTTCCGCGCCCGTCTTCAGCGACGTGCGCGCCGCACCCGGCTGCTTGCTCGTGCCTCTGCGTGGAGGTGCAGGGGAATGGACTGCCGTGGTGGGGTCGCGGTGCCGTGGACCGTGCAGCCGTCGTCTGTGGAGGTGATGGAGCGGTGGGCCGTCGTGAGCGTGGGGTTGTGCGGGCACGGGCTGCCGGTGCGTTTCCTGCCCGGGTGCATCGAATTGGGAGGCGGGGCCGGTTGGGGCGTTCACGGCGGTGCGGAAGGGGTCGCCTGGGAATCGTAGTGTCAGGCCGCCATTGTCGGTTGATTTATGGCTAATGTCCGATTCGGCATCGGTTCAGGGTCCGGCGGCGGTGATCCACCGGAATACGTCGACGTGGATCGCGATATGGGTGACGATGGCTCTCGGCCGGCGAATGGTGATCTGATCGAGTGTGTTCAGCGGCCTGGCACGGAGGACTGCAAAGAGCAGCAGGCGGCTCATCAGCGCGGACTCAGGTGTGGTCACCGTGACCGACACGGCCGGCAACACCTACCGGCCGGCCGGGCAGATCAACGACCACGGCGACAGGCCGTAGCTTCCTGTACACGGCGCACAGGCGCCCAGGCCTGCTACTAGCCCGGCCGCCGGGAGAGCCAACGGAGCGTGAGCGTGTGGTGGCGATGGCGGGGATCGCCACCACACGTACGTGGCGACTCATAGTCCCCGGAGCAGACGCCAGCGTCTGCCGCATCCTCCCATTGATCAACTTCCCGCCGTCGAAACCGCGGGTGCTCTGACCCACCGTCTCGTATCCCTTGACGGACTGGGAGTCCAGGATCACCGCCACGGTGCGGGGATTGAGACCGTCGTGAACACGGATCAGCTGGGGTGCAGCTCGGCATGGATGCGCGCCAGGTCGCCACTCGCCTCGGTGGCTGCGCGTCGCTCGGTGGATCGAGGTCCCCGGAGCTGGTTGATTCCTCGCCTCACCAGGATGCGGTGGAGGGTCGTCGGCGCGAGTGTGACGCCGTGCAGCCGTTGTAGGTCGTCGGCGAGCCGGGCCGGTCCGTGGTTGGTCTGCTGTCGCAGCGCCTCCACCAGGTCGGTGATGCTCTCATGGGTGCGGGTGGGCGGGAGGAGTGGTCGAGCAGTCCATTCTCGCCGAGCGCGCGCCAGCTGGCGTACCACTTGACCAGGCGGCGGCGGGAGATTCCGGCTTCCGCAGCGACGTGTGCTATCTCACGTCCGGCGTCGATCCGCCGGCACAAGCGCAGACGTCCTTCGGGGTCGGCGGCGCGTCCGATGTCCCCTGCTGGTGGCGTTCTTGGATTCGGCGGCCGCGTTCATCGGGAGCCCTGGGGTCTCCGGGCTCCCGCGTGAGCGGCTGTGCGTGGCGTCAGCGTGCGAACTTTTCGATGGCCGCCGGGGTGACGGGGGTGAAGAAGTTCACGAGGTTGCCGTCGGGGTCGCGGAACAGCAGCGACCGGTTGCCCCAGGGCATCGTGGTGGGCTCGTTGACGAAGTCGGTGACGAAGCCGGACAGGTTCTGGTGAACGCGGTCCACGTCGTCGACGAGGAACTCGGTGATCACGCTGTGGTTGTCCGCCGGGCGGGCAGAGCCCGGGGCGAACAGCGGGACGGTGCGAGTGCCGGCGATCGCGAGGGTGGCGCCCGGGGTCTTGAGTTCGGCGAAGTCTTCGGTGGCCCACGTCGCCCGCGCCCCGGTGGCTCGCTCGTAGAACTCGACGAGGCGCGCTACGTCGCTGGTGATGATGCGGATCGAGACGAAGTCCATGGGGATCTCCTTGGCTGTGTGAAGGCGTGCACGTCGCAGGCTAGGAGAAATAGTGGACAGAATCGGTCCTGTATTCGCGCTATGTTGTGCACATGCCTCGACCCACTGGCCGCGTGCTGACACTCCTGGAGCTGCTGCAGTCGGGCGGCACCCGGACGGTGGCGGAACTCGCAGACCGGCTCGGCGTCGAAGGGCGCACCGTGCGGCGGTATGTGCACCAGCTGATCGACCTGGACGTGCCCGTGGAATCGGTGCGCGGCCGCTACGGCGGGTACCGGCTCGCCCCCGGGTACCGCTTGCCTCCGCTCATGCTCAGCGACGACGAGGCGCTGGCCGTACTGCTCGGCCTGGTCGCCGGCCGCCGGGCAGGGCTGACGACGACGCAGCACACGGCAAACGAGACTGCATCGGCCAAGATCCGGCGGGTGCTGCCCAAGCACATCGCCCGCCGACTCGACACACTCCTGGAATCCCTCGCCTTCACGGAGCAGCCCGGAGAGTTCGACACCCCGGACGCCGGGGTCCTGCTCACCTTCGCCGATGCGGTGCGCCACCGCCGACCGGTCTCGATCCGTTACACCGACCGCGACGGACGGCGCAGCGAACGCACACTGCACGCGTACGGAATCGTCACCCATGCGGGCCGGTGGTACGTCACGGGCACGGACGTCCGGATCGGCGAGGACCGAACCTTCCGGCTCGATCGCATCACAGACGCGAGGACCCTGCCCGGCTCATTCGAAGCGCCGACGGGGCCCGGTCCGGCACAGCGGGTGTTGTCAGGGTTCGCCACGGCTGAGTACCAGCATGAGGTGACCTTGCGGATCCACGCGACTGCTGAGCAGATCCGCGCTCATCTTCCCGCCAGCGTCGCGAGACTGGAAGAGCACGGCCCCGCGGCAGGCGAGGACCGGGCAACCGAGCGCTGGCTGCGCGTCGAGCTGCGAGCGGAGCGGCTCGACTGGTTGCCTCCGGTACTCGCCTCACTCGACCGGCCGTTCGTCATCGAGCGCCCCGATGAACTACGCGACCTCGTCACCGAGTTCGCCGATCGCCTCGCGTCCTACGCCCGCCAAACCTGACAGCGAGGAACCAATGTCATGAGATGGCACAACCAGCCTCGTCCGCCGCGAGGCTGTCAGGCTTCTTGCGCGGCCTGCCCCGTCCGATCCGCGGGACGCGAACCTTCTCCAACACGAACTTGATCATCCCCTCCCGCGACTACCGCCGCACCGTGGTCGGCCCACGCCACGCGCCCCCTCGTCGACCACCTCGTCGAAGCCGCCGACGATGTCGTGGTCATGTCGCACGAGACGGCGGACCGTGCTGCCTACGATGCCGCCAACGCCGCCCTCCTGGAACACGCCGATCGACTCGTGGCCGTCTGGAACGGGAGCCGCCCAGCGGAAAGGGCGGGGGCACGGCGGACGTGGTCCTCCGGGCACGGGCGCAGGGACCGCCCGTGGACGTGGTGTGGCCGGACGAGGCCCGTCGGACCGGCTGACCACGAGGCCCGGACGTCTGCCGGAAGAACCGCGCCCACGTGCGCCGCCGAGGAATCCGCTGCACCATCCCGCCGCGTGTCTGCTGTTCGTCACGGACGCTGCCGTCACGGATCCACCGCATGACCTCGGGGCCGGCATTGACGGCGGCCCATGGGCGCAACGTCTTCCTCGCGCCAGCGACGCAGGATCAGACGGGGAGTCTCAAGCATGAGACGTCGTATCCCGGCGACGCTGAGGGGGATGACGCTCCAGACGCGCGGTGTCGACTCATGGGCGCCCGGCTGCTGGGGTGTCGTCGGGATGCACCGAGACCGGCAGCCCGCCCCCCGAGCAGGCCTCGCGTCCGTTTCCTCATGCCGCATCCCGTTCATAATCGGCGTTCCGCGGCGCGGGTGACAACGGGGTGGGTAGTCTCGTCCGGGACTTCGCCGGGCAGAATCCGGTGCAGTCGTTACGTCCCGTCGGGGGAGGGGATGACCCCATGTCCGGAACGAAGCCAGGCAGCTTCCACGGGGAAACCGGAGCGCGGGCCGTCGTCCTGCGGCTGTGGCGCAACATCGGCTGCTTCGGGCTCTTCAACCTCGCGCTGCTGCTGTTCATCGCTGGGCTGGTCGCCGACGGCGGCCCCATCCTCCTCCCGTTACTGTTATTGACGCTCTTCACGGTCGGCGTGCTCAGGATGGTGTGGCTGCTGCGCTTCACACTGCGCATCCGCATCAAGGAGATCGGCGAAGTCGTACCGGACCTGGTCGCCTCCGGCGCGCGGTACTGCTTGATCCTGCGCCCGTTCGGGTCCGCCGGGCACATCATCGTGCGCAGCGGCAGGGGACGGCGGTCCCTGGCCCTGGGCGGGATGAAGGTCACCTCCACCATGGAGCAGGTGATCTCGAAAGCCTGGTCCGACGCGTTCGGCTCCCAGGCGTACGCGGTGGTCGACCCCGGCCTCGCCCTGGCCCCCGGCGGCCTCGTCTACATGCGGGCCGCGCACACGGCTTGGAAGGAACCGGTCGGCCGGCTCATCGAGGCCGCACACTCCATCGTCCTGATCCTGCCGCCGCACCAGGAGATCCGCAGGTCCACGTGGTGGGAGGTGCGCAAGATCATGGAACTCCAGCGCCTGGAGCGCCTCACGGTGGTCCTGCCCCCGTATGACGTGAAGGGAAGCGGGCACGCGCAGGCGAAAAGAGAGCTGTGCAAGCTCCTTGCGGTGGTGGAGGATCCGCTGTGCCTAGTCCACCTCGCCGAGGGCACCGATCCCGCCATCAACAGCGAACGTGTCAACTACTACGAGAGGAAACTGCTGCCGGCCAAGACGCTGGGCGTGCATTTCTTCAGGAACCAGGGCGGCGTCTTCCAGCACCGCGACGACGGGCCCGTCCTGTTCAGCTTCAGCACGGGGGTCGACCGCAGGTCCCTGATCCTGCGCAGGAAGAGCAAGGTCAGCGAATCCACCTATCGGCCGCTGTTGCTCGCGGCCTACCGGTCGGATGCGGAAGAACTGCCCTGAAAGGGCATCGGACCGGGAAATGTCGTACGACCGCGTACTCGACGTACAGCGATGTGGCCACGACAACACCCGGCAGGGTTGGCTGAAGCCGCGGGAGCCAGCGACGGCGCAAGGGAGCAGCCAGGTGGGCATTGATGACCTTGACCGCCACGACTCCAAAGGTAGCGCTTTCTGCGGCACGGACGGTTCCGAGGAGCCGGTGAAAATTGTCTGGCGTTTGACATGGGGAATTGGCTGACCGTCGACAGGCGTCCGAGGTCGAGGCAGTGGTCGCGGGCAGGTGCACGCCCTGGCGCAGGCTGGAGCACAGGAGGCGGCGCATCGGTGTGCCACTGCTCGCCCAGGGTGGTTAAGGGCCCGCCTGGTGGAATGTTGCCAGGCGCGCGGTGCCCAGCGGTGGCCTTGTGCGTCCTGCTTGTTCCGGGGCTGCGACAATCTCCCGCTCCTCGAAATGGTCCAGTGACTCGAGGAGTTCGAGGGCAAGGCTGTTGCGGCCGGTGTCGGCACCGCGCTGTTCCTCTACGGAACGCAGTCAGACCGCCAAGCCGCACCTCCGCCATCTGGCCACCAGCATCGCCAAGGCCGACAAGCTCATGGGTACGACGAGCAGTTCGCTCTTCATCCTGAGCGAACTCACCGTCATCGCGGGCGACTAACTACGACATCCCACCGACGCAACCGGACAAGCCCATCAAGCCGGTCAAGCCCGGCATCGACTGGCACAAGGAGCTCAGGGAGCTCAACGCTGCCTTCGACAAGATGAACGAGGGCACCGCCCAGGCCAACCGCGGTATGAAGGCGGCCAACAAGTCCGTACCAAGGATCGAGAAGGGGACGGAGAAGCTCCGCGAAGTCCCGGACATCGACTTCGGCTTTTCCCACATGGGCGACACGTGGGGATCCCAGCAGCAGCGCCGGATGGCCCTGACTCTGGACCTGATGCCGGGCATCGGCGACGGCAAGGGCACCGTGGAGGCCCTGACCGGCAAGGACCTCGTCACCGGCGAGAAGCTCAGCGGGCAAGAACGCGCGGCAGGTTCGCTCGCCGTCCTTCGCTGGCTCAAGACCGGCGGCAAGGTCCTGACTGCCGACGCCGTCCGTAAGGGGGGGACTCGAGCAGTGGACCGACGCCTCCGATCCGCGGCCCGGCATGAAGCTGCGCACCGATGCGGGCGCATTCGTCCGGGTCGTGGCGGTGGACTCGTGGACCGCTCCGCAGCAGAAGGTCCACAACATCATGGTCGCCGGTGTCCACACCTTCCACGTCCTGGTCGGCAGCACCCCGGTTCCGGTGCATGATGCCAGCCCCTGCAACCTGATCACATCGGCCATCGGCCACGACGCCCAGCCGACGAAGATGGCGCATCAGGCCGGCAAGAATCAGGCGGTGCAACGGGACCTGGACAGCCGGTTCGAGCAGCTGTCGCGTGGAAACATGAACCCGGGACTCAAGGTGATCGCGAGGTTGAAGCAGCTCTATGGCAAGTGACATGTCCGACCCGCTGCACGTCGTCGAGGACGACCGGTTCACTGCCGTCTTCATGTTCGGCACAGAAGACCGGGTCGAGGACGTCGAGAACGTCGACGCCGAGCTCCGTCTCCCCGACGGCACCCGCTGGAGTGCCACCTTCATGACGCCCCGGGAGATCACGAAGGTGCTGGACCGCTGGCGGGAGACCGGGGAGTACGGGGGAGGCGCCTTCTTCCAGTGCCCGGACCTCGTCGTCATCCCCACCGGTGGCGTTCAGGCCATGGTGGACGCGTTCCGCGCGATTCTCGACGACGGGGGACCTGAAGGGACGCTGCCCGAACTGAGCTGAGGGGCCCTGGCATAACGGGAACAGGAGTTGCTGATGCGGAGCCCGGTCGACGTCGGTCGACTGGGCTCCGCTCGGCGCGGCCGCCAGCTCCACCACAACGACAAGGACCCGGCAGCCTACTGACAGCCCCTCATGGCGGAGCAGAAAGTCAAGGGAACCGCTCAGTACATTTCCTGGCCCGGCGAAGGATCCTCATGGCCGGCAGCTCGACCTGAACGCGTTCGGGGAGGCTCTCCGCGACGCCTTCCCCGAGGTCGGAAACCCGCCCGAGGAGGGTCACCCGGACCGTCTGGACATCTGGGTACTGACGGCGGACGGGACCGAGTTCGACGGCTTCGCGGACACGAGACCCGGGACACCGTCGCCCTGCGCGGTAACACGGTCGCAGAGGTGGCCCAATTTCATTGCCTGGCTGCGGGACTCGTACGTCCCCTCGCCACGCCTGATCTCGCCACACCTGATCCGTTCCACCTCCGAAGCGGCGTTCGCACGCGGCATCGAGACTGACTGGTGTATCCCCGCCATCGGCGGGGTTGAGCAGATCGAGGAGGAACTGCGACAGCATCTGCTGGTCGTAGCCGGCGGTTGAGCTACGCGGGCAGCAATTGCCCTACTGCCGGGCCGTGACCTGTTCGTCAGGCCCGCTCACATGCGTACGGCTACGACGGGCCGGGTCGCTGCATCCCTGGCGCCTCGGCGACGTCCTCGGAGAAGCTCTCGTAGGGCAGGCCGGACTTCTCCACGATCCTGCGGACGTGCTCCGCCCCGGTGCGGGGTAGGACATGGAGGATGCTGGCCTCCAGGCGTGTGAGGCGGCGCAGGAACTGCTCCATGGCGACGCGGGCGTCGGGCCGCCGGATCTGCTGGCAGACGAAGGCGTACTTCGACGCCCAGTCCTCCAGGTCATTCCACTCCAGTTGCGTCACCTGCCCTGCTGGTGGCGACTCGCCCGCGTAGTCGTTGCCGTGCAGGCCCCAGGGGCGCAGGCGGTGATGCCGGGCGTGGGAGGGGCTTCGGTGGGCCCAGAGGAAGGATGTGTCCGCTGTCCCGTGGTTCCGGGTCCACGACGACGGATCCGGGGGTCAGATCATAGGCGTGGGCGAGTCATCTGCGGCCTTCTCCACCTCGCCGGAGTGGTTGGCCCCGGGCACGAGCAGCACCTGCCCGCACGGCCGACGCCCGCTCCTCGGAACGGCGGCCGCGAACGGGATCAGAGGCTCAGAGCTTGGTGAAGCACATCGTGTGGCCCAGGCCCCGGCGGGTGACCTTGATGCCGTAGTCGTACTGGGACCCGCATTGCTGGCCCGCGACCACCAGGTCGCCCATCTTGTACTCAGCCTCGGGAGAGTCACAGTCGACGACCGTCGGTACCGGACTGCCCTGAGGGTCCTCGACCTTGACGCAGTCGCCGATGGCGGGATTGTGCGATGCTGCCTCGGCCTCCTTCTTCGCCTTGCCGCCGTGGGGGTCGGTGTTGTAGTCCCAGACCCAGTAGCCGAGGGCGCCGAACACGGCTATGACGATGACGGCGGACTTCAGCATCCGCCCCAGACCGCCCGGCTGCGGTCGCTGCCCTCCACGGAGAGGCTGCGGTTGCTGCGGGTGCCCATGGGGGGCCTGTGGCTGCTGCGGGTACCCGTAGGGCTGCTGCGGCTGCCCGTACGGCGGCTGATTCTGATACTGCGGTGGAGGTGTCGACATGCCTGCGGTTCCCCGTTGCTGAGTGTCGGATCTGATCAATGCGAGCGTGAGACTACCCTTCGGGATCGCACGGTCGCCAACCACGGTCACACAGGCCGAACTTCCCCTCGACTGCGCCTGTACGAAGCGCTCGTCACCGCCGTCCTCGCCTGGCCGTCCCGAGGCCTCGCCCCCAGCGATGCCGCGGGTGGAGTTCTGCTTCACCTGCTGGCCGTGCGGTCCCGTCACCCCTCCGCCGTGTCTGCGCTGCGGTTCATGCCGCCTGTACCACGCCACAGGATTGTGAGAGCACTGTCATCCGTCCGCGATCCCACCGCCGAACTCGTGCACCGACTGCCTGGCCTGGGGTGCCACCCGGAACCTGGGCCGGCTCTGTACGGGCTGCGCGTACTGGTGCCGTAAGGACTGGGATCAGCATGAGGTGCTCGCCGCTCGCGAATGACGGGATGTCAGTTGGCCTTGTACTCGCGAGACAGAGGGTGGGTACGGCCAAGACGCATGGTGGGAGCAAGCCGTGGCTGGTCGAGGACGGTCTGTGGGAGCGGATCGGACCGCTGCTTCCAGTGGTCGGGCGGAGCTTTCGGTATCCGGGGCGCCGGGGGATCGATGATCGCCGGGTGCTGTGCGGGATCTTGTTCGTGCTGTACACCGGCATCCCGTGGCGGCATCTACCCAAGAGCTATTGGCGGCGGCTGCGGGACTGGAAACGAAGCCGGGGTCCGGCAGCGTCTGCACGAGTTGCTGCTCGTCGAACTGCGGCCGGCCGGGATGCTGGACTTCTCCCGGGCCGCCGTCGACTCTTCGCACGTGCGCGCGTTGAAGTGCGGCTCGGCCTCCGGACGTTCCCCGCTGGACCGCGGCAAGATCGGCAGCAAGCACCACGTGATTGTCGAAGCACACGGTATTCCTCTGGTGGTGACTCTGACCGGGGGAACCGCAACGACGTCACAGAGATGACCCCACCGATTCAGGCCGTTCCGCCGATCCGTGGCAGGAGCGGCCAACCGCTGCGCCGCCCGACGCGCGTCCATGCCGACCGTGGCTACGACCACGACGTCTAGCGTGACCGGGTCCGCTTCCAAGGCTGGGCGTCGTTGTCGCCGCCGACGTTGGGTACGTTGGCGGACAGCAGGTGTTCGGTGCCATGTTCGAGGGCTTTGGCCGTCTCGGCGGAGCGGGGGAGCATGGTCTTCTCGTAGGTGCGGATGGCGTCGTCGACAGTGGCTGCGTTCGCGAGGGCGAGGGCGAGTTCGCTGGCGTCAAGCATGGCGAGGTTGACGCCGACGCCGAGCGGGGGCATGAGGTGGGCGGCGTCGCCGAGCAGGGTCACCGTCGGGTTGTGGTCCCAGGTGTGCGGGACGGGGAGGGCGAGGATCGGGCGGTGGACGTAGGGGCCGTCGTTTTCGGTGATCATCTGGCGCATGCGGGGCGACCAGTGGGCGTACTCGTCGCGTAGCACGGCGCGGATGCCATCGGTGTCCTCGGCGGTCAGCCCCTTGGAGCTGATCCAGTCGACCGGAACGCGCTGGATGATGTAGACGCGGATGTGGTTTCCACTGTTGCGCTGGGCGAACAGGCTGCGTTCGCCATCAGCTGCGTGGGCGCTGCCCGGGCCGACCAGCTTGGCAATCTCGGGGTGTCGGTTGTCGACGTCGGAGAACCGTGCTTCCAGGAAGCTGATCCCGGTGTACTCGGGGACGGCGGGGGATACGGCCGGGCGTACCCGGGAGAAGGCGCCGTCGGCGCCGATGACCAGGTCGGTCTCGATGCTCGTGCCGTCGGCGAAGTGCAATTGCCGCGGCCCATCGGCGGGTCCGCTGATCGTCTCGAGGGAGCGGCCCCAGTGCACAGTTCCCGGCTGTAGGGAGTCGAGCAGCAGGTCGCGCAGCTGGCCGCGGTCGATTTCCGGCTTGAAGAGCTCATCGGCCGCCGGGACTTGGTGGGACGTGATCGCGCCGGATGGGTCCATCTGGCGCATTTCCTGCCCTTCGGGACGGGCGAGGGAGAAGAATTCGTCGAGCAGGCCGGCTTCGCGCAGGGCGACCTGGCCGTCGTCGGCGTGCAGGTCGAGGGTGCCGCCCTGGTTGCGAGAGTCGCGGCCCGGGTCGCGGTCGTAGACGGTGACCGCGATGCCGCGCCGCTGGAGGATGCGTGCGCAGGTCAGTCCGCCGGGTCCGGCGCCGATGATGCTGATGCTGGCGTTGGCGGGTTCTGGGGACTTCATGGTTGTTCCTTTCGGTCGGCGACGAGGAGTCATTGGGCGAACAGGAGGGGCGGCGGCACTCAGAGGTCGCCTCGGTCATGGAGGTGCCTCGCGCGTCCCCTTGATGGACGGGACGGCAACGGGTGGTGCGGTGCGGACGATGACCGTTCCGGCACGGACGTGCCGCTCAGGTGCTCACAACCTCATAAAATCAGAACAAGCAAAAAAGTGCAACGACTCTACTTTGAGAGGGGATCGACTATCGGATAGGCTCCAGTCATGACCGTGCCCCCCGTCAGTCGCCGAGACCGCAAGAAGGCAGCCACCCGGCAGGCAATCGCCGACGCCGCACTGCAGCTCTTTCTGGAGCATGGCTACGATCAAGTTGGCATCCGTGACATCGCCGACGCCGCCGACGTGTCGACCGCTACGGTGTTCAAGCACTTCAGCGGTAAGGAAGCGCTGGTATTCGACCAGGACCAGGACCGTGAGTCGGAACTGATCGCCGCGGTGCGGGAGCGACCCCGCGGTCAGAGCATCCTCGACGCCCTCCGACAGCACGTCCTCGACACATGGCCCTCGATCGAGGCACACCCTCAGGCGGCCGCGTTCACCAACCTGGTGGAGTCCACGCCGGTGCTGCGCGCGTACGCCGAACGCATGTGGACCCGGTACACCGACAGCCTCAGCGCAGCCATCGCCGACGAGGTCGGCGTGGACCACGACGACCTCGCCTGTATGACTCTTGCTCGATTCGTACTCGACATCCCGGCCCTCACTCGCGGTCGGCAAGACCGCCGAGCCGCCGTCGAGGCAATCTTCGACATCCTCACACGCGGCTGGGAACCGCCCAGTAAGCCGCCTGCCCCGTAGTCCCCAGTCCCCACCCGCGGCGTGGGTGGAGCAGTTCACGCATGAGTACGCGATCCGCAGCAGCTGGAGCCGTGACCTGACCTGGCGGGTCCGTACAGGCGTCAATATCGTCTTCGGCTTCCTCCAGCCTCGGGCGCCGCCCTCACCGTCGACGATGTCGCCGTGCTGATGGAGGTCAACCTGCCCCACGGGCATGTGACGGTCATCCTCAAGACAGCCGGCCTGCTCACCTGCGGCCGCGCCCCCGCCGTCCTCGCCTGGGCGGAGCAGCAGATCACGGCGTTGCCCGCCGCCATGGCCGGCGGGGTCCGCGCTTGGCCGGCCATCGTGCACGAGGGCAGCAACGTCTCGCCGCCGGGCCATCCCCGATCTGAGTCCACCATCCCCTTTCACCTGCGCTGGGCCCTGCCCGCTCTGGCCCAACGGGTTGCCGACGGCAAGACATCCCCGCGCGAGATCACCCCCGCCGACGTCCGCTCCGCGCTCCCGTCGGCCGGCGCCGCCCGTAGCCGGATGGGCCAGGGACTCCGCTCGCTCTTCCGCGTCCTGAAAGCCCGCCGCCTGGTGTTCACCAACCCGGCCAGCCAGGTCAGGACTGGTTTTCCGACCCCACCACCCCGATGCCCCTGCAGGTCGAGCGCATCCGCGCCGCCCTCGACTTCGCCGACCCGGCCCGGGCGCTGCTGTGCGCCCTGATCGCCTTCCACGGGCTGACCGCCCGCCAGATCCAGGGCCTGCAGCGCACCGATGTCCGTGACGGCCACCTCGATGTCGACGGCCGAATGCTCCCGCTCGCGGCCCCTGTCCGCCGGTACCTGACCGCCTACCTTGACCACCGCCGCCGACACTGGCCCACCACTGCCAGCCCCCACCTGTTCATCCACTTCCGCAGCGCCACCACTGCTTGCTGACGCCGGACAGCGGACGGCGGGAGGCACCGCAGGCGATGGACCGGTCACGCCGTAGTCGCTCTCCCAGCGAGGCTTCCCCGGGGCTCCCACCAGGGGCGGGGCCGTTCACGCACCAGCACCGGCTGCGGCCGCGTCGGTGGCCCGCGAGCGGCTGATGCTGCTAGGCCTGCCTGCCGTCGCCCGGTTCCGCCTGGCGCGAGCTGGGCGCCGTGCGTCTGGCCGCGCCTGATGACGAACTGGCGGTACTTGCCCGGGACTTCCTCACCCGTTGCCGTTTCCGTTGCGGTGTCGTGGGCGTCGGAAGGCGTTGACGGTCCGAGCACGGGGCCGCGCGGGTACGGGTACCAACGCCCATGCGTGCTCGCGGCAGGCCGTCCATACTGGTTCGATGACCTCGTCACCACGGCGTTTTCGCGATCCGGGCAGGAAGCCCTACGACTTTCTTGTGGACGCCGTCCTGGTCCACTGCCCCGGCTGCGGAGGTCAGGCCCTGATCGCTCGGCTCTCGTCCGAGACGTATTGGTGGTCACCGCGTCGGCTGACCTGCGCTGGGTGCGGTCTGTCGCGCATGAACCATGGCAAGGTCCTGCCCTTCGCCGGGCGCGTGGCTGAGCCGACGGATCCGTGGTTTGGTCTCCCGCTGTTGTTGAAGGCTCGCACCCGGCACGGGTACGTGTGGGCGTACAACCGTGAACACCTGACGCTGATACAGCAGTTCGTGGAAGCCACCCTGCGCGAACGTGCGCCCTGGTACGGAATGAACGTGAAGGTGACGGCGGTTGCCCGGCTTCCGCGATGGATGGTCAAGGCCGGTAACCGAGACGAGATCCTGCGCGCCCTCAGCCGCGCGGCCACAGCACGCTGACGTTCACGTTCGTCGCCAGTGAACTGCCCACCCGCCAACGCGAACCCAGCGACATCCGCGGCGCCCTGTGGGCGGCCCGGCAGGGGCCTGAATGCCCTGCGGCCTCGGGTGCGGCGGCCAGGGGCGCGTGTGGTGACCAGACAGTGCGGCTCGGGGCCCAGGAGTGTTCCATTGCGTCCGCGGCGAGATGGGCCGGTGCGGGCCCCCCAGGGACGGGACACCTGTCCCCCGGGGGCCGACCGTTCCGGGGGCACGGCGGGGTGCTGCGCCTGGGATTGACTCGGTGCCGCTCAGCCGGCCGCCCGGGCCCTGCCAGGGGGCGGTCTTCGCCTCTGTCGAAGCCCCCGCCCGTGGCCACACCGAAGCCGACCACCGGCCGGCCCGTGCGCTTCACGGTGGATTCACGGATGAGCAGGTTCGCCTGATCTTCAGGTGGGGGCCCGGTCGCGCAGGTGTGTATGCCGATCTGCTGCAGCGCATCGTTGACCAGTTGGAAACGCTCAGTTCCGTGAGACGGCCGGCTCATGAGGCGGCCCTGCGGCACCGGGCCGGCACTCCAGGGCGGCACTCGAGCACCCGGGTCCCGTCAGGGGCCCGGTCCCGGTGCCCGTGTGAAGCCCCCGACAGGGGGCTTTCCCATGTCGGCCAACGGCCCGGCCCCACTGGAGTCGGTGTTGTACGGCGTCTGTGGACGTGGCGGCCGCCGCGCCGAGCACGACGACCCACTGAGGGAAGCCGGCAGCAGACCGGAACGCCCTGAGCTGCCGCGCTGATCATGCATCATTGAAAATCCCCACCCCTCTTGAGGATGGGACGGACCTGCTCGCTGAGATCCCCCACCCACCCGTCGCCGTGACGCACACCCACCTTCATGCGGTCCTGGCCGGTGCGGCACAATCGCGGTCAACTGGGCGGGCAACGGTGGGGATGGGAACGTGGGGCTTTTTGGCTCGCGAAGCCGACGCAAGGGCATACCGAACGAGCCGGCGCTACTGGCTGCGGCTGCTGAGAACCCTGGTGGCAGCGTCGCCGAGATCGACCCGACGTATATCGACGACCCGAACGGCTACGTACCTCCCGAGGCGATCCGCGGCGCGTGGTTGGTGGACAGCAGCGGGAACCTGACAGGTGAGTACCAGGAGAATCCCTGTCACGGGGTGCCACAGGACGACTTCAGCAAGCTCACTGATCCTGATCACTGGCTTGGCTGGCTCGGCGATGATCCCGCGACCGCCGTCCGCAAGGGCATTGAGGAGTCCTTGCGCGCCCAGGTGGCAGACGCAGTGGTCGAGTGGGTCAAGATCCTTGAAACGCCCCGATTTCTCACCGGTGGGCGTCGGCATTCTGAGGACGAACAGGTCATGTTGGTCACCCGCGCGGCACTCGCCGCGCCGTTTGCGTTGTCCGTGCGCACCGCGCAGCACGGGCGTTCCATCCTCCTGGGGGTGTTCTCCTGGGCGGCGGTGAACCTCTCACCGCCCGGAGTCCGCAAGGATAGGCACTGGTTCGACCTGGGCGTCGGGCTGGACTGGGCCGGTGAACGCCTTCAAGGGCGGATCTACGAGATGGACGGCGAGGACGGCACCACCGAGCGGTAGAGCGGCAATGCCACGCCGTACCGGCGCCTCGGACCGGATGCACGACGCCGTAGGCGCCCTTGACGGGGAGAGGCCGTCCGAACCCTCAACTGGCGGGCGAATCCGCCCCCTCCGTTCACAGTGCACCAACTGGGGAACGCGAGCAGCCCTGGGGAGTTTCAGGGCTCCGTCCGCAGTTCCGTGAATCCCCAGGTCAGCGAGGTGAGCGAGGGATCGTTTCGGCAGAGTATGTCTCGGCATGGTGAGCACGACGGTCGAGGCTGTGCTGCTTCCCGGGATCGATGTGCGTGTGGAACGCGTCAGCGACTCCTCCGACCTCCTTGTGGTGGAGGCGGTGTCTCCCGCTCGCCCCGGCCGGTGCCCAGCCAATCTGCATGACTGCCAAGCCTTGATACCGCTGATGCGTGGCATTCCGCCGATCCGTTCCCGCCGTGGCCCCCGGCGACGGCGTCCAGCCAGGTTGCACGCCGACAAGGGCTACGAATTCGGGCACCTGCGCGCCTGGCTGCGGCGGCGGCAGGTTGTGCCGGGCATCGCTCGTCGCAGCATCGATGCCTCCGACCGGCTGGATCGGCACCGCTGGGTGGTTGAACGCACCCTGTCGTGGCTCACTGGCTGCCGCCGGCTCCATCGCCGCTACGAGCGCAAGGCCGAGCACTTCCTCGCCTTCGTCGAGATCGCCGGCGCGCTGATCTGCTGTCGACGGTGCCCCAAACCGCGTGACACCACGGAGACGGCTGCACGATGATCAGTGCCGTGAACGCAGTTGATGAGTCCGAAGTCGTGGTGGCCCGCTTGTGGCAGGAATTCATGAGTGAGCCGTGGCCCGCCCGGCTGAACGGTGCCGAGTTGGCCGGCATCGACCTCGTGACGCTCGATGCCGACCTCGCCGGGTGCGTGGACACGTGGTTGAACAATGGCGGTCTCCTCGACGCGCGGCGCATCAGGACCCTGAACCGGCGCATCCGCGAGCTGGAGCAGGTCCTGCCACACCTAACCGAGGAAGACGCACCTCGAAGGTGGCAGCACCTGCACCAACTGGCTCAACGCGTCTCAGACGACACTCCGTACCCCACCAACTGAGACATCCTCATAGTCGCCGCGCTCTTGGAGGACGAGGCCTCCGTCAAGGTACTGCGCCGGCAGGACGGGCGAGTGTGGCTCATGCCCCGCAACCCGGCCTACGAGCCGATCCCCGGCGACCAGGCGCAGATTCCCGGCAAGGTCGTCAGCGTCCTCCGCGTCCCCTGAACAGCCCGGCCTGCAGCGCCGCTACGTGCCCCAGTGGTGGATGAACAGCATCAACGCCACGGATGCCGACACCTGGCGAGCGATCCCGCCGACCGGACCGGAGCTCCGACTCGGCGCCCCCGACGACCCACTGGTGCAAGAAGTCGCCAAAGCAGGCACGTCTGCTGCAGGCCAGCCGCGTCGGCTACCGAAAGCGCGACACCCTGTACGAGGCATACGTCCCCGACGGCACACTTTTCGGAGGGCAATCGCTTCCACCGATCCGCGGTCCGAACCCGGAGGTGAGCAGCCGCGCCAACCTTCTCCTTGGCCGCGGCAGCGGCATGCGCGTCCGCCCAGGCCGGAACGAAGAATTCGACCAGTTGCACACCGACTACTTCGGCCGTCTGGGACCGACAGCGCATGTATGCTGCCGCCGTCCTCGCTCTGCAGCGGGCCCGAACCTGGCGCCGCCTCGCGGGAACGAAGTTGCCATGTTGCTGCGGCGACTTCATCCACCCACCGAGCGCTCTAAGGACGGGCGCGACACTGTGGCCAACAACAAGCCGGGCCTCTCAACCCATAAGAGGGCGACGGGCTACGTCATCAATTCGATGTGGGGATGCTCGGGTGCCGCCGGGCAGACGTAGAGCTGCTGCCTGTAGCCGCTGCCGATCTGGACCGCGGTGGGCTGGTTGGGGTCGAAGTGCTCCGATCCGGAGGGCGGTTCAGCATCTGGGTCCTCGGACGGGGACCAACTGCGCCCCTCGTCGTCCCCTTCTTCGAACGTGGCGATGGTCAGCAGGACTTCCATCTCAGTGCCGCATTCGGGGCAGGGCCGCGGAATGGGGTCAGTGGAGTCCCAGGCGGGCCAGCCGCCGACCTTCCAGCCAGGCGCACTGGACAGCACGCAGTCGTAGTACGTCCACGGGTCCATGTCCTCCTCGGCTGCCTCCGGCACACTCCACTGCCTGAGCTGCTCCTGCAGTTCCGCACTCAGCTCCAGATGGTCGGGGTATTCAGTGACCTGCTCCGGGTGGAGCAGGCACGGCTCGGGCAGGTAGGAGTCGAACTGCATCGCGGGCGGTTCGGGGGGCGTTGTGAGGATGTCGGTGATGGTGACTGCCGACCGCCAGAACAGCACGGTCCTCGGCATGATCGGATGATCGAAGGGACACCACAGAATCTGCAGCAGGTCCGCCCCTTCAGGCGTGCGCAGATCGGGCACATCCCGTGCGTACAGTTGCGCGACGGGCAGCATCGCTATGGAACCGTCGTACGGCTGGACCGCCACCCTCACCGGATATGTCCGAGGGGGTCGGATTCGCTCAAGGGTCTCTCGTTCCTGCGGGGTCAGGCTCCTGCCGCGCGAGGCGGCACGGATTTGTCGTTCCAGCCGTACATCAGCTGGGGACAGGGCCGGGTTCATCCCGTCCACCACATGGGGGCCCTCGCAGTGGGGCCACGGCTCGTCGGCGGGCCACAGCAGAGGCCCGCCGATCGAGCTGTCCCACCACGTCGGTGCCCCGGGGCGGGGATGCAAACGGGTCGCCGTGCGTGCCAGCGGGGCCAGTTGAGGAAAAATCGCGGCAACATCGAGTGGCCGGGGCGGAGTGACAGGAGTGCCATTCATAGCCACGATCTTGCCAACTGCCTCTGACAACGGCTCTCGCAGCCTCCCCAGGCAGTACTCTCCAACCGCTCCATAGCTGTCTTGGCCTGCACTTCTCAGGTTCTCGAAACTCACCTACAAAGCCAGCCACGGGTGTGCCGGCAGCCGCTGACGTTGCCGCCGGTACTTCAGAGAAGGTCGACGTACAGCTTGTGCACAAGCTGGGCGCCGCAGCCGCCCAGCGGAATCCCGCACCAGAACGTGTCGTGGGCATGCACGCGGCGGAGCCCACCCAGTTCCATGGCCTCGGTCCGCAGTATGACAGGCACGTCCGAGTGTCCGGATGCTGACCCGAGTGAACCCTCCAAGGCGGCTCGTGGCTCGCCGGACCGTCATGGCCTACTGAAGGAGGGGCGGTTGTCACAACGAGCGCGCCTGGGGCTGTACGATCTGCGGCGGGCAAGTCGCGCACGCCTCTCGCCGTTCACTGGCGCCCACGCCGCAGGTGATCTATCGGCCAAGACGCCTCACGTTGCTGTGCCGTCAAGTTGGTCGACCGTGAGGGCCGGGGTCTTCGTACAGAGCCGACCGCGCTTGGAGAGAATCCCGGCATGGTGATGGCACGGCACTGGTACTCCTCGTCGCCCGTCGTGGACGGGCACCCACTCCTGGACGAGCCGGGCTTCTGGCCTGCGTACTTGGTGGATCTGGCCGAGGGGTTCGCGCCGGAGGCCTTCGGATCGGACGCCGGCGACGCGGACGCCATGCTGGACACGCTCCACGACCCGTCGGCGTGGCCCATGTTCACGGTGCCACTGGCCGGCGGTTTCGCGATCGTCGTGCACTTCAACAGCGGCGAGGAGTTCACGACCACGGACTACTTCCTCACGCGTCCCGACTGGAGCCAGGATCTCGTCCTGTCCAGCGACGATCAGGATCGCATCGGCCCTGGCCTGTGCTGGCTCGAGCTCGCCGCCCTGGTGGAGGCACCACCGGGTGCGGCGGGCGTCACCGACTCTCATGCCCGTCTTCTCCTTCTTCTGCCTGTTCTCGGCGACGCGGCGGTTCCGGAGGAGGCCGTGACGTCGGTGGTCGAGGCTCTGGTCGCTCAGGGTGCGCCCGAGGCGAGCGATGCATTGGCCAGACGCGGTGACAACGGCCTCGGCGGGAGGAGCCCCGAAGGCGAGCGATTCGTCGTAGGCCGTGCCTTGCCTCAGGCAGTAGTAGAGCTGTCCGATCATGCGGTGGAAAAGGTTCCGTTGGGCGGCCGCGTGCCAGTCGCCTTGTCCGCGCCGGAGCCGGTAGTGGGCGTTCGCCCCGGTGGACGCCCGGAGTGAGGCTAAGGTCCAGAGGTAGCCAGCATGGCTGAGCCGGTCGTTCTTCACCCACCGTCTGGTGATGGCGGACTTCTTGCCAGAGGCACGGGTGATGGGTGAGGAGCCGGCGTAGACCTTCAGCCCGCGGGCGTCGGCGAAGTGCAGGACCCGGATACCGGAGACGACCGGAGTGATCGCCACCCAAGGGACGTCGCGCTGCCGGCCGCCGGACTGATGGTTGCCGCGGTCGTCGGTGGCGTTCTTGTATTCGTGGCCGTAGATCAGGTGCCGGCCGGTGCGGCTGGAGTCGTCGGGTTCCGGGTCGGGACAGCAGCCGCGGCGAAGCCCGAGCACTTCTCCCAGACGCACCCTGGTGAGGTAGGCGATGACGATGAAGTACGCGGTGACCAGCAGCCGGATCAGTCCGGGTGTCTCGGCGAAGTCAAGGGCCGACCGGCGTGGGCAGGGGACAGGGCCCGGGGTGCTGCACGGCCGTGGCCACCAGACCGCGGCGCGCAACGTACAGGGCGACCTGGTGGCGGGAGGCGCCAGTGATGCCGCCGATGTAGTACCGGGCGAGCCCGTACCCCTCCTGTTGGCCCTTGAGCCGTACGGCGGGCAGCGTGCCCGGGCGGCGACCAAAGGATCCAGACGGGCCTCCAGCGCCGTCTGGCCGGCCGGGGTGCTGGGGTTCGTCCTGTCCGGCCTCCGCCAAGCGCTGGGTGTCGGCGAAGCCGACGAGGATGTCCTGGGCGAAGTCGTCGACCATGCGCAGGGCCCAGACGAGCAGCGGTCCCATGGTCTCCTCGGCCGGCACCTCGCTGGTGTTCTCCCCGCTGCCACTGGAGGAGGCGGCTGGCAGGAAGTCGTCGGCGCCCAGTTCGTGCCAGGGCGGCAGGGCGATGCCCGTGGGGCGGGCGGAGAGCTGGTCGAACGCCCAGAGCCGGTGAGAGTACCGAGGATCTCCAGCACGCGGTCCCGGCTGGCCCCGGCTGCGAGCAAGTGTTGGTCGTAGGCGTCCCAGACGGCGGTCGTGCACTCGGCGAGCGAGGTCAGGCCGCGCTCATCCAGCCAGGCTGCCAGACACATCCACTGCCGTACGGCTTCGGTGAGGTCGTTCACGCTGATACGGGCCCGCAGTCGGCGGGCCCGTTCGGACGGGAACGTGGGCCGCAGGCCGGTACGGTCCCAGGCCGACAGCCTGGTTGATCAAGGGAGGGCGGCGGGCAGGTCAAAATGCCTCTCCAGGGATATCCAACCAAAACTTCCCCAGGACTGCTGAAGCCCCATAACCCTCTCTATTGAATTTCAGCGTCCGGGGGTGGTAGTTGGATTGCCTCTTGTTCCTCTACATGGGCAACGCCCCCCACGTTGCCGATTGCGTCCCGTTGGCTTTCTGACACCGTCCCGGTGATGATGCCAATCGTGGGCAGAACCTGCTGGACCTGCATTCCGGCTGCCCGAAGCTGGTCTGCAACCGCCTTGATACGTTCCTGATGAGCGTCATCGACGGTGACCGTGATGTTCTGGTCCATGCTGACACCTCCAGGTTCTGTCTTTTGACGCCAGTGGCCGGATACTCAAGGAGCCGCGGGGCCTGTGCCGGTTGGCCGGCGGGGCGGCCGGCCAACCGAGGGGCGTGACTACTGCGGGGCCTGCACCAGGCCCGCGCCCACGTCCACGGAGGAGATGGGAAGCCGCCGCGCGGACCGGATGAGCAGTGCATACAGGGCGGCGCCGCCCATGCCGGTGGCCTGCGCCCACAATGCGGCGCAGCCCGCCACGTGCGGGGTGGCCATGCTGGTGCCGGAGATCGTCTTGTACCGGTCGGGCATCTTCCACGAGGAATACACATTCACGCCGGGTCCGACGATGTCGACCTGGCCGCCGGCGACCGGGTTGCTACGCGCCGAGAAGTTCGCGATGTCCAGTTGGGAGTCTACCGCGCCGACAGCCATGATGGACGGGCTGTTCGCCGGCCTGCCGACGAACCCAAATCTGCCGCGGGCGCGGTCGGCGTTGTTGCCGGCGGCGGCAATGATCAAGCAGTTGTTCGCCAGTGCCCGCCGACCGGCAGCCTCATAGGCCGCCGACACGGTGGGCACGTCGGCTCCGAGGGACATGGAAATGACTCGGCAGTGGTTATTCACGGCCCATTCCATGCCGGCCAGGATCTGCGCGTCGGTTCCGGTGCCCTGGTTGTTCAAAACCTTGCCGATGAAGATGTTGTCGTTGTGGGCGATGCCGTAGCGGCGGGTGCCCCCCGGCGGGCGCTGCGGCCCGGACGTGGTGCCGGTGCAGTGTGTGCCGTGACCGTGACCGTCCTCCGGTGCCTGGTTGGGGATGAACGATTTGCTCGTGATGCGGCGGCCGGCAAAGTCGGGGTGGCTCATCGTGAACCCCGTGTCCAGAATTGCGACCGGCACCCCCTGCCCGCTGAACCGGGACGTGTTGGCTCGTACGGCCTGCAGGCCCCAGGTAAACGCCGCCGTGTCGGCAAACAACGGCGCGGCCTCCACCGCGACACCGGCAGCGCCGCCGTTGGCGTGCTCATACAGCTCGTTCGCAGCGTCCCGATACCCCCGCAGGTACTCCGCAGCGATCACCCCCGGCTGCTGCAGCGCATGGACCATCAGCTCCGGCTCCACCGCCTCGATCCGCTCGTCCTCGGCCGCCGCCGTGCTCAACGTCTCCAACCGGTCCTCCGCACCGGCGACCACCGCGATCCCCAGCGTGGGATACAGCACGGCCTCCGACTCGGTCAGCTCGTGCAGCTCAGCGGCGCCCTCGGACAGCTCACGACTTTCCACGACGTTCGACACCCCGGCCAACGACTGGCACGTCGCCCTCATCGCGTTCGCATCGCCCACCACATCATCGGCCAAGGTCAGCACATAACGCCCCGTCGGCTCGCCCGCCTCACCCCTCAGGTACTCCGACAGAGCGCCGTCGACCTCGCCGTCACCAAATTCACCCGGCACGCTCATCATCACTCAACACACCCTCTCTTCGCTCGTTTGATGAAAGGCCGCGCTTTCCGAGTCGGCACTGCCTGGCGGCACTCATTTGCCGACCCCACGACACACTCACTGCCGTGCTCGATGGGTCCCGGGATCGTCCCAGGTCGGGCTGCGGCAAGCCGCCGATAAAGCGGGGCGGTGCTGCGTTGCTGCCGCGGGCATATGCCACAGCAACGTGCGGAAAATCTGTACCCGGCGCTCCACGACACGAACTTGGCTCTGCCTGCGTTCACCTTTTTGGCCGTGGGGATGTTCCATCCTGGATTTTGGTAGATCGCGGGTTCGGCCCTCAGGGAAGGGCGTGCGTCACCCGCAGCGGCGGCTCCATCCACGACCTGCGCGGCTACAACCTCAACGACCAGACCCGCTCGCTTTAAGACCGTGCCCTACGTGGTGAGGCGGACGAGTCTCTTGTAGCAGCACAGGGCGGCGCGAGTCCGAGAAGGGCCAGGTAGTTTCGGGGGTTGCGCTCGTAGCGGGGGGGGTGAGGCGGCGGTAGCCGGACAGCCACGACATGGCCGCGAACAACCTCTCATCAGGCGTGTCCTGCGTTCTCCCGCCCTGAGGCGCACCTTCGACGGCGGGATCAGCAGCCTCGCGATCTCCCACAGGCCGTCCGGAACTGTCCAACTCCCCGTACCCGCCTCATGAACGGACCAACGTCCGCCTCACCACGTAGGACACGATCCTAGTCGACCAAAGCATCCCATTCACCCTGTACATCTGTAGTCGGGTCTGTGCTGCGGTAGATCATGATGTCTTCCGGCGGCAACCCTTGATGTCGGTCTGTAAAAGGCGTACATGCCAGCAGGGGCCGATGTCCCTGCCGGGAGGCGCGGTGACTGTCAAAAAGGCGCTGCCTTCAAGGGTGAACTTAAGCGATACGTAACGCTGATCCGGGTTGAAGGCATGGGTGCATGAGCCCGTGCGCCATGGCGATACGCCGAATATCGCCCGTTCGAGTCGTACGGACGGCGAACTGCTCGCCGACGCGGGGGTGTTCTGAGAAGGAAGGTCGGATTCCAGGACGGAGAGATGTCCTCCCCGCCGGTGTGGGGGAGGAGCTGCGGGCCCGCACGGACAGTGGTGACCGATACGCCGCGCATACGCTGGCCAATCTGCTCGAACATCAGGGAGACATCGGCGGACTGCGCGCCCTCGCCGACAGCGGCTACCCCGGCGTCGACATCCGTCTGACCAGCCTGCCTACCGCTCTGATCGCCTCGCTTCCCACTCTCATCCAAGAAGGGGAGCGCCATCAGCCGACCCCGGACGATCCCCACTGCGGTCTCCTCGTGGACCTGACCGACTGGTAGGACTGCGTCGCGCGGATCCCCTCCGTCGTTGACGGCATCACTGGGCATGTAGGGACTGGTCGGTCGAGTTACTGGACACGTAGACCGGTCGCCAGCGCCAGACGTCGGGCGCTCCGCTGCGGGGGTGCTGTGCTGTGCCGGTGCTCTCCGCAAGCGACTGCATCCTTTGGCCTACCGTGTTTTCACCCTTGGGGAGGACGATCTCGCGGCACCACCGCGAGAGGGTTGATCCGTGCGAACAACCATCGGATACACCGTCGAAAGCATTGGCTACGTCGTAGGAGCACAGGGGCTCGTCAGCTTCGCTTCGCGGACCTTCTTCGGCGCGGAGTGGGGCTGGATGCACAAGGTCGTCGACCTTCCGTCCACCGCTTACCTCGGCGTCGTCGTCGTGGGGCTGGCGCTCATCGTCGGCGGGGTGAAGACGCGGAAGGCGCCCGAGCGCCCAAAGACCGCCTGACCGGCGGGCCTTTCAGCCCGCGACTCCCACTTCCGTGTCGTAGTGGTCGAAGCCCGCAAGCCGCCCGCCGCGTGATCCGCGCTTACAGCGGGCGGTCTTGTGCTGCTCTGCTCTGGACCGGTCGCCAACTTGTCACAGAGCCGGCAGAGGGTGGTCCGGTGCCCGGTGAGACAACCCGCGCGACTTCAGCCCATCTCGGCTCCGTCCGGCCATCCCGTCGGCGACCCGGCCGACGCGAACGGCTGCTGAGCCCGCCGTCGGCCTGCCAGGCTGCAGGCCATGTACCGGCTGGTTGCCGAGGGGCTTTTGCCGAGCACCGCACCCACCTACCGCAGGCTGTCCTCCCGGCTCGCCCAGGCCCGCCGCGACGGGCTCTTCCCGGACCTCATCGACCTCGCCGAGTACAACATCCCCGGCCTCGTGGTGCGCGGCCTTTGTCCCGGCCCTCCGTGAACTCCTCACCGCCGTTGAAGCGGGCGGCATCACCGACCTGCCCGAACCGACCTCCATCGCCGCCCGCCACATCACCCGACGTACCGCCGCCTCCGGCAGCCGCGCCCGCGTACGCGGCAATGCCGTCCTGATCAGCCCCACCGGCACCGGCACCGGCCGCATTGGCACTCAGGCCATCGCGTCCGGCTCCGCCCGCCTGCGCCCTCTGATCGCCGAGGCCGCCCGCCGCGGCTTGCGCCTGGCCTTCACTGTCCGCCTGGCAAAAACTGGTTACCTGCACCCCTCGACGCCGCCAGCGGAGACGTCACGGCAGCCGTCCACCAATGGCTCGTGGAAACCAAACGCATCCACGCCGACGCCCAGGTCCTCCACCTCGAGATCCGCACCTGGCGTCCTCGGTAGCCGACTGCATCTCGATGACCTGAGCAGTGCCGTCCCCAGCCAATGCTCATCAAGCGGCCACTGCTGCTTCCTGCCCTGCACTGAGAATTTCGAGTTGTAGTTGGGTAGTGACGGTTCAGTCCGCAGCATCAGCTCCGGCACAGCCTGATAGCCTGCGATCTTCGCCGGTCACCCGGACGGAGTCCCCCGGCGGGTCGCCATGTCACACCATCAGCAACTCATGACAGCCCTCGATGCACTGGACCGCGCCTTCGCCTCTGAAGAGCCGTTCCCCATCGGAGGTTGCACGTACTGCTACGGCGAGGAGGGACTCGCCGAACTCTCCAGGCCGCTGCACCTCATACCCGACGACATGGTGTCCGCGGCCGCCGGAGAGGTACCCAGCCACTGGGACGACTTCCCGCGTCTCTACCGCCGTCTTGTCCCGCGCATCATCCGCCCCCTTGTCGCCGGTCAGTTCCACGTCTCCGAGGAGCTGATCGCCTCTCGCCTGGTCGAGGCGGGCTGGAGCACCTGGGACGCGCCCCTGGCCGACGCTCTTCGCAACGTCTGGACCGCATGGTGGCAGGCCACATTGCACACCCACCCCAGCCCGGTGTCCATCAGGGACATCCTCGGCCTCATCACTGTCGCCACCGACAGCCTGCGCCCCTGGCTGGACATATGGACCGCCACCCGGACCCCGGCCGCCGACGCGCACTTGGCGGACCTGATGGTCGACGTGCTGTTCGAGTACGAGATCACCGACCTGAGCCTGGGGTTCTACAGCGAGTACCACGCCACCGCGGAGCTGGTGGAATGGCTCCTCACCGATGTGCGCGACCGTGTCACCGACTCCCGTCTCGACGACCCGGACTTCATTCACCACCTCCAGCAGCTGATCAGCGCTCCAGCTGACGTCTCAACCGACGCGGTTCACAAGGACGACTTCTGAGCTCTTGGGGTTGGTGTCGGCTGGTTGGTGAGTGCGTTCGAGGTGTTCATCGTCGGTGAAGGCGGTATTGGCCAGCGGCCCGCGCTGTAACAGCGACCAGACGCCTTCGACCGGGTCAGGTCTGGCGCGTGCGCGGGCAGTTGGATGATGGTGAGCCACTCGTGTGCAGCCGCGTACTCGCGCATTCCCGCGGCTCGGTGGGTGTTGAGATTGTCCCAGATCAGCACGACGGGAGCCTGGAGGTGGATGTGGGCGCGGACGACCAGGTCGCGGTAGTCGCTCGAGGCGAAGGTGTCGCGTCCCCTGCCCTTGCGCTCGCGGTGGCGGCGCGGCCGATAGATCAGCCGGGACGTCTCGCCCGGTTTGTAGCAGCACATGGTGCCGCGATCGACCAGCGGTGCCAGGAGCGACCCTGCACCCGCACCACCGGCGTGCGTTCACGCCGTCGCCGGCCGTGGGCCGCGAGAGCGTACCGCGCCGGGAGATGACGCTGGGCTGATGTTCTGCCGTGGGATCGCCGGCAGTGGGTGGTGGACGAAGTCGGTTGCCGCGGTGAGGGCCTGTCGGGCCTCGTCCGTCGCCGTTGCGGGCTGATTGCGTTCCCGGGCCAACTTGTGGATCTCTCGTACGAAGCTCTCCAGCAGATCGGTCAGGTTGGCCTTCTCCAGGTCGGTCGTGCGGTTGTCGACGACTGCGGCGATGTCATCGAGCCACCACTCCGCCATGTCGTCGACCACGAGACCGTCTCTGTGCTCCAGGGAGCTGGTGGCACAGCCGACGGGCGATCGGGAAGCGTGGCAGGTTCCTGGCGATCCGGCCCAGCCGCTCTACCTCGTCGGCCGTGTCCATCAGCTCGTACTCGCGGCACCGTCTTTCCTCCTACAACTCACGGCCAGCGAGGTCCTGTTGCGCGCCTTGCCCCGCACTTCGTCAGGGTGCGGTCCGCCGGCCGGACAGGGGCTCTCGCCGTTTCCGAGGCCTTGGCCGCCAGAGTTGCCTGGGCGGTGGCGGCGGTCAGCTTGTCTCGCGTAGCCGGCCGGTGTCCATGGGCGCAGTGAGCGAGCTGCCGGGGATGTCGTCTGATGTCGGGCGGTACACGGTCAGGGCCTCGGCGAGCTTGTCGAGGAGGAGGGCAGGAGGAGCGTCGGTCACCTCGCCGTCGTAGGCCATGCAGGCCTCCTCGGGGAGGCCGGAGATCAGCAGGCGCTTCGGCGTTGCGGCTGCGTAGAACGGCGTCCTCGCCAGTCGGCCGACGCACGCTGCCGCCAGCAGGCGAGTGCGGGCGAAGCGGCCGGCGTGGGCGACCCGCACGTCGAGCATGCCGTCGGCCAGGTCGTGGCGCCGGACCGGTGCGATGCCGACACTGCGGTACAGGCCGTTTCCCGCGAAGAGCAGCCACAGCGACCGGCGGTGTCCGTTCACCTCGACCTGCATGGGAGCGGACTGGCGGAGGATCCGGGCGACCCCGAGGAGGGTGGCGGGTGGTCCGCCGATCCTTGGAGCCCACTGTTCGCGCAGCCGTACCAGTTCCGGGTAGACGCCAATGCTGAAGGTGTTGAGGAAGTAGGTCGGCTCGGTGCCGCCATCCGCTGTGCGCAGGGGTCGGATCCGGCCGACGTCGGTACGGACGGCACTGCCTTGCATCACCGCGGTGCAGGCGTCGGCTACTGTGTCGACTCCCAGATCGGCGGCGAAGTGGTTGAACGTGCCGCCGGGGAGCACCATGAGGGGCACGTCGGCCGTGAGTGCGGCGGTCGCGGCTGCGTTGACGGTGCCGTCGCCGCCGCACACTCCCAGTGCGCCGCCCCGGTTTGCAGCTTCCCGGGCCGCCTTCGCCAGTACCTTGGGCAGTGGGCCGGCCTCCTCGTCGTAGAGCACGACTTGGGCCTGCGGCAGCATTGTTCTCAACTGCTTGATGGGGTCGGCAAGTTGAGGTTGGCTCCCGGAAGACGGGTTGACGACGACGACCAGTCCCTCTCCTTCGGGGAGTGCGGGCACGTCCGCTCGTGGCCGGGCCGGCGGCGGCATCTGCGAGCGGGATGGCACCATGCCGCGCACCGCATAGGCGGCACCCACTCCGAGGGCCGCACCAGCCAGGACATCACCTGGACAGTGGACTCCGGTGTAGACGCGGGAGAAGGCTACCGATGCGGCCAGCGGAGCCAAGGCTGCGCCCCAGCGCGGTGACTCCAGGGCAACCCCCGACACGAACGCGGCGGCCGAGGCGGCATGCCCGGAAGGGAAGGAACTGGTGAAGGGCCGGCGGGGCAGGGGCCGGACGACCGGCACGGCGTCCAGTGCCGGCCTGGCCCGGCCGACGGAGCGTTTGCCGATGGTGTTCACCGTGACCGAGGCCAGCGCCAGTGATGTCACCCCGCGGACAGCGGCCCGACGGCCGCGCGCCCCTGCGAGGGCCCACATACCGAGGGCGACGCCGCCCCACAGCAGACCGTGGTTGGCGCTCCGGCTCAGGCTCGGCAGCACCGTTTCGGCTGCGGGCCCCTCGCGCGCCGCCACGCTCTGGAACAGCGATTGGTCGGCGGCGCGTAGCAGGTTCCGGATGGGGTGCCGGGCTCGATCACTCATGGACCCCCTTTACCCCACCGAACGTCTCGCACCCGTTCCGGCTGCTGTTCGGGTTACTCGGCCTCTGCCGACTACGCCTTCCGGCCTCTGGTTTGGTCGCCGCGCCCGGGGGCGGGCCACGCCCGCCCCCGGCGGCGCGCAGCCGGATCGTCCCACGGACCCGGAGCACTGGCCCCCTGGCTGCTTTTCCGAACCAGCACGGCCTGTTGGCCACGTACCCCTGGCGCAGAAGACCAGACCTCGGATCACTCTTCCGGAGCCCACTGTGTTCGGTTCGGCCCCCAAGGGCGGGGAGCCCAATGCCCGTACGAGATGGGCTGGATACGTTCGCCTCCGACATGGGGCCGTGGCGTTGCATGGCCTGGGATATTGGTATCCGTGATTGGTTCAGGCCTGCTGAACCTTGCAGTCCACTGGTTCGACCGCCGTCCGGTGTACTTGGCGGACACCAGTGACCGGCCGCGGGCTGGTGCCGAGTGCCTTGGCCAGGCCGGTCAGGTTGTGGTCGGAGCGCTGTTCAGCCGCCTCGACGGCGTCTGCGGGCGCGGGTTCGGGGGACATCACGCCCTCCCTCCTCGCTGCAGGAAGTGAGGGTGTTCCTACCCGGAGGAGTACACGGAAGCCGGGTCCCGGACATGGCGTCCAGCACGCGAACGTATGGTCCCGTAAGGCGTGTGCGTTCGTTCGACGGCGTGTCGCCACGGCGGCGTGGAAGGTCCGGGCGGGCCACCTGGAGTTACCCGTGTACATCTCAACACCGCAGTATGCGCTGGGCGGTGGCGTTTGAATCGCTTTCCACTCATCGGACGAACATCTATCACCCTGTCGCGGGAAGCCGGAAAACGACGAGCAATCCGATGCTGCTGCAGGGAGGAACAGTGATCGTCCCCGGTAGGAGACAAGCCACCAGCGCACCCCGGCGCCTGGTACTCCGCAACCGCCCAGACGCTGCCGCGAAGGCACGCCAGGTCTCCCGGCGGTTCGTGCACCAACTCGCTCCACCGGTCGACGACCGATCCGCCCAGGACGTGGCCCTCGTCGTCACGGAACTCGTGACGAACGCGGTGCGGCACGCCCGCGGTACGACCTGCGTGCTGAGTCTCGACGCACGGCCGGACGCCGTCGAGGTGACCGTCCTCGACTCGGATCCCGAACCGCCTCGCCCTCGGAAACCGGACTTCAGCGGACGCCTGGGTGGATTCGGCTGGCCCATGATCCGTCGTCTGGCCAGAAAGGTCACCGTGGTGCTGGTTCCCAACGGCAAGGCCATCTGCGCCCTGGTTCCCAGATGACTCGCACCGCATCCCCGTACGGGAACACGCGGCTTCGTCCCGGTCAGCCCGGTTCGGTCCCGTATCCACACACCCAGGTCAGCCCGGCGTGCAGCCCGCGCAGATAGTCGGTGTTTCCGGGCAGGTTCCCGGTGTCCTCCAACTGGACCGTGACCGCGTCCAACTCGGCGGTCAGCAGCGCGAGATCAGGTGGACCTGGTACACCCCGACCGGTGACCGGGGAACTGTCGGCCCTCCCCAGTGCCCACTCGTAGGCCACCGCTTCCCCGGCACGGAACTGGGGCGATTGTGCTCCCTGGCCATCCGTCAGGGCGCCGAGGGCGGACGAGACCTCTGAGCGCTGCCGCACGCCCACCGACTCGGCCTCGCCGCCGTCCCTGTCTTCCCTTGTGTTCATTTTCCATCCGTTTCACTTCGTGCACGTATCAACTGGGTGAGCCAGGGTTCAGCGGACCCGCGGGGACCGTGAGCCTCGGCGGCGGAGCCGCGTCGCCCCATAGACGAGGTCGGCGACGGACGAGGACGCCGATGACCAGAAGGCAGAACAGGCCATGCGCGGCGACTCCGAGCGGAGAGTGCGGGCTCGTCGCCAGCGGGCAGTAAACCGTCGGTGTCGATCGAAGGTGCCTTCTTGACCAGACTCTTAGGGCTGGTGACTCCCAGATGGCCCGGGCCCACGGTGGCGCCGCCGAGCGGGACGAATACGAGACGGCGCCGGGTAGACAGTCCCACGGTGACCGTGGCGAACACGGCGTTGTCGTTCGCCGTGTCCACGTACACCGACTCCAGCGTGCCGATCTTGTGACCGCCGGGATCCACCACATCGGGCCCGCGCCATTCCCGAATGTCATCCGCCTCGAACATCACCGGCCTCCTGCGGCTGAGCTCCCCTCCATCGTGCGCTCGAACCACGGAGAGGGCATTCACATTGCACCGGAAGAGTCGGGGCATCAGCAGCTTGGAGACCCGGGCACCCCTGGTCCACAGCCTGCCGACCCGCACAACAGGAGCGCGTGTGAACAACGCCGAGCATGCCTTCACCCAAGAGCAGTGTCAGGTCGAACTCCCAGGCCTCCATACCGAACACGACGCGCCTTCTGGCGAGAACCATGGAGAGGCGCCTGCCCTGTCCTGAAGGCCGAGGCGCGGAGCTGAGTTCAGTCCTGGCAGGGGCTGTCCTGGGCACGGCGGCTCGTCGGAGCCGCGGGACGTGTTCCGCCATGCCGGTGGCGCCCGCGGAGGCAGCCACCACAGACGGGCGCCACCGGCTGCTCATCGGGAGTGGAACCGGTGTCGGGAGCTACATCGCCGGCCACCTGTTATCGGCTCAGGACAGGCGCACCGTCAGGTGATGGAGAGCATGCCGCTGCGCAGGCGGGTCAGAAGCCGGGAGAGCAGGCGGGAGACGTGCATCTGGGAGATACCGAGTTGCTTACCGATCTCGGCCTGCGTCCGCTCTCGACGAACCGCAGATGCATGATCAAGCGCTCCCGCTCGCTGAGATCAGCGAGAAGGGGAGCGAGAGCACGGAAGTCTTCCACGAGTTCCAGGGCCGGATCCTCGATGCCGATGACTTCGGACAGCGCCGCCTCTTTGTCCTCGTCCGAGGAGCTGAGTGGAGCGTCGAGGGATGCCGACGAGTAGCCGTTCGCGGCGATCTGGGCCTCGACGACCTCTTCCTCGGAGAGGTTCTGGCCTTGATCAGGCCGATGGTGCCGACCTGGACGATGTCCTCCATCGACTGGCCGTTGGCGCCTGTGGTTCGCTGATCCGGGGCAGCTCCATGTCGGTTTCCGTGGTCGCACTGACGCCTGCCGCCGTCACAAGCCCTCCCCGATCGTCCCCGGCCCGGCACGCTCTCCTGCCGGCCGACCAGCACCTGGTGCCTGCGTCAATGCGCCTCCACTCTGCTGAATCCTTGGGTTCCACCACGGACAGGAAGGTCCACGTGATCTCGTGTGCGTGTTCAGCGGTGCGCGGGACTGTCCGCGGACACCATCGCTTCATCCCTGGGGCTCGACCGGTGCCTTTGTCCGCATACTCACAGCCTGTGTCTTCAGGCCGGTCGCTATGCCCGGAACTGGCGGCAGGGAAGCTCCGGCACCTGCCGACCAGGGCCTACGAACTTTCGAGGCCAAACGGAGGCGGTCCCGGGGTATCCGAAGCAAGGAAGCGCCCAAGCGTGTCTGTTGTCATTTGACAATAATGACCCTAGGGCAAGAAAGTAGCCGTGTCGTGCTGCACGGGGAAGGGTGTGGAATGTTCCGGTGGGCGGAGGCTGCTCCGTGCGCTGGCCACCGACGCCCCGCAGTGTCGGGGAGCCCGGTGGAGTGGCCGCGTCGTCAGGCGGTCTGGTCGTCCTGCTGCTGGACGTTGTCGTGTATCTGCAGTGCCGCCGCGCGGCAGAACGCCTCGAGTCCTTCCAGCAGCGCCGTTCGCTTGCCGACGGGCATGAGGGCCAGCACCGTCTGCAGTTCCTGCTCCCTGCGTGCGCGCAGGTCGTCCAGGAAGGCGCGGCCCCGATTGCTGAGGTGCAACCGCACTTCGCGCCGGTTGGCGGCGCTGACCAGGCGCTCGACGAGCCCGGCTGCGACCAGGCGGTCGCACAGCCGGCTGGTGGACGGGGGCGTTGAGGCGAGTGCGTCACTGAGCGTGCGCAGGTTGATACCGTCCTGGTGCTCCAGCGTGAGCAGTACCCGCATCTGGGACGCGGACGCCGGAGCGGTGGACGCCCGCCCCCACAGGACTTCCAGCAACTCTCCTGCCGTCGCGGTCACACGGGCGACCTCGACGGGTTCCGGGCGGGGGCGGAAAGCAGCCACTGTCACACTCTCGCAGGCACTGGGACGGCCGCCAGCCTACTAGGTGCCTACAGCGGCCAGAGATGGTTTGGACGGCCCGGACAGCTTGGCGCGGCTGAATCGTACGACCTCGTCACGTAGGCGAGGTCGGTTTAAGTGTCCGCTGAAAGATTGGTGTATTTACCATCGTGAACAGATTTGTGACCGCCGAGCGCGCCCTGCGTACGGCGGCACCCCACGAGTTGCTCGACGCCGTCCGTCGTGCGCTGATTGAGCAGTACGCCGCGGAGTCCGTGGAGCTGTTCATGGCCGATTACGGCCTGACCGTGCTTCAGCCGGTGTCGGTGCTGCCGCACACCATGGAGCCGGTGTCCGTGCACAGCAGCGTTGTGGGCCGGGCTTTCGGTGCTCAGGAGCCGGTCGTTGAGGCCGACGCAGGCCGTTACGCGCGTGTGCATCTGCCGGTCAGTGTGCGTGGGGACCGGCTGGGCGTCCTGTCCGTGACTCTGCCGGACGACGGCCGGGTGCACGACCTGCTGGGCGAGCTCATGGACATCGCCGAGGTGCTCGGCCACGAGGTGGTCGTGGCCGAGAGGGACACCGACATCTATCTGCAGGCACGGCGCAAGGACCGGCTCACACTGGCCGCTGAGATGCAGTGGCAGCTCCTGCCCGGACGTTCGTGTTCCCGGCCCGAGTACGAGTTGGGCGCGCAGCTGGAGCCGGCGTACGCGATCTTCGGTGACAACTTCGACTGGTCCGCCACGGCCGACCACCTGATGCTGTACGTCACCAACGGCATGGGGGAGGGCATAGAGGCCTCCCTGCTGACGAACCTGGCGATCAACGCCCTGCGCAACGCCCGGCGTGCTGGGATCGCCCTCGCCGATCAAGCGGCATTGGCCGACCAGGCGGTCTACGCCCACTACAGCGGCCGCTGCTATCTGTCGGTGTTGATGTTCGACTTCGACCTCGCAACAGGTCATGCCAAGGTCGTGGACGCGGGCTCCCCGCAGATGCTGCGGCTACGGGGTGGCGCGGTCGAACCGGTCACCTTCGAGGCACAACTCCCGTTGGGCATGTTCGAAGAGACCGACTACGTGGCTCAGGAGTTCCGGGTGGAGCCCGGCGACCGGCTCGTCTTCGTGAGCGATGGTGTGTACGCGGTCGCCGACCCCAAGGGCGAGGCGTACGGCGACGTCGCGTTGGCCCGGGCGATCCAGGCCACCCGGCTGCTCCCCGCCGCCGAGGTCCCGCGCGCCATCCTTCGCGAGCTGACCGGACATCGCGGCCGGCCCGTTCCCGATGACGACGCCCTCGTGGTCTGCCTCGACTGGCACGGCCGCTGATCAGGTCGCGAACGTCCCTCCTCGATATGTGTCGATCCCGTGTTGTTTGCATCACGCGCCCAGCGCTACGTTTGCCATGAGGCAATAATCGCCTCTTGGTAAGTGTGGCCGACCTACGGCCGCTGAGCCTGTACAGAAGGGACGATGCAGGTGTCGGAGCAAGCGGCGGTCGAGTCGACAGCGCGCCAGTTGGGGGCCTTCCTGGAGCGCCGCCGGGAGCAGATCGCTCAGCGCTGGGCCGATGTCCCGCTCTTCCGCACGGTCTTCACCGTCTCGCGCGACGAAGCCGTGGAGGCGTGCAAGGCCGTCGTGGACGCGCTGTCCCACGTGGCGGCGGCCGGGCGGCTCGAGGACATCGAGGCACCCGGCTTCGACAACGTGCGTGAGCAGCTCGGGCGTATGTCCGGCTCCCGGACCCGCACCGGATCGAGCCCTGCCCAGATCGCGGACGAAGTCGCCGCCCTGCGCGCCCCGGTCGCCGAGCTGCTGCGGGCCGAATTCACCGACTCCTCCGCCTCCGAGGCAGCGGAGAGCCTCCTGGCGCTGACCGCTCTGATGGGCACCCTGCGCCTGGTGGTGATGCGGACGGCGCTCAGTGCGGGCGAGGAGCTGATCGCGCGGCAGCGGCAGCAACTGCTCGAAGTCGCCACCCCGGTGATCAACCTGTGGGAGGGCATCGTCGCCGTACCGCTGATCGGCACCCTGGACAGCGCCCGCAGCCAGGTGGTGATGGAGTCCCTGCTGGAAGGCATCGTCAACCAGCGCGCCCGCTACGCCATCCTGGACATCACCGGTGTCCCCACGGTCGACTCGCTCGTCGCCCAACACCTGATGAAGACGGTCGCCGCCGCCCGCCTGATGGGCGCCGAGTGCATCGTCTCCGGCATCCGTCCGGCCATCGCGCAGACCATCGTTCAGCTCGGCATCGATCTGGGCTCCGTCCTCACCCGCGCCTCGCTCGCCGACGCGCTGGCCTACGCCCTAGGTCAGCAGGGCATCGAAGTGTCCCCGAGGGCGAGCCTGACGTGACCGGTCGCTTCCCGGACCGCGCCACCGCGGTACCGGTCCTGGCACTGGGGCAGACCCTGCTGGTCAGCCTCCAGGGGGAGCTGCACGACAGCCTGGCCGAGCAGCTTCAGCACGACATCGCCCGCCGTATCGCCGACAGCAAGGCAAACGGTGTGGTCATCGACATCTCCGGAGTGGAGATCGTCGACTCTTTCCTGGGACGCGTACTCGCCGAGATCGCCGCAAGCGCCAGTCTGCTGGCGGCCCGCACCGTCCTGGCAGGCATGCGACCGGCTGTGGCGATCACGCTGGTCGAGCTGGGCCTCACCCTGCCCGGTCTTGCCACCGCCCTCGATGTCGAACGTGCACTGGAACTGCTCGCGCAGCCGTCTGCGTCGAGCGCTTCGGACGAACGCGAGAGGGGCACGTGATGCCGGCATCCGACCCCGCCACGGGTACAGTCCTGCCGATCGGCTCGGACGCGGATCTCGCATGGGTCCGGCAGCAGGTGCGCCAGTCCGCCGCGGAACTCGGCTTCGGCCTGGTGCAGCAGACGAAACTGGTCACCGCGGCCAGCGAACTGGCCCGCAACACGCTGGTCCACGGCGGTGGCGGGCATGTGGAGATCAGTTCGCTGTCCCAGGGCGTGACCCGCGGACTGTGCCTGTCCTTCGTCGACACCGGACCAGGCATCCGCGATGTCGAACTCGCCATGACCGACGGATACACCACGGGCGGCGGTTTGGGCCTCGGGCTGAGCGGGGCCAAACGCCTCGTGAACGAGTTCGAGATCGACACCGAACCCGGCCGGGGCACCACCGTCACCGTCATCGCCTGGGCGACCGGCGTGCCCACAGCTCGCGTGGGGTTGTCATGAGCCGGGTCTGGGACATCCCGGTTCACGACTCCACCCGCGTACGGGATGTCCGGGTAGCGGCCGAGGCGGCCAGCCTCCTCGCCGGCCTCGACCCACATCGCACCGCGATCGCCGCTCTGGTCGCCACCGAGCTGGCGACCAACCTGCTCAAACACGCAGGCGGCGGTCGCATGGTGATCGGCCTCGTCGATCGTCTGCGGGAGGAGACCCGCACTGCGGCCGTGCAGCTCACCGCCCTCGACCACGGTCCCGGCATCCACGATGTCAACGCGGCCATTCGTGACGGCTACACCACCAGCGATGCGTCGCTTGGTGCCGGTCTGGGCACCTGCCTGCGTATATCCAGCGCGTTCGACCTGCACAGCACCCACCGGGGCACCGTCGCGGTGGCGCATATCGACCAGGAGCCCGGCACCACCCGGTCTGCAAAGGGGAGACAAGGTCCGACCGCAGGTGGGATCAACGTACCGCTCGGCCAGGCCGAGGACTCCGGAGACGCCTGGAGCTGCATCCGCTCACAGGCTCGCCTGACCCTGATGCTCGCCGACGGCCTCGGTCACGGAGCCAAGGCCGCGCACGCGTCCAGCGCGGCCGTCGACGGACTGCGCCGCGCCGCGCACCTGCAGCCTGCCGAGATCCTGCGCCAGATGCACTCTGCCCTCCGCCCCACCCGCGGGGCGGCCGTAGCCGTGGCCCAGCTGGACACGGACAGTTCGGAGCTGACCTTCGCCGGGGTCGGGAACATCGGCGCCCGGCTGTACACCTCAGGTTCATGGGAGCACCTTGTGTCCCACCCCGGCATCGTCGGCGCCCAGTTCCCGGCGGCAGTACCGGTACAGCGCCGGTCCTGGCAGCAGGGCAGCCTGCTCGTCCTTCACAGCGACGGACTGCCCAGCAGGTGGGCGCCGCCCGACGATCCCGATCTCCTCACCCATGACCCGGCGGTGGTGGCTGCCACCATCCTGCGGGACGCCAACAGCCCTGCCAGCCCCGTACGCGACGACACCAGTGTGGCCGTTTTGACCTCCGAACTCGCGGACCGGCGCCCATGATCCCGGTGGATGCTCGGAAGATCACCACCGCGACGGAAGCCGCCCGCGCCCGGACCTTCGCGGCGCGCCTCACGGCCGTTCTGGGCGCGCCCGAGGTCGAGCGGGCCCGTTTCCTCACCGAACTCACGGCGCGGCTTCGCCAGTGCCTTGGCCACGGTGGTGCAGAAGTCACCCTCAGTGTTCGGCGGGTCGGCCCGGATGGCGGCGGGCAGGTCCGGGCCGTCGTACGGCCCAGGCCGCCGACGCGAGACCCGATGCCGCCATGGCGGCTCGCTCTCACCTGCCCCGGCCCTGTGACAGGGAACCTGTCTCCCTTCGCGGACGTGGATGACGACCCGGTCGAGGCCGTCCTCGCGGCGGATGAGGAGACCGCAGCGGTCCTGAGCCGGCTGGATGAGACGGAGAGGCTGCTCCGTGTCCACCGTGAGGAGCTGCATCAGACCAACCAGGGCGTGCTGGCCCTGCACGCCGAACTGGACGCCGCCGCGCTCACCCAGCAGAAACTCCTCGACGCCGAACGAGCCGCGCGCGGCGAGGCGGAGAAGGCACGGCGCCTGCTGACCTTCCTCGCCGACGCCAGCGCGACCGTGACCGCGTCCCTCGACCACGAGGACATCCTGCGCCGCCTACCCGAACTGCTCGTCCCCGAGTACGCGAGCCGGGTCGATGTCTGGCTCTTCGACGACGAACGGGCAGACAGGAACGGCGCCCACCCAGGTGCCGCGGTCGCCGCCGCCCGCGCCGACCGTCCCCAACACGCCGGAGCGGACCGATGCGGACTCGCCTGGATCGACGATCTCCCGCTCTCCAGGACGGAGCCCACAGGGCCAGTACTGAGCATCCCGCTCACCGTGCGACGGACCCTGGGCGTGCTGACCCTCACCGCCGCCGGTGACCGCTTCGACGCGGACACCCGCGTCATGCTGCTCGAACTCGCCCGCCGCACCGCCATCGCCCTCGACCACGCCCTGCGCTACGAACAGCACCGGGACACCGCCGAGGCATTGCAACGCGCCCAGCTCACAGACCTGCCCGCCATCGACGGCCTGCACCTGGCCGCCCGGTACCTGCCCGCCACCCGTGGCCTCAACATCGGCGGCGACTGGTACGACGCCTTCTTCCAGCCCGACGGCAGCCTGCTGACGGTCATAGGAGACGTCACCGGGCACGGTCTGCGCGCCGCCGTCATCATGGGCCAGCTCCGCACCGCTCTGCGCGCCCATGCCATCGACAACGACGGCCCCGCCCAGATCCTCACCCGCCTGCACCGCATGCTCCGCCACCAGCAGCCGAACCTGTACGCGACCGCCATGATCGCCCGCTTCCAGCCAGGCGATCCCCAGGTCGTGTGGGCCGCGGCCGGGCATCCGCCGGCCGTGGTCCGCGCGCCCGACGGCAGCGTGCGCGTCCTGGACACCAAACCCGGCGTGATGCTGGGAGTGCCCCTGCCCTTCGAGTACGAGGACCACACGGCCGAACTGCTGGCCGGCTCGACGCTCGTGCTGTACACCGACGGCCTGGTGGAGCGACGCGCCCACGGAATCGACCCGGGAATCGAGCTGCTCAGCCGGACACTGGCCGCCCTGGACGAGCCCGAGCTGGAAGAAGACCTGGACGCGTGCGCCGAGTCGCTGCTCAAACCGCTGGTGCACGACTCCGAACGCGACGACGACGTCTGCCTCCTGCTGTGCCGCACGACCCAGCCGGTGACGCCGGAGGCGGCCGGAGCCGAATCCCCGGAGCGGCTGACCGTGATCCCAAGCGATCGCGCCGTAACGGGCCTTCACCGCGATAGCGTGGAGGTCACAAGGGGAGAGGGTGGACGCCGTGAATGCCTCTGAACCGTTCTCGTCCGCGGAGAGCCGGCTGCGGGCGGTTCCGCCCCACGCGCTGGTCGCCACCGCCGGGTCCCTTCTGGCCGCGGGTTTCGGCGCTCAGGACGTCACCCTGCTGTTGGCCGACTACGGCCTGACAGTTCTGCAGCCCGTCACGCACCTGCCGCACACCGGCGACCCGGTCTCCGCGCACGACGGTCCGGCCGGCACTGCTTTCACCACTCAGACGCCGGTGGTCGAGGTCATCGCTGACACGACCATGGAACGGGTTTACCTGCCCATCACCGTCCGCGGTGACCGGCTCGGCATCCTGTCCCTCCGCGTACCCGCTGTCTCCGCGGATCCTGCCACCGTGCTCAGGCTCGGCGAGTTCGCCACAGCCCTGGGCCATGAGGTTGCCACAGCAGGCCGGGACACCGACCTGTACCTGCAGGCCCGCCGAACCCGCCGTCTCACCCTCGCCGCCGAGATGCAGTGGCAGCTCCTGCCGGGGCGCGGCTGCGCCCGCCGGGAGTACACCATCGGCGCTCACCTGGAGCCGGCCTATGCCGTCGGTGGCGACAACTTCGACTGGTCCACCAGCGCCGACCACCTCACCCTCACTGTCACCGACGGCATGGGCCAGGGCATCGACGCCTCCCTGCTCACCAACCTCGCTGTCAGCGCCATGCGTAACGCCCGCCGTGCCGGTATTGGGCTCGCCGACCAGGCCGCCCTGGCGGACCAGGCCGTCTACGCCCAATACGGAGGCAAGGTGTATGCCTCGACGCTGCTGCTCCGCTTCGACCTGGACACCGGTACCGTGCGCGCGGTGGACGCCGGCTCTCCCCAGCTCTACCGCCTGCGCGCCACCGGTATCGATCTGATCGAACTGGAAGCGCAGCTCCCGCTGGGCATGTTCGAGGAGACCCCGTACGAGGAGCAGACCTTCCAGGTGGAGCGCGGGGACCGCCTGGTCGCCATCAGCACCGGTGTGCACGGCACCCGCTCGGCGACCGGAGACCTCTTCGGGGAACGAGCCCTGCGCCAGATCCTGAGCGCGACCCGCCAGACCCCGCCGCACGAGACGGCGCGCGCGGTCGTCGCCGGCCTGATCGAGCACTTCGGCAGCAAGGACCTCACCTCCGACGCAGTGGTCGTCTGCCTCGACTGGGCGGGCAGGCCCGTCGACACTGCGCGGCTCACCCCCGAAGGCACCTGACGGACTCCTCTCACCGTGGGTCCGGCGGCTCTCACGAAGGAGGCAGCGGTCCTTTCTGAGCGGCGAGAAAGGCCTTCATCCCGCGACTCAGCGCCGACCGCTCCGCCGGATCCATGACCGCCAACGCAACTGTCAGAGCCTGGGCCCGTCGCGCCGCCACATCGTCCAGCACACGGCGTCCCTGCGCGGTGAGACTCAGCCGGACCTCACGGCGCTTCTCCGGATGCAGCGCGCGCTCCAGCATCCCCGCCGCCTCCAGCCGGTCACAGAGACGGCTGGCCGTGGGAAGCCCTATGTCCAACCGCTCGGCCAACCCGGTGAGATTCAGCCCCGGCGCCGCCTGAAGAGTCAGAAGCGCCCGAAGCTGGTGCGGGGACAGGCGCAGGGCCGCCTCCTGCGCGGCAAGCGACCACAGGTTCGTGAGACTCTCCACGGCATCGGCGATCTCCGACGCGACGGCGTCCGGGCCATCGTCCGGTCCCTCCACACGGTCGCCGCCGGAGTCGTCGAGACGGGTCACGAACACATCGCTTTCAGTGAGTTCCGCATGCTGCCGAGACAATCCTCATTCAATCGCTGTACCCGAAGACAAGGGGTGCAAGCAGCACCTGGGGCGACTGAACATCGCCTGGACGCTACCGGTCGCGGGGGGTGAGATCGGGCGCAATGCCCGTACCCGTCTCAACGAGGCCGACGAGGTGCTCAACGGCAGGTCCATGCCAGGAGGACCTGGGTCCCCGTACTGTCATGTGCGTCGGATGGACGGCCTCTGATCTGCGGACTCACACCGCTGCACATGGCCTCGCGTGCTCTGAGAGAAGTGGGCAAGCCGACTTCAGGCGGAGACCCGGCGTTCGGTTCGGGACGGTGGCGTGCGAGGACGTAAGGATCACATGGGGCGGCCTCGGGCTGCGACCGGCGTGGAGCGGTGCGGCACCGACCCGGGCGAGTCCGGTCTCCGGTCTCACGAGCCGCTCCTGTCGGACGGACCCGGCGTGCCGGTCAGTGCCGCGGCTGCTGTCGTGCCAGGGCGTCGGCCAGTTGCTGACGCGCCACGTACAAGGCGGTGTCCAGTTGGCGTGTCCCTGTGAGCACGCACAGTGTGTACTCTGCGTCCTCAAGTTCGCGCGCGGCCTGCTGGTCACCATCGAAGGACACGCGTCGCTTGAGCCTCTCGCACCGTTCGAGCAGTTCCCGCAGAAGCGAAGGATGCGCCATCACCATGGTGAACGCCTCCGTCGTCACCTGTTCGGACCATCCCCTCCACCTCTACGGTCCCAGCTGTCGGCGCCCCATGCACCCGGGAGACCAGCGGGGGGCGGGAAGTGGGCGGGCCGGCCGCCGTGACCCCGCTCTGATGCCAAGGCATGGCGCCCACCGCCGATCGCACCAAAGCGCGGCGCGCCTCCTCCTCGTAGGCGATGATCTTCGCAGTCATGGGTACGGTCTCCTCCGCATCGAATCCCTGAGTCGATGACGGTGGACCGGGGTGACGCCCGCGACGTTTCGCCCGCGCCGCCCGAGGTTTCCCTCACCGGCGCACGAGCACGTCACCCGACCCAGCCGTTAGCAGTCTCGATGAGAGAGTGCCAATTCCTTCGGTCTGCCCGGGGGGCAAGCGGCCGCCTGGGGTCCGGTCAGCTGTGCCCGGTCAACGAAGGGCCATACACATCCGGAGTGGACGGGCAGGGGTGCCGGATACTGTCGATCGGGTTCCTTGCGGGTGGAGCCGGTCCGGCGACCTCCACAGTGGCTGGCCCCAGCAAATGGTCGCCTAAGAGGTCCTAACGGAAAGACCAGCAGATGAGTGCGCATCGGAGGGCGAGGAAGGCTTCGTGGATGGCGTGGCGGATCTCCAACGGACCCGCAGGCAGAAGCCTGGCGGCTCCGAAATCGGAGTGCGGGAGAGCCACCGCGCTGCGATACTGCGCCGGTGATCAACATGCCTACCGCTGTGCTGGACTCGTTGCACGGGCTCGCGTTCGGCGACGCCTTCGGTGACCGCTGGTTCGGCATCCTGCGCAGGCACGGCCCGGCAGCCCTGGAGGCGCGGACGCTGCCCACGGAACCGCTGTGGCGGTGGAGTGACGACACCGCTCAAGCGCTGGTTCTGGTCCGGGAGCTCGTCGAGGGCGGGGGCATCGTCGACCAGGACCGCCTGGCCCTGCGTCTCGCGGCGGCCTACACCGAGGACACGCACCGCGGCTATGGAGCCTCGATGCATGACGTGCTGCGACGGATCCACGCGGGCGAGCCCTGGCAGGAGGTGGTCGCCGGACAGTTCGGCGGCCAGGGCTCCTGGGGCAACGGCGCGGCCATGCGAGCCGCCCCGCTTGGCGCATGGCACAGCGCCGACCTCGATGTGGCCGCGGAGCAGGCCGCCCATCAGAGTGCGGTCTCGCACCACCACCCGGAGGCGGTCGCAGGAGCGGTGGCAGTTGCCCTGGCCGCGGCGCTGGCGACCCGAAGCCGGGGCGGGGCCGCCCCGGCCAGATCGGACTTCCTTCAGGCAGTCGCCGAACGACTCCCCGACAGCGACGTCCGGTCGGGAGTGCGGATCGCGGCCCGGATGCCGGAGCACACCTCTGTTCGGCACGCCGCGGAGGTCCTGGGCTCCGGCTACCGGATGTCAGGGCCCGACACCGTCCCGTACGCCCTGTGGTGTGCGGCGGGGCACCTCGACGACCTGCACGAGGGCCTGTGGGTCACTGTCGTCGGGCGCGGCGACATCGATACCACCTGCGCCATCGCGGGCGGGGTCATCGCAGCCCGCACCGGCGTTGCCGCTCTCCCTCCCGCATGGCACGCGGCCTGTGAACCGTTGCCCCCGGTCGTGACGTAGCAAGGACTCCTGACTTGTTCAATCGAGCCCAGACGCACGGTCTGCAGCCGTAGCGTCCAGGGTGCCGGTCGGCACGGGGCCGTAGGCTCCTTGCCGCCCCTGGCGGGCTGGCTCACCGATAACGTGCCGCCGCCGACCGGCACCCACGCGGTGTGGTTCGACAGAGGCATGAAGATGACACATTGACTTCAAGTCAGGATGCCCACCGCCTGTCCCCCTTCCTCATCGAGTGCAAGGCGATCCTGTGATCCTGATCGGTGTCGATCCCCGGGAGTGCCATCCGGCGCTGTCCAGGGCACGAGCCGGCACACTTCGATCCATCCTCTGTCGACGAGGGGAAGGAGGATCGGGACGAGAGCCGAGGCGGGCCCTGAGACCAGCGGCTCGTCGAGGTCACCCCGGACACCGGGGGAGTGCCGTCACGTCTGTGACAAGCTCGCGCCATGTGGCGGTGGTCAGCGCGCCGCTGTCGCGGGCCACAACGGTCTGCGGTTCGCGGCGAACTACCACGTCAGCCCGGTCACGGTCCTGGAGGCGGTGGAAGGTTACCGGTTCTTCTTCCAGCCTTCCGAGTTCCTCGACAAGCCCTACATCAGGGTCTCGGCGGACGCCGTCGTCGCCGAGGACGACGCCACCGCCCGCGCACTCGCCACCGGCTACGGACCGTGGGTCCGCAGCATCCGCACCGCCGAGGGCGCCATCGAGACCCGACGCCGGAGGAGGCGCGCGCCCACCCATGGACCGACGAGGACCGGGCCCTCGTCCAGGACCGCCTCGACACCCAGTTCGTCGGATCACCGGGCCGGGTGGCCGACCAGTTGGAACAACTCCAGGAGGCCACGGGCGCGGACGAGTTGCTCATAACGACGATCACCCACGACCACACGGAGTGGGTCCGTTCGTACGAACTGCTCGCGGAGGAATGGCGCCGACGGGGTCACTCCTTCCAGTCGAGCTGACGTTCGGGAGTACCCCACCGACCGGCTGCACGCGACCGCTTCGGCGCGGCCCGCCTCGTCACCGCGCCGACAGCGGAAGATCTTTTTGCGTGAAGACGACCACGTGAATGCAGCCATGCTGAGACGACCTCGTGTTCGTCCTTCGCCGCAGCTCTCCGTCCGTGGCCCGATGCCGCCTCTTGGACTTCGGGTCCCGGCATCGAGGTGCTTGAACCGCTGGACGTACGCGACGACTTGGCCGAGCCGGGCGCTTGCACAGCCGCCCGGTACCGGTCAGCCCGATGCCAGGCCCCGGAGGAGCAGAGCCAGTGAGTGTTGCGGGCTCTGTCCCGCGGTGTCGACGACGACGCGCTCGCGGTCCCACGCCTCGTACTCCCGGTCGACGACCTGCTGCCAGTCGGGCAGCGGCAGATCTGGAATGTCGGCCGAGCGCGAGGTCACGCGGCGCCGGTGCTCCGCCGTATCCGAGCACACCACCTCCACCTCGACGACACGCACGCCCGCCCCGACGGCCGTGTCCCGCCAGGCGTCACGCGTCACACTCAACGGATTGACCGATTCGCGATCACGGTCAGCCCCTGCCGCAGATGTTCCTCGGCCAGGGCATATCCGACGGCGTAGCCCACGCGGCCAACCGGGTGCCGGGCCGCCCCGGAACGGACGATCGCCTGCTCGATGGTGTCCACCCGCAGATGGACCGCGCCGATCCGGGCCGCCAGGAGACGGGCGAGCGTGGTCTTGCCGGTGCCGGGCAGGCCGCCCATGACGATGAGCACAGGATCACGCCTCCGTCAGCCGTCGCGAAGGAGTGCGGCACGCCTGGGCGTTGCGCACGAAGAGCTCGTGCAGGTCGCGGACCGCCCGCGGAACGGAACCGGAGTGGCGGCGCTGCAGTACCAGCAGTACGTCGGTCGCATCCCCCGCGAGCGGCCGCACAGTGATCGCGCCCCGTCGCTCCAGCGGGTCGCCGACGACGCTGAAGTCCGGCAGCACCGTGGCCCCCAGCCCCTCGGCCACCATCAGCTTGCCCATCTCCGCGCCGTCGGTGGAGTACGAGAAGGACGGAGTCCGGCCGCGGAGCAGCCGGTGCACGAAACGGTGCATCACATAGCCGGACCGCATCACGACCAGCGGCTCGGCCAGGAGACTGTCCGCGTCCACCGCCTCCAGGGCCGCCAGCGGACTGTCCGGACGCACGCACACCACCGGCCGGCCGCGGAGCAACTCCGTCGTCTCGAAGCCGGGCGGAATGTCGTCGCCCCGGAGGTAGTTCACCAGTCCCAGGTCGAAGGCGCCCTCCAACAGGCCGCGGTGGATGTCGGCCTGCTGCGCGCCGACCAACTCCACCTGGGTGACCGGGTGTGAGGCCCGGAACTCGCGCACGGTCGGGATGACCAGCGGCACGGTAGCCGTGTTCACCGTGCCGAGCCGGACCATGCGGCTGATGCGGTGCTGGTCGCCGGCCGCGCCGCGCAGCCGGTCGACCGCGTCGAGCACGCTCATGATGTGCGGCAGCAGCTCGCGTCCCTCGTCGCTGATCTTCGCCCCGGACCGTTTGCGCTCCAGCAGGTCCACGCCGAGCTCGCGCTCCAGATTGCGTACGGTCTCGCTGAGCGCCGGCTGGGACAGGTGCAGTTCCTCGGCGGCGCGCCGCAGCGAACCGAGCCGTGTGACGGCAGCGATGTATTCGAGCTGTTCGATACGCACGAACAGGAGACTGCGCCCTCCCGGGGCCGGGTTCAAGGGAATCCCTGTCACAACCTCGTGAATACCGACTCTCACCATGTGGAATCACTTCCGGGAATTCTTGACCGGCCGGACTCCCTCCTGGTTCGATCGATGGCATGAAGCGACAGGACCTCACGCGGCGACTCCATGTCGACCTTGCGCGTGTTTCCAGCGCCTTCTGTCGCTGTCGGGTCTGAGCGCGCCCGAGGGAAACCCTCCCACCCGCTCCCTCTGTGACTTCCTTCCGTGAATTCCGGTCCCGGCTCGTTTACGTCGTGACGACGGCTTTCCCGGAAACGCCGCTCCAGCGTGCCTGAATTCCGCGGAGCTCATTCGTCCTGCCCGCGCAGCATTCCCCTGCCAGGAGTTCCCATGCCCGCATCCTCCGCGTTCCCCGGATCCGATCCCGTCCGCTTCGCCTACTGGGTGCCGAACGTCAGTGGCGGTCTGGTCACCAGCACCGTCGAGCAGCGCACCGACTGGGGGTACGAGTACAACCGCGAACTCGCCGTCCTCGCCGAGAACAACGGCTTCGACTACGCGCTCAGCCAGGTCCGCTACATGGCCAGCTACGGCGCCGAGTACCAGCACGAGTCCACCAGCTTCAGCCTCGCCCTGCTGCTCGCCACCCAGCGACTGAAGGTCATCGCCGCCGTCCACCCCGGCCTGTGGCACCCGGGCGTCCTCGCCAAACTCGGCGCCACCGCCGACCACCTGTCGAACGGCCGCTTCGCCGTCAATGTCGTCAGCGGCTGGTTCAAGGGCGAGTTCACCGCGCTGGGCGAGCCCTGGCTGGAGCACGACGAACGCTACCGGCGCTCCGAGGAGTTCATCCGCGCCCTGCGGAAGATCTGGACCGAGGACCACGCCGAGCTCGCCGGCGACTTCTACCGGTTGCGTGACTTCTCCCTCAAGCCCAAGCCGCTGAACACCCCCGAGCGTCCACACCCGGAGATCTTCCAGGGCGGCAACTCCACCGCCGCGCGCGCCATGGCCGGCCGTGTCTCCGACTGGTACTTCTCCAACGGCAAGGACTTCGACGGCGTCACCGAGCAGATCCAGGACGTCCGCTCCTCCGCCGTCCAAGCGGGCCGCACGGCACCGAAGTTCGGCCTCAACGGCTTCCTCATCGCCCGCGACACCGAAGCCGAAGCCCGCGAGACGCTCCGCGAGATCGTCGCCAAGGCCGACACGCAGGCCGTGCACGGCTTCCGCGACGCCGTCCAGCAGGCCGGTCCGTCCACCGTCGACGGCAAGGGCATGTGGCAGGACTCCACGTTCGAGGACCTCGTCCAGTACAACGACGGCTTCCGCACCGGACTGATCGGCACCCCCGAGCAGATCGCCGAGCGGATCGTCGCCTACAAGCGTCTCGGCGTCGACCTCTTCCTCCTCGGCTTCCTGCACTACCTGGAGGAGGTCGAGTACTTCGGCAAGCGGGTGCTGCCCCTGGTGCGCGAACTGGAGGCACAGGAAGCCGCGTCCGAGCCCGCCGCCCACGCCTGACCGCGGCCCGCACACGAAACGACGAACCGAAAGGTCCTCCCATGGCCACTGTCCTGTCCGTCTCCGGAAGCCCCTCCGCCACCTCCCGCACCGCTCGGCTGCTGCGCCACCTGGACGAGCGGCTCATCGCGCAGGGGCACGAGGTGATTGCGCTGGACGTTCGTACCCTGCCCGCCGAGGCGCTGCTTCGGGCCGACTTCGCTCACCCGGCGATCGTCCGGGCCACCGCCCTGTTCGAGCAGGCGGACGGCGTGGTGATCGGAACCCCCGTCTACAAGGCCGCCTACTCCGGACTGCTGAAGTCCCTGCTCGACCTGCTCCCGCAGTACGCCCTGGCGGGCAAGACGGTCCTCCCGCTGGCCACCGGCGGCTCCACCGCCCACGTCCTGGCCATCGACTACGCGCTGCGCCCGGTGCTGGCCTCCATGGGCCCTGCGCACATCACGCCGGGCTGGTTCACGCTCGACAAGGACATCACGGTGGGCGAGGACGGAACACTGACCGTCGCGCCGGGATCGGCCGAGGCTCTGGCGCAGGTCACGGACCAGTTCTCGGCCGCGCTGGGCGGACGGACGACACTGCTGGCGGCCGCCGGATGAGCGCCGCGCACGTCATCGCGGACGACGCCGAGGCCCTTGCCGTGGCCGCGGAGCTGGCCGCGGACTGCCGCAAGGGCGCCACCGAGCGGGACGCCCGGCGCAGGCTCCCGCACACGGAGCTGGAGCGGCTGTCCGCCTCCGGGCTGCTCGCCGTGACCGTGCCCGCCCGGTTCGGTGGCGCGGACGTCCGTGCGGACACGCTCGCCGAGACCTTCCGACTGCTGGCCGCCGCCGATGCCAGCCTGGCCCAGATCCCGCAGAGCCACTTCGTGTACGTCAACGTGCTGCGCCGGCACGGGACGCACGAGCAGCAGGAGTTCTTCTTCGGCGAGGTACTGGCCGGCAGGCGGTTCGGCAACGCCCAGTCCGAGGCGGGCACCCAGCACGTCCAGGACATCCGCACCCGCCTCGCCCGGCTCCCGGACGGGTCGTACGTCCTCGACGGCGTCAAGCACTACTCCACCGGCGCGCTGTTCGCCCACTGGATCCCCGTCCTCGCCCGTACCGAGGACGACACCCTGCACGTGGCGTACGTCCCGCGCGACGCGCCCGGCGTCACGGTCGTGGACGACTGGGACGGCATGGGACAGCGCACCACCGCCAGCGGAACCGTCCGCCTGGAGTCGGTGCCCGTGCCCGCCGACCGGGTCGTGCCGCACCACCTCACCTTCCAGGGCCCCCAACTCCACGGTGCGGTGGCTCAGTTGCTGCACGCGGCCATCGACGCCGGCATCGCCTCCGGGGCGCTGGCCGAGGCGGTGGAGTTCGTCCGTACGAAGAGCCGCCCCTGGTTCGAGAGCGCCGCCGAGGGGCACGCGACCGCCGCGGAGGATCCGCTGCTGATCCAGCGGTTCGGCGAACTGGCGATCAGAGAAAGGGCTGCCGAAGCGTTGCTTCGCGAGGCCGCCCGCGCGGTCGACGACGCCCGCGCCGGCCTGACCGACGACTCGGCCGCCGAGGCCTCGATCGCGGTTGCCGCCGCAAAAGTGACGGCGGCCCAGGCCGCCGTGGAGGTCGCAAGCGCCCTCTTCGAGGTCTCCGGCACCCGCTCGGCTCTCGACTCCCTGGGCCTGCACCGCCATTGGCGCGACGCGCGCACCCACACCCTGCACGACCCGGCCCGCTGGAAGGTCCAGCACATCGGCCGTTACGTGCTCAACGGCACCAGGCCGCCCCGGCACGGCCTCCTGTGACGAACGCTGACGAACACCGAACGGAGCCCCCACGTGTCCCTCACCTTCCACTGGTTCCTGCCCACCAACGGCGACAGCCGCCACGTCGTCGGCGGCGGCCACGGCACTCCCGCCACGGAGTCCGGGCGCGACCGGCCGCCGACGGTCGCCTACCTGAGCCAGATCGCCCGAGCCGCCGAGGACCTCGGCTTCACCGGGGCGCTCACCCCGACCGGCGCGTGGTGCGAGGACGCGTGGCTGACCACCGCCATGGTCAGCCAGAACACCGAGCGCCTGAAGTTCCTCGTCGCCTTCCGCCCCGGCTTCGTCTCGCCCACGCTCGCCGCGCAGATGGCCTCCACCTTCCAGCGGCAGACCGGCGGACGGCTCCTGCTCAACGTCGTCACCGGCGGCGAAAGCCACGAGCAGCGGGCCTACGGGGACTTCCTCGACAAGGACGCGCGGTACCGCCGCACCGGCGAATTCCTGCAAATCGTCCGGGGGTTGTGGGAGGGGAAGACCGTCGACTTCGCCGGCGAGCACCTCCAGGTCGAGGACGCCAGGCTCGCCCGGGTGCCCGACCCGGTGCCCGAGGTGTACTTCGGGGGCTCCTCGCCGATCGCCGGAGAAGTTGCCGCCAGGCATGTCGACGTCTACCTCACCTGGGGTGAGCCGCCCGCCGCCGTTGCGCAGAAGATCGCCTGGATCAGGGCGCTGGCCGCGAAGGAGGGTCGCAGCGTCCGCTTCGGAATCCGGTTGCACGTCATCACCCGCGACACCTCCGAGCAGGCCTGGGCCGAGGCGGAGCGGCTGCTGGCGGGCTTCGATGCGGAGACCGTGCGGCAGGTGCAGGCCGGGCTTGCCCGCAGCGAGTCGGAGGGACAGCAGCGGATGCTGGCCCTGCACGGGGGTGGGAGCCGGGACGGGCTGGAGATCCATCCCAACCTGTGGGCGGGCATCGGTCTGGTGCGGGGTGGGGCGGGGACCGCCCTGGTCGGCAGCCACACCGAGGTTGCCGAGCGGATCAAGGAGTACGCCGCATTGGGGATCGAGGAGTTCATCTTCTCCGGGTATCCGCATCTGGAGGAGGCGTACTGGTTGGGCGAGGGCGTGCTGCCGAAGCTTCAGGCGCAGGGTCTGTGGCGGCACCCGTACGGGCAGCAGGTGGCCCCCACCGCCCAGGTCCCCTTCGCCGGTGCCGGGAGCGCGCGATGACCCATGTGTTCGCCGACGACACCGGCCCCGCTCCCACGGAGGCGCCGAGGTTCGACGGCTTCGACCTCGCCTACGTCACCACCCCTGGCTCCTTCGCCGACTTCGTCGTCCCGGAACTGGGCAGCCGCGGCAGGATCGCGGCCCCGTCCGGCGGCACCACGCTTCGCGAACGCCTCCACGGCGCGGCCGGCAGCTCCCGGATCAGGGACGACCACCAGGCCGCCCGCCATCGTGAACTCGCCATCCGGGACTGAAACAGCCGGAACACACCAGCTTTCCTAGTTTTCCTATCGAAATTACTAGGAAAGCGTGACGGCGGTCGAAGAGGCGAGTGAGAATGATGAAGCCGACGCGTCACGGCGCACCGCCGCACTCCCACGCCGCCTCGCCGGGGCTGGCCTGTCGGGCTGAGGCGCTCTTGCGTCTCTGTACAGGCACCTTGCGTGGTGGGGGTGGCAGTGGATGCAGTTCGGTCACCGACTCACCCAAGGGCTGTCCCGAAAGTGAGGGTGATGCCGAGTACGGCGTGGTGGACGCCGTCGCCCTTCACACGGCAGTCACGCAGGATCTGACTCGAAGACGCCGGCGGCCCCCGCGTCAGCCACCGTTGCGCGGGAACGCCCCGCGGCGCGCGGCTGCGGGGCGCCTTGTGGGGTTCAGTCGATCCGCTCCCCGTCGTGCGTACCGCCCTTACAGGTGTTGTCCGACAGATCGGCCATTCCGCCGCCCGCCTTGCACTCACCAGGGGTGACGTAGGAGTGGGCACCCTGTGCGGTGGCGGTGGCGGCGCCTGCGAGGCCGAGTCCGGCGAGGGCTGCCGTGGCGAAGACGGCGGCGAGGATTCGACGAATACGCATTTGGTTCCCCTTTCATCCAGCACTATCACCCAAATGGCGCAACATGAAGAGCCACCCACATGGGTGAAGATCAAGCTGACTAGAGCCCTAACCGAGGCAATCCGTCCAGGCACTAGCCCTACTTCAACCGTCGCACCACTTGGCGACTCACGCACGCTGACAGCGATACCGCAAGCGCGCTACCAGCGGCCGCCCTGAGCCAAGGGGTGTCCCGTAACCATCGGCACCACCCTCTGAGGGTTCGCCGCCTCCTGCGACGGGAGGTCGACGATCAGCCTCGGAAGGCTGGGGCTAGATTCTTCGCATGCCTTCGCATCTCAGTCATGGTGCTTCCGGAGCCCTCCGACGCTTCGCTGGATGGCTCGCCCGGGGGTCGGTAGGCCACCCGATGCTGGAAGGGATCGACTACTGGCAGGAGTTGCGTGAGTCGCCCTCCCAAATGGAGATCTGTGTCGCGATCTTCGCCAACGTCCTCGAACTGGATGAGCAGGGAGAACCGGTCAACGAGAAGCACGCGGAGCGCCGGGCTGCAGCCTGGCTCTACCGATACTGCACCGGGGAACTGCCCCCGGGGGAGCCGGACATCGAGCCGTGGGAATGCCAGCTTCATTGACCGTTGATGTGCGCTGTCATTCGAGTAAGGCAGGACCTGCCCACCACCCTTCCCTCGATCCACTGCGCGGTGGGGTTATCCGGCAGGCGTGAGGTTGTGCATGCGGGCGATGCCGAGCATGGTGTGGTGGACTCCGTCGCCTTTGAGTCGGCAGTCGCGGAGGATCTTCCAGGTCTTCATACGGGCGAAGACGTGCTCGACGCGGGCTCGGACCTGCTTGTGGGACTTGTTGTCCGCCTCTTTCCAGTCGGGCAGGTCTTCGCCTTTGCGGCGTTGGTGGGGCATGACGAGTCCGGTGCCGGGATAGCCGCCGTCGGCGAGCGTAGTGGTCCGGCCGACGGCAGCTTTGACACCGGATTCCTTCCACGCCTTGCAGTCGTTGCGGTTCCCGGGCAGGGGTCGGCCAACCACGACGACCAGGCGGGTGTCAGCGTCGATGACGACCTGGTGATTGGTCGAGTACCGATAGTTCTTCGACTGCGCGGCGATGGTGTGGTCTCGGGTCGGGACCAGGGTGCCGTCCACGATCAGCACGGTGTCCTTCGCTAACCGCTTGCGTGGCTGCAGCGCGATCTGCGGTCCGAGGTGGTCGATCACTCGGTCGGCAGCCGACTTCGAGACCCCAAACAGCGGTGCCAGTTGCGGCAGCGTCAGGTGCGTCCGCCAGTACGCAGCGACGAGCAGCACTCGGTCGGCAAGCGGCAGCTTCCACGGCCGACCTCGGACCGGCTCGTCGGCGCTCTCCCGGCGCAGCTGGGTCACCAACTTGCCGAAGGTACGCGGGCTCAGCCCGGTGAACGGGGGTCCAGGACGGCTCCGACGCCGTGATCACGCCAGCCACGACCAAGACAATGGGCGGCGAGATCATTTACGGGACACCCCTTACGAGTTGGTGCGTGATAGCGGGTGATGCGTGTTCGCCCTGCTCACGGCCGTTTTTCAGGTCATGACTGTGCGGTCGGAGACGAGGCCGGCGATGGCTCGGTAGGTTTCGGGCAGGCGATCGCGGCGATTGGTCCAGCGCATGAGTTGTTTCCAGCGTTTGTGGTCGGCGAGGGCGTGCTCGACGGTGATGCGGTCGGATGAGTGCCCGTGATGGTCACGTTCCCACTGCTCGACTCTCCCTGGCGGTGCCCCGGGTCGTGGCTTCCTCGGTGGTGTGATGGCCTGGTCGGGGTGATCACGTCTCAGGCCGAGGTAGCCGTCGTCCAGGAGCACTTCCACGTCGGGGAAGTGCTGGAAGCAGTCGGCGATGCCTTCGCTGCGGGCAGCCGTGGCGTCATGCATGCGGCCAGGTCGCAGGATATCGGTCCATAACGTGCGGCCACGCAGTCGGCGATGACGGTGGCCTTCATGGTGTTCTGTTTTTTCTTGCCGGAGACGAACGCGCGCCGTCCGCCGCGGCTGGTGAGGGGCCGGCGGACCTGGATCTCGGTGGCGTCGAGGCGGAGCTCGATGCCCTCGGCCTGGGCATAGGCAAACACGTCCGCCAACGTCCGCAACCGCAGGTCAGGACGGTTGGGGACCGCGCATCCCCGCTCGGCCAGGAGCGTGCGCATTTCTTGGACTGCCCTAGTGATGGTGGAGCGGTCGACGCCGAACAGCAGCCCGAGGACAGAGTGCGGAAGGTCGTGCCGCAGGTGGATGAGCGTGGCCACGAGCCGGTCGACGAAGACGAGCTGATGGCGGGCGCCGGCACCCGCGGCCCGCTTCCTCGCCCCGCCTCGTACTTCATGACGGCGGCCTTCCACGGCGGCCTGCCATGGTCCAACTCCTGGGCCAGGGAGCTCAGATCACGCCGGGAGATCCCTGTGAACAGCTGATGCGACAGGACCGCCCGATTGACCATGATCGTCACAGATGGATCATGCCATCCACCAGCACGGATGCTTCACCCGCTATCGCGCACCAACTCGTTAGCCGCGCGTCGATGCCGGCATCGCGGGCCGTGGCGTACGCGTCCTCGGCGACCGGTGTGCTGCGCCGCCGGCGGGGCCGACCGGCCTGTCGGAGGTAGTTGCTTCCTTAGGCCGTGTCCGGTGGGTCAGGTGACAGGCGCGTTCCCGGATCGTTCTGTCCCACATGGGGCGGGGCGATCTGACAGACCTGGAGTGGGCTCGGTTGGAGCCGCACTTGCCGAAGAACACAGGACGGGGCGGACGGTGGAAGAGTCATCGCGTGATCATCGACGGTATCTTCTTCCGGCAACGGACGGGCATCCCCTGGCGGGATTTGCCTGAGCGTTTTGGGAGCTGGAAGACCGTGCATGACAGGCACCGCCGCTGGTCGGCGGACGGCACGTGGGACGGGATACTTCAGGCCGTCTTGACCGCGGCTGATGCCGATGGCCGCATCGACTGGTCCATGGTGGGCGTGGATTCTACGGTGTGCCGTGCACATCAACACGCGGCGGGCGCCCGCAAGGCGCCTCCACGGATTCCGGGCAGACGGGCCCGGCCTGCACATCATCGGGGCGACGAGGGGCTGGGTCGTTCCCGAGGAGGGCTGACCACGAAGATCCACTTGGCGGGCGAAGGCGGTCGGCGGCCGCTGGCCATCTTGGTCACACCGGTCAGGCTGGCGACGGGCCCCAGTTGATCCCTGTACTGGAGCGTATTCGCGTACCCCGTCCGGCCGGTGGCCATCCTCGCACTCGACCCGACCACCTGAGCGGGGACAAGGCGTACAGCTCCCGCCGCAACCGCCGTTACCTGCGTCGCCGACAGATCAAGCACACCATTCCCGAGCGCCGCGATCAGCGAGACCATCGACAGAAGCGTGGCAGCAGGGGAGGGAGACCTGCCGGCTTCGACCGGGCCAAGTACGTCCGCAGGAACGAGGTAGAACGAACGATTAATGGCCTCAAGGGATCACGCGCCGTGGCGACACGCTTTGACAAGCGCGTCTATGTCTTCCATGGCACGGTCACTGCCGCAACGATTCGGCTCTGGCTTCGTTGACGAGGCTCAGTCGAGAAGGCGCATCACACGCCCTGAGCCAGCAGCCCGTCCGCGGTGCCGAAAAGCAAAGGACTGTGCTTCCTCCAAGGCGACAGGCCGTTCAAGCGTGATCGTCACGTCGCCCCGATGGAGCGGATTCAACACATCCAATCCCCCGGTAAGCGTCACGTCTCCCGCTAAAGCAGCAGTGCCGAAGTGGAAGTGGAGTCGCTCACCAGTGCGTACTTCAGTACCACCGTGCTCCTCGGACAAGAGCGTGATGTCCGCGGCAAAACGGGTGTGTCCGCTGATTGAGCCAGGCGCCGCCAGCACCTGCCCCCGCTCCACCGCGCCGGCTGCCGCCCCACGTATCAGCAGGCCCACGTTCATGCCTGCACTCGCCTCATCGACATACCGCCGCGAAGCTTCGATCTCTTCGACGGCGACGAGTGCGGTCCCACCGAAACCGACGATCTCCACCACATCGCCTTTACGAACCCGCCCGCGCTCGATCAAGCCGGCCAGCATGACCACCCTGCCCTGGTTCTGCCAGAAGAGATCTCCGACATGCATCAGGAACGGCCTGCCCGGTGCTTCCATCTGGGCTCCCTTCCCAACGACCAGCCATCAACGGACTGCCGAGGTTAACAGCGATCACTGGCCACCCTGTGCCCGATCGGTGCTGCGTCCCATCGGACAGGTCCTAGGCCGACCAGGATCGCCTGCACCAGCTGGGGGTGCCTGTGCGCAACGTAGGCGAAGGCTCCGGAGCACAACAGGCACACCAGGAGCCACAGCAGGATGACTAGGCAGGCAAGTCTGGACAGTGTGAGCATCGATGATCCCGCCACGGTGTCATGCATGCAGTGCATGCAGGTGTAAACCGGGCCGCAAGGCGTGGCTGGCCGCTGCCCCAGTAGTAGGTCTCGCCGGTGAGCTCGTCGCGCACCGGCACGGACTCGCGCCAGACCAGGCCGAGTTGAGGCGTGTCCAACGAGACCGTGGCTTCCTGGGTATGGTGGGGGTCGAGATTGGCGACCCACCAGGACCGTGTTCGAGCCGCTGCGCCTGGAGTAGGCGATCACCGCGTCCTTGTCGGCGTGGTGGAAGTGCAGATCCCGCAGTTGGCGCAGGGCGGAGCTGCGGCGCCTGAGGTCGTTGAGTTTGGTGATGAGGGGCGCGATGGTCCGGCCCTCGCGTGCGGCCGCTTCCCAGTCGCGGGGCTTGAGCTGGTACTTCTCCGAGTCTAGGTACTCCTCGCTGCCTTCCCTGAGCGGGGTGTTCTCGCACAGTTCGTAGCCGCTGTAGACGCCCCAGGTGGGGGGAGAGGGCGGCGGCGAGGACGGCACGGACCTCGAAGGCGGGACGGCCGCCGTGCTGGAGGTAGGCGTGCAGGATGTCGGGGGTGTTGGCGAAGAAGTTCGGCCTCGGCCAACCGCGGGAACTTAGACACCTCCGTGTCTAGGAAGATGATCCGGGCGTCCTGCCGCTGTAGGGGTCCAGGCGGCCGTCTGAACTGACGAAATCGGTGATCACGCGCATACCGCGCTGATGGCGTCAACGAGCTCCGGAGCCGGATGCCGATGTTGGCGTGCATCGGCGGACCCTTCGCGTACTCAGCCCGCATGCAGTCGCCCTCGGACCTCGAACGCGAGCCAGCTGCCGTGCCTTGGGTGCGTTCAGGAATCCAGAGGGGTCGGGCACGTTTACCCTCCACGAGGTCGGTCAGGGCGGGACCCACTCAAAGTTGGGTGAGAACGGTCAACCTTCGCTGCGACAGGTCAATCACTCGCAAACAACGCTGCTCCGTCACAAGGCCGATGGGACTGCTGTCACTGGGCCCGGACAGTGGGCCTGTCGGCCGGCTGCGGTGCCCAGGACCCGCCGTCCTACGGTCCAGGGCATGATGTGCGGGCGGCCGGGGGCCGCGCCAAGCCAAGGGGTGGGGGTTGATATGAGTAGACGTCTCATGCTCGGGATCTGCGGTGGGCTGCTGATGACGGGGACCGCGGCGTGCGGAGGAGGAGACACACCGAAGGCGGCATCGGCGCCTCCAGCGTCCGCCGCGGCGGTGGCAAGCCCTGCGCACGAGTGCACAAAGAGGGTTCTGGCTGCGGTTTCGGACAAGCTCTGGGCCGACTCCGGGAAGGTCAGGAACAACACAGAGCGCAATCAGCGGGGCCGCGACTTCGTCGTCGCCTACGGCGACAAGCCCGAGATGCAGATCTTCTTGCACGCGGGCAGTGATGCCGTGATCGCCATCAACGGCGGCAAGACGGTGACGCAGGCCATCGCTGGCACCGTGAACCGCATCACGACCGAGTGTGCGGATGCGTACCCGGAGTAGCACGGCGCGCGGGTGGACGCCGCTCGTCTCAACCTGATCCTGTGGAGTTTCCCGTCACTGTCGCGCTCGCGCAGCTGGTCCCGACGCTGCCGGCAGGACCGCGTTGGTGGTTCGAGATCAAGCTTGACGGCCACCGAACGGTCCTGTGGCGGACAGCGGACAGCGTGCGTCTGCAGGCGCGGTCCGGGCGGGACGTGACCGCGCCGTGGATGGACCTCGCGGTGGAGGGCATGGCGCTGCCAACTGGGGTGGTTCTGGACGGCGAGGCCGTCGTCGTGGACGGTGTGATCTCGTTCGAGGCGGCGCAAGCGCGAGCAGCTTCGTCGCCTGCCCGGGCGGCGCGACTGGCCGGGATTCATCCGGCGCTCCTGATCGTGTGGGACATGCTGGCTCTGCCGGCCGGTGAAGACGTCCGCACCCGGTCCCACGAGTGGCGGCGGGCAGCCATGCTGGACGTGCTCGCTGTTCGGCGAGGAGGGCGTGGACCTGTTCCTCACCGACTCCACCAACGCCGAAGTACCCGGCTTCACCACCTCCGAGCGAGAGCTGAACCCGGCGATC